>CAWJTI010000016.1:0-9691 GCA_963845765.1 uncultured Chloroflexia bacterium
GGGCGCGTGCTAGCCGAGTGGGGGGGCGCTGTGAGAGTAGCGGCGATGGGAGGGATAAAAAAGACACTTTACTTCTTACAGGTTTTGCTTTATCTTGATATTAAATTGTTGCATTAAAGTGCAGTCGTTGAGGTATCCCCTAATGCCCAACCAGCACACTTTTGAATTTGATCTTTTTGTCTCCTACGCTACCGAGGATAGGGCGTGGGTTGAAGGTATCCTGCTGGATGCGCTCGAATCGGCAGGCGTAAAGGTCCACACAGAGTCTACCTTTGCCCTCGGCAACCCACGCCTGGAAGAATTTGACCGCTCGCCGTGGAACAGAGCCAGCGCACGCTGTTGGTCCTCTGCCCCCCGCCTATCTTGCCGATGACCCAGCACGCTTTGTGAGGCTACTTGCCAATCAATACGGGGAGGAAAGCGGCATCTGAGCCGGTGATTTCTCTGCTGCTGAAAACCTACCCCACGGCTACCGCTCCATCTTTCGTTCCGTACTTTCCTCAATGCCACCGACCCCGCCACGTGGGACGCCGCCATCGCACGGCTCTGCAGGGATCTGAAAGTGCCCCCGACCCGACGCCCCGGAACTCCCCGCGTGTCCCTACCCTGGTATGCGGACTTTCGTCACAGAGCAGCAGACCTGTTTTTTGGACGCGAGGCGGAGGCAGCG
This sequence comes from uncultured Chloroflexia bacterium, assembly GCA_963845765.1. Taxonomy (GTDB): domain Bacteria; phylum Chloroflexota; class Anaerolineae; order Ardenticatenales; family Ardenticatenaceae; genus CAWJTI01. The sequence goes on from CAWJTI010000016.1 coordinate 671, forward strand.
GAGATCGTGGCAACGAGTTGTTTCTGTATCCCTTCCTCACGGTGGATCGGCGCTTCTGGTAGTGGTAAATCATCCCTCGTCTTTGCGGGGGTTATTCCCGCCTTGCACAAAAGTCACCGCTTCGGCTCGGGCGAGTGGGAGGTTCACCCCATGCGCCCCGGAGTCACGCCGCTCACCACCTTGAACGACCTCGTCGGAACTCTGCTCTCTCACCTCGCGCCACCTTCTCATCGTGGATCAGTTTGAGGAAACGTTTACCCTGGCACGCGAGGAGGCAGCACCCTTCCAGGCAGCGCTGGCGCAGCTAATCGGGCGAGACGGGCTCTATATATTGCTCACCGTGCGCTCAGATTTTTACAGCGAGTTGTTTGCCTCACCCCTGTGGCCGATGATCCAGGCCCATCGCCTAGAACTCACCCCGCTGGACGCGGCAGGGCTCCGCGCGGCCATCATCAGCCCCGCCGATAAAGTGAAGGTTTATGTGGAGGCGGCGCTGGTGGAGCGGCTGGTGGCGGACGCGGCGGGGGAACCGGGGGTATTGCCCCTGATGCAGGAAACGCTCGTGCTCCTTTGGGAGCATCTCGAACGCCGCTTTCTCGGCTTGGGGGCCTATGAGATGCTCCGGCTGACACGCCTATCCTACGGCGAGGAGCCACGTACCGCCCTGCAAGTGGCCCTAGCACGCCACGCCAACCATGCGCTCTCACTGCTACCGCAAGAGGATCAGCCCCTCGCACGCCGCCTCTTCCTGCGACTGGTGTTCTTTTTGGAGAGGAGCGCGCCCCCACGCGGCGTCAGCAGCCGCTCAAGGCGCTACTAACGGTAGGGAGGGAGGCGCAGCGCATCGAAACGATGGTGCACCATTTTGCGGCGCAGCGCATCCTCACGCTCAGCAGCCATGACGCATCGGACGAGGAGCGGGTGGACCTGGCGCATGAGTCCCTCATCACCGCTGGCCACGCTTCCGCCGTTCGGATCAAGGAGGGCGCAGCACGCGAGCCGAGCGCGGCGCGACTGGGAGCACGCGGTGATGGAGTGGCAGCGGCACGGACGCGGGCAAAGCGCACTGCTAGATGCAGTGCGCCTGGAGGAAGCCGATCGACTGGCAGGCGGGGGCCGACGCGGACGAGGATACCGGCGCACTACAGGCGCTCGAAATCGCCGCGAGTCAGCACGCGCTGGACCAGGCAGACAGCCAGCGTCGCACCGTGCGCCGCCGCCGCAGCTTTTACTGCTCCTGTTGCTACTCGCGCCCATTTGGTTATAGGCGGAACACGCTTATATGAAGTGATCAGGCATAAACAATTGCGGCAGGCAGCACTTCAGGCAAGTCCTCTCGCCCTTCTCTACCATCACTTGACAGCTTCCCTGCCTTTTCCATTGAGAAGTATGAGGTTAGCAACGGTAATTATTGCCGCTGTGTGACTACCAAGACCTGCCGGCGACTTGGGAAAGTGCGAGGCTGAACAGGCAGATCTACCCGTGGTCGAGATAGGTGTAACAGAGGCCAACACCTACTGCGCTTGGCTGAAGCGACGACTACCAACGCTGACGGAGTGGGAGCGAGCCGCCGGTGGTCCTAGCCATTCCCGCTACCCCACCGGTGACAGCGCCCCAGACCCCGCTATGGTCAACGTTCTCTACCCGCCGCGATGGTCGCTGCACGTCCGATTCTTTATTCTATGGCCCATCACTGACATGAAAGGAGATCAGACCGAAGAAGGAATTTTTGGGATGGCAGGCAATATTAGTGAGTGGGTAACCTCACAGGGTGAAGCAATTGATGCGAAAGGAGGAAATGTATGTAGCGTTCCAGAGAGTGCGCAGATTGATCTGGAGCTAGCTGATCCCAAATTCGATGGTGATCCCTTGGTTGGATTCCGCTGTGGAGATACGCCCTGATAATTTATAACATCTACACAGCCTGCTCCGTTTCTCCCAAAAGAATTAACCAACCCATTTAATACCAAATGGAGGATATCTATATGCCCCCGTCCTCGGACGATTCAATTCAGAAGTTCAACCTAAATAAGGTACAAGACGAGGAGTTTGTGTTAATGCAAGGTCAACCTAATGATGAACGAAAGCGCCCAGTCAATAAGCTTATTTATGACGAAATCATCAATAATCACGATGGCACAGTGACAGGGATAGCCTATTCACAAGAAGCCGATGGGCCCGGTGCAGCAGAATTTCGGGTTCATGGGGTTAAAAAAGCTGTAGATGACTACGGCTACCAAGTTTCCTACCAGTATAACTTTAGTCGTCTCGACGCCAACTCATTCGAGGAAAAGATCAATGAGGATGCCGAAAATCGTGCACAACAGGGGGACGAGCGCAAAGAGGTAGAAACGGAAGGAGCCCCTAACTGGGACAACGAAAATCTCACAATCGACCTCGACTTCCACTTGGGAGTAGCAGGAGACGAGGGCACCGCGTACCATGTCCAATTCTGGATCTAATCCACCCATCCCTGCACAAACCTCACACACCTATCGGACAAAAAGTGGGCCAACCCCGGAGGTACAGCTTGTTGACGCTTCCAACGTCGAAGTGGTTCCTCCGTGGCTCACAACAGGGCTTGGGGAGATGAGTGGTGCGCGAGTGTCCGTGCATTAGGACTTAATGGTGGCAGCTATAGCCTTAGCGGCGATATCTGGGGAAAAGTAGGCTAGAGCTAGATGCTACGCAATCCACCCAAAGGGTCTCCCTCTGATACATCCAGCTTATTGTGCAATTGACGAGGCCCCCCATCTTTGCCACCCTTGACCTCGTTCTCCGCCCCGCTCGGGACGGGGACTACTCCGTGCAGCTTACGACGGGGGGCAAACGTTCCTGAGCGGGGTGCTGGAGCGGGAGTTCATGCCGTGGGTGCCCAGCTCGTCACCGGAGGCTGACGGGGAGCGGTTGTGGCGCGGGCTCTTCGCGGAGGAGAGGCTCAGGGAGGCGTGGGCGGAGCTGCGCGGGCAGGCCCCACAGCGGCGCATCCGCCTGCACATCGACCCAGCCGCGCCGGAGCTACACGCCCTACCATGGGAATTGCTGCGTGACCCAGGCGCAGGCCGCGCCCCGCAGACCCTCGCCGCTAGTAGCGCCACGCCTTTTTCGCGCTATCTCACCAGCAGCCTGCGCCTGGGAGCCCCCGTCCGCACGCATCCCTTGCGCGTGCTCGTCGCCATTGCCAACCCAGAAGGATTAAAACAATACAACCTTGCACTCCTGGACGCCGAGGCGGAGTGGGCATGGTTGGAGGCGGCGGTGGCGGGGCTGGAAGTGGAACTGACGCGGCTCCCCGCGCCCTGCACCCTGTCCGCACTAGAGGCCGCGCTACGCCAGGGCTACCATGTACTGCACCTTGTTTCGCACGGCAGCTTTAGCACGCGAACACAGCAGGCAGCGCTTTTTCTGGCGGACGAGCAGGACCGGGTGATGCTTGTGACGGATCACGCGTTTAGCGAGATGTTGGGACACCAAGTCACCGATGTGGACGGGGCGCATGCGCCCCTCCGCCTTGTCTTCCTTGCTGCTTGCCAGAGCGCCACGCGCAGCGAGGCCGATGCCTTTCGTGGCCTCGCGCCGCAGGTGGTGCGCGCAGGGGTGCCCGCCGTCATCGCCATGCAGGAGGCCGTGACCATCCCCACCGTCCGCGCCTTTGCCGCTACCTTTTACCGGCAACTGTTACAACATGGGGTGGTAGACCTGGCGAGCAACGAGGCGCGCGCCTCCCTACTCACCGCCAGCTTGCCGGGCGCGGCCCTGCCCGTGCTCTTCATGCGTCCGCCGGATGGCAAGCTCTTCGAGCCTACCGCCGCGTCTCGGCCCACGCCGCCCGCGCCGGACGAGAGCGGTTTCCAATACGATGTCTATATCAGCTATGTGGAGCAAGAGCCAGATGCAAGTTGGGTGTGGGACAATCTGGTACCAAGGTTGGAAGAAGCGGGCCTGCGCGTAGCCGTGTCGGGTGACGCAGCCCGGCCCGGCGCGTGGCAAGTGGAAAGCATAGAGGAGGGTATGTCGGCGGCGCGGCGCACCATCGTCGTCCTCTCCGACAACTACCTCGCGGACCACATGGCCCGCTTCGAGAATGTGCTGGGGCAGACGATGAGCATCGAGGAAGGGCAGTACCGTCTGATTCCCCTTATCTTTGCACCCTTCGACGAGCGACAACTGCCCCGACGGCTCAAGATACTCGTGACACTCAATTTGGCCCACGCGCGCCGCAGCGAGCGGGAGTGGCAACGCCTCATCCAGGCGCTGTGCGGGCCACTGTAGCGCCCGTCACTCGCGCCGCTGGTCGATGGACTTCATGCCTCACACTACGCGTGGCCGGCCCACAGCTTTGCCTGTGCAGCGCGGCTCCTGGCTCAGGCGTCACGCTCGCTCGCCCATCGCGGGGGGCGCGTGCTAGCCGAGTGGGGGCGCTGTGAGAGTGGAGGAGATGGGAGGGGTAGACGGGTCTTCGCCCCGTTGGAGCGCCCAAAGCGCGTCCATCGCCCGTTGCGCTTGCTCCGCTGGCACGAAGATGTGGTCGTGGTAGGCCCCCGCGACGACGTTGCAGCTGATCCCCGCCTTTCCAAGCGCCGAGGCAAAGGCAGCGGTGAGGCCCACTGCCTGGAGATCGGAGTGGACCGACAGGGTGATCCAGGCGCAGGGGAAGAGGGCTTGCAACCCCGCCCGCGTGGCGTATGCTTCTTCTACAACCACGGACAGCCCCTCGGGCTCGCGGATGGAGCGCGACGATGGCGCTTGGCTCTATGGGTTGCCCCGCCGCGAGCGTGGCGAAAACATAGCGCCCAGGGTTGAGAACCGGCTCCATGTGGCGGAGCAACTGTTGGAGATCGGTGATGGGGGGCATGTCGGGTGACTCGCTGGGTGGTATCAGGCGGGTTTGGGCGCGGGGAGGGGCTGCGCGTCCTGGTCGCTCGCGGCGAACAGCCACAGGCCAGCGACGATCAGCGCCAAGCCCAGCCAGGCACTGGGGGTGGGCAGCGACGAGCCTAGCAGGAGGATGCCACCCAGCAGCGCAAAAACGACCTCGCTCGCCTGAGTGGCATCCACCGCCGCGAGTTGGGCCGAGTTGGCCGCGACATGGCGCGCATGAAGAAAGATCGAGGTAGCGATCACGCCGGACAGCAGCGCTACTATCAGGGTGTTCGCCACCTGCGACGGCTCCGGCATCGGTGGCCGGATGGCAGCGACCAGCAGGCCCCACAGTGGGAGCGAGCCCACCGACAAGAGCCACACACGGTTCAAGGCGTTGTCCAGCAGCGGGCCGTGCAGGGCGGGCAGCTTCGGGTGCCCGTGCCGCGCCTCCCACACCAGTTGGTTGCCGAGCGGATAGCAGAAGGCGGCGAGCAGCACCGGCCCCCCGCCGCGCAGCAGTGCCCCCAGATCGAAGTGGTCGATGTGGCTCGCGTTGACGAGAATCACCCAGAAAAGACCACCAGCGCGGCGAGCCAGCTCCGCCCCGCAAAACCGCCGCCCAAAGCCCATCAGCACGACCAGGCTGGCAACGATGGTGCTCTGCCAGGTGGCGGCGATGACCCACGCGGGCGAATAGTCGGCGCTGAAACAGATCAGGGCGTAGAACACCCCAAAGCCAATCGTCCCCGTCGTCGTCCAGAACTTCCACAGGCGACGATACGCCCCCCACAGCCCCTTGAGCGCCGCCGCGCCCTGGGTCAGGCCGATGATCCCCGTAGGAGCAGCACCATGAAGAGGTAGCGCAGCGACGCCGACCAGAGCCAATGTCCCCCGCGCGCGCTCATCAACTCGTTGAGGACGAAGGTCGAACTAAAAAAGAGGCCCGCCAGCAGCCCCCACAGAATGATGCGGATCATGTTTGTTGAATCGCCTTGACGCTTGCGAGCGCCCAAGGGGCGCGGATGGGAGGGCACTCCTACCATGAGTAGGGAGGGCGATCATAAGCGGGTCGCCCACAAATCGCAACAATGGCGGGCGCGCCCCGCCCACGTGCTACCGCTCGGCAGGTCCATCAGGGAAGGGGCCAGCCGAAACGGGGGGAGAGGAAGGCGCAAGGGGAAAGGCTTCCTGAGAGCGGAGCGCCACGGCGGAGCGGATGTGCAAATCCCGCTGCGGGAAGGGCATCTCGATGTGGCGCTCGCCCAGGCTGTTCCAGATATGGTAGCGAATCTCGCTGAGCGTGCGCGGAATATGGGACGCATCGCCAATCCAGACACGCAGTTCAAAGTTCAGGCTGCTGTCCGCAAAGGCCACAAAGGCCACGGCGGCGGCGGGCTCCGTGAGCACGCTGGGCAGGCGCTGCGCCGCGTCGAGCAGGGCGGCCTCTACCGCGCGCGGCTCCGAGTCGTAGCTGACCCCCACCGGTACCCGCACGCGCACGCGGCGGTCGCCGCGCGTGTAGGTGGTGACGATGTTCGTCAAAAAGGTGGTGTTCGGGACTATCAGTTCTACGTTGTCGTTGGTGCGGATGCGCATGCTGCGAATCCCCACCTCGCGCACCTCGCCGACGTTGCCCTCTATCTCTACGATGTCCCCCGGGCCAATGGAGCGCTCAAACAGCAGGATGAAGCCGCTCACAAAGTTGCTGATGACATCCTGCATCCCGAAGCCGAAGCCAACGGAAAGCCCGCCGAGGATGATAGTGAGGGCGGTCAGGTCGAAGCCGATCAGGGAAAGCGAGAGCAGCAGCCCGCCCACCAGCACCGCATAGGCCACGAAGGAGGCAAGCACCTGGCTGGGTCAGCGCGGGCTCGAAGCCCGCACGGGGCCCGGTCGGGTGCTTGCCCGTCTACTTTCAGAATAGCCGATCATAGTAAGAATTCGCTGAGAGAACCCTAAGAAGGGTGTTATCCCTCCGCCAGCCGCGCGCGGGAAAGCCTGACCACAAAGGTGCTGCCCTGGCCCACCTCGCTCGTCACCGTGATGCGGCCACCGTGGGCCTGCGCGATCTCCTGCGCGATGGCGAGCCCCAGGCCAGAGCCGCCCGTCTCGCGCGAGCGGTCGTCCTGCACGCGGTAAAAGCGCTCGAAGAGGTGGGGCAGTGCGCTGGCGGGGATGCCCGGCCCGCTGTCGCGGATGCTCACCCGCACATGCTCCCCCACCGCTTCCGCCGCGAGCCAGAGCGGGCCGCCCTCGGGGGTGTACTTGTGAGCGTTTTGCAGCAGGTTCAGGAAAAGGCGGATCAGCAGGTCGCTTTCCCCCTGCACCACCAGGTCGGGGGCGATGGTGCGCGTCAGGCGAATTTCTTTCGCTGCCAGCAGCGGGGCCATCTGCTCGGCGAGCGAGAGGAGCAGGCGGCTCAGGTCGATGCGCTCCCGCGCCTGCCCGCGCCCCACCTGATCGAAGCGCGCCAGAAAGAGCAGGTCGCTGCTCAGGCGGATCAGCCGCTCCACCTGCGCGGCAAGGCTGGCGAGCGTCCGCTCGTACTCGTCGGCAGGGCGCGGGCGGCCGCAGCGTGACCTCGATCTGTCCCTTGAGCACGGAAAGCGGGGTGCGCAGCTCGTGCGCGGCGTCGGCGGTGAAGCGCCGCTCCTGCTCCCAGGCCGCTTCCAGCCGCTCCAGCATCTCGTCAAAGGTGCGCGCCAGCCGCCCCACCTCGTCGGCGGGCCCCGCGTAGTTCAGCCGCTGCGACAGGTCGCTGGCGCTGATCCGCGCGGCGGTCTGCGTGACCGCGGCGATCGGGCGGAGCGCGCGGTCGCGCCAGGAAGTAGCCCCGCCCGCCAGCAGCAGGATGATCGGGAGCCCCCAGAGCAGAGCTCGCGGAGCGCTTCCAGCGTTTCTTCCACGCTTTCCAGCGAGTGCGCCACCTCCAGCCAGCCGACCAGCCTGCCCCCATCCTGGATCGGCTGCGCGAGCACGCGCCAGTCGCTCTCCTGCCCCGTCGCGCGTGCTGTACCCCGGTTGGAGCCCCGCACTGGGCAGACCGCGCAAAGTCGCCGAGGCCGCTCCACACCTCGCCGCCGTCCGGCGCGAGCAGGCGCGCGGCGAACGAGTCCTCGTCCAGGCGCGCGGGCAACCGCCCTGAAACTCGCCTCGGCTCAAAGAGCGGGCGTCCCCCCTCCTCGTCGAGCACGCTCAGCATCTGCGTGGCCGTGACCGCCAGCACCGCGTCGGTCGAGGCGATGAGGCGGCGCTCCAGTTGGAAGTGGAGGAAGGCGGCGAGCAGCAGCACGGTCAGCGCCAGCAGGGCGACGTACCAGAGGGTCGAGGCGCAGGCGCAGCGGGGCAGCGGGGGGCTAGCCATCCGCGCCCTCCGCGCTGATCTGGTAGCCCACCCCGCGCGCGGTGTGGATCAGCGGGGTGCTCCCCTCGCCCTCGATCTTGCGCCGCAGGTAGCCGATGTAGACGTCCACCACGTTCGTGTCGCTCGCAAAATCGAAGTTCCAGACGTGCTCGGCAATCTGCGTGCGCGTCAGCACCTGGTTTTGGTGGCGCATCAGAAATTCCAGCAGCGAGAACTCGCGCGGGGTCAGCTCCATCGCTCTGCGCGGCGCGCGTCACCTGGCGGGTCGCCGTGTTCAGTTCCAGGTCGCCCACGCGCAGCACCGTCCCGTTCTGGAGCGGCGGGCGGCGCATCAGGGCGCGCAGCCGCGCCAGCAGCTCGGCAAAGGAGAAGGGTTTGACCAGGTAGTCGTCCGCGCCCGCATCCAGCCCGCGCACCCGATCCTCGATCCGCGTCACGCGCGGTGAGCAGCAGCACGGGGGTCTCGTCGCCCTGCGCGCGCAGCTCCTCGCAGCAGACAGCAGCGCCGCTCTTGCGCGGCAGCATGATGTCGAGCAGCAGCAGGTCATAGCTGGCCGCGCGCGCGTAGGCGAGCCCATCCTCGCCATTGCGCGCCACATCCACCGCATAGCCCGCCTCGCTCAACCCCTGCTCCAGGAACGCCGCGACCCCAGGCTCATCCTCCACTATCAACACTCGCACAGACACCCTCCTTAACGCAGAACGCGGAACGCAGAACGAACGACAACGCAGAACGAACAACAACGCAGAACGAACGACGTAACGCAACCAACGGTAGGCGCTCTAGGCGAGAC
>CAWJTI010000017.1:0-61293 GCA_963845765.1 uncultured Chloroflexia bacterium
GTAGCACCACACTGTAGCGTGGAGGAGAGGCAGTGATTTGAAAAAACGGGGTTCAAGGGCAAACTATCTCCCGGTTTGGCGACCTAAGGAGGAGAGCCCATGAACCCCGAGCAGATATTTTGTCCCAACTTGGAGTGTCCGGCAAGAGGACAGCAGGGGCGCGGCAATATCGGCGTGCATCAGGCGGCTGAGCAGCGCTACATCTGTCACGAGTGCCATAAAACCTTCAGTGCCACGAAAGGGACGATCTTCCACGGCCTGAAGACGGAGGCGGTGACGGTGTTGCTGGTGCGTCACCTTGCTGGCCTATGGCTGTCCTGTGCCAGCGATTGTCAAAGCCTTCGGCTTCGACGAACGGACAGTCAAGAAATGGTGGCAGCGCGCGGGCGTACATTGTGAGGCGCTCCATGAACAGGTGGTCGGCCAGGCGCAGTTGGATCTGGAACAGGTGCAGGCCGATGAAATCAAGGTCAAAACGCAAGGCGGGTCACTCTGGATGGCCCTGGCACTGATGGTACCCACGCGCCTCTGGCTAGGGGGTGTCATCAGCGCGCAGCGTGATAAGAGGCTCATTCGGCACCTCGCGCAGCAGGTGCGCCAGGTGGCCCTGTGCCGACCGCTCTTGCTGGCGGTCGATGGGTTGGTCAGCTATGTCGATGCCTTTCAGAAGGCGTTCCGCGCGCCCGTACCGCCACGGGGAGGCCGCGGACGACCGCGTTTGCTGCCCTGGCCCGACATCAACCTGGTGCAAGTGATCAAGCAGCGCAGCGCGGGCGGCCTGAGCGTGGCGCGCCGCGTGGTGCAGGGCAGCCAGCAGGCGGTGGCGCACTTGCTCCAGCGCACGCAAGGCGGGGGCGTGATCAACACCGCCTACATCGAACGGTTCAATGGCACCGTGCGCCAGCGGCTGGTGTGGTTGACGCGCCGCACGCGTTGTCTGGCCCACCAGAGCCAGACCCTCCAGGCGGGCATGTACGTTGTCGGTTGCTACTACAACTTCTGCGATGTCCACCACAGCTTGCGCGTCAAGCTGTGGGTCGGCACGCGTGCCTATCGCTGGGTACAGCGTACCCCTGCTATTGCCGCCGGCCTCACGGATCATGTCTGGTCACCACACGACCTCTTCTGGCACAAGATTCCGCCGCCGCGCTGGCAGCCTCCCAAACGCCGCGGCAGACCCTCTAAACAGACCCGCGCCCTCATCGAAAAGTGGTGCTCATGACTCCACGCTATTGTGCGGCGCTACCAACGACGCAAAGGCGCAAAGGCGCAGAGGGCTGTCGTCAGCCGTAGAACCCGCGTAGCGGGTGGCGACAATCGGTAGCCGGGGGTGGAGCCGCCTGCCGTTGGCGGCGCAACCCTCGGCGGGCGCGCAGAACGTAGAATGAACGACGTAACGCAACCAACGGTAGGCGCTCAAGGCGAAGACGCAAAGACGCAAAGGCGCAGAGGGCTGTTGTAAGCCGTAGAACCCGCGTAGCGGGTGGCGACAACCGGTAGCCGGGGGTGGAGCCGCTTGCCGTTGGCGGCGCAACCCTCGGCGGGCACCATGCCAACCCTCGGTGCTAACTATTATCTCGTCAAGCCTGAAATGAGGGATACGACCAAAAGTGCATCCCTGTTCGTAGTCCCGCCTTTAGGCGGGGGCCGTTCAATGCCCGCCTAAAGGCGGGACTACGAACCTCTCATTTCACGCTTGACGAAATACTATAACGCAGAAGGGTAAGAGGCGGGTAAGCGGGTGATAAGAATCCCCTTATTTTGGCAGAACCAAAACGACGGGCGTGCAACCATGGTTGCATCGCCCGTCGTGGGGTTTAACGGTTTAGGAGGCGCGGCGCGGGCTAGCGCGCGTGGCTGTGGCTGCGGCGGCGCTGCGAGGAGCCGCTGTTGGAGGAAGGGCGCGAGGGGCTCCCGTTGGAGCTCCCGCGCGAGCCGTTCCCGTTGGACGACGCGCTCACCGGCAGCGGCGAGCGGTAGGGATGGTCGGTCACCACCGGCACCGGCTGCTGGATCAGCCGCTCGATGCCCTTCAGGTGGGCACGCTCCTCCTGGTCACAGAAGGAGTAGGCCACCCCCTCCGCGCCCGCCCGCGCCGTGCGCCCGATGCGGTGCACATAGCTCTCGGCGATGTTCGGCAGATCGTAGTTGATGACGTGCGAGATGCCCTCCACGTCCAGGCCACGCGCCGCGATGTCGGTGGCGACCAGCACGCGCGTCTCGCCCCGCCGGAACGATTCCAGCGCGCGCTCGCGGGCCGACTGCGACTTGTTGCCGTGGATCGCCGCCGCCGGAATCTGCGCCTGCGCCAACTCCTTGACCACCTTGTTCGCGCCATGCTTCGTGCGCGTGAAGACCAGCACCCGCGTCACCACGCGGTCGCGCAGCAGGTGAACCAGCAGCGAGCGCTTGTCGCCCTTTTCCACCATGAACACCGACTGCTCGATGCGCTCCACCGTGCTCGCCGGCGGGGTCACCGCGACGGAGACAGCGTTCTGCTGGATGCTTTCCGCCAGCGTCGCGATGTCATCCGGCATCGTGGCCGAGAAAAAGAGGGTTTGCCGCTTGCGGGGCAGCGCCTTGATCACGCGGCGCACGTCGGGGAGGAAGCCCATGTCCAGCATCCGGTCCGCCTCGTCCAGTACAAAGATTTCCAGCCGCGACAGGTCGATGACCTTCTCGCCCATCAGGTCCAGCAGGCGGCCCGGCGTGGCTACCAGGACGTCCACTCCCTTGCGCATGGCACGCACCTGGGGGGCCTTGCCCACCCCGCCAAAGACCACGGTGTGGGTCAGGTGGGTGTGGCGACCATAGGTAGCAAAGCTGTCGCCAATCTGGCTCGCCAGCTCGCGGGTCGGGGTGAGCACCAGCACGCGCGGCGCGCGGGGGCCACTTTGCCCAGTTTTGTTCTCGTGCAGGCGCTGCAAGATCGGCAGCGCAAAGGCCGCCGTCTTGCCGGTGCCGGTTTGGGCACAGCCCAGCACATCGCGGCCCGCCAGAATGTGCGGGATCGCCTGCTGCTGGATCGGGGTTGGCTCGTCGTATCCCTCGGCGCTCACGGCGCGCAGGAGGGGGTCAATCAAGTTTAGTTCGGTAAAACGCATGACTATATCATCTTTCGGTAGTATCAGGACCAACAGCGCGGGACCACCAAAGGGGAGCACGACTGGAGGAAAAGAAAAACAGGGATGGCCCAGGGCGCATCGCCTGTATAGGGTACAAGGTTAGGTTCGATTGCAAACGGTGCGGGGGCGCATCGTCAGCTGCTTTGGTGCGCGGCCCATGGCCTCGCTCAGCTCCCCCTCGCATCACGTCTCAATCCTATTTATTGTATCGGTTAAGGAGATTATGTCAAATTTGAGCGAAAAAACGCAGGGTGGAAAGCGGGCGCGCCGTCAGGCGCTCTCCCAACTTTTAGGGCGCTCACCAAGCATCGCCTCGTCTACATAGCAATACACCCACCGCTCCCCCGGCTCGAATGATTGGATGATGGGATGGTGGGTCGCGTGAAAGTGTTTGGTCGCGTGGCGGTTGGGCGAGCTGTCGCAGCAGCCCACGTGGCCGCAGGTGAGGCAGATACGAAGATGGACCCAGCGGTCGCCACTTTTCAGGCACTCCTCGCAGCCCTGGGCGCTCGGTTGCACGGATTCGATCTGATCGGTGTGGCTGCAAGTCATGGCGAAGGCTCCTTTGTGACATATGCCAAGCAATGTTTTCGTCAAAAAGCGTAGCAACAAAGGGGGTGAAAAGGCAAGGAATGGAGAATGGAAAATGGAAAATGGAAAATGGAAAACGACTATTTGTTCTGCGTTCTGCGCTTCGTCCTCTGCGCCTCGCCTAGAGCGCCTACCGTTGGTTGCGTTACGTCGTTCATTCTGCGTTCCCCGCGTCCGCCTTCGCGGACGGACGGCACGGCCTTTCCCGCTATCGGAGCATCCCGCCCACTCAGAGGCGGTTTAAAATTGTTTCGTGCCAAATCCGTTACAAACAAGGTCAAACTCGTCACTTTTACTCGAAAAACGTCACGTTGACGCGCAATGCGGACCACTACCTCTACTGGTCCCGCCCGGTCTCATGGGGGCTTCTCTGTATCTATAGTCTAAGGTTGACCCTCGTCACCGTCGATCCTACCGTGCTTGCTTATGACGTGTCAACCCTTCGTTAGGAGTCATCCACGTCCTCCTTCCTGATTTACCGAGGCTAACGGCGAGCAAGGAATCGGAAGTCACCTCTTGACGCTTCCTAGAGGAACTTGCCAGGCGCGCCGACCCTAAGGGTTTAACCAGCGCGCTGAGTGAGGCGCAGGGCAGTGTATGTGCCCACCCTCGCGAACAATCAGGGTTGTTCAAACCCTTAGGGTCTCGCTTCCCTCACCGACCCAAGGACAAAGGGGTAACGCTACAAGAGAAAGAAGCCCCTCCGAGCAGAGGGGCTTCTTAGCGTGTCAGGCAACCAAGCCCATTTTTACCGCTAATTACCTAGCCGTGGACGAGAAAGGCGACTTTGCTATACTATTTACCTCAACTGCTGCACGGAGGCGACATGACAACTATCAGCACTGAAGAGCTACAAAGGGATCTCACCGTGTATTTACAGCGCATTGAGGCAGGGGAAACATTGATTATTACCCGCGCCAATGAACCTGTTGCCGAGATCAAGCCCCTTGCGTCCGCGCCGCCTTCCTCGCAACGTCCCTGGGCATTAGCAGCAGGCGACTTCATCCTACCTTCTAACTTCGATGAGCCACTGCCGGAAACCTTTCTGGACCTCTTTGAGCAGTGATGCAGCTTCTTCTGGACACCCCTATTTTTTATGGTTCATTAGCGGTGACGAGCGCCTCGCAGCGACAACAGTCGCCCAGATCCGTCACCCCCAGAATGTCGTGTACGTGAGCGTGGCCTCCCTGTGGGAATGTGTCATCAAGTATGAGCTTGGCAAGCTACCCTTGCCACAAGCCCCACATCTCTATGTGCCTGCCCAGCGCCGCGCGCATCGTTTTGAGTCGCTGCCCATCACCGAGGCAACGATCCAGCAGTTACCCGCCCTGCCGCTCCTGCATCGCGACCCCTTTGATCGTATCCTTATCTGCCAAGCCCTCCAGCACGGGTTGACCCTCGTCACCGTCGACCCTACCGTGCTTGCCTATGACGTGCCAACCCTTCGTTAGGAGTCATCCACGTCCTTCTTCCCGATTTACCGGGGCTAACGGAACGCAAGGAACCGAAAGTCACCTCTTGACGCTTCCTGAGGAACTTGCCAGGCGCGCCGACCCAAGGTCAAAAGAGTAGCGACACAAAAGAAAGAGGCCCCTTTGAGCGGAATCAGAGGGGCCTTTTTGGTGCAAAAATATGCTGAAAACTGAGTGTCTAAGCACACGCAACGAATAAAGCAAACTCCAACATGGTGTGTGCCGCCGCGGACGTATGAAACGATCTGCTGCAACCCACTGCGATCATCGTGGCGTACAATCGTTCATCGGGTGACCAGAGTCCCTAAACCTGCTAGACTGACAAAAGTAGGGGAGCGCTTTTCAAACTCTGAAAAGAGGCTATCTTTCTCTTGAATCACCACAAACAAGGGAAAGGTAACAGATGAAAAACGCTCCCACACTGTACGATAGCCTGCTGAGCCTGTTTGGTCAACCGGCGAAATGGCGGGACAAGCGCCACCTCTCAACGCTGGTATGGATGGTGATCGGACTGCTGGAAAGTGGCACGATCAGCTTGCCGGAATGGGTGCCCTTTGTCGAGAGTCGTGCCACTTTTGCGCAAAGTACCGTGCGGCGCTTCAGTCGCTGGTTGCATAACGAGCGGATCAAGGTCGATGAGGTGTATGGCCCCCTCATTCAGGAGGCGCTGCGGGAATGGGGAGGGCAGAGGCTCTATGTGGCGCTGGACACCTCGCTGCTCTGGAACCGTTTCTGTGTGATTCGCCTGTCGCTGGTCTTTCGGGGACGGGCGGTGCCGCTCATCTGGCGCACGATCGAACACGCCAGCAGCACGGTTGCTTTCGAGGAGTATCGAGCGCTCCTCGACCAAGCGGCCACGCTCTTACCGCGCACGAGTAAAGTCATCTTTCTGGCGGATCGGGGCTTTGCCGATACGGCGCTGATGGCGCACCTAACTGAGACGTTGCACTGGCACTACCGCATTCGCATCAAGGGCAGTTTCAAGCTTTACCGCCCTAACAAACGGCCCTGCCCGATCAGTCGGATCACCCTGCAACGCGGGCAAGCGCGCTGCTGGCATCATGTCTACCTGACCGACAAGCAATTTGGTCCGGTGCATGTGGCCTTGGCCCAGCCCGTTGAGAGTTCGGAGAGGTGGTCGATTGTCAGTGATGAGCCGACCGACCTGAGCACCTTTGAGGAGTATGGGCTGAGGTTTGATATCGAGGAGAGCTTTCTTGACGACAAGTCCAACGGCTTCGAGGTCGAATCCTCCCTCATCCGCTCTGCCGAGGGCTTGACGCGCTTGTTCTTGGTGCTGGCCGTAGCCACCTTGTTCTTGGTGTGTCAGGGGACGGAGGTAGTGGCTCAAGACAAGCGACGCTGGGTCGATGCGCATTGGTGGCGTGGCAACAGTTACCTCAAAATTGGCTGGAAATGGGTGCGCGGCGCGCTACGCAAAGGCTGGGCGCTGATCACACGCCTCCAATTGTCCGCCGCTGCTGACCCAGACCCCGCCATTGCTTCCCGTAAACAGGCCGCCAAGAAAAAGGATAAGCCACCCTTAGCCCTCTCGACTGAGTCTCTTTGACCCTTCGGCTCTTGCCGCAGCTTGAGTTTTGTCAGTCAAGCAGGGCCCTAAACTGAAGATATCCACGTTACTCATGATATTTCCCAAGCTGGTACGCCCCTTGACATCAAGCCGGATTATCTGGCGATTGGGTATGGCGATATTTTTCGATGAAAGAGCAGGAAATGGGATTCTAGTAGCATATATCACAGCGAGTGAATGAGAGTACAAAATCTGAGCTATTTCTCAGGATTATAGGAGGCTACCGTTATCTGGTTGGGGATCAAAGGCAGGGAATACCCCTAGAAGTCCAAAAACCTCAAGTGGACTCTCACACAGATTTTGGACTGCCTTTCGTGTCCACGCACTAGCCCATTGGTGGAAACGCTGTTCCTCTGAGAAGTTATTCACTCTCCTTGCCGCCGCAGCTTTGGCGTTCGGTCCTTCAGGACATGCATCGTAAACGCATTGTTGGAGCAGTATTCCTAGCATGTTGAATCCAATGTGTCCATCGCAAATCCAACGCATGACCGAAGAACTAGAATTATTGGCAATTCGGTAATAGACTTCGTAGTGTTCTACTAGAGCAGAAATCTCCTCTTGTGCAAAATCTTTCCTCCTCTGCACCAATATTGAACGCCACTGTTCAACATAGGACTTACGCAAAGAGGGGAAAAAAGCCATAATAACAGAGAGACAAGAGAAGAGGCTAGCCGAAAGGAGGTAGGTGATTGACAAGCAAACAAGTCAGCCACTGGGAGTACTGCCAGTTCTTGTTGGCAAGCCAAGTGAACTACACACAGACCTATTTTGCCGATCACAGTGAGCACTTGAGTCACGATCGCATCAATCGCATGATGCGCAACGAGCAGCTAAGACCGCATGAGTTACGCGAGATGGTGCGCGCGGAGGTAATCCCGTCGGAGAAGGGGTACCTGCTATTTGATGACATGGTACTCGACAAGCGTCACTCCTTTGCGATCGAGGTAGTGCGCCGCCAATGGAGCGGCAATGCTAAAGCAGTCATCAAAGGGATCGGGGTGGTGACGTGTGTCTACGTCAATCCCGAACTGAATCGCTTCTGGGTGCTGGATTTCCGTGTCTTTGACCCTGAGCGGGATGGACGCACGAAGCTTGATCATATGGAGCAGATGTGGCACACGGTGCTCTACGTGAGTGACTTACCCTTTCGTACCGTCTTGATGGACACGTGGTACGCTACCACCAAGATGATGAAAGCCATCGCGCAGGCGGGCAAACTCTACTATTGTCCCATCAAGGCCAATCGCCAGGTCAGTGTTGCGCCTGAGCAGCCCTACGCGCGCGCCGACCACCTCGAATGGACAGACCAACAGCTCGCGCAGGGCCAACGCGTTCACCTCAAAGGCTTCCCCAAAGGCCACTCTCAGAAACTGTTCCGGCTCGCGCTCTCTACCCAGCGCACGGAGTACCTCGTCACCAACGACGACTATCAAGATTCGGCGGATGCTGCCCACAATGAGCGCGCCATCCGCTGGAAGATTGAGCAGTTTCATCGCGAGGCCAAGCAGCTTACCGGGCTTGAAGCCTGCCAGTGTCGCTCCCAACGTGCCCAACGCAATCACATCACCTGTGCCATGCTCGTCTGGGTCAGACTCTCTCAACTCGCCCATCAGGCTCATACCACCATCTACCAACTCAAGCAGGGTCTGCTCGATGATTACATGCGCCAGCAGCTCCGTAACCCTTCCCTTTCCATGCTTCCTGCGTAAGTCCTACAACATTAAACATTACACCGGATGATGTTATCATGATTAGGTTTCGGTCGTGCAGTGTTTGTCGAACTCGTTTGAGAAGACCAAGCTTGGCTGCTGCTAAACCAAGCGCGCTTGCAATGCAGAGAGCAGAATCGAAGTTGTCTCGGAATAGAGCAAGTACTTCAGAAAAGTAAGTAATACCTAAAAAATCCCGCAGAGGTTCATATAGAATTTGGAAATCAAACAAGTAATTCTCGATTGAGTGGCCTCTACTCCACACCAAATAGTGATGTTGAATATGTTTTTCGACTCGATCTTCTATCGATTCGGTCCCATCCCATTCGAACTCGTATAACTCTCGATCTATGAAGCCAACGAATTTTCCGCGAAACTTTTCCTTGTTTTCGAGGGATTTGCACAGCGCTCTAACTTTATCTGAATTTTCAATAGCACCATCTTCGCCCTGGTTAAGATTTTCGGCTGTGTCGATATTGATTTGATCAGTCAGATTTCCAAGGTTCTGTGATAGTTGTAATTCATCTCGCATGAGTATGAAGAGAGTTTTGTCACTTCTCCCTTCCACAAGCACATGCTTACAATTACTCATCAGCAGCTTCGTTCGATATTCTTTAGGAGTATAGCGGGGTATACTAGAAAGGGATTTCATCAGGATCGAACCAATCTTCATCAATTTCGATTTCTTTATTTAGTAAGGGAACCCGTGTCTGTACTAAATTCAACTCAGTTAGATGTTCTTCATAGTCATCTCAATAATAGGCGAGTGTGTGCAAACAATAAGTTGTCGATCCCCTAATTGCTCTGCCATCTTTCGCAAAAGCAGAAGTTGCCAATCAATATGTAGCGATATTTCAGGCTCATCTACCAGTACTACTTCCTGAGAACTCATGTGTGTCACTGCATAAAGCAATGTCACAATTTGCCGTTCACCCGAAGACAACACTTGCATACCGGTCGTAGTTTGATCTTCATGTCTTATTTGCACCTCTATTTCAGAACTTGTTGATCCAGACCGTGATATGTCCCGGTGAAGTATTAACTTTTTACTCTCCAAGAATTGGTTGACCGAACTCATAGATAACGATGAATATTCTCATACGTCTGTCTTTGCACCTCGGCTCTTTTTTCAAGGGACTGGCGATATACATGGAGCATACGAACTGCCGCTTGCTCTATATTTCCTTTCCCTCTTCCGGATGCATCATGTACCAACCGTACTAGACTAGATGAGTAATCATGAATGTCATTAGTCTCAGGGTCAAAGGGAGTGTTTTTGAGGTCTTCGGAAAGCTCTCTTATCTTTGCTAATATGTCTTCAGGCGAATCAGTAGTATTATCTGGCAGCGAAGGATCTTCTAGAATTTTGTAAAATAGGTCGACTAGGGCCTCCGAAAGAACACGCTGATCTGCTTGCCCAATAACGATGAGCGCTTGTGTCGCTTCTTCAACCAGCCGCTGTTCTATCTCGGCAGGTGAGGGATAGCTTACAGAAGGAACAAATAATCCAAACAGCAAACGAGCAATTTCTGTAGCCGTGACACGCTCATCAGTCTGTTCGTTCCACGGCATTCGTAGATGGTAATATAGTCCTAGACGTTGCTGTTCAATATGCCGAACCATAGCAGACGAACCCGCCTCGATGACGCTACGAAACGCAGGAAAATATGCAGTTTGTAAGAGGGGGGCGTACCACAGATTTGTTATTAGGGTTTCGTTCTTTAATACGATATGTATCACGTCCTCCTGCGGTTCTAACACGTACTAACGTGTGGGTTTCTACTCGCTTATCATTAATGTAAACTTCAATTTCCACACTCCTGGTTTTAGATTTTCTCTGTATATCAATCTTGGTATTATTACTAAGAGGCGGTTTGAAGTTGTTTCGTGCCAAATCCGTTACAAGCAAGGTAAAACATTTCACCTTTACTCAAAAAACGTCACGTTCACGCGCAATGTGGGCGGCTAGCCCTACTGTTCACGCCCGGTCTCATGGGGGCTTCGCTGTATCTATCGTTTTTCCTGCGGTTTTTTTCGCCCAGATGTGCAATTATTGTTGCGAATGTATAACTTTTAGTGCCCAACAACTTCAAACCGCCTCTAAGGTGTACGGTAATTTGACGAAAAACTAAATATGCAAAGCGCTTATAGTCCCCATTCAGTACGTTCGCCAAGATATGTAATAGTGTGGTTTTACCAGTTCCGTTCCTACCAAAAAGAATATTGACTGATCCGTTGAACTCTTGTTGAATATCGAATCGGCCATGGATACCCGTTGCAGACACACTTTTCACAAAATCGTTCATTTAGACCTCTTAAATTCTGTTTTACATGCACTGGATTTTATTGCTTTTATGTTATTGCTTTTAGGATGCGAATACATTACTAACATAGCTATATTTACCCTGTTCCAAGGATGAAATCCGTGGTTTTCTCACCTCAGCTAATAATGCCACCAATTCTTCTTTACCCTTTCTGGCAATAGTTAGTATGGCACAGATTCCTGGTCATAAATTGGTGTCAGAATAAGCTGCTCCTCTATAAGAACAGGAATATTTGTACCAAATCTTGTTCTCACTCCACCTCGCGCCGATTCAGTTCCTCAGCCCCTCCCACCCCTCCATCATCACCTGACCCAACAACGCTATAGCAGCGTACACCCATGGGTATGCTCAATGCGACGGCAGAGTTCGTGGGCGATGCGGTAATCGATGTGGGCGTGGAAAGCTGCGTCAGCATGGGGTTGAGCAGGACGGGACCGGAGGCGGGTACAGCTACCCCAGCGGCTTTTCATGGAACGCACAATGACCTCGACCTGGGGAAGGCCGAGGCGGGCGACGCGGGGCAGGAGGGTGTGGGTCCGCTCCTGAAAGACGCGCCTCGCTTGTTCGCGATACCAGCCTTGCACCAGGGGAATAGTTGCGCGGTATTCTGTGGCTGGCTAGTGTAAACGAGAAGTCGACGACGCGCGAATTTTATTTTCTCGCCCCTTTTAGCCGAGAGGGGCGGCCCAGGGAGCGCTGCGCCGCGCCACTGAGGGACTTGGCAAAGGCGACGACCGACGACCGACGACCGACGACCGACGACGAAGACCGAAGACCGAAGTACGGACAAGGGCCTTCTGAGCACGACGGGTGCCCCTTGTCCCCTTGTCCCCTTGTCCCCCTGTCCCCTTGTCCCCCTGCCCCTGCCCCCGCCCCCCTACCTCACATCCAAGCGGGGCGGGCCTCGTCGAAGCGGGCGATGGCGTGCTGCTGCTTGAGCAGGTAGCCGAGTTGGTCCACCCCTTCGAGCATGCAGCGCTTGGAGAAGGGATCGAGCGGGAAGGGCACCGCGCGCCCGTCGGGTAGCTGCAAGGTCTGGCTCGCTAGGTCGATGCGCACGGGGGTGGCGGGCTCCTCCGCGACGAGCGAGAAGAGCTGCTCGTGCGTGTCGCGGTCCACCACGACCGGCAGGAGCCCGTTTTTCAGCGAGTTGCTGCGGAAAATATCGGCGAAGGAGGTCGAGATGATGGCGCGAAAGCCGAAGCCCATCAGCGCCCACGGCGCGTGCTCCCGCGAGGAGCCGCAGCCGAAGTTGTCGCCCGCCAGCAAAATCTGTCGCCCCGCCATCTCCGGCTGGTTAAGCACGAAGTCCTCTTTCGGGCTGCCATCGGGGCGGTAGCGCCAATCGCTAAACAGCGCCGTGCCCAACCCGTTCTTGTCCGTCACCTTCAAAAAGCGCGCGGGGATGATCTGGTCGGTATCAACGTTCTCACTCGACATCGGCACAAGCGCCGAGGTGAGGGTGGTAAATTCTTGCATCGTTTCTCCTATTTTTCCGATTGCAGATAGCAGATTGAAGATTACAGATTGCACGACATCCGGCATCCGTAATCTGCTATCTGCAATCTCTAATCTCTAATCTCTAAAGCATCGTCCGCACATCCGTCACCGTGCCGGTGATGGCGCTGGCGGCGGCGGTGAGCGGGCTGGCGAGGAAGGTGCGGCCCCCCTTGCCCTGCCGCCCTTCAAAGTTGCGGTTGGAGGTGGAAACGCAGTACTGCCCCGCCTCCAACTCGTCGCCATTCATCGCGATGCACATGGAGCAGCCGGACTCGCGCCACTCGGCCCCGGCATCCTGGAAGATGCGGTCAAGCCCCTCCGCCTCGGCCTGCTGCTTCACCTGCTGCGAGCCGGGCACCACCATCACGCGCACCCCCTCGCGCACGCGCTGCCCGCGCATCACCGAGGCGGCCTGGCGCAGGTCGGAAAGGCGCGAGTTGGTGCAGGAGCCGATAAAGACCACGTCCACCGGTCGCCCCAGCAGCGACTCGCCCGGCTGGAGCGCCATGTAGCGCAGCGCCTTTTCCAGCGCGTTACGCTGCGACAGATCGGAGATCGACGCGGGGTCGGGGATGCGCTGCGTGATGGGCAGCCCCATGCCGGGGTTTGTCCCGTAGGTGATCATCGGCTCCAGCGAGGAGGCGTCGATGGTTATCGTGCGGTCAAAGGTCGCCCCCTCGTCGGTGGGCAACGTGCGCCAGTAGGCGAGCGCCTCGTCCCACGCCTCGCCCTGCGGGGCGAAGGGGCGGCCCGCGATGTACTCGAAGGTGGTCTCGTCGGGGGCGATCATCCCCGCGCGCGCGCCGCCCTCGATGCTCATGTTGCAGATCGTCATGCGCTCTTCCATCGAGAGCGCGCGGATCGCGTCGCCCCGATACTCGAAGACGTGGCCGGTGCCGCCGCCCACGCCGATCTTCGCGAGCAGCGCGAGGATGATGTCTTTCGCAGAGACCCCTTTTTGAAGCGTCCCCTCGACCCGCACCTCGTAGGATTTCGGCTTGTGCTGGAGCAGGCACTGGGTCGCCAGCACGTGCTCCACCTCGCTCGTGCCGATGCCAAAGGCGAGCGCGCCGAAGGCCCCGTGCGTGGCGGTGTGCGAGTCGCCGCAAACGATCGTCATGCCGGGGCGGGTGAGCCCCAACTCCGGCCCGATGACGTGGACGATCCCGCGATTGGGGCTCTCGTAGCCATACAGGCGAACGCCGAACTCCTCGCAGTTGCGCTCCAGCGTGCTGATCTGCCGCAGGGCCATCTCGTCCTGGATGCCCCACGAGATCGGCGTGGTCGGGATGCCGTGGTCCATCGTGGCGGCGGTGCGCTCGGGGTGGAGCACGCGCAACCCCTTGTTGCGAAGCCCCTGGAACGCCTGCGGCGAGGTGACCTCGTGGACCAGGTGCAAATCAATGAAGAGCACGCTCGGGCACTCCGCCTCGCTGAGGACGACGTGCTGCTCCCAAATCTTGTCTAAGCTCGTTTTGGCTGCCATCTGTAACCTGTGAATGAGGGTGAGTGGGTGAGTGGGTGAGTGGGTGAGTGGTGGTTGGCAGACCCGAAGGGTTTAACCACCACCTTCGGTAGGACGGGCGGTTGTGTCGCAGCACCCTCTTGGCAAGCAAGCGTGGTAGTTTAAACCCTTCGGGTCTATGGGTGGTTGGCAGACCCGAAGGGTTTAACCACCACCTTCGGTAGGACGGGCGGTTGTGTCGCAGCACCCTCTTGGCAAGCAAGCGTGGTAGTTTAAACCCTTCGGGTCTATGGGTGGTTGGCAGACCCGAAGGGTTTAACCACCACCTTCGGTAGGACGGGCGGTTGTGTCGCAGCACCCTCTTGGCAAGCAAGCGTGGTAGTTTAAACCCTTCGGGTCTAGGTGGTTGGCAGACCCGAAGGGTTTAACCACCACCTTCGGAGGACGGGCGGTTGTGTCGCAGCCGCGCCTTGGCGAGCAAGCGTGGTAGTTTAAACCCTTCGGGTCTCTATGTCGCCAGCGTCAAGCCGTACTCAACCGCGTCGTAGAGCGCCTGCCAGGAGGCGGCGATGATGTTTTCCGAGCAGCCGACGGTGGTCCAGCGCCCGTGCCCGTTTTGGGTGTCGATGAGCACGCGCGTGGTGGCGGAGGTGCCGTTGTCCCCGTCCAGGATGCGAACCTTGTAGTCGGCGAGGTGGAAATCCGCCAGGTGGGGGAAGTGGGGCACGAGCGCCTTGCGCAGGGCGTTGTCGAGCGCGTTCACCGGCCCGTTGCCCTTCTGCCGCCGTGTGGATCGTCTGCCCATCGACCCGCACCTTGACCGTCGCCTCGGCGAGCAGGCCGCGCCCCTCGCGATGCTCCACGGTGGTGGTAAAGTCGATCAGGTCGAAGGGGGGACGGTAGCCCGCCTGCTGGCGCTGCACCAGCAGGGCCACGCTCGCCTCCGCGCTCTCGAAGGCGAAGCCGCGCGCTTCCCGCTCCTTGATCTCGGCGATGATGCGGCGCGCCTCCTCGCTGCCCAACCGCTCCTCCAGCCCCAACTCGTCAAACTTCCAGAGCAGGTTGCCCTTGCCCGACAGCTCGCTGACGAGCACGCGGGTGCGGTTGCCGACCCGCTCGGGGTCGATGTGCTGGTAGCTCTCGCGGCACTTGACCGTCGCGTCGGCGTGGATGCCGCCCTTGTGCGCGAAGGCGCTCGTCCCCACAAAGGGCTGGTGCGTGTCCGGCGCGAGGTTGCACAGCTCCGCCACCACGCGCGACACCTCCGCGAGCCGCTGCAATGCCTCGTCGCTCACGCAGGCAACGTTCATTTTGAGCTTCAAGTCGGCAATCGTGGAAAGCAGGTTGCAGTTGCCAACCCGCTCGCCGTAGCCGTTGATGGTGCCCTGCACCTGCGTCGCGCCGCCGCGCACCGCCGCCAGCGCGTTCGCCACGGCTAGCTCGCTGTCGTTGTGGGTGTGGATGCCGATGGAGATTGGAGATTGGAGATTGGGTATTGGAGATTGGAGATTGGAGACTATGTGCCCCGAATGGGGTATTGGCAAGTGGAGATTGGGCATTGAAGATTGGGTGTCGGTTACCGCATTGTCGTCACTTTTGCCTTTTGCCTTTTGCCTTTTGCCTTTTGATTTGCCGTCAAAAAGTTCGCACACCTCACGCGTCGCCTCTTCCACCTGCCAGGGCAGGGTGCCGCCGTTCGTGTCGCAGAGGATGATGCACTCCGCGCCGCCGCGCGCCGCCGCCTGGAGGGTCGCCAGGGCGTACTCCGGCTCGTCGGCGTAGCCGTCAAAGAAGTGCTCGGCATCGTAAAAGACGCGCCGCCCCTGCGCGCGCAGGAAGCGCACCGTGTTCTCGATCATGTCGAGGTTCTGCTGCGGGGTCACGCGCAGCACCTCGTGCACGTGGAGCAGCCAGCTTTTGCCCACGATCGTCACGATCTCCGTCTCCGCCGCGAGCAGCTGCTGGATGTTCGGGTCGTCGGCCACATCGTAGCCGACGCGCCCCGTGTAGGAAAAGGCGCAGACGGTCGCGTGCTTCAGGGGCAGGGATTTGACCCGCTCGAAGTACTCCACGTCCTTGGGGTTCGAGCCGGGCCAGCCGCCCTCGATAAAGTGAACCCCCAACTCGTCAAGCAGCTGGGTGATTTTAAGCTTGTCCTCGACCGAGAGCGAGATGCCCTCGCGCTGCGTGCCATCACGCAGCGTCGTATCATACAAATACACCATGCGACCCTATCCCATCTTTGGTTGCTGTCTCATGCTCGGCATCCTGCCCCAACGCGCGCAGCACGCGGGCGGTCATCTCGTGGGTGGGCAGGGTCGGCTCGCCCGCGCGCGCGATGTCCGGCGTGCGCGCCCCCTCGGCCAGCACCTGCGCCACCGCTTGCTCGATGGCGTCGGCTTCCGCTGACAAGCCGAGCGAGTGGCGCAGCAGCATCGCCGCGCTGAGGATCGTCGCCAGCGGGTTGGCGAGCCCCTTGCCCGCGATGTCCGGCGCGGAGCCGTGGATCGGCTCGTAGAGGCCCGGCGTGCCGGTGGCCCCCAGGCTCGCGCTCGGCAGCAGCCCCATCGAGCCCGCGATCTGCGAGGCCTCGTCGGTCAGGATGTCGCCGAACAGGTTGCTGGTGACGATCACGTCAAAGTCGCGCGGGCGGCGGATCAGGTGCATCGCCATCGCGTCCACCAGCACGTGCTCCAGCGTCAGCTCGGGGAACTCGTCGCCCACGACCTCCACCACCACGCGCCGCCAGAGCCGCGAGGAGGCGAGCACGTTCGCTTTGTCCACCGAGGTGAGCCGCCCCGAGCGCCCCTGCGCCATCGTCGCGGCGACGCGCACCACGCGCGCGATCTCCTCGTCGCTGTAGAGCATCGTGTCAAAGGCGGAGCGGCTGCCCATCGCCCCGTCGGCGCTCGCTTCCTGGCGCGGTCCAAAGTAGATCCCGCCGGTCAACTCGCGCACGACCACCAGGTCGGTCCCCTCGACGATGTCCGGGCGCAGCGGCGAGCTTTGCGCCAGAAAGGGGGTCACCTGGAGCGGGCGAATGTTGGCGAAGAGGCCGAGCGCCTTGCGGATCGCGAGCAGGCCCTGCTCCGGTCGCACCGTCGCGCGCGGGTCGTCCCACTTGGGGCCACCCACCGCGCCGAGCAGCACCGCATCGGAGGCGCGGCAGGCGGCGATGGTGGCCTCGGGCAGGGCGCTCCCTGTCTCATCAATCGCGGCCCCGCCGATCAATTCCTCCTGAAAGTGGAACTCGTGATCGAAGCGGTCGGCGATGGCCCGCAGCACGCGCGTGGCCTCGCGCGTCACCTCCGGGCCGATCCCGTCACCGGGAAGAACAGTTATCGTGGCTTGCATGGCTGCCTTTCCAAACGCAACCGCCAAGACGCCATCGCCGCCAAAGCGTCGCGGCTCGACCCTTGGCAGCGTTGGCCTCTTGGCGGTTCAATTGTGTAGGTTCGTGATGGCGATTCAGGGGGTTCAGGGTGGGGGCACGGCGGCACGACACCGCGCTCGCGCGTTCTGTCCACGCGTCGATCCCGCTCCACCCTGGAGCTAGAGTTTTACAAACGTATCGGGTAGCAGGCAGCGGCTCAAGGCGAATGCGCGTTGCCGGATCGCATCTGCTACGAATTGTACATATCGTTCAGCATGTCGGTCGCGAAGGTCTCGTCGTCCTGAGTCTTGCTGTCCTTCTGCTTGCTATCGGTTTCCATGATCGTGTCCTTGTGGGGTATTGGGTATTGGGTATTGGGTATTAGGTATTGGGTATTAGGTATTAGAGATTGGAGATTGGAGATGATTAGACATTGGGCATTAGAGATTGACATTGCATTTCCTGGCAGAGCAACGCAAGCCATTGATCTCTAATACCCAATATCTAATATCTAATATCTAATACCCCACCGCTGCAATCGAAACCGCGCTCACCCCCTCGCTTTGCGAGGCGAGCATGCGGTTGAGGGCCTGCATGTAGGCGCGGGCGCTGGCGACGATGATGTCGGTGTCCACCCCGCGCCCGGAAAAGCTGCGGCGGCTGCGGACCAGGCTCTGCGGGTTCAGCGCGCCCGCCTCCGGCAACTCGATGCGCACCGTCACGTCGCCCACTGCGTCGATGCCCTCGGTGATCGACTGGACCATGTACTCCAGCAGCCGCACCTGCGCGCCGGTGATGCGGTCGATGGTGCGGAAGGTGGCGTCCACCGGCCCGGTGCCCATCGTCGCGTCCTCGTGGATCGTCCCATCGGCGCGGCGCAGGCGGACGGTGGCGGTGGGGATGCTCTGGTTGCCGCAGCTCACCTGAAGGGTGTCCAGCGTCCAAATTTCCGTCGGGTGGTAAAGCTCGTCGCCGATGATCGCCTCGATATCGGCGTCGCTGACGGTCTTCTTTTTGTCCGCCAGCTCCTTGAAGCGGCGGAACGCGTCCTGGAACTGCTCGTCGCTCAGGTGGTAGCCCAACTGCTCCAGCCGCACGCGGAAAGCGTGCCGCCCCGAGTGCTTGCCGAGCACCAGCATCGACTCGGACAGGCCCACCGTCGCCGCGTCCATGATCTCGTAGGTGCGCTTGTTTTTGAGCATCCCGTCCTGGTGGATGCCCGCCTCGTGCGCGAAGGCGTTCGCCCCGACGATGGCCTTGTTTGGCTGCACCACGACGCCGGTGTAGCGGCTCACCATGTCGGAGGTGCGGTGAATCTCGGTGGTGATCGCGTTGGTGCGCAGCCCAAACTGCGGCTCGCGCGTGTAGAGCGCCATCACCACTTCTTCCAGCGAGCAGTTGCCCGCGCGCTCGCCGATCCCGTTGATCGTGCACTCGACCTGCCGCGCGCCCGCCTGCACCCCCGCTAGCGCGTTCGCCACCGCCAGGCCCAGATCGTCGTGGGTGTGGACCGAGACGACCACCCCGTTTTCCTTCAGGCCCGGCGTGTTCTCGATGATGCCGCGAATCAGCGCGCCGAACTCATCGGGGATGGTGTAGCCCACCGTGTCAGGGATGTTCAGCGTCGTCGCGCCCGACTCGATGGCAACGGCGAGCACCTCGTACAGAAACTCGGGGTCGCTGCGCCCCGCGTCTTCCGGCGAGAACTCGATGTCGTCGCAGTACGTCTTGGCGTAGGCGACCATCTCGCGCACCTTCTCGACCACCTCCGGGCGCGTCATGCGGAGCTTGTGCTCCAGGTGGATGTCGCTCGTCGCGAGAAAGGTGTGGATGCGCGGCTTGGCCGCGTGCTTCACCGCCTCCCACGCCTTGTCGATGTCGTTGCGGTCGGTGCGCGCCAGCCCGGCGATAATCGGACCGTCCACCGTGCCCACCACCCGCGCGATGGTACGCACCGCGTCCAGGTCGCCGGGCGAGGCGGCGGGGAAGCCCGCCTCGATGATGTCCACGCCCAGGCGCGCGAGCTGCCGCGCGATCTCGATCTTTTCATGGACGTGCAGGGTGGCCCCCGGCGACTGCTCGCCGTCGCGCAGCGTCGTGTCGAAGATGCGCACGATGTCTACGGTAGGCTGTTTGCTTCCATTTGAGTTAGCCATACGTTTCTCCTGATAGTGGCGAGCGCAGACACTCGCTGCGTTGCCTCAATCGCCCGCTACCGGCTCCTGCGCCGCGTCGCTTTCCTGCTCCACCTCGACCGCATCCAGCCACGGCATCATGCCGCGCAGCTGCTTGCCGACATCCTCGATCTGGTGGTGCTGCGCCGCGCGCCGCTGGGCGCGGAAGGTGGGCTGGTTGCGCTCGTTCTCCTCGATCCACTCCTCGGCAAAGGCACCGTTCTGGATGTCGGTCAGCAGTTGGCGCATCGCCGCGCGCGTCTCGTCGGTGATGATGCGCGGCCCGGCGTGGTAGTCGCCGTGCTCCGCCGTGTCGGAGATGCGAGTAGCGCATGAAGGAGAGGCCGCCGCGATACATCAGGTCCACGATCAGCTTCAGCTCGTGCAGGCACTCGAAGTAGGCGACCTCCGGCTGGTAGCCCGCCTCGACCAGCGTCTCGAAGCCCGCCTGCACCAGCGCGGAAACGCCGCCGCAGAGCACCGCCTGCTCGCCGAAAAGGTCGGTCTCGGTCTCTTCCTCGAAGGTCGTTTCGAGCACCCCCGCGCGCGTGGTGCCGATGCCGTGCGCGTAGGCGAGCGCGGTCTCCCACGCCTGGCCCGTCGCGTCCTGGTGCACGGCGATCAGCGCGGGGGTACCCGCGCCCTCCGTGTAGACCTCGCGCACGCGGTGGCCCGGGGCCTTGGGCGCGACCATCGCCACGTCCACCCCATCCGGCGGCACGATCTGGCCGTAGCGGATCGCGAAGCCGTGCGCGAACATGAGCAGGTTGCCCGGCTCCAGGTTGTCCTTGATCTCGTCCTGGTAGATGCGCCCGCTCTTCGTGTCGGGGGTGAGCATCATGATGATGTCCGCCTCGCGCGCCGCGTCCGCCACCGGCTTGACGGTCAGCCCGTCCGCCTCCGCCTTCTTCCAGGAGCGCGAGCCCTCGTACAGGCCGACGCGCACGTCCACGCCGGAATCGCGCAGGTTCAGCGCGTGCGCGTGCCCCTGCGAGCCGTAGCCGATCACGGCCACCTTTTTGTCAAGCACAAGCTCCGGCTTGGCGTCGCTATCGTAATAAATCGTTGCTGGCATAAGTCCTCAGAGATGGAGATTGGAGATTGGAGATTGGAGATTAGGTATTGGGTAATGGGTATTTGATATTGGGTATTGCAGATTGCAGATTCTGACGGCAAAAGATTGGAAATTTTCCTCGGTGTTCTCTGTGTTCTCTGTGGTGAATCCATCCGTTGCCATTCCACCTGCCGCCTTACCCGCTTGCGGGAACCCACTGCTGCCTTACCCGCTTGCGGGAACCCACTGCCGCCTTACCCGCTTGCGGGAACCCACTGCCGCCTGCCTGCCTGCCGCCTGCCTGCCTGCTGCCTGCCGCCTACACCCCCTCGCGGTCGCCCTTGGGCTCGATGTAATGGCCGCTGGATTTGGCGTGGCCGTTCCCGTTGGCGTGGCTCGGCGCGTAGCCGGTGCTGCCCATCTCCATCGCGACCGCGCCCGTGCGCACCATTTCCAGGATGCCGAAGGGGCGCATGATGTCGATGAAGTTGTCCAACTCGTCGGGCGAGCCGGTCATTTCCAGCATCAGGCAGTCGCGCGACACGTTGACGATTTTGGCGTGGTAGAGAGTGGCAAACTGCATGATCTCGGGGCGGGTCGCCGCGCTGGTCTCCACCTTGAGCAGCACCAGATCGCGCTGCACGCTGGTCCGCTCCGTCAGGTCGCGCACCTCGATCACGTTGACCAGCTTGTACAAACTTTCCGTGACGATGTAGGGCTTGGTGGTCTGCGTATCGACGACGATCGTCATGCGCGAGATGTCGGGGTTCTCCGTCTCGCCCACCGTCAGGCTGGCGATGTTGAAGTTGCGCCGCCGGAACAAGCTCGCCACGCGGTTCAGCACGCCCGGCTTGTTTTCGACTATGGCGACGAGGGTGTGTTGCATGGTTGGGTTCCTGTTAGTGGGATGAGTTGGAGATTGGAGATTGGAGATTGGAGAGTCGTCGTTGCCGTTAATCTCTAATCCCTAATCTCCAATCTCTAAATTACCTGATAGCGCTGGAGGCGGGTCGGCGGATCATGTTGTGCAGGTCGGCGCCGGCGGGCACCATCGGGTAAACGATCTCGTCCTTCTCGACGACGAATTCGATCAGGAAGGGGCCGTCGGTGGCGCGCGCCTCGCCGACCACTGCGGGGATCTCGCCCCGCTGCGTGACGCGGCGCGCGGGCAACCCGTACGCCTCGGCCAGCTTGACGAAGTCCGGGTTCCACATGGGGGTAGCGGCGTAGCGCTCCTCGTAGAAGAACTCCTGCCACTGGCGCACCATGCCGAGGAAGGCGTTGTTGATGATGGCAATCTTGACGGGGCGGCGCTCCTGCATCAGCGTGGCGAGCTCGCAGAGGGTCATCTGGAAGCCGCCGTCCCCCGCGATGGCCCACACCTCGGCGTCGGTGCGCCCGAAGGTGACGCCGATGGCGGCGGGCAGCGCGAAGCCCATCGTGCCCAGCCCGCCGGAGGTGATGAGGGTGCGGGGCTCGTTGTGGCGGTAGTACTGCGCTTCCCACATCTGGTGCTGGCCCACATCGGTCACGGTGATGGCCTTGCCCTCCGTCTCCTTCCACAGGTCGTAGATGACGTGCGCGGCGTACAGCTTCCCGTTCCCGTCCCACTGCGCGAAGTCGCGGGCGCGCGTGTCGCCGCGCCACTCATCGATCTGCGACAGCCAGTTGACCGAGTCGCACTGCTCCAGCGAGCCGTTCAGCGCCTCCAACACGGCGCGCAGGTCGCCGACGATGCCGCAATCGACCTCCACGTTCTTGCCAATCTCGCTCGCGTCGATGTCCACATGGACCTTTTTCGAGTAGGGCGAGTAGGTGCGCAGGTTGCCGGTCACGCGGTCGTCAAAGCGCATCCCAAAGGCGAGCAGCAGGTCCGCCTCCTGGATCGCCATGTTGACGAACGCCTCGCCGTGCATGCCCATCATGCCCAGGCAGAGCGGGTGCGTGGCGGGGAAATTTCCCAGGCCCAGCAGGGTCTGCGCGATGGGGATGCCAGCGGTTTCCGCGAACTGCTTCAACTCGCGCTCCGCGCTCGCCATCATGACCCCGTGCCCCGCCAGGATGACCGGCCGCTTGGCGCGGCGGATCAATTCAAGCGCCTGATCGAGCTTGGCCTGCGAGAGGATGTGCGGCGGGCGATAGCCAGGGAGGCGGGTCGGGGCGCTGACCGGCTCGTACTCGCACGATGCCGTCTGCACGTCTTTGGGGATGTCGATCAGCACCGGGCCGGGGCGACCCGTGCGCGCGATGTGGAACGCCTCGTGGATCGTCTGTGCCAACTCGCGGACATCGGTGACGAGGTAGTTGTGCTTGGTGACGGGCAGGGTCACGCCGGTCACATCGGTCTCCTGGAAAGCGTCGGAGCCGATGGCGGCGGTGGGCACCTGGCCGGTGATGCAGACGATGGGCGAGGAATCCATCAGCGCCGTCGCCAGGCCGGTCACCATGTTGGTGGCACCGGGGCCGCTCGTCGCAATCGCCACGCCGACCTTGCCGGTGGCGCGGGCGTAGCCATCGGCCATGTGCGTCGCGCCCTGCTCGTGGCGCACCAGCACGTGGTGGATGTTCGGGTACTGCGTCATCGCGTCATAGGCGGGCAGGATCGCCCCGCCTGGGTAGCCAAAGACCACGTCGATGCCCTCTTGGCTTAAACATTCCCAGATAATTTGTGCGCCAGTGCGTTGCATGTGTGCCTCGTGTCGAGCAAAGGTTGCAGAAGGGTGAGCTTTTTTGTACGGAAAAGCCCACAAACCGCCAGGGGCGGTGTGGGCTTCATTGCCGATGGTGTATGGAGTTACTGTAAAAAAATAAGCCTCCCGTGATGGGAGGCTCGTTTTTAAGTGCCTATGTTGCCGCTTGCGGGGCCTATCGCCCCCCGAGCCTCCCAACCCGTTGCTGCTCCTCGACAAGGTTGCCGAGGAGCGAAATTAGTACGAGTAGCGGCGAGAGGTTTAGCAACATGAAAGGTAAATCGCGTGTCCGATTGTCGGGTCAGTACAACCTATACGAATCAATCTCTTCTCACTATAGCAACTTGCACAAAGGTGTCAACCCTTTTTTGCAAAAAGGGCACGGGTGGGTAGTAGGATGGCCCGAATGGGTAGGGGAAGTGTTATGGGGGAGTGGAGAGTGGAGATATAGAGATTGCAGACACTGTGCCCTTTGGGTATTGCAGATTGCAGATTGGAAGACCAGAAAGGGCGGGGTGGGACGGGTAAGACCCGAAGGGTTTAACAACCGATATGGGAAGGCATAGCGGTTGTGCCAAAGAACCCTGTTGGGGTGGCACCGTGGTGGTCAAACCCTTCGGGTCGGGGGGCGATGAGACCCGAAGGGTTTAACCGCCGCCATGGGGAGGGTTGACGGTCGTTTCGTAGCACCGCGTTGGGGTGGCACCGTGGTGGTCAAACCCTTCGGGTCGGTGCGCTCAGACCCTTGGGGTTGGTGCGCGAAACTGAGCGTACCAGTCGCAGATGTCCGTTAAGGGGCACTTCTCGCAGCGCGGGCTCTTCCAGACGCAAAGCTGCTGGCCGTGGCGCAGGTTGTTGACGTGGAAGTTATACAAGATGTGGTCGTTGGCGGGGAGCAGCTCAAGAAGCACCTCGTGCGCCTTGTTGGCGCTCATCTTGTCGGGGATCAGGCCGACGCGCCCGCTCACGCGGTGAACATGCGTGTCCACAGGCAGCACCGGGTGCCCGAAGCAGAAGAGCAGCACGAGCGTGGCGGTTTTGACCCCCACCCCCGGCAGCGCGGTGAGCCAGGCCAGCGCCTCCTCCGTCGGGGTGGCCGCGAGAAAGTCGATGTTGGCCTCGCCGCGCTCTTCGATGATGCGCGCCAGGGTTTCTTGGATGCGCGGCGCTTTCACCTCGGGGAAGTTGGAGAGCCGGATCGTCTCGGTTAGTTCCTCGGTGTCCGCGTCGCGGATCGCCTGCCACGAGCCGTAGCGCTCCCACATCGCCTGAAACGCCGCCGCCTCGTTGGCCTGCGTGGTGCGGTGCGACAGCATTGTCGAGATCAACTCGTGCATTGGCTCGCGGCGCGCCACGCGGGGCCGCTCGCCGTATCGCTCCAGCAGCCGCTCATAGACGATCATCGCCTTGGCCTGCAACGCTTCTTCCCCCATTATTCCCCTCTCGCTCCCTTGTCTTTTTGATTTTTGTGTAAGCCAGAATGTTGCCAAGACCCTCCCGACGGGCACCCGCAAGGAATCGTCCCACCGATTGCGGCTTTGGGCATCATGGAGGGCGTTGCCTCCCTTTTGCCTTTTGCCTTTTGCCTTTTGCCTTTCGTCTCCGGCCCGTCCTCCCCGCTTGCCTCCCACCCCGTGCGCCATATAATTGCACTTTTGGCTGCGCGCCGCGCGCCGCTTACCTGTTCGGACAGATCGGGAGAGCTAGCAGTGAGATTGACGATTGTGATGCCCGTCTACAATGAAGAAGCCACGCTGCGCAAGGTGCTGGAAGCGGTGCGCGCGGTGGAACTCGACGGGATCGAGAAAGAGATCATCGTGGTGGACGACGGCTCCACCGACCGCTCCCGCGCGATCATCGAGGAGGAAGCGGCCAAGGGCGACCTGGTGCTAATTTTCCAGGCGACCAACCAGGGCAAGGGCACGGCACTGCGCAGCGGCTTCCAGGCCGCGACCGGCGACCTCATCATCGTGCAGGACGCCGACCTGGAGTACGACCCGCGCGACTACGTCAAGATCATCCAGCCGATCCTGGAGGGCAAAAGCGATGTGGTCTACGGGAGCCGCTTCCTGGGCGGGCCGCGCAAGGCGATGTCGCTGCTCCACATGCTCGGCAACAAGGGGCTGACCATCGCCACCAACCTGCTCTACGGCACGGTGCTGAGCGACATGGAAACCTGCTACAAGTGTTTCCGCGCCGAGGTCGTCAAGCCGCTCACGATCCACGCGCGCCGCTTCGAGGTTGAACCGGAGCTAACCGCCAAGATTCTCAAACGCGGCTACGACATCTACGAGGTGCCCATCTCTTACACGGGCCGCGTCTTCGACGAGGGCAAAAAGATCACCTGGAAAGATGGCTTCGCAGCGGTGTGGACGCTCGTGAAGTATCGTTTTGTAGATTGAGTGTAGGTAGGGGATATTGGGTATTAGATATTAGATATTTGGTAGTGAAACATATCACCTATCCAATACCTAATGCCTAATACCCAATACCTAATACCCAATACCCAATACCTAATACCTAATACCCAATATCCAACTTCCGGAGGCAACATGCCGGGCACAACAATCATCGGCGCTCAGTGGGGCGACGAGGGCAAAGGGAAAATCACGCACCTGCTCGCCGAGCGGAGCGACATGGTGGTGCGCTACTCGGGCGGGCCGAACGCGGGCCACACCGTCATCCACGGGGGCACGGTCTTCAAGCTGCACCAGATTCCGAGCGGGGCCCTTTTCCCGCAGGTGCCCTGCTACATGGGCAACGGCATGGTGATCGACCCGGACGAGATGATCCGCGAGATGACGATGCTGGAAGAGGCGGGCATCTCGCTCGACAATCTCTTTTTGTCGGGGGTCGCGCACCTCATTCTCCCCTACCACCGTGCGCTCGACCAGGGGCAGGAGTCATCGCGCGGCGACCGTGCCATCGGCACGACAGGGCGCGGCATCGGCCCTGCCTATACGGACAAAGTGGCGCGGCGCGGGGTACGCGCGCAGGACCTGCTGCTCGCCGACGCGGCGCTCTCCGAAAAGATCCAGCCCGCGCTAGAGGTGGCGAACACCCTGCTGGAGCATCGGCTGGACCGCGCGCCCATCGCGCTCGCCAGCGTGATGGAGTCGGTGCGCCACTGGCGCGAGCGCATCGGCCCGCACATCCGCGACGCCTTCACCCCGCTGCATCGGGCGCTGGAAGCGGGCGAGAACGTGCTATTCGAGGGCGCGCAGGGCACCCTGCTCGACATCGATCACGGCACCTACCCCTACGTGACCTCCTCCAACCCGACGACCGGCGGCACCCTGACCGGCGCGGGGGTGGGGCCGGGCGCGATTGGCCGCGTGATCGGCGTGGCCAAGGCGTTTCAAACGCGCGTCGGCTCCGGCCCGATGCCCACCGAGTTGGACGGCGACGCGGCGGTGCGGCTGCGCGGCACCGGCGAGAAGCAGTGGGACGAGTTCGGCACGACCACGGGCCGCCCGCGCCGCGTGGGCTGGCTCGACCTGGTGGCGCTCCGGTACGCGCGCCGCGTCAACGGGCTGACCGAGCTCGCCATGACCAAGATGGACATTCTGGCAGGGCTGAGCAGCCTTCTGGTATGCGTCGCCTACGAGGTGGAGGGGGAGCGGCTCGACGATTACCCTGCGCAGTTGGGCAACCTCGCGGCGGTTCGCCCTCTCTATGAGGAGTTGCCCGGCTGGCAGGCGGATGTGATGGGCACGCAGCAGTACGACGGAGTTGCCCGACGAGGCGCAGGGGTACATCCGCTTCATTGAGGAGTATGTGGGCATCCCCGTCACGATCATCTCCACCGGCCCCGCGCCGGAGCACACCGTCTACCGGAGCAGCG
Organism: uncultured Chloroflexia bacterium; assembly: GCA_963845765.1. Taxonomy (GTDB): domain Bacteria; phylum Chloroflexota; class Anaerolineae; order Ardenticatenales; family Ardenticatenaceae; genus CAWJTI01. The sequence goes on from CAWJTI010000017.1 coordinate 26,913, forward strand.
AAGAGTAAGGGATGAGGCAGGAGCCGCTCCCGCGTCGTGTGCGTGTCCTGCCCGTTCCGCGTGTGGCTGTGAGCAGCGAGGGGCTGGCGGCGCGGCTGCTCTGGGTGGCCGCCGCACTGATGGCGGCTGGCTGCTGGTTCGCCCTGGCGCAGGCCCCTTTCCATGAGGACGAGGCGATCTACGCGGCCTGGTCGCTGCCCATCCTGCGGGGCGACTTTTGGCTCTCCCACGTGCCCCTCGACAAGCCGCCGCTCACGTTTTACCCCATCGCGGCGAGCGTCGCCCTTTTTGGCCGCCACGAGTGGGCCGCGCGCCTGCCCGCGCTGCTGTGGACCCTGCTGCTCCTCGTGGCGCTCGCGCGGCTCGCGCGGCGGCTGGGCGCGTCGGGGCGGGTGGCGGTGCTCCTCGCGCTGCTCAGCCCGCTGTTGTGGAGCATGGCTGCCTCCGCCTTCACCGATCCCGCCATGCTCGCGCTCGCCCTGCTTGCGCTGGAGCGAGCCCATGCCGAGCGCCCCGCGCAGGCCGGGCTCGCCTTCGGGCTGGCGCTCCTCGCCAAACCGACCGCGCTCTTCCTGCTACCCCTCCTCCTGCTATCCCAAACAAAGAGCCAGGAGGCGAACAACGCGCGCCCCTCACCCCCTCACCCCTCACCCCCTCACCCCCTCACCCCCTCACCCCCTCACCCTGCTTGCCCTCGCCGCGCCGCTGCTCCTCGCCTGGGCGTGGGACGCGAGCCGCGCCGCGCCCTCGTGGTGGGTGCTCGGCGCGCAGGCCTACGGCTCGCTGGGCAGCCCCGCCACGAGCGGCTTGGCCTGGCTCCATGTGGCGCTGCGCTCGCTGGGGCCGCTGCTGGCGGTGGGGATGATCGGCGTGCCCGCGTTGTGGCGCGCGGGGCGAGGCGGCGCGCCCACGCACGGGGCGCTGCTTGCCACGGTGCTACTCTGGCTGCCCGCGCACGCGCTGCTCGGCGTGCAACCCTGGCCGCGCTACCTGCTGCCGCTGGTGCCGCTGCTCGCGCTCTGGCTCGCCACGACGCTGCCGCCCCGCGCGGGGCGGGGCATCGCGCCGATAGTGCTGCTCACAGCCAGCGCGCTGCTCGTGCCCGTGCTCGTCCCGCGCCTCGCGCTGGAGCCGCACGATGGGCGCTGGGAGGGCATCGCGGAGATGGGCGCGCTGGTCGAGGCATTGCCAAACGATGCAACGCTTTTCTATGAGGACGCGGGGCGGCCCCTGGCGTGGTACGCGGCGGATGCGCGGGCCACCCTGGTGTGGGCGGGCGAGGGGTGGCAGCGGCTTCCGGCGCTGCTTCAAGGGGCAAGCACTGGCCCGCGCTTTCTGCTCGCCCGCGTGGGGGCAGTGCCAGCGGCGGCGCGCGGGGCGACGGTGGTCGCGCGGGCGGGCGGCTTTGTGCTGTGGCAGGTAGAACAAGGATTGGCAGGAATAAAGGATTTTTACGGCATTACGGCCAATTGCCTGTCCCCCCGTCTCACCCCCTCACCCCCTCACCCCCTCACCCCCTCACCCTCTCACCCCCTCACCCTCTCATGCTGAAGCGCCTCGCCCCCCCGCTGCTGCTCGCGCTGCTGCCGGCGCTCTTCCTGTGGAAGCTGACGCTGGGCGGGCGTATCCTCGTCGGACTGGATCCCTTCAACTTTTTTTACCCCTACCACGACGCGCTGGCGGCGGCGCTGGCGCAGGGGCGGCTCCCCCAGTGGAACCCGTCGCTCTTCGGCGGGGTGCCCTTTCTGGCAGACTCGCAGGCGCAAGCGTTCTACCCACTCGGATGGCTCTTTTTGGGGCTGAGCGCGCCCGCTGCGCTGACGTGGAGCGTGGTGCTACACCTGGGGCTAGCTGGCGTCGGCGCGTATGCGTGGGCGCGGCGCGGGCTGGGGCTGGGCCGCTGGGGCGCATGGGTGGCGGGCGCGCTCTTCGCGCTGACTGGCTATCTGGGCGCGCAGGTGGAGCACGTGAACCAAGTGCAGGCCGCCGCGTGGCTGCCCTGGCTGCTGCTCGGCTACGAGCAGGGGCGGGCGGGGCGACGCGCGGGGGTGGCGCTGGGGGCGCTGTCCCTGGCGCTGAGCCTGCTGGCCGGGCACGCGCAGACAACGTTTATCTCGCTCGTGCTGCTCGGGCTCTGGGTGCTGCGTAGCCTGCTGCGTGATTACGGAGTGCTGCGCGCGGAGTTGTTGGCCGCGCACCGCAGTGGGCTCTACATGGGCGCGGCGGGGGTCGCGTGGCGACAATATTTGATACGCAACCTGCTGCCACTCCTGCTGACCCTGCTCGTCGGCGGGCTGCTGGCGATGATCCAGTTGGTACCGACCCAACAACTCGCCGCGCTGTCCACCCGCGCGGGCGGGCTGGGCCTGCGCGAGGCGGCGTCCTTCTCGCTCGACCCACGCGTGCTGCCGCGCGCCCTGCTGCCCACCTTCGGGCAGGACGCCCGTTTGCTCAGTGAGTACGTGGCATGGGTGGGCTTTGTGGGGCTGGCGTTGGCACTCGTCGGGGCGCTGGGGCGCGGGGCGAGCCGCGCGAGCGAGAAGGCGCGCGATTTCGGGCTGATCTCGGCGGGAACAGGGCTTTTTCTAGCGTTTGGCGGCTATAACCCCATTTTCTGGCTGCTCTGGCGCGTGGTGCCGGGCTTCGACCTGTTCCGCGCGCCCGCCCGCTGGCTGCTGCTCTGGGCGCTGGGGGTGGCGGTGCTGGCAGGCGCGGGGGTGGAGAACGGGGAACGGGGAACGGGGAACGCAGAACGACGACCGACGACCGACGACCGACAACCGACGACCCGCAACCGACGACTGCCCTGGCAGGGGGCGCTGCGGGAGCGACGGGTGTGGGCGGGGATTCTCGTGGCGGGGGCGCTGATGTTGCTGCTGCTGATCGTTGGCGCGTGGCCGCCGCTGAAGGTGCTCCCGTGGTGGATCGGCGCGGCGGGTGCGGCGGGGCTGCTGCTGGCGGCGGCACGCGTGTGGCCGAGGGGATGGCGCGTCCCCTACCCCGCCCTGGTGGTTGGGGTGATGCTATTGGAAGTGGCGCTGGCAGCGCGCGGGCTGGAGTATCAGGTGGCGACCGCGCCGGAAGCCTACACGGGGCTGCGACCGGTGCCCGCGCACCTCCTCACCGTGCAGCCGGAGGTGGGGGCCGCGCGCCTGCTCTCCCTGAGCGACCTCACCTGGGACCCTGGCGACCTGGGCGCGTTGCAGCAGCGGCACGAGGGGCTGCTGGGCGAGGAGGCGATCTACAACCTGGTGGTCGTGACGAAGCTGAAGGAGGTGCTCGCCCCGAACCAGCCGATGCGTTGGGGGCTGCGCACCGCCGATGGCTACGGGGGCGGGCTGCTGCCGACCGCGCGCTGGGTCACCTTCCAGCGCACCCTCCCGCTCGCCGAGCTTGTCCCCGACGGGCGGCTGCGCGAGCAACTGACCGGCCTGCCGCGCGCGGCCCTGCTGGACGTGATGGGGGTCGAGTGGCTGGTGGCCGACAAGGTCTTTGATTGGTGGAGCGAGAATGTCTTTCACGATCTGGGCGCGCCGCTCGCGCTGGAGGACGGGGCGACGGTAACGTGGGACAGCAACGGTTTTTCCCAGGTGACGGCGCTCTCCTTTGTCGTCATCGGCGAGTGGCCGGAGGGCGCAGGCAGCGTGACGCTCGGCCCGCGCACCCTCTCGCTCGACGGGGCGGAGGTGCGCGCCACGCGGGAAACGGCGCGCGGGCTGGAGCAGCACCTGTGGCTTCCTGTTGACCCGCCCGCGCCGCTGGACACGGTGACACTCCGCGCCGCCGCGCCCTGGACGCTCGGCGCGCTGTCATGGGTGGACGAGCGCGTGAGCGGCTTCGAGCCGCTGCCCGCCGACCCCGCGCTGCGAACCACCCTCAGCGGTGATGTGAAAGTGTACCAGCGCGCGGCGGCCCCTGGGCGTGCATGGCTCCTTCCCCAGGCCCTGCCCGCCCGCGACCCCGACGCTGCCGCCGCGCTCCTCAGCGACCCCACCTTTGACCCGCGCGCCCAGGTGATCGTCGAGACAGACAGCGCCACGACAATGCCGGAAGGCGGCGCGGGCACCGTGCAGTGGCTGCGTGACGAGCCAGAGCAGCTTGCGCTGCGCGTCAGCGCGCCCGAGGGCGGCTGGCTCGTGCTGGCCGACGCGCCCTTCCCCGGCTGGCAGGCCACGGTGGACGGCGCGCCCGCCGCGTGGCACCCCGCCAACGTGATCAACCGCGCCCTCTGGCTTCCCCCTGGCGAGCACCTCGTCGAGTGGCGCTATCAAACACCAGGGCTTGCCATGGGCGCGGCCCTCTCCGCCCTGGGCGCGATTCTTCTAGCGGGGTGGCTCTGCCTACGGACGACTGGCACCATCCATGCTTCATTAACGGAAGATATTGGGTATTGGGTATTAGCTATTGCTGCTCGTAAATCTCCAATCTTCAATCTCTAATCTCTAATCTCCAATATCCAATCTCCCCTATCCACCTCACCAGCAAAGCACCACGCACCATGCTCAACCCGATCCTGAACACGCAGCAAGCGGAAATTTTAAAGGCGGAGCGCCGCACCATCCAGCGCTTACTCACGCTGCTCGCGGGGTGGGAGGCGCAGGAAAAAGACATCGAGGTGCTGCAACAGGCGCTGGAGCAGCTGGATGAGTTGTTCCTGCTGGTGATCGTCGGTGAGTTCAACGCGGGAAAATCCGCGCTGATCAACGCCCTGCTCGGCGAGCGCTACCTGACGGAGGGGGTCACGCCGACGACCGCGCAGGTCCACATTTTGCGCCACGGCCCGCGCGGCGAGCCGCTCGTGGAAGAGGGGATCCTGGTGCTGCACTACCCCGCCGACTTCCTCAAAGAGATTTCCATGGTGGACACGCCGGGCACCAACGCGGTGCTGCGCCAGCACGAGGAAATCTCGCGCGAGTTTGTGCCCCGCTCCGACCTGATCCTTTTCGTGACCAGCGCCGACCGCCCCTTTTCCGAGTCGGAGCGCGCCTTTATGGAGCTGATCCACGAGTGGGGCAAAAAGGTCATTATCATCATCAACAAGTTCGACCTGCTGGAAAGCGAGGCGGAGCAGGAAAAGGTGATAGAGTTTGTGAGCGACAACGCCACGCGGCTGCTCGGCACCGAGCCGCGTATCTTCCCGCTCAGCGCGCGCGCCGCCATCCGCAGCAAGATTCAGGGGGATGAGCCGCTCCCCGAGCGCTTCCAGCAGCTGGAGCAGTACCTGTTCGACACGCTGAACGAGGACAGCCGCATCCGCCTGAAGCTGGGCAACCCGCTGGGGGTCGCGCTCAAGGTGGCGGGGGATTACGCGGAGCGAGCCACCAACCGCCTCGGGCTGCTCAACGAGGATTTGCAAACCATCGAGCAGGTGGAGCGGCAGCTGGCGCTTTACCGGCAAGATTTGGAAAACGAGTTTGAGTACCACACGCTCAAGATGGACTCGATTTTGAACGAGATGCAGCGGCGCGGCGACGACTTTTTCGACGACACCTTCCGCGTCAGCCGCATCTTCGCGCTGATGAACACCAACGCGATCAAGCAGCAGTTCGAGCGCGAGGTGATCAGCGAGACACCCGGGCAGATCGAGCGGCAGGTGCAGGAAATGATCGATTGGATGGTCGAGCGCGAGAGCCGCCAGTGGCGCTCGCTGGCCCGCCAGTTGGGGCAGCGCCACCGCACCGAGTTTTTGCAGGATGCGGCGGCGGAGGCGGCGGGCGGCTTTGAGTACAATCGCCGCCAGTTGCTGCAAAATGTGGGGCGCTCGACCGCCGATGTGGTCGCCCGCTACGATTCCAGCCGCGAGGCGGCGGAGTTGGGCGAGAGCGTGCAGCAGGCACTGGCGATGGTCGGCATCGCCGAGGTGGGCGCGATTGGCCTGGGGGCCGCGCTGACCATCGCCGCGCACACGGCCCTCGTGGACGCCACCGGTATCTTCGCGGCGAGCCTCGTCGGGCTGGCGGGGCTGGGCGTGATCCCGTATCGGCGCAACGAGGCGAAGAAGGCCCTGCGCGGCAAGCTGGACAAGCTGCGCGAGCAGCTGCACCGCGTGCTGATGGATGCCTTCCACCAGGAGGCGGACCGCTCCACCAAGCGGCTGGGCGACTCGGTGGACCCCTACAGCCGCTTTGTCCGCGCCGAGCGCCAGCGCCTCCAGGAGATCGAGGGCGAGCTGGGCGAGGTGCGCGAGCAGCTTCAATCACTGAGGAAAGAGCTGCTCTAGCGGCGCTACGCCATCGCCGCCCCGCCGGGGGTTACGCCGCCAACGACGGGCGGCTCCACCCCCGGCTACCCGTTGTCGCCACCCGCTGCGCGGGTTCTACGGCGCTCCGTGTCCTCCGTGCCTCCGTGGTTCAAACCCCAAGCACCAATTTCCCACAGCTCCCTCTCGTTGCCGTCGCTTATCACTCATCACTCATCATTCATCGCTGTCGTTCCCCCGCTTTTCTGCCTTTCCCGCTCCACCGTTATACTCCCCGCGTCAACCAACCGCCGCTCGCCTGCGAGGATAGCACAGTGGAGTACACGGGGTTTCTGACGTTGCGGGTTCGCATCGAGGCGCTGACCGAGGGCCGCTACCGCGCCACCGTGGAGGGGGGCGAGCGGGAAGCGCAGTCGGTCCCCTTCACGCTCCCCTTCACCCCCGACGAGCGGGCGGCACTGCTCGCCCAGGTGCGCGCGCCCTTTGGCTATGACCCCGAGCAACCGGACCGCTGGCAAACCCTGAAAGAGCTTGGCACTACCCTGTTCAACGCCATCTTTCAGGAAGAGACCCTGGTGACCTGGCGCTTGCTCCACAAGGAGACGGAAAGCAAGTCGTTGCTGCTCCGCCTGGTGCTGGACATCGGGCCGGACGAGCTTCAGCCGCTCCCGTGGGAGGCGCTCTTCGACCCGATAGAGCGCTTCTTCCTCACCCGCGACCCCCACACCTGCCTCATCCGCTATCCGCGCGACACCACCAAGCTGAGCCTGAGCGTGCCGAGCGCGCCGCTGCGCATCCTCGCGCTGATCTCCCTGCCCGAGGGCGCGGGCTCCCTCAATGTGGAAGCCGAGAAACAGCTGCTGAGCACCACCCTGAACGAGTTAATCGAGCAGAAGCTGGTCGAGCTTCACTGGATTGACGGGCGCGACGAGCCCGCCACGCTGGAGCGGCTCGCGCTGGAGTTGAACCGCGCGGCGGAGGCAGGGAGTCCCTACCACATCTTCCACTACATCGGCCATGCGGGCTGGGACCCCGCGCGCGGCGAGGGGGTGCTGCTGCTGGAAGACGAGCAGGGCAAGCCCGCCCCGACCACCGCCCTCGCCATCGGCGAGTTGCTGCGCGGCGACAAGCTGCACCTGGCGGTGCTCAACGCCTGCGAGGGGGGCCGCGTGGACGAGGGCGATCACTTCCGCTCCGTCGCTGCCGCGCTTATCTTTGGGGCGGACCTGCCCGCTGTCGTCGCCAATCAGGTGCGCATCAGCGACGCCGCCGCGCGGGCGTTCGCTGACAATTTTTACAGCGCCCTGGCCCAGCACAAAAGCGTCGAGGAGGGAGTAGTGGCCGCGCGTCACGCCATGTCGCTCACCCTGACGCACAACGCGGAGTGGGTCGCCACCGTCTTTTTTTCGCGCTACGCTCAGCAGCCGCTCTTTTTGCTGCCCCGCTCGCGGCTCCGCGCGGGCCAGCCCTGGCTCACCGCCGCGCTGCTCTTCGTACTGACGACGATCCTGGGGGTCACGGTCGTCAGCCTGTTTCGCACGATGGGCCTGGCCGTGGGCGGGGCGTTCCAACTGGCGGTGTGGGCCATTGCTGGCTGGTACGCCTTTGACCAGCGCGCCCACCTGCTTCGCAACCGTGTCTACGTCGGCGGCGCGCTCGCGCTGGCGACCGTAGCGGTGGGCGCATGGTTCCTCTACCAACCCACCCTGCACGTCAGCGCCCCGCCACCCGCCTTCGGCCTCACGCTGGACAGCCCCTCGCCCTATGTCTTCCAGGAGGAGCAAATTCCCATCGTCAACTACAGCGTCAGCGTCCAGGGCCACGCCATCGAGGTGCCGGAGGGCCACTCGATCTGGATTCTGGTGCAGGTGGAAAACAGCGGCACCTACACCGTGGGGGACCAAACCTTCTTTCTTGACGACGGCGAGCACTTCGTCGCCAACGAGGTGGTCGTCGGCCCGCCGGTGATCCGGCGCGTCAACAACCGTCGCTACACCCTCCAACCCCTCCTCGTGGATGCCGAGGGCGCGCGCTTCCTCCAGCGCCACCACGGGGCCTTCTGGCGCTTCTTCCACCCGGACTTTCGCATCGTCCCCCAGCCGCGCCTGCAAAGCGCGCTGGTCATTCGACGGTGAGGGCGGTGAGGGGGTGATGAAGGTGAGGGGGTGAGGGGGTGAGAGGGTGAGGGGGTGAGGGGGTGAGGGGGTGAGGTTTGGGAGTGCGGGCGTCCCGCCCGCCCCAGATGCGTGGGGAGAGAGGGTGGTAGACACAAAATCGCGCGTCTATGTCGAGGCGGGGTAAACAACCTTTGTACTTGTCCCCTTGTTTCACCTTCATCACCCCCTCACCCCCTCACCTTCATCACCCCCTCACCTTCATCACCCCCTCACCTTCATCACCCCCTCACCCCCTCACCTTCATGCCCTGGACTTTGGACTTTGCACGGGCGTTCCCGTACAATTCGCCTATGAGTATAGAAACTTCAACCTCGTCGCGAAGCTATCGGTGGGTGCTGGCGGTGGTGGCGCTGGTGATACTCGCGGCGGATCAGTGGTCCAAAGCGAAGATTATCCAGTGGCTGGCCCTTGGGGAGTCGTGGCGGCCCTTTGCGGGCACGCCGCTGCTGGAGCTGTTCGCCCTGACCCACACCAAAAATTCGGGGGCGGCCTTCGGCATCTTCCAGACCGGCGGCTGGTTCTTCGTGATCGTTGCCATCGTCGTGAGCCTGGGGATTCTCTGGTATTACCCGCGCCTGCCCCGCGAGAAGTGGTGGCTCTTCCTGAGCCTGGGGCTGCAACTGGGCGGCGCGTTGGGCAACCTGACCGATCGCCTGCGCATCGGCCACGTGACCGACTTTGTCCACATCGGCTCCTTTGCCATCTTCAACGTCGCCGACTCCGCCATCGTCGTCGGGGTGCTTCTGCTCGCCCTGCACATGTACCGCGAGGAAGACGCAGCCAAGCATGAAGTGCCGCCGCAGGTAAGCGTGGAAACTCTAGGACCTGACGGAACTCACGAAACTCTAAGAACTCACGAAACTCACAGCGACCCAAACGGGCACCCCTCGCCTGCTCCGGTTGAGGAGACAGCTATAGCCTTCCGCGCCGAAAACCCGAAGTCCGAAGTCCAAAATCCAAAATCCGAGGTTGGGCCATGAGCGATCCTATTTACCTGACCGTCCCCGCCAGCGCCAAGGGCGAGCGCCTGGACAAGTGGCTCGCCGAGCAGCTACCCGACCTGTCCCGCTCCCACCTGTCCAAGCTGATCGCCGAGGGTGCGCTGTTGCTCAACGGGGAGGTGCCGCACAAGGCGGGGTTCAAGCTGGGCGGCGCGGAGGCAATCACCCTCGTCGTGCCCCCCGCCCCTTCAACCGTGCCCGAGGCGGAGCCAATCGCCCTCGCGGTACTGTACGAGGATCGCCGCGTGATCGTGGTCAACAAGCCAGCGGGCATGGTCGTCCACCCCGCGCCCGGCCACGCGGGCGGCACCCTGCTCAACGCCCTGCTCGCCCACGCCCCCATCGACGACCCCGAGCAGCCTGACCGCCCCGGCATCGTGCATCGGCTGGACCGCGACACGAGCGGGGTGCTCATCGCGGCGAAGAGCAGCAAGGCGCGCCGCTTTTTGCAAAAGCAGTTTCGCCGCCGCGCCACCGAGAAAGTCTACATCACGCTGGTGCTGGGCCGACCGGAAACCGCGCGCGGCACCATCGAGGGGCCGATTGGCCGCCACCACACGCAGCGCCAAAAGCGCGCGGTAGTGCAGGGCGGGCGCAGCGCTACCACGCACTACGAGACCCTAGAAGAATTCGACGGGTTCACCCTGCTGCGTGTCAGCCCCATCACGGGGCGCACCCACCAGATTCGCGTGCACCTGGAAGCCATCGGCCTACCGGTCGTGGGCGACGAACTGTACGGCCCGCGCCGCCGTCGCCTCCCCGGCCTAAAGCGCCACTTCTTGCACGCCGCCAGCCTCACTATCATCCTGCCCGGCGACGACGACGCGCCCCGCACCTTCACCGCCCCGCTGCCGGACGAGCTAGAGCGGGCGCTGGCGGGGCTGCGCGGGCAGGGGACGGCGTAACGCAAAGACGCAAAGGCGCAGAGACGCAGAGGGCTTTTCACGGAGAGAGCATCCATGCCGCTCAGTGAGATCACGTTAGCACTTATCGGAGCGACCGCCGAGGCGGTGATCGGTCACGCGCTGGGGCAGAGCGGGGCGCTAGAGGGGCTGCGCCGCAAGCCGGAGCGCGACGCTTTTCGCCGCGCCTTGGCAAAAGCAATAGAGGCGCTGGCCGAGCGGCACCCCGTAGCAGCGCTGCTGCCCGAGCTGCTCCCCGCGAGCGAGCAGAGCCTTGCCCAATTCCTGCTGCGGGACGGGCGACCCAACGCGAGCGCGCTCGCCCGCCAGTGGGCCGTAGCGCAGGGTTGGCAGGACGAGCCGCAGCGCACCGAGCGGGCGCGCGAGTGGGAGCCAGTCGCCGCCGACCTGCTGGCGCTGATGAGCCGCGCGCTCAAGCAGGAGCCCGACCTCTCCGAGTTGCACGACAGCCGCGCCCTCGACTCGATGGAGGCCGATCTTGCGGCGCTGCGCCGCCACTTTGTGGCACGGCCAGACGCTGCCGCCGCGCGCCAACAGTACCTGGAGTGGATGCGCGACCAGATGCTGTATTTGCCGCCGGGCGGCATCTTCCAAACGGAGCGGCACGTGCAGGTGCGGCTGGATACTGTCTACGTCTCGCTGCGGGCGCAGCGCGAGGCGACGGGCGACCGTGGCCAGCTGACACAGGAGCAGGCACGACAAGAGATTGAAGCTTTGCTACGCGATGAGCCCACGCTGAGCGGCGAGGCGCGCGAGGCACGCCTGGAGCAGGAGCTTCAGCGGCGCGGGCTGCACCCCACGCGCGACGATGGTCCGAGCCAGCCCATCGCGCTCTCCGAGGTGGTCGAGCGCCACGCGCAGAGCGTGATTTTGGGGGAGCCGGGCGCGGGCAAGAGCACCCTGCTGCGCTTTTTGGCGCTGCAACACGCGGAGGCGCTGCTCGACGGGCGGAAAGCAGCGGGCGAGCAGGACGAGCTTGGCGCGCCCCGCTTCCCGATCTTCCTGCGCATCGCCGAGTACGCGGCTGAGGATCGCTGGAAGCAGCTACCGCTGAGCGACGCGCTGGACGACCTGTGCCGCCTGCACGAGTGCAAGCTGGAGGGGCTACCCGACCTGCTCGCCACGGAACTGCGCGCGGGCCGCTGCCTGCTCCTGCTGGACGGGCTGGACGAGATCGTCAGCGCGGATGATCGCATCGGCGTGGTGGGGCGCATCGCGGATTTTGTGCGCGCCCACCAGGGGGCGGGCAACCACTTCGTGGTGACCAGCCGCATCGTCGGCTACTGGAACGCGCCGCTGGCGGAGCCCTTCGCCCACTTCCGCGCGCAAGGGATGGACCGCGAGCAGATCGAAAAGTTTTTGGAGCGCTGGACGCTGGCGGTGGAGCGCGCGCAGGCCCCCGACAAGTCGCCCGACAAGCAGGAGGCGGACGCCCGCGCCGAGCGCGAGGGGATCATGCGGGCGGTGGATGGCGCGGCGGGGGTGCAGCGGCTGGCCTCCAACCCGCTGCTGCTGCGGCTGCTCGCGCTGATCCACAAGGAGGGGCGCAAGCTGCCCTCCAAGCGAATCGAGCTCTACCACCTGGCCGCCGAGACGCTGGCACGCACCTGGCGCACGGCGCAGGGCGTCAGCGAGTCGGCGCTCGTCGCGCGGGAGGTGCTCGACCCGCTGCTGGGCGAGTTCGCCTACTGGCTGCACAGCCGCAACCCCGACGGCACCGCCACCGAGCGCGAGCTGATGGAGGTGCTGGGCGCGGCCTGGGCGCGCAAGCATGGCCTGCAGGACAAGTGGGACCCCGACGAGCCGCTGGCCGAGATCGAGCGCGAGGTCAACCTCTTTTTGGAGCGGGTGCGTACCCACACCGGCCTGCTGGTCGAGCGCGCGCCGCGCCGCTACGGCTTCATGCACCTGACCTTCGAGGAGTACTACGCCGCGCGCCACCTCGTCGCGCGGGCGCGCAAGCGGGCAACGCTGATCCGCCAGCACCTGCACGACCCACGCTGGGAGGAGCCGATCCTCCTCGCGCTCGGCTTTCTCGGCATGGACTACCCCGCCGACGCCGCCGAGCTTTTGGAGAGCGCCATCCTGGCGCAGGGTGAGGAGGCGGAAGAACTTGGCTTCCAGCCCAGCCCGCACGAGGCGCTGCTGGGCCGCGACTTCCTCTTTGCCCTGCGCTGCCTGGGCGACGACATCCCCTGCCCCCCGCGCGTGCTGGAGCGGCTGGTGGCGCGGCTGGCGGACGAGCTGCTGCACCACACCGGCTCCGCCCGCTTCACCCGCTATCGTCAAGCGCTGGAGGAGCGGCTGCCCCACCTGAGCGGCACGGTGGCGGGCGAGGCGCTGGCAGAGCGACTCGTTGCCGCCCTGCGCGACGAGGATGCCGACCGTGCGCTCTCGGGCCGCAGAGAGCCTGGGCCAACTGGGGCAGGCCTGCCCCGCCGTCCTCGACGCCCTGCTGGCTGCCCTGCGCGACGAGGAGTGGATCGTGCGCTATCGGGCCGCCGCGAGCCTGGGCCAACTGGGGCAGGCCTCCCCCGCCGTCCTCGACGCCCTGCTGGCTGCCCTGCGCGACGAGAACTGGAGACGTGCGCTCTCGGGCCGCAGAGAGCCTGGGCCAACTGGGGCAGGCCTCCCCCGCCGTCCTCGACGCCCTGCTGGCTGCCCTGCGCGACGAGAACCCGACCGTGCGCTCTCGGGCCGCAGCGAGCCTGGTCCAACTGGGGCAGGCCTCCCCCGCCGTCCTCGACGCCCTGCTGGCTGCCCTGCGCGACGAGGATGCAGACGTGCGCTATCGGGCCGCAGAGAGCCTGGGCCAACTGGGGCAGGCCTCCCCCGCCGTCCTCGACGCCCTGCTGGCTGCCCTGCGCGACGAGGACCCGGACCGTGCGCTCTCGGGCCGCAGCGAGCCTGGGCCAACTGGGGCAGGCCTCCCCCGCCGTCCTCGACGCCCTGCTGGCTGCCCTGCGCGACGAGGATGCAGACCGTGCGCTATCGGGCCGCAGAGAGCCTGGGCCAACTGGGGCAGGCCTCCCCCGCCGTCCTCGACGCCCTGCTGGCTGCCCTGCGCGACGAGAACTGCAGACCGTGCGCTATCGGGCCGCAGAGAGCCTGGGCCAACTGGGGCAGGCCTCCCCCGCCGTCCTCGACGCCCTGCTGGCTGCCCTGCGCGACGAGGATGCAGACGTGCGCTATCGGGCCGCAGAGAGCCTGGGCCAACTGGGGCAGGCCTCCCCCGCCGTCCTCGACGCCCTGCTGGCTGCCCTGCGCGACGAGGACTGGACCGTGCGCTCTCGGGCCGCAGCGAGCCTGGTCCAACTGGGGCAGGCCTCCCCCGCCGTCCTCGACGCCCTGCTGGCTGCCCTGCGCGACGAGGACCCGACCGTGCGCTCTCGGGCCGCCGCGAGCCTGGGCCAACTGGGGCAGGCCTCCCCCGCCGTCCTCGACGCCCTGCTGGCTGCCCTGCGCGACGAGAACCCGACCGTGCGCTCATCGGGCCGCCGCGAGCCTGGGCCAACTGGGGCAGGCCTCCCCCGCCGTCCTCGACGCCCTGCGACAGGCAGTGACGTAAAGCCTCCGAATGGGCGACGCGCCGCGATGCGGCGCTCGCGCTCGGCAAACTGGCAGGGCAGACGAGCGCAACCTTCCACGCCTGCGGCACGGACTACTCGATCAGCGACAATGCATGTACGCACCGCCTGTGCCACAGCCCTGGCAACAGCTAGGGCAGCGCTGGCAGGAGGCGGCACCGACGATCGAGGCGATGCTGCTCCAGGCGCTGGATGATCGCGGAGGTTGCCAAGAGATGATCATCTTGCAGTCGCTCTGGCCACGACTATGCCTACGACGCGCTGTGGAGGCTGCTGGTGGAAGAGGGGGAGAATGCTGAAATATCGGAACGTTAGAACGTTGGAACATTGGAACGGATGGCAACGGCAGGGTGGTCAGACTAGTTCTACCCGCAGGCGCTTGCCAAGCACGAGTGCGGCGCGCTCCAGGGTCTGAAGGGTCACGGAGGGGTTAGTGGGGTCTAACAGGCGGTCCAACGCCGATCGACTGGTATTCATTTGGCGGGCAAGGGCACTCTTGGAAAGGTTTTGCTCCTCCATGAGTTGCATGATCTGGTAGGCAATGACGCGCTTGAGCGCAACGGACTCAGCCTCGGCCAGAAGATCCTTCCTCCATTAAAAAGTCATCAAAGTTGCTGCCTATGTGATGGTCGTTCATCTTTCACTCCTGACTTCGGCAGTAGGCGATGCTATAAGTGTACTATGAAACGACAAATGAACCACGGAGACACGGAGGGCACGGAGGAAGTCAGCCGTTCTCCGTGTCCTCCGTGTCTCCGTGGTGAATCTGTCCCGCCCCATCAAGGCCCATCAAGGAACTGTTGACCATGCTTACCGTCGGCATTTTTATCTTCGATGACGTGGAGGTGCTCGACTTCTGCGGCCCCTTCGAGGTGTTCAGCGTGGCGAGCGCGCCCGCGAGCCCCACCCCCGGCGCGTTCGCGGTGAAGCTCATCGCAGAGTCGCTGGCCCCCGTTGTGACGCGCGGGGGGATGCGCGTGCTGCCCGACCACACCCTCGACGACCACCCCTCGCTCGACCTGCTGATCGTGCCCGGTGGCCCCGGCACGCGCCGCGACATCGACAACCCGCGCGTCATCGAGTGGATCAGGCAGAGCGAGCCGCGCGTGGCGCTGGCCTCGGTCTGCACCGGCGCGCTGCTCCTCGCGGAGGCGGGGCGGCTCGATGGGCTGCCCGCGACGACGCACGCGGGCAGCCACGGGTGGCTCGCGGGGTACGAGCAGGTGACGCTGCAACCCGAGGCGCGCTTTGTGGACAACGGCAGCGTGCTGACCAGCGCAGGGGTCTCGGCGGGTATCGACATGGCGCTGCACCTCGTCGAGCGTCTCGTCGGCGAGGACAGCGCGCGCTACACCGCACAAAACATGGAATACGAGCGGCGCACCTCCGCCCCCCCTACCCGATGAAGATCGCATTGATCGCGGATATTCACGGCAACCTCCACGCGCTGGAGGCCGTGCTACGCGATGTGGCGGCGCAGGGGGTGGAGCATCTGATCGTCAACGGCGATCTGGTGAACCGTGGCCCCAACAACGTGCGGGTGATGGAGCGCGTCGTGGCGGAGGCGGACCAGATCGTGCTCGGCAACCACGACGGGCTGATGGTCAAATGGGTGGAGCGCGACCCCGACCTGCCCGAAACGTGGTTCGACGACCCGTTCTGGCAAAGCACCGCGTGGTCGGTGGAACAGCTAGCCGAGGCGGGCTGGATCGACACGCTGCGCGCCCTGCCGATGACGCACAAGGTTGTAGTCCCTGGCGCGCCGACGCTGATGGTCTCGCACGGCAGCCCGCGCCACTACCGCGAGGGGTACGGGCACTTTTTGTCCGACGAGATGATCTCCGAGATCGTGCAGCGCTACCCCTACCAGATCCTCGTCGGCTCGCACACGCACCGACAGATGGAACGCTGGTGGGGCGGGCACGTGCTGCTCAACACCGGTGCGGTCGGTGCGCCCTTCAACCGCGACCCGCGCGCGCAGTACCTGATCATGCAGGTGCGGGACGGCGCGTGGCAGTGGGAGTTTCGTGCGGTGCCCTACGACCGCGCGGCGGCGCTCGCCGCCTACGAGCAGATGGGCTACCTGCAGGAAGGTGGCGTGAGCGCACGCATCTTCTGGGAGGAGCTGCGCTACGCGTGCGCGCTCTACGCCCCCTACTGGATGTGGGCCGAGACGCGCGGCAAGCCGATGCGCTGGGAGAGCTGGCAGGAGTTTCAGGAGACCTTTGAGGAGCGCTTCTTCCAGCCCGCGCCAGAGCCCGATGGCCCCCCCCAGCCAGATCGCGTCGACAGGGGCAAAGCTCATCCCACACGCTGATCCTATCATCCCCTACTTGCTTCTTGGCCAGTTGTTCGCTGCCCACCCCTTGGGTACAATGACGGCCTTCTCACGCAAGTTAGTTGAAAAAGGACAACCATGAGCGACGTACCCATCAACCCGCTGGACTGGAACAGCGTCAAGCCCCACTTTGACGCCCTGCGAGCCACCACCCTGAGCCAGGACACTGTCGAGAGGTGGCTCCAGCGATGGAGCGACCTGACCGCGCACCTTCAGGAAGCGGACGCCCAGATTTACCGCGAGGTGACGGAAAACACAGCGGATGAGGCGGCGGAGCAGCGCTTTTTGCTCTGGGTGGACGAGATCGTGCCCGAGTGGCAAAAGGCAGAGCAAGCGCTCAAGGAGCAGCTGCTCGCCCTGGAGGACTTCACACCGCCGGACACGGCGGGGCAGATGATGAAGCGCTTCCGCGCGGAAGCTGCCATTTTTCGCGACGAGAACGTGCCGCTGCACAGCGAGCTTGCCAAGCTGAGCAACCGCTATGACAAGGTCGTGGGCGGCCTGACCATCGAGTGGCAGGGGGAAACGCGCACGATTCCGCAGGCGCAGCTGCTGCTGATGGCGACCGAGCGCGCCACGCGCGAGCAGGTGTGGCACAAGATCATGGACCGCTTTCTGGAGGAGCGCACCCAGCTGAACGAGTTGTTCCTCCAGATGCTCAGCTTACGCCGCCAGGTCGCGCGCAACGCGGGCTTCGACAGCTTCCGCGAGTACCAGTGGCAGGTGATGGGCCGCTTCGACTATACGCCCGAGGATTGCTTCACCTTCCATGCAGCCATCGAGCAGGAGGTGGTGCCGCTGGCAACGCAGTTGTATGACGAGCTGCGCGCGAAGCTGGGCGTGGACACGCTGCGTCCCTGGGACGTGGAGGCCGACCCCCACGGCAAGGCGCTTGTGCCCTTCGCGGGGGCGCAGGAGTTGGAGGAGGGCGGCTACCGCATCTTCCAGCAGGTCGACCCTGCCCTGGCAGAGCACTTCGCCACGATGCGCGACGGCTTTCTGGACCTCGCCTCGCGCCAGAACAAGGCACCGGGAGGCTATTGCATCTCCTTCCCGCGCACCGGCAAGCCGTACATCTTCATGAACGCGGTCGGCACGAACGACGACGTGATGACCCTGCTGCACGAGGGCGGCCACGCTTTCCACTTCATGGAATCGCAGCGCCAACAGCCGCTCATTTGGAACTGGCACGCCCCGATGGAGTTCTGCGAGGTCGCCTCGATGGCGATGGAGCTGCTCAGCGCGCCCTACCTGGCACGGACGGAGGGTGGCTTCTACGAGGAGGCGGACGCCCGCCGCGCCTACGCTGAGAAGCTGCGCGGCGTGGTGACCTTCCTCCCCTACATGGCGGTGGTGGATGCGTTCCAGCAGTGGGTGTACAGCGAGGCACCCGATGCGGTGACGACCGAGGCGATGGATGCCAAGTGGGCCGAGCTGTGGGATCGCTTCATGAAGGGGATCGACTACAGTGGGCTACAGACCCCAAAGGAAAGCGGCTGGCACCGCAAGGGGCACATCTTCACGGTGCCCTTCTACTATATCGAGTACGGGCTGGCGGAGCTAGGCGCGCTCCAGGTGTGGCGCAACGCGCAGGCGGATCAGGCTCAGGCCGTCGCCGACTATCGCGCCGCCCTCGCGCTGGGCGACACGCGCCCCCTGCCCGACCTCTTCGAGGCGGCGGGTACCACCTTCGCCTTCGATGGCGAGACGGTGGGCCAACTGATGACATTGATCAAGGAGCATCTCGCTCTGTTAAAGTAAGCGTTGGAACGTTGGAACGTTGAAACGTTGAAACGTTGAAACATTGGAACGTTCCAACGCTTTTTGCTCTTACTCGAGTCAGGAAACGCCCACATGAGCCCTTCTTGTCTCCTGCTGCTTCACGGCGCACTCGGCACGCGCGAGCAGTTCGACGCGCTCGCGCCGCTGCTCGCGCCGCATTTCACCGTGCACGCGCTCGACTTTGAGGGGCACGGCGCGACGCCCGCGCGTGGCCGCGACTTTCGTAGCGAGCGCTTCGCCGAGACGGTGATCGAGTTTCTGGACGAGCGGGGGATCGAGCGGGCCACATCTTTGGCTATAGCCTGGGCGGCTACGTCGCCTGCCTCGTCGCGCGGATGGAGCCGCAGCGCGTGGCGCGCGTCGCGACGCTGGGCACGCGCTTCCCCTGGGACGAGGCGACCGTCCGCCGCGAGCTGCGCTTTTTGGACGCGGAGACCATGCGCCAAAAAGTGCCGCGCTTCGTCGAGGAGCTTGCCACGCGCCACACCGCGCTGGGCTGGGAAGCGGTCGTGGAGCAGACACAGAAGCTGCTCTGGGCCAACAGCGAGAGCGGCGGCCTCACCCCCGAGGTCGCCGCGCAGATCGCCCAACCCGTGCGCGTCATCGTCGGCGACCGCGACACGACGGCGGGCGGTCGCCGAGAGCCTCGCCTTTTACCAGGCCCTCCCGCAAGGCCAATTCGAGGTCCTCCCCGCCACGCCCCATCCCCTGCCGCGCGCCCCGCTGGAGCGGCTGGCGGCGTCGCTCGTGGAGTTTTTCGGGGAGACCCGAAGGGTTTGACTACCACGGTGGCTCCCAGACGTGGCTCTGCGACACCACCTCTATCAGGCCGCAGCGCGGTTGTTAAACCCTTCGGGTCTGCGCAGCCCACCCAATCAACCTACTCCCCCCGCAGCGCCTCCAGCGTCGCCTCATCCTCGAAGGGGTTATCCCCCGCGCGCAGCTCCGCGATCCACGCCTCGCGCCACTCTACGTTGCGAGCGTTGGGGCTGGCGTTTTCAACGAAGAACTCGAAATCCTCGATAGCTCCCTCGACGTCCCCCGTCAGCGCCCGCGCCACGCCACGGCTGTCGCGGAAGCCCGCTTCGTCTTCGGTGCCTTCGGCCAGCGCGACGGCTTGCTCGCAGGCGTCTATCACTAGTTCTGCCTCGTTCCAGAGGCTGCCCCACCAGCAGAGGACGTTCCACCTCGATGCGGATATCTCGAAATCGGGGTCAAGCTCAAGCGCCTCCTCGAACTTGGTGATGGCATCCTCCACGTCACCCGCATGTACCAACTCTTCCCCCCCCTCTGCTACGACTGTCGGCGCACGGAGCTCCTGTGCGTGCTTTTGCGGATCAAGTTCCAGGGTGGGGTCGAACTCAAGCGCCTCCTCGAACTTGGCGATGGCCATCCTCCACCTCGCCCGCATGTGCCAGCGCCTCTCCTTCTGCTACCAGACTCTGGTACATACAGCGCCCGCGCATGAACTGCCGGATAAGTTCAGAGTGGGTCGAGTTCAAGCGCCTCCTCGAACTTGGCAATGGCTGCCTCCACCTCACCCGCATGTGCCAGCTCTACTCCCTCTGCTACGAGTCCTTCTGGACGGATCTGCCTTACGTGCTCTTCTGGATCAAGCTCCAAGGTGGGAGAGTTCAAGCGCCTCCTCGAACTTGGCGATGGCTGCCTCCACCTCACCCGCATGTGCCAACTGCCTCCCCCTCGTCCAAAATTGAATTGATGACCGTGCTGTGCGTTGGCAGATTTGCACAGCTCTTGCGATATGGCACGCCGCCGAAGTAGCGTTGCCATTCCACATTCGTGAGGTTCCGGCCTGTCCACCGACACGCTTTCTCCATCAAGCTGGCCATGTCCATATCCCACACGCGCACCGTGCCATCGGCGCTGCCACTCGCCAGATAGCGCCCGCTCCCCTCCCACGCCACCGTACTGACCCCATACTCGTGCCCGCGCAGCACGAGCGGCTCCGCCTCCGGCTGCTGCATCTCCCACACGCGCACCGTGCCATCGTCGCTGCCACTCGCCAGATAGCGCCCGCTCCCCTCCCACGCCACCGTCCTGACCCCACCCTCGTGCCCGCGCAGCACGAGCGGCTCCGCCTCCGGCTGCTGCACCTCCCACACGCGCACCGTGCCATCGTCGCTGCCACTCGCCAGATAGCGCCCGCTCCCCTCCCACGCCACCGTCCTGACCCACATCCTCGTGCCCGCGCAGCACGAGCGGCTCCGCCTCCGGCTGCTGCACCTCCCACACGCGCACCGTGCCATCGTCGCTGCCACTCGCCAGATAGCGCCCGCTCCCCTCCCACGCCACCGTACTGACCCCATACTCGTGCCCGCGCAGCACGAGCGGCTCCGCCTCCGGCTGCTGCATCTCCCACACGCGCACCGTGCCATCGTCGCTGCCACTCGCCAGATAGCGCCCGCTCCCCTCCCACGCCACCGTACTGACCCCATACTCGTGCCCGCGCAGCACGAGCGGCTCCGCCTCCGGCTGCTGCACCTCCCACACGCCGCACCGTGCCATCGTCGCTGCCACTCGCCAGATAGCGCCCGCTCCCGTCCCACGCCACCGTACTGACCCCATACTCGTCGCCCGCGCAGCACGAGCGGCTCCGCCTCCGGCTGCTGCATCTCCCACACGCGCACCGTGCCATCGTCGCTGCCACTCGCCAGATAGCGCCCGCTCCCCTCCCACGCCACCGTCCTGACCCACACCCTCGTGCCCGCGCCAGCACGAGCGCGCTCGCGCCTCCGGCTGCTGCACCTCCCACACGCCGCACCGTGCCGTCGTCGCCTGCCAGCTCGCCAGATCAGCGCCCGCTCCCGTCCCACGCCACCGTCCTGACCCACACCCTCGTGCCCGCGCAGCACGAGCGGCTCCGCCTCCGGCTGCTGCATATCCCACACGCGCACCGTGCCATCGTCGCTGCCACTCGCCAGATAGCGCCCGCTCCCCTCCCACGCCACCGTACTGACCCCACCCTCGTGCCCGCGCAGCACGAGCGGCTCCGCCTCCGGCTGCTGCACCTCCCACACGCGCACCGTGCCATCGTCGCTGCCACTCGCCAGATAGCGCCCGCTCCCCTCCCACGCCACCGTACTGACCCCACACTCGTGCCCGCGCAGCACGAGCGGCTCCGCCTCCGGCTGCTGCACCTCCCACACGCGCACCGTGCCATCGTCGCTGCCACTCGCCAGATAGCGCCCGCTCCCTCCCACGCCACCGTACTGACCCCATACTCGTGCCCGCGCAGCACGAGCGGCTCCGCCTCCGGCTGCTGCATATCCCACACGCGCACCGTGCCATCGTCGCTGCCACTCGCCAGATAGCGCCCGCTCCCCTCCCACGCCACCGTACTGACCCCACCCTCGTGCCCGCGCAGCACGAGCCCGAGGGGGCGCTGGAGAGCCTCCAATAGCGATTGGCGGGCAGCAACGGTTGCAGGGTCCCCATGCTGCGTCGTTGCCTCGACCGCCGCTCCTGCCAGGAGCAGGCTGAGTGTAGGATCCTCGGCAGCCTGCGATTGGGTGGCTAATTGCTGCGAACGAGCGATGCGCGCCTGCGCTGCCTCTGTTGCGCTTTCTGTGCTCGCCGTGCGTGCTGACGCTTGTGCTTTCTCGGCCCGGCGGAAGAACACAAAGGCAATGACCGCCGCCACCACCGCCACCACCGTCACCACCCCCATCCCCACGAACAGCCGTCGCTCCCGCTGCCGCACGCGCCGCGCTTCCTGGCTCGCGGCGAGGAAGTCGCGCTCGTGCGCCTCAAGTTGCGCCTCGTGCGCCGCGGCCCAGCGCTCCGCCTCCGCCAGCGCGTCGTCGCGGAAGAGGAGGCCGGTGGGGCGGTTCTCCCTGTCCCACAGCGCGGCCTGGCGCTGGAGCGCGCTGAGGTGGGCCTCGCGCCACGCGGCGTTGTCCTGGCGCACTGGCTCGATGAGGCGGTCGTGCGCCAGTTCGAACCAGGTTGCGCCGCGCCGCTTCTCGGCGCGCAGCAGGTGCGCGTTGACCAGCGGCCAGATGGCGCGGTTGTCTAACCCGTTGCTCCTTTCCGCGCCCTGCAACACCTGCCCGCGAATCCCCTGCTCGGTGATCAGCTGCCCATCCACCCACTCGCGGATCACCCGCTCGCGCGTGCCCGTCTCCCCCGCGATAGCGGCCACGCGCTCGGCGTAGTAGTCACGCAGCGCGTCGTCCACGTCGCCCACATCGTCCAGGTCGTCCACATCGATCCGCCCGTCGTCCAGCGCGGTGCCACCCCACAGGCGGCGGCACACCACCTGGAGCTGCACCGGCTCCAGGGTCAGGCCGAGCGTCTGCGCCGTCGCGCCGCTTGCCTCCTGCACGCGCACGGCGCGCAGGTCGTCCACCAGCTTGCGCGCCGCCTCGTCGGTAAATTCGACCCCCACGGCTCGCGCGGGTTCCTGCATCGCCTGCCGCGCGGCCTGCTCGCCCAATAGCTCCAGCCGGAAGGTGTTGGCGAAGCGGGTGGGCACGGGGCGCAGGTACGGGTCCAGCCCCGCCACGAACTCCTCGCGCATGGCGAAGAGCGCCCAGCGCCGCCGCTCGCGCAGCGCCTCGCCCACCTGTGCAAAAAATTCCTGCTTGGCCGCGCGGTCGGTCGGGTCAATCGTCAGCACCTCCTCAAACTGATCGAAGACGAGCACGTCGCCATCCGTGGCCCCGTCGCTCGGCAGCCGCTCCAGGTACCCCGCCAGCGTCAGCCCCGCCAACTCTTCCACGGGAAGCTGCTCCGCCTTGTCGCGCCCCTCGTCGAGCGAGAGAAGCACGCTCCACACGTAGCGGTTCACCGTCACCCCGTCCGGCGGCTCCGTGTTGACGCGCATCAGCGGCAGCACGCGGAAGCCTTCCCGCTCCAACTCCGGCAGCAGCGCCGCCTGCACCAGCGACGTCTTCCCCGCCCCCGACGGCGAGTAGAGCAGCACCACCCGCTCGGCGACGAGCAAGTCCAACAGCTCCATCGTCTCGCGCTCGCGCCCATACAGCGTCTCGCCCTGCTGGAAGGAGCGCGGGCCAGGGTAGGGATTTTCGATTTTCGATTTTTGATTTTCGATTTTGGAGTGGGGTTGGGTGGCTGACATGGTGGCCCTCGTTTTGTGTTTGCAATGGGTAGAACAGGATTGGCAGGATTAGCGGATTACGACGGCGGCTTGCCGTATCCGCTAATCCTGCCAATCCTGTTCTATCCGTCCCGATAATTCCCGCACGAAGTCCTCCGCACTCCCCCAGTAGCTGCGCATGGTCGCCTCCTGGAAGTGGCTTTCGAGGCGGATTACAATTGTGCCGTGCCGTAATCCGCTACTCCTGCCAATCCTGTTCTATCCGTCCTGATAATTCCCGCACAAAGTCCTCCACACTCCTCCAGTAGCTGCGCATGGTCGCCTCCTGGAAGTGGCTTTCGAGGCGGATTACAATTGTGCCGTGCCGTAATCCGCTGATCCTGCCAATCCTGTTCTATCCGTCCCGATAATTCCCGCACAAAGTCCTCCGCACTCCCCCGGTAGCTGCGCATGGTCGCCTCCTGGAAGTGGCCTTCGAGGCGGATTACAATTGTGCCGTGCCGTAATCCGCTACTCCTGCCAATCCTGTTCTACCCGCCCCGACAATTCCCGCACAAAGTCCTCCACACTCCCCCAGTAGCTGCGCATGGTCGCCTCCTGGAAGTGGCTTTCGAGGCGGATTACAATTGTGCCGTGCCGTAATCCGCTAATCCTGCTAATCCTGTTCTAACCGCCCCGCCAACTCCCGCACAAAGTCCTCCGCACTCCCCCAGAAGATGCTCATATCGGCACCTTGGAAATAACTTTCGAGGTAGCGGCGGGCGCGGTTGGGGTCGAGGATGCGGCCCTGTTCGGGGTCGATCTGCGCGGCGATGTGGGCGTAGCGGGCGCGGCGCTGTCCCCCTTCCTGGCGCATGATGGAGCGGAAGAGCACGCGGAAATCCCATTCGTCCATGCGGAAGCCGAGGAAGAGCAGCGCGGTGTCCGCCAGCCAGCGGCGCACCATCGGCGGGATCAAATCCTTGTTGTTGGTGACACCGATCAAAAAGTCGAAGTAATCGTCCTCGGTCAGCACCAGGGAGTTCGGCTCCGCCAGCGTGCCAAATAGTTGGAAAACGAGCGGGCGCTCTGGCGTCGGGCGGAAGTTCGGCTCGTCGTCGTAGATCGAGGGCAGGAACTGGGTATCCTCGTTCCAGCGGCACAGCTCCGCCACCGGCTCCTTTCCAGCCGCGCGCAGCGCATCGAAGAGCAAGCTGCTGGGATCGGTGGTGATGAAGATGGGGAGGGAGAGCGAGGCGAGCACGCGGTGCGGCTCCGCCGCGCCCGTCGCCTGCCGCGCCGCCACCACGGTGGAGAGCAGTTCGTCGAGCGTCGCTCCCTCCATACCGCCGAGCACGTTGGGGTAGCGCTCGCGCAGCTCGCCGCGCAGGTATTCGCCCAACTCATCGCGCGGGAACATATAATCCTGGTTCACCGCGAGGAACTGCGCCACTTGGGGCAGCGACTCGCGGTCATGCGGGGCGAGCGGGAAGCCATACTGCTCCGCCCACCGCTGCGCGATCTCCTGCCGCGAGCCGAGTAGCGACTCAGTAAGCCCAGAACCAAGGATGGGGGTGCAGCGCCCGCGCTCGATGTGGCGCAGCAGCGCGGGCCACTTCTCCATGCCGCCCTTCTCGTCGGCAAAGCCAGGCACGTACGAGATGCGCCCGCTCTTGAGGCGCATGAAAAGCACCGGCATCCACCAGTCGGGCCGCTCGCGCACGGCACCACGCGCTACCGCCACCGCGTGATCCACCTCCCCATCCCGCCGCAGCGCCTCGAAGAAGCGCGGCATAAACACTTTGATCGTCTCCATCGAGACGTTGCCCTGCATGGCCAGCACCGCAGGGATGCCCGCCTCGGCGAGCCTGGGGCCGAGCGCGGCGAGCGCGCCTTCGTCCGCGCTCTTTGCCTCCTCGCCGCGTCCCGCGCTCTGACAGGAAGCAAGCACCACCAAGCGAGGTCGCTCGCGCATCTCCTGCAAGCGCGTCACGAGGTCACTGCCCGCCACAACCGCTGCCGTGCCCGCCTCGTCCTCCAGCCAGAGGCGTGGCTCCCCCTTGATGAGCGCGCCGTGGCAAACGAGGTAGAGGATGTCATAGCCATCGCGCAACGTCGTCACGAGCTTGTCTAGCGTCGCACTGCCACGGGCAGCTAACTCCGTTACCGCCACCTCGCCCAGCGCGGCCCGAGCCCGCTCGATCTCGCCCGCCACGTCTATCGGTGCGAGCGGCTGGCCACCCGGCGCGTACTGGGTCACGTTCGAGGGATTGGCTACGACGACGAGCGCGCGGAGCGCTCCCTGCGGTCGCAGGCTGACAGGTCGCCAGTCGCTGCTGCTCAGGTAGCGGGAAAAAAGCAGGTGCTCCCCCGTAAGGAGGGGCGTGTCCAACCCTGGCTCGTGAAGCAACTCCCACCGCAGCCCGTGCAGTTCGGGAGCACTTGCCCCAATCACAAGGCGCACCCGCAAGGGTACATCCTGGCTCTGCGCGGCAGCACGAGCCTGAGCGAACGCCAAGCGCATCTCATCGCTAGCCAGCAACCCTGCACCCAGCCGCGTACCATAAGCAACATCGTCCAATACCAATTGTGCCAACTCATCCAACGACCACTCTGCCCGTGCGTCGCCTCCCCGTACCAGCCGCACATCTGCCTCGCTGTCGGGTTGGTTAAAGCGCAGTTCCACCGAGTACCCACTGCCATCGCGGCGATGCAGAGTGATCTCGAGGTCAGCGTAGCGTCCCTTTGCGCTCATTGCGGTTGTCCTTCCGCCGTCTTATTGCTTAACTATGAGGCTGTGCTCAAGCGTAACCGTTTGAGCTGCCACTCTCTACTATTCCCCCAAATTATAAGTTACCTTGAGTGGCGTTTCAACCCTCTGTATCCCCTACCGGCCATCCTGCTACCCACGCGTGCCCCTTTTATAAAAAGGGGTTGACACCATTATGCAAGTTGTTAGAGTGAAACCTTGTTTTTGCCCAAAAAGAGCGGGAGCCTAGCTGGTATGCCGCCCTGAGGCGACGCGCCACGGGTACGGTGGGATCAGTTTGTTGAGCCAGATTACGGGGGGCTGATGTGGTGATCGAGAAGGCATTTGTCGTCACGCCGCGCCTGCGCCGCTCACCTACCGAATCTGTTGGTGCCGTCATAGAGTGAGGGCACTGGCTGTTCTCCAAAATGGCCAGTCTCCCCCTCTTCCTTTACGCGCTTGTCCCCCGGACTTATAGCTCCTGTTAGTATATAGATGCTTGCCAACCAAAAAGAGCGCCCACCCTCACTTCGGGTAGGCGCTCTTTTCTATTTCCGTTATCGGTCGTCCGTCGTCGGTCGTCGGTCGTCGCTACGCAAACTCTTTCTTGAGGCGCTTCGCGATCTTTTGGCGCGTCTCGCTGTCGAGCACCTTTTTGCGCAGGCGGATGCTCTGCGGGGTGACCTCGACCAACTCGTCGTCGGCGATGTACTCCATGGCCTCGTCCAGGCTCATGTCGATGGGGGTGGTGAGGCGCACCGCATCGTCCTTGCCATCGGCGCGGTGGTTGGTGACGTGCTTCTTCTTCGTCACGTTGATCACCAGGTCGCCGGGGCGGCTGTGCCGACCGATGATCATCCCCTCGTACACTTCCAGGCCGGGGCCGATGAAGAGCGCGCCGCGCTGCTGCGCGTTGTCCAGCGAGTAGGAGGTGCTCATCCCCTTCTCCAGGTTCACCAGCGAGCCGACCTCGCGCGTTTCCATCTCGCCGGTGTAGGGTGCGTAGCCGTGGAAGAGCGAGAAAAGTAGGCCGGTGCCGCGCGTCGCGGTCAGCAGTTCGGAGCGGAAGCCGAGCAGCCCGCGCGTCGGGACGAGGTAGGTCAGGTGGTTGGTGCTGTCCTCCTCCACGCGCATGTTCGTCATGATGCCCTTGCGCTTGCCCAGCATCTCGATGACCACGCCCGCGTACTCGTCCGCCACCTCAATCTGCACCTCCTCGATCGGCTCATGAAGCTGGCCGTCGCGCTCCTTCATGATGACTTCCGGCTTGCCGACCGCTAGCTCGTAGCCCTCGCGCCGCATCGTCTCGACGAAGATCGCCAGGTGCAGCTCGCCGCGCCCGGAAACGATCCAGGTGTCGGGGCGCTCGGTGTCCTCGACGCGCATCGCCACGTTGCGCTCCAACTCGCGGTAGAGGCGCTCGCGCAGGGCGCGGCTCGTCACAAACTCCCCCTCGCGCCCGGCGAAGGGGCTGGTGTTGACGGTGACCGCCATGCGCACCGTCGGCTCCTCCACCTCGATGGGGGTGAGCGGCACCAGATTCTCCGGCTCGGTGATCGTATCGCCGATGAAAACGCCGGTCAGCCCGGTCATCGCGATGATCTCGCCCGCCGTCGCTTCGTCCACCGCCTGCCGCCCCAGCCCGTCGAAGGTGAACAAATCGTTGATCTTGCCGAAGCGCGGCTCGCGCTCCGGGTGGACGATGGCGACGCGTTGCCCCTTGCGCAGCATGCCGCTGCGCAGCCGCCCGATGACGATCCCGCCCTTGTACTCGTCGTAGTCCAGGGTGGTCGCCATCAGCTGGGCGGGCTCTTCCGGCTCCACGTCCGGCGCGGGCAGGGAAAGGATCGCCTCGAAGAGCGCTTCCAGCGAGTCCCCTATCGTGTGCGCCTGATCGCCCGCGTGCCCGGACAGCCCGTTGGTGTAGACGATCTGGAAGTCGGCCTGCTGGTCGCTCGCGCCCAGGTCCACGAACAGGTCGAAGGTCTGGTTGATCGCCCAATCGGGGCGCGCGTTGGGGCGGTCCATCTTGTTGACCACCACAATCGCCTGGTGGCCGAGCTCCAGCGCCTTGCGCAGCACGAAACGGGTCTGCGGCATCGGCCCCTCGACCGCATCCACCAGCAGCAGCACCCCATCCACCAGGTTGAGCACGCGCTCCACCTCGCCGCCAAAGTCGGCGTGGCCGGGGGTGTCCACGATGTTGATCTTGACCCCGTTCCACATCACCGCCGTGTTCTTCGACAGGATGGTGATGCCGCGCTCGCGCTCCAGGTCGTTGGAGTCCATCACGCGCTCGCGCACCTGCTGGTTGTCGCGGAAGACGCGCGCCTGCCGCAGCATGCTATCGACCAGGGTCGTCTTGCCGTGGTCCACGTGCGCAATAATCGCAATATTTCGTAAATCGGTCCGCTTCATCTCTCTACCCTCTTCCCCACAAAAAAGGCCCTCGGGGTGTGAGGGCCACGCATTTTCATATCGTGCTTGTTTGTCGTTATGTCTACATTATATGCGAATCGTATTTTTCGTAAAGATTTGCAGATCGAAGATGGCAGATTGCAGATCAACGGCGTTACGGAGTATTATGGTCAGGGCGCGGCCACAGGCGGGATAAGTATAGGAAGACAAAGCACGCCCCGCCTGCCTCCAATCTGAAATCTATCATCTGCTAATCTGCAACCTAATACGGTCGCTCGTGGGCGGGGTTGGTTTCTTCGTAGAGGGTGAGGAAGCTGTCGTAGCGCGTCTGTGCGATGTCGCCCCGCTCCACCGCCTCTTTGATGGCGCATTTGGGCTCGTGGTGGTGGGTGCAGTCGGAGAACTTGCACTGCCCGAGGAAGGGTCGGAAATCTATAAAGTAGAAATCCAGCTCGGCGGGCTCCAGGTCCCACAGGCCGAAGCCGCGAATCCCTGGCGTGTCCGCCACGTAGCCGCCGCCCACCAGCGGGTGCAGGGTGGTGGAGGTGGTGGTGTGCTGCCCGTCGCCACCGTAGTGCTCGCTCACATCGCCCACGCGCAGCTTCAGGTCCGACTGGACCACATTGAGCAGCGACGACTTGCCCACGCCGGAGAGCCCCGCGACGACGTTCCAGCGCGTGCTGATCCGCTCGCGCAGCGCCTCGATCCCCTCCCCCGTCTTCACGCTTGTGAGGAGCAGCGGGTAGCCCAGCTTTTCCTCGTAGAGCGCGCGGATCGGCGCTACCTCGTCCTCGTTCGCCTTGTCCGCCTTGTTGACGACGAGCAGCGGCTCCAGCGTGTAGTATTCCGCGTAGACCAGGTAGCGGTCCACCAGTTCCGACCAGAAGGAGGGGCCGCCCACGCTGGAGACGATGACCAGTTGGTCCACATTCGCCACGATCACGTCCTGCAAATGGCGGCGGAAGGGGTCGGGGCGGCTCAGCATCGTTTTGCGCGGCGCGACCGCGACGATCAGCCCGTTGCCATCGGGGTACATCTCCACGTGCACGCGGTCGCCCGGCGCGGCGACGGTGGTGAAGGAGCGGATGCCATCTTTGAGCGAGCCCTTCACCGACGCATCCACGATCTCGCCAGTGTCGTCCATCTTCACGTAATGGTGGCCGCTGCGCATGTTGAGCACCGTGCCCAGCGGAAAGCCGACGTACATCTCGGGAGTATACTCAGCCTGGAGATCCCCGTCCTCCTCCGCGTTGACGCGGTCGCGCCAGCGCGCATCGGCAGAGCGGAGCTGCTCCTTGCTTTTCACGTCGCTTTCTGCCCGCTCGTGCGCGGGGGTGTTACGCCAATTGCCTTTTTTCGACTTTGCCATGCGTCGCTCTCTCCAAACGGGTGTTGCGGTAGAAACAAAAAAAGCGGGGGAGATGCCCGCTTTTTTGACCCAAAAGCCACCCCAGGCGGCTCCCTTCGCTACCTGCGTTCCCCGTCAAAAAAGCGTAGCACCCCACACGAGACATCGCGGGATTCTGTGGTGACAACCATTTCTCTTTCCATAGCGACGCCTCCTTTCTGGATGTGTGATAGGAAGCAGTGTATCACAAGCCACCGCGCGCGTCAACGGGGTTCGGCACCGTAGTCTGAGGTTGAATGTGGGAAGAAGGAGGAACGGAAAGGCAAAAGGCAAAGGGCAAAAGGCAAAAGGCAAAAGTAAACGACAATTCTGCGATCTGCGCTCTGCATTCCGCGCCTTGCCGCCTGCCGCCTGCCGCCTGCTGCCTGCCGCCTGCTGCCGTTCGCCGCCTGCGCCTGCCGCCTGCTGCCTGCCGCCTGCTGTCCGTTTGCTGCCTGCCGCCGTTCTACCGCACCATCAGCCACACCCCCACGCACAGCACGCCGAGCCCGACGAGGCGCATGAGGGTGACGGGGCGGATGTCCGCGCCGAGCAGCCCAAAGTGGTCGGCGAGCAGGGAGACGACCAGCTGGCCCGCAATGATCAGGGTCATCGCGGTGGCCACGCCGAGGCGGGGGATGGTGTAGGAGATCGAACCGATGGTGACGAGGCCGAACGCACCCGCCACCAGGGCGTACCAGGGTAGGCTCTGCCACTGCCCAAGCTGCCCGCCGCGCAGCATCAGCAGGGGGATGATCGCGGCGATGGCCCCGCCGATGTGGACGATGAAGACGCTTTCCAGCAGCCCCATCCGCGTGCCGATGAGCCCGGCCAGCGGGGCCTGGATGCCCACCGCCAACCCGCCCACCAGCCCGACCAGCATCAGAAAGAGAGTAGCTTCCATCATAGGCTATCGAAAGGTGTCCTTGTGTGGGAGGGCGGACGTCAGGCGCGAGCCGCCCGTCAGGTTTGGGTGATATTTGCTTTGTGCTTCTTGCGAGCAATTCATTGTCCACCCATTCGCCCGCTCGTCCAAACTGGATAGCACGAGGGCGCGCAGCGAAAAACGGAGCCCTATCGCTTCATGGATGAAGCGACAGGGCCTCGCTACCTTCTGCACGTTGAGTACGCGGCGAACGCGAGCGCGCCGCGCGATGCCTGCTATCTCACCGCATCTGCCCCGATCATGCACGAAGATGTCCTTGTCACCATTGGTGTCGCCGCTGACCAGGTTGGAGGCGTATGACTCGAACGCCACATAGCGCCCATCCGCCGAGATCGCGGGTTCCTAGGAGCCAGTCGTTCCCCTGCGTGCCATCGCTGGCCACCGAGACGCGCGTGGTCTGCCCCGTCTCGCGGTCATGCACGAAGACGTCCCACCAATGGTATCGCCGCTGACGAGATTGCTGGCATCAGACCAGAACGCCACATAGCGCCCATCCGCCGAGATGGAGGGAAGCACAGGAGTTCTCGTTCCCCTGCGTGCCATCGCTGGCGACCGAGACGCGCGTGGTCTGCCCCGTCTCGCGGTCATGCACGAAGATGTCGTCCTACCCATTGGTATCGCCGCTGACTAGGTTGCTAGGCGTCTGAAGCGAACGCCACATAGCGCCCATCCGCCGAGATGCGCGGGATTATAGGACCCGCTATTCCCTTGCGTGCCATCGGTAGGCCACCGAGACGCGCGTGGTCTGCCCCGTCTCGCGGTCATGCACGAAGACGTCGCACGTCCCATTGGTATCGCCGCTGACCAGGTTGCTGGCGTATGAAGCGAACGCCACATAGCGCCCATCCGCCGAGATGGAGGGAATCTAGGAGTCGTTGTTCCCCTGCGTGCCATCGGTGGCCACCGAGACGCGCGTGGTCTGCCCCGTCTGGCGGTCATGCACGAAGATGTCCTCGTCGCCATTGGTGTCGCCGCTGACCAGGTTGCTGGCGTATGAGTCGAACGCCACATAGCGCCCATCCGCCGAGATGGCGGGGTACTCGGATAGTCGTTCCCCTGCGTGCCACCGGTGGCCACCGAGACGCGCGTGGTCTGCCCTGTCTCGCGGTCATGCACGAAGATGTCCTTGTCACCATTCGTATCGCCGCTGACGAGGGTGCTGGCGTATGACTCGAACGCCACATAGCGCCCATCCGCCGAGATCGCGGGTATAGTGGAGTGCCGTTCCCTTGCGTGCCATCGCTGGCCACCGAGACGCGCGTGGTCTGCCCCGTCTGGCGGTCATGCACGAAGATGTCTGCCTGCGCCATTGGTGTCGCCGCTGACCAGGTTGGAGGCGTCTGAAGACGAACGCTACATAGCGCCCATCCGCCGAGATCGCGGGTTCATGGGATTCGTCGTTCCCCTGCGTGCCATCGCTGGCCACCGAGACGCGCGTGGTGGTGCCGGGTTCGGGGTCAGGGCCAGGCGTGGGCGTGTGGGTGGGGGTTGGCGAGGGGCCAGGTGTGGGTGTGCGCGTGCGGTGTGCGTGTAGGCGTGCGCGTGGGGGTTGGGGAAGCAGTGACAGGCGGCGGGGTATCCGCAGCGGCGATCAACTGTCGGAAGCCAATAACGTGCAAGGTGGGACTCGCGACACTCCAGGAAAACACCTGCATTATCACAGTTGCTGTGGCATCAATCCCCGCATAGATCTCCCACCACGGGGTCTGGCTCGTGTTCGCCTCCAGTTCAATGTAGCCTTGCACGACGGCCTCAGGACCGGTGACACCATAGAGCAGAAGGGTCAACGACGGCCCGATATAGCCTCGGACTTCCAGGCTGCCGAAAGCGTCCGGCGGCTGGACGCTAAAACTGGTTGTGTTCTCACCGATCGGTTCCCAACTCCCGCCATCGTACTGCAAGCCTGCGGTAAGCGTCGTCTCCTGCCGTGTCCCGTTTATGGCAAGGCCAACTTCCACGCTTCCATCTACCCCCACGTAGACTGTTAGCACGGGTGTCAGCACAACGGGCACTGACCCAACCCAGACAGTAATGGGTGCGAGATAGTATTGAGCTAATTCTATTCTGGCCTCGACTGAGAGCGATGCGATAACAGAGTAAATCTCCAGTTCTGCCGTCTCCTCAGCACTCATAGAAAAGTGCAAGGTTTGAAAGGTCCGCCCTTGCATCAGGAAGTTAAAATCAAAGCTTGGCTCAAGCGTCAGGCTACCATCTGCACGTACCTGGTCGGTCGTTGTATTTGGGTTTCTATCACGGTCCCAGAGTACCACATCGCTTAACTGGATGAAAAATTCTCCCTCTGGAGCGAGGGGCCGCCTGCTCAGGCTCACTCCCTCTGCCTGCTGCATCTGCACCACATCGTCGGGCGAGAGGGTCTGGCTGATAGAGAACGCGCCATCCTCAATCGCCTCTTCCAGCGTTGCCTGACTCGTCGTCACGGCAACCTGCCCATTCCCCTGCTCGGTTACACTCGTCACCTTCCGCAAGAATCCGTAAGGAGCGGCCTCCGACACCCCGCCTACCATCACATCGTTCGTGTCCAGGGCATCCAGTGCAGGGGAATCATCCGCGAAGGTGTAGGTCGTCCCATCCTCGGAGACAGCCACCAGATCCGCCAGCGTCTCCTCCTCCAAAACGACTGTGGTATCAGGAACCACAGCGGGGATCCCATAGCTCACCATCGGCAGATAGACATGCTGCATTCCCTTTTGCAGTGACAGAGCCTCCGCCTGGCCCTGCTGCACCGCCGCATACAGCCCATTTGCCAGCCCAATCAAAACCAAAGCCGCCAGCAGCCCGACGAATCCAATCCTGCGTTTCACTTTTTATCTCCTACGCGAAACCTTTGAATAAGCACGGTAACGACTCATACCAATTCAGGATATTGACAGAGCAATAGCCATGTCATTCCGAATGGAGCCCTTGCCAGGGTAAACTCCGCGGAATGAGGAATCTCAGCAAAGCCTTTTCAAGGGTGAGATTCCTCCCTTCGGTCGGAATGACATAGTTTTTTCATTGCCACTCTTTCAATCGGAATTGGTATCAACCATAGCAGTTTCATGCGAGATTATTTTCTCATGAAGGACGGCGAATAGCAACAACGTGCCATGCTCCGAACTTGAAAAGCATGTAAGCATGCGGCATAATAACTTACTCTTCTAAGCACCTGCTGTAATGGTAGCTCATGAACTTGCACTTTGAGTGGGATGCAAACAAAGCTAAAAGTAACTTGCGAAAGCACAAAGTTAGCTTTGCAGAGGCTAAAACCATCTTCGGGGTTCCGTTCCTTCAAACTTACCCGGACCCGGACCACTCTGATGAGGAGGAGCGTTTTCTCAATCTTGGTGTTTCGGCGCGAGGTTAGATACTGGTGGTGATCCACTCGGAACGTGGGGATGCAATCCGCCTCATCAGTGCGCGTAGAGCTACGCTTCCTGAGCGGTTGGCCTACGAGGAAGGATTTCTGGGAGAATGAAGATGGACGACGAAGAGATGCGCGCTGAGTATGATTTCGCACAGTTGCGCGGTGGCACGCGCGGAAAGTACCATGAAGCGTACCGCCAGGGTCATACTGGGGGAGCATTCACAAGGCTGATGGCAGCACGGAAGTACACCACTTCCATGTGGAAGAGGGAGCGGTGCTCCTCGAACCCGATGTACGGGCCTATTTTCCGGATGCCAAGTCGGTAAATGAAACCTTGCGCGGGCTAATTCAGCTGGCTACCCGCTCCACGGCAACCGAGGAGGAGGTCGAGGTAGCCGCACCCTGAGTCCCTATTCCTTAATTCCGCACTCCGCATTCCGCACTTCCCTCA
>CAWJTI010000018.1:0-189743 GCA_963845765.1 uncultured Chloroflexia bacterium
TCAGCGTCGCGAGCTTTATCGTCTGTTGTAGGTGAATGCTGGGGCTTCGCGCGGTGCTCCCAAGAGTGCGTTACTCCGTGCTATCCTTGAGACGGGCACCAAAATTTAGGATGGAGACAACTATGGCAACTCACTTTGATGCAAACGACATCGTCATCCTCGACGGCGCGCGCACGCCGGTGGGCACCTTCATGGGTGCGCTGCGGGGGGTGAGCGCTACGGAGTTGGGGGCGCACGCGGCGCGGGCGGCGATGGCGCGGGCGGGCGTGGACGCGTCCGAGGTGGATGCGGTGTTTGTGGGCAATGTGATCCAGAGCTCGGCGGATGCTGCGTACATCGCGCGGCACGTGGGGCTGAAGGCGGGGGTGCCCATCGAGGCCCCCGCGCTGACGGTCAACCGCCTGTGCGGCTCCGGGCTGGAGGCGATCCTCCAGGGCGCGCGGGCGCTCCTGCTCGGCGAGGCGACGATGGTGCTCGCGGGCGGCACGGAAAATATGAGCCAGGCCCCCTTCGCCATGCGCGGCGCGCGCGACGGCTGGGGGCTCGGCGGGCAGCAGGTGGAGGACACGCTCTGGGCGGCGCTGACCGACGTGTACGGCGGCTGCTCGATGGCGGAGACGGCGGAGAACCTCGCCGAACGGTACGCGATCTCGCGCGAGGCGCAGGATGAGTTCGCGCTTCGCTCGCACCAACGCGCCGCCGCCGCCCGCGAGCGGGGCCGCCTGGCGCTGGAAATCGCGCCGGTCGAGGTGCCGGGGCGCAAGGGGCAGACAACCCTGGTCGAGCACGACGAGCACATCCGCCCCGACACGAGCCTGGACAAGCTGGCGCGCCTCCCCGCGCGCTTCCGCCAGCCCGGCACCGTCACGGCGGGCAACGCGAGCGGTCTCAACGATGCGGCGGCGATGGTCGTGCTCACCACCTGGGGCAGGGCGCAGGCGCGCGGGCTGCCGGTGCTGGGGCGTCTCGTCGCTTGGGGGGTGGCGGGGGTGGAACCCGCTTACATGGGGATCGGCCCCGCCCCCGCGACGCGCATCGCGCTGCAACGCGCGGGGCTCGCGCTCGACGATCTGGACGTGATCGAGGTCAACGAGGCGTTTGCGGGCCAATATCTTGCTGTGGAGCAGGAACTGGGGCTGGATCGGGAACGCGTCAATGTGAATGGCGGCGGTATCTCCATCGGCCACCCGCTCGCCGCGACCGGCGCGCGGGTCACCCTCGCCGCGCTCTACGAGCTGCGCGAGCGCGGCCAACGCTATGGGCTCAGCACGATGTGCATCGGCGGCGGGCAGGGCATCGCCGCAATCGTGGAGGCGGCGGGCAGGGGGTAGAACAAGGATTACAGGAATAAAGGATTACGGCTTGCTCCTGTTAAGATCGAGTATTTTGGGGGAGCAGGGAAGACGAAGGGCGGCGCGGTGGACGGAAGTTGACATCTTTCCCTTCCTTCGTTACTCTTTTCACAAAGTTCCATAGCCAGGCAGCCACGACGGAGAGGCTCAGGCGCACTGTCGCCGAGCCTCTTTTTGTATGGGTTGCCGCCGAGCGACTTTGAGGGAGGCGAGGCATAGCTCCGCTACATTCGACATCGAAAATCGAGAATCGAGAATGGTTCGAGCGTGATACGCCGCTCGTCGCGCGCGAGATGCTGGGCACGGTGCTGGTGCGCCGCCTGCCAACCGGCGAGGAGCTACGGGGCAAAATCGTGGAAACCGAGGCGTACCACGGCCACGATGACAGCGCGAGCCACGCCCGCTCCGGCCCCGACGGGCGCGCCGCGATCATGTTCGGCGAGGCGGGCCACGCTTATGTCTACCTGATCTACGGGATGTACGACATGCTGAACATCTCGACGAGCGTGGAAGGCTTTCCGGCGGCGGTGCTCGTGCGCGCGGTTGAGCCGCTCGAAGGGGTCGAGACGATGCGCCATCTGCGGCCTATCAAGACCCAACAATTAAAAACCCTGACAAACGGACCCGGCAAATTGTGCCAGGCCTTTGCCATCACTCGTTCCCTCAACGGTGAGGATTTAACAACCAGCGAGGCGCTGTGGATCGAGCGCGGGGAGGCGGTGCCAGACGAGCACGTCGCCACCTCGCCCCGCATCGGCATCGACTACGCGGCACCCGAGCACCGCGAGCGTCCGTGGCGCTTCTTTGTGGAAGGGAACAACTGGGTATCACGATGAAAGTTGATATTTTGTATTTGGATGAGGGCGCGCAGGAAGCCGCGCGCCGTGGGGCGGTGACCATCGTGGTGGATGCGCTACGCGCCAGCTCGACCACCGTGACCGCGCTCTCGCTGGGCGCGGCGGGGGTGCTGCCGGTGCTCACTGTGGAGGAGGCAGGCGGCTACGTGGGCCGCGCCCACCATCGCGTGGCGGGCGAGCGCCAGGGGGCGAAGTGCGAGGGGTTCGACCACGGCAACTCGCCGACGGAGCTTCAACGGGAGCAGGCGCTGCTGCTGGGCCAGACGCTGGTGCTCTCGACGAGCAATGGCACGAAGATGGTCAACATCTCGCGCAGCGGCGCGGCGGTCGTGCTGATGGGCACGGCACTCAACGCGCGCGCGGTCGCCGAGGCCGCCTTTGAGCTGGCGGCGGAGATGCAGCGCGACATCGCCATCGTGGCGGCAGGCGAGTACGGGGAGCACGCGGAGGAGGATGCGTGCGCGGCGCGCTGCATCGCGCGGGCGCTGCACGCGCTCGGCGCGGAGTGCCCCGCCGAGGCGCTTGCCGAGGAGAGCCCGGCGGCGGTCTTCCACGCTACCGCCAGCGCCGACGAGCTGCGCGAGCTAGGCTACGAGGCGGACATCGAGTTTTGTGCGCAGCAGGACCTTTTCGACATCGCGCCGATTCTTGTGGGCAATCGCTTCGTCCCGTATCGCACGGTGGCAGCGGCAGCAGTGGCGTAAGAATTGGGGTTAGGGGTCGGGGGTTTGGGGTCAGGGACGACGAAACGGACTGACACCAAGCAGTGAACAGCAACGCGCCGGCGCGCCGAGAGGCGTTGCCGGCGCGTTGCTGTTTGTCAGGCGAGACGCTACACACTTGCACAGAGAGGGGGAGGACCGAAGCTAAAGGGGCTGAGCTTTTCTGGACGTCTTCAGTTTCCGGTCGGCGTAGCCGAGGCGGTTAGCCGAAGGGACGGCTGCCAGGGCTGCACCAGCCAACGACCCAGTCCAGCATGTCCAGCACGAGCGCCTCGCGGGGTTCGTCGCCCGCGCCCTGCATCGCCTCGCGCAGCGCAAGCAACGCCACCATCAGCGTGTCGCGCGGGGGCGGCGCGGGCCGGTCGCGCAGGGCGTGCACGGTGGCGGCAAAGCGCCCCGGCGCGGCGAGCAGCACCGCCTCCAACTCGGCACGGAGCGCGTCGGGCGCGGGCGGGCTCACTCCAGACGCCCGGCTCCGTACCGCTCCAAAAAGCGGAGGATGAGCGTGCGGGCGTGCTCGCAATCGGCTAGCTGCGCCACCTCGGCGGGGGTGTGCGCGTAGCGGATCGGCAGCCCCACAAAGATGGCAGGGAAGCCTGCTACCGCAACGTGCGCCGCATCGGAGCCGCCCGACAGCGCTATCTCCGGCTGCGCGGGGATGTCGTGCTCCTTCGCCAGCGCGAGCATCGCCTTGGCCCAGCGGCGGTCATAGATCTGGTTGTCGCGCAGGGTGATCGCGGGCCCCTTGCCCCACTCGATCATGTACGGCCCCTCCGGGCCGGACGAGTAGGTAATGTCCACCACAAGGGCAAGCTCCAGCCCCGGCACGTGAAGCGCCGCCGCCCCCGCGCCAGCGGGCGCGTGCTCCTCGCGCACCGTCGCCACAAAAACCGCCTGCTCGCTCGCCTTCCACGCTTCAAAAGCCACCCAGGTGCCCAGCTTGTTGTCGAGCCAGCGGCTGTGGATTCGCCCCTCTTCCACGCGAAAGTTGGGCGCAAAGGCCGCCAAATCGCCCACCTGCACCTTGCTCGCCGCGTCCGGCTCCCACAGGTCGATCAGGTAGCGCTTCTCGTCCACGAGCAGCGTACCATGCAGCTCCCCCTGCTCGCTCTCGATGATCATCGGGGCGTACTCTGGGGTGCGCGGGCCGCCCAGCTTGACCACCTTCACATGATCCTCGTGGACCTCCTCCACGATGAAGCCGACGCTGTCCATGTGGCAAAAGATCGCCACCTGCGGGTTCTCCCCACGCCAGGCAAAGACGTTGCCCAGGCGATCCATCTCCACCCGCGTCGCGTGCGGCTCTAGCTGCGTCATGAGCCAGCGCGCAAAGGGGTACTCGTTGCCAACCAGCGCGTTGAAGCGCGTCATCTTTTCCAGCAGGTCCAGGTTCATGAGGTTTCATTCGGGGGGGTGAGGGGTGAAACGGAAAGGCAAAAGGCAAAAACAGAAAGGCAAAAGGCAAAAGTTCCGGGGCGAAAGAGCGTCTAGCGCTTCCCTACCCTGCTCCGCAATACCCAATATCTAATCTCCACTATCCATTCTGCGCTGCCGCAGCGCCTCGAAGAGGATGATGCTACCCGCCATGGCCGCGTTCAGGGATTCGACGTGGTTCGCCATGGGGATGGCAATGAGGTGGTCGGTGCGCTCTGTGGCGGCGAGGCCCGCGCCCTGCGCCTCGCCCCCGACGATGAGCGCGCTCGGCGCGCGCCAGGGCACCGCGTCGTAGGGAAGCTCGCCGTGGGCATCGGCGAGGTACACGGTCAGCCCGTCGAGCAGCGGCGCGATATCGGGCCACGCCAGCCCGTCGCGGATGGGCAGGCGAAAGTGCGCGCCCATCCCCGCGCGCAGCACCTTGTCGCTCCAGGGGTCCACGCTGCCCTTCGGCACGATGAGCCCCTGCACCCCCGCCGCCGCCGCCGCCCGAAGGAGCGTGCCCAGGTTGCCGGGGTCGCGCAGGCGGTCCACCACGAGCAGCAGGGTGGGCCGCGCGGGCCATGCGAGGCGCGGCAGCGGCACAATCGCGGCGATTCCCTGCGGGGTCACGGTATCGGCCATCGCCTGCATGATCGGCTCGCTGACCTCCCACGCCACCGGCTGCCACGCCTCGACCATCGTCCGGATGGCGAGGGTGTCGAGGGCGCTACGGGTGAAGAAGAGCCACTCCGGCAGCTGCCCGCTGCCGAGCGCGTCCGCGACGAGGCGCTGCCCCTCCACAAAGAGCTTCCCCTCGCGCTCGCGCTCGCGGCGGCGCTGGAGCGCACGGGCTAGTTTAACCTTGGGGTTCTGCTCGCTCTCGATCATGGCGGGGTCGGGGTGGGCGAAACGGTCAACGAGGGCAGTGTAACACAGCGGGGGGAAAACAAAAAGGGTAGAAGGAAAATCCTTCTACCCTCGGTTGTGGAAGCGTGAGCGGGCAGGCTTACAGCTGCGCCTTGGCCGCTTCGACCACCAACGCAAACGCGTTGGGGTCGCGCACCGCCATGTCGGCGAGCACCTTGCGATCCAGGTTAATCCCGGCCTGCTTCAGACCATAGATGAAGCGGCTGTAGGAAAGCCCATATTGCCGCGTGCCCGCGTTGATGCGCTGGATCCACAAGCGGCGGAAATCGCGCTTGCGCAGCTTGCGGTGAATCGTCGCGTAGCGCAGCGAGTGCATGACCTGCTCTTTGGCGGTACGGAAGCGCACCGAGCGCATCCCGCGATAGCCGCGAGCCTGCTTCAAAACTTTATTGTGACGACGGCGGGTAACGGTTCCGCCTTTTACACGTGCCATTTAAATGACCTCCAACTTGGGTTTAGATGTAGTTTGTTGCTTCGTCGGGTAGGCGTGGAGGGCTATGTGTTCAAAAGAAGCAACATAGCGGGCCAGCCAACGAATCTTTGCTGGGTAAACTGTCTGACGCGCGCCAGCAGCCAGGCCCGATGGGCTTAGCGCAGGTAGGGCGCAAGCTTCTGAATGCGGCGGCGGAACGAGGTGTTCGTCACCGGCTCATACTTGTCGAAGGCGCGGCGGATGCGGTTCGAGGCCTTACGGCGCAGGTGGCTACCACCGATGTGGCGGCGCATGTACTTGCCCGATCCCGTGATCTTGAAGCGCTTCGCGGTCGCTTTGTGGGTCTTCATCTTCGGCATGATAGCTTCCTCTTTCTTTGGAAACAGACAACAAAAGATCCCCAGGCAAATCGTCCACCTGAGGATGAACGTCTAGCTCTTGTTCGGCTATGCTACAAGCTACTCGGTCTGCGGTGCCAGAAGCATCGTCATGCGCCGCCCTTCGAAGTTGGGCGACTGCTCGATGGCTGCCACATCCTTGAGTTGCTCCGCGATCCCCTTCATCAGGTCACGGGCAATCTCGGGGTGGCTGCGCTCGCGTCCACGGAAGAGGCAGGTGATGAGCACCTTGTTCCCCTGCTTGAGGAACTTGCGCGCTCGCTTTACCTTGAAGCCGATGTGATACGGATCGGTATCGGGGCGGATACGGATCCCCTTGACCTCAACCTGCTTCTGTGACTTCTTGGCGGCCCGCTCCTTTTTGGTCTGCTCGTACATGAACTTTCCAAAGTCCATCACGCGGCAAACCGGGGGGCGCGCGTCCGGTGCCACCTCGACCAGGTCCAACCCCTTGGTAGTCGCGTACTCCCGTGCTTCCTCTATCGGCTTCACACCCAGATTATTGCCTTCCTCATCAATCAAACGCACCTCGCGAATGCGGATGCGATCGTTGATGCGGTAATTTTGCTTGCTTATAGCCGAACCTCGCTTTTCTTGATCGTGTACCTGCAAAAAACAGCATCTCCGTCAAGCGGGATGCTGTGGC
Organism: uncultured Chloroflexia bacterium; assembly: GCA_963845765.1. Taxonomy (GTDB): domain Bacteria; phylum Chloroflexota; class Anaerolineae; order Ardenticatenales; family Ardenticatenaceae; genus CAWJTI01. The sequence continues at coordinate 6,752 of CAWJTI010000018.1, forward strand.
GGTCGGTGCGTAAATACACCTCCCTGCGACTGTCGGTATTATATCGGCTCTTCTCGCTTTATGCAAACTTTTAAGCGCTTCAGGGAGAGATGGTGCGTGCCGCCACAGCGGCGCAGCCCCCTTCTGCCCTCCCCTTTTGTACCCTATTGACAAATTTATCCCTTTCTTTGTATAATTAGGCAAACATCTAAATACACAATTTTGCCTGAGAGAGGGGATCGCGATGGAAAACGTGAGGGGTGGAGCGGCAGCGCCGCATGGCAGCCGCCGCCTAACATGGAAGATGTTCGGCCTCTTGATGGCGGGCGCGGCGCTCGGCATCCTGGGGGTGATTCCCTACCAGTTGGCGATGGTGGGGCTGGACGGTGCGTCGCTCCCCGCGCCCCTGCCCGTGATCGTCGTCAGCGCGCTGCTCAACGGGTTGCTGCTGGTGGGGACGATGACCGCGCTGGGGCTCTGGCTGGGGCCGAGGGTGGGGCTGGGCGCACCGCTGCTGCGCGCCTGGCTCGCGGGCGAGGCGGATGCCCCGGCCCGCTACCGCGCCACGCTTCGCCCTGCGCTGCTGGTCGGGGTTGGGGCGGCGCTGCTGATCCTGCTGCTCGACCAGTTTGTGTTCATGCCCCACTTTGCCGAGGCGCTCGGTGCGGCGGGCGGAGCGGGGCCAACCCCGCTCCAGGGGCTGCTCGCGTCGCTGTATGGGGGCATCGTGGAGGAGCTACTGCTGCGCCTGGGCATCATGACGCTGCTCGTCTGGCTGGCGAGCAAGCTGGCGCGCGTGGCAGTGCCCGGCCCCGCGATCATGTGGGGCGGGATTGTCGGGGCGGCGCTGCTCTTCGGGCTCGGCCACCTTCCGGCGGCGGCCATGCTGCTGCCGCTGACCCCGCTCTGGGTGGCGCGTATCCTCCTGCTCAATGCAATAGCGGGGATCGGCTTTGGCTGGCTCTATTGGCGCTACGGGCTGCTCACCGCGATGAGCGCGCACTTTGCGGGGGACATCGTGCTCCACGTCCTCGCGCCGCTGCTGAGCTAGCGGGCACAGGTGGCGAGCACTCAACCAAACTCAGGCGGGGGAGCACGATGTGAACGAGGCATTTAAAGCCCTATCGGATGGCACGCGGCGCGAGATTCTGCGCATGTTGCGCGAGCGCGATATGAATGCGGGGGAGATCGCGGAGCATTTTGACATTTCCAAGCCCTCCATCTCGCACCATCTCAACGTGCTGAAGGGGGCGGAGTTGGTGCTGGTCGAGCGTAACGGTCAGGAGTTGATCTACTCGCTCAACGCGACGGTGATGCAGGAGTTTCTGGCAACGATGCTGGAGTATTTTGGAGTGAACGACAATGAACTTTAAATCGAAGTGGGACGGTTTGGCGCTGGCAGCCCTGGCGGCTGCCGCGTTGGTCACCCTGTGGGCCTACCCGCAGCTACCCAGCCCGATGCCGACGCATTGGAACGCGGCGGGGCAGCCCGACGGCTACTCGTCGCGGCTCGTGGGGGCGTGGCTGCTGCCCGGCATCACCGTGCTGCTCTACGCATTGCTCCTCGCGCTGCCACGCCTGGACCCGCGCCGCACCAACATCGAGCGCTTCGAGGGCACCTACGCGCTGTTTCGCGTGGGGCTGGTTATCTTTTTCAGTGTGTTGCAGCTTGTCATCCTGTACATCGCGATTTCGGGCCAGGACGAGCTGATGACCCTGTTCATGCCCCTCAGTATCGGGCTGCTTTTTATCCTGATCGGCAACTACCTGCCGCGCGTCCGCTCCAACTGGTTCATCGGCATCCGCACCCCGTGGACCCTGTCCAGCGAGCACGTCTGGCGGGCGACGCACCGCGTGGGCGGGCGGCTCTTCATGCTGGCGGGCGCGCTCATGCTATTCGTGCCGCTCGTGCCGGTCGCGTGGCGCATCTGGTTGATCGTCGCGATGGCGCTGCTGGGCGGCCTTCTCCCCGTCGCCTACTCCTTCTGGCTCTTTCGGGAAGAAAGCAGCGAGTAAAGGGTTACGGGTTACGGGTTGCAGATTGCGACGAAGTGCCCCGCATGGGGTATTGCAGATTGCAGATTACTGCGTGGAATTGAAAAGCAGCGCCCCTGCCGATGAACTCGGCGGGGGCGCTGCTTTTCAGCTTTGCAGGATACAAGGATCGCTCGTTATCGGTCGTCGGTCGTCCGTCGTCCGTCAGTCGGTCGTCCGTCGTCGGTCGTCCGTCGTCGCTTACTGAAGCGCCTGGGAGCGCTCGGCGACGAGGCGCGTTGCCATCTCGACGAACTGCTCGACCGGCATCGCGCCCAGGTTTTCTTCGCTGCGCAGCCGCACCGCGACCGCCCCTTCCTCCGCCTCGCGGTCGCCGATGACGAGCATGTAGGGGATCTTTTGCAGCTGCGCGTCGCGAATCTTGGCGTTCATGCGGTTGGAACTCGTGTCCACCTCGGCGCGCAGGCCCGCCCGGTGCAGGCGCTGCTGGACCTCGCGCGCGTAGTCCAGGTGACGGTCCGCGATGGGGATGACGACGACCTGCTGCGGCGCGAGCCAGAGCGGGAAGGCCCCCGCGAAGTGCTCGATCAGGATGCCGATGAAGCGCTCCAGCGAGCCGAAGGGCGCGCGGTGGATCATGACGGGGCGGTGCGGCTTGTTGTCCTCGCCCGATGTACTCCAGCTCGAAGCGCTCCGGCAGGTTCGTAGTCCACCTGCACCGTGCCGAGCTGCCACTCGCGCTTGAGCACGTCCTTCACCACAAAGTCGAGCTTCGGCCCGTAGAAGGCCGCCTCGCCCTCCTCGATGGTAAAGGGCATGTCGAAGCGCTCCAGCGCGTTCAAGATCGCCTTCGTGGACTGCTCCCAGATCGCACGGTCGCCGACGTACTTGTCGCTGTTCGGGTCGCGGACGCCGACGCGCGCGCGGTAGTCTGTCCAGGCCGAAGGCGCTGAAGCACCGTGCGCGTCAGGTCGATCGACGTCCGCGAACTCGTCCTCCAGCTGGTCGGGGCGCACGAAGAGGTGCGCGTCGTCCTGCGTGAAGCCGCGCACGCGCGTCATGCCGCTGAGTTCGCCGCTCTTCTCCCAGCGGTAGACCGTGCCGAACTCGGCGAGGCGCACCGGCAGGTCGCGGTAGGAGTGCGGCTGCTGCTTGTAGATCATGATGTGGAAGGGGCAGTTCATCGGCTTGAGCAGGTAGCTGTTCCCCTCCTCATCTTCCAGCGGCGGGAACTGCGAATCCTTGTAGTAGGGGTAGTGCCCGCTCATGCGGAACAGGTCGAGCTTGGCGATGTGCGGCGTGTAGACCGGCTCGTAGCCCGCCGCCGAGCTGCTCCGCCTTCAGGAAGCGCTCCAGCTGGTCGCGGATGATCGCGCCCTTGGGCATCCAGAGGATCAGCCCCTGCCCGACCAACTGCGGCTCGATGGCGAACAGGCCCAGCTCGCGCCCCAGCTTGCGGTGGTCGCGCGTCTTCGCTTCTTCAGGTTTTCCAGGTACTCCTCAAGCTCCGACTGCTTGGCCCACGCCGTGCCGTAGATGCGCGTCAGCTGCTGGTTTTTCTCGTCGCCGCGCCAGTAGGCACCCGCCACGTTCATCAGCTTCAGCCGCCGTGTGCTTGATCTTCCCCGTGTGGCGCACATGCGGCCCACGACACAGGTCCACGAACGTGTCCTGCTGGTAGACCGTGATCTTCGGTGCCTGACCGTCCGGCAGCGGGTTGCCGTACTCGTCCACCTGCCCCTGCGCCAGCCCCTCGATCAGCTCCAGCTTGTAAGGCTCATCGTGCGAAGAGCGCGCGGGCTTCCTCCACATCCACCTCGCGCACCTGGAAGGGGTGCTTGCCCTGGATGATCTCCTTCATGCGATTCTCGATCCACTCCACATCCTCTTCGTTGGGGGAGCGGGGCAGGTCAAAATCGTAGTAGAAACCATCTTCGATCGGCGGGCCGATGGCGACGCGTACCGCGCCCTCCGGCGTCGAAACGCTCCTTGACCGCCTGCGCGAGCACGTGGGCGGCGCTATGGCGAATCTTGTACAGCTCGGGGTCATACCCTTTCGGGATATACTTTTCCGCTTCCTGGTAAAGCGTCACGTCCTGAACAGCGTCCATGGGTTGCTCCTTGTGGGGTTGTGATTTCGGATTTCGGATTGGTCGGATTTCGGATTTGGATTTCGGATTTCGGACACCGTGCCCTTTGGGTATTTCGGATTGACGGCCTGCGGGGCAGGACTATGCATAGGGCTTTGGGCGACGGCAGCGGCTGAAACCGCCTTTCCGGGCTCACGTCGGCTCACACCGCCTGCCGCATTTATTTTTGCCTTTTACTTTCCGCTTTTTGCCTTTTGCCTTTTGTACTTTCCCTTCCATCTCATCCACGCGCTGGGCTCACGCAGACAATCCGAAATCGAAAATCGAAAATCGAAAATAAAAAAAGCTCTCGTCCCAGATCGGGACGAGAGCTTGGCAAATCAAGGCTCCCGCGGTTCCACCCGCGTTGCGTCACCCAGGGCGACGCCGCTTGTCCAGCCGATATCGGAGCTACCCGAAAGCTGTTAGTGGGCGATGGCCGTTCCCAGCTTTGGCTCGGAGGGGGTTTTCACCGTGCTGGCACGAGCAGGGCTTTCAACCGATGACCCCGCCTCTCTGTCGTGCACCCCACGATTACTCGTCCTCGTCAATGCTACATCTTGGTTGTGGAGCAAGGATAGCAGAAAAGAGGCGCTTTGGCAAGCGCCTCTTTTCACTTTTCGACAATAAATTGTTGATTGGTTGTTACCTCATCGGGATGGCGACGACCACCACGCGGTGCGAGTTGCCGGTCGGGGGCCAGCAGGTGACGAGGGTGAGCCGCTCGTCGGTGGTCTGCCCGATCCAGCGCCCGTTCTCGTTGCGCTGCGCCTCCGACGCGTTCGCCTCCGGGAAGACCTCGCGCATGACCACCATGTAGGGGTAGGTCGCCCGTCAGTCGTCGATGAAGAGGTAGTCACCAATTTTCAGATCCACCACGTGCTCGAACACCTTGCCCGCGATATTGTGGTGGCCCGCCAGCACCACATTCCCGATATAGCCGGGCAGCGAGGAATTGCTGTGCCAGCCCGCCGCGTACTCCGCCACATCGTAGAAGCGAATCAGCTGGCCGCCGACCTCGCGCACGGAGGAACCCACCGGCACGATGGGGGCGTCCATCCCGATGCGCGGCGCGCGGATGCGATCCAGGGCCGCCGTCGCGGGCTCGCTGGGCCAGGGCCCGGGCTTCTCCGCGCCGTCGTCGGTGGCATCTGCCGCGATGGGGGGGCCGGGCGGTAGGGCGGGCACCACCGGCAGCACGCCGGGGTCCTCCTGCACCGGCGCGAAGGGCGCGACCGGCCCGGGGGTCATCGTGGCGCGGCGAAGCGCCGTAGCCATCTCTTCAGGCTCGATGGTGACCGACGCGAGCACCGCACGCGCCTCCACCTGCTCCTCGCTCAGGCTGAGCAGCGAGACCAGCCCGCCGACGATGATCAGCATTACCGTGGGGAGCGCCACCGCCAACCAGAGGAAGCCACTTTGCCAGTTTCGCTGCGGGCGCGTGGGGGCCAGGAGGGTCGGGAGCGGGCGCACGGTCGGCGCGGCGGCAGAGGGGACAATGGGGGCTGCGGTTTCCGCGCTCAGCGTGGCGTGCAGCGCAGTCGGCGCGGAGGCGGCGTGGCTGGGGGCCGCAGGCGGCGGGTTGGGCCGGGCAGGGCGGGAATCGCTTTCCATCGCGGCCCTCGTCGGTGGGGGCCACTGTCCCGACCTGCGCCCACCGGAACGAAGTCCGGCTGAAGCTTGTAGCAATGCTCCCAATCGGGGCTAAGGCAGAACTGCGCCTGATGCCGATGCGAGATGCGCCTCGCCCGCTTCCACATAAACGAAGCAGCGGTGCTCGTCCAGCGGACGAGAGGCACTCCGCGCGCGCGCGTCGGCCAACCCCAAATGGGGGCAGACACACGCTCGAAGCGGGGCAGCGGGCGACAGGGTGCTCATGCCCATCATAGTACCATGGGAAGAGGGAGCGACAAGGACTTTGAAGAAGTTGATAGCCGCTCGGCCCTTTCTTCAACAAACTGTCATATAGCGGCCCGTGCGGGGCTTTAATAGCCAGGTCGCACAGTTTGTTGCACGAGCGTTCATGTGTTGATTTGCCAGGATTATGCTAAGCTGTGCGCCGATTTTGCAGCAAGGTGGGGAAATTATGAAGATTGTACTGACCGGCGCGGGGGGACAGTTGGGCCGCGCGTTGCAGGCGCGCTTTGCCGCGCACGACCTGCTCGCCCTGTCCCACAGCGACCTGGATGTGGGCGACCGCGCGGCGGCGCTTGCGCTGGCGGCGGAGCGCCCCGATCTGATCCTTCACGCCGCGGCGATGACGAACGTGGACGGCTGCGAGCGCGATCCCGACGCTGCCTACCGCAGCAACGCGCTGGGCACGCAAAACGTGGCCCTGCTCGCGCAGCGCTGCGACGCGGCGCTGCTTTACGTGAGCACCGATTACGTGTACGACGGGCGACAAGGGCGCGCCCGTATCGGGAGGGGGATGCCACGACCCCGCTCAGCGTCTACGGGGCGTCGAAGCTGGCGGGCGAGTGGGCGGTGAGCCACCTGCTGAGCCGCTTTTTCATCGCGCGCACGGCGTGGGTGTACGGGCCGGGGGGCAACAACTTTCCGTCCAAGATCCTCCAGCTGAGCGAGACGCGCCCGAGCCTGTCCGTCGTCACGACCGAGGCGGGCCACCCCACCTACGCGCCGCACCTGGCCGACGCGATCTATCGCCTGGTCGCAGAGCGAGGCGTACGGGCTTTACCACCTGGTGAACGAGGGCTGCGTGAGCCGCTATACGTTCGCGCGCGCCATCCTGGACGCAGCGGGCAAAGACGAGTACCCGTTGGAGCCCAGCCGAGCATTTTCCGCGCGCCGCCACCCCGCCTGCCCGCGTCGAGTTGTCCACCTTCGCCGCGCAGCAGGCGGGCGCGGCGCTCCCGCCCTGGCAGGAGGGGCTCGCGGCGTGGATCGCCGCCGAAGGGATCGGGGCGACATGAGTGACCCCGCCACGCCGAGCGCGGAGGCAGGCCCCGCTCGTCTCGGTGATCATCCCCACCTGGAATGGCAAGCACCATCTAGAGACATGCCTGCCCTCGCTGGCGGCGCAGACGTACCACCCCTTCGAGATCGTCATCGTGGACAACGGCTCGGACCGATGGCACGGTGGCCTGGCTGGGGCAGGCGTGGCCCACGGTGCGGGTGCGCGCGCTACCGGAAAATCGTGGGTTTCACGAGCGGGATCAACGCGGGGATCAAGGTCGCACGCGGCGAGTTGCTCGTCCTGCTCAACAACGATACCGAGGCAGAGCCCGATTGGCTGGCGCAGTTGGTAGCGGTGGCGCAGCGCCACCCCGAGGCCGGGATGGTCGCCAGCAAGCTGAAGCTGTGGGACGACCGCACGCGCATCCACTCGGCGGGCGACTTTTACACGGTGAGCGGGCGACCGGGCAATCGCGGCGTGTGGAACAAGGATGAGGGACAGTGGGAGCGCGAGGAGTGGATCTTTGCGCCCTGCGCGGGGGCGGCGCTTTACCGCCGCTCGCTCTTCGATGCCATCGGCACCTTTGACGAGCGTTTCGGCAGCTACCTGGAAGACGTGGACCTCGCGTGGCGGGCGCAACTGGCGGGCTTTGGCTGCCGCTTTGCGCCCCGTGCTGTCGTGTACCACCGTGTCAGCGCGACCGGCGGCGGGCCGCTTGCCTCCTTTTACAACGGTCGGAATTGGATATACGTGCTCGTCAAGAACGTGCCCGGCTCGATCCTCCGCCGCCACTGGCCCGCCATCGTGCGCGAGCAGCTTCGCATCGCGTGGGACGCGCTACGCGCGTGGCGGGGCGCGGCGGCACGCGCGCGGCTGCGCGGCCAACTGGCGGGGCTGCTCGCCCTGCCGCGCCTGCTCCGCTGGCGGCGCGCCAACCTCGCCCAGCGCAACCCGCGCGTCAGCGACGAGGCGCTCCTCGCCCTGCTCGACGAGGCATAAAACACCCGCCCCCGCTCCCCAAGCCAACACAAGGCACTCCCCTGGGCTTGGGGAGCGGTAAGTCCTGATCCCCGACCCCAAACCCCTGACCCCCACCTTTGACGGATTGCAACTCACGGTTAAACTATTTGCGCCCCCTCAGCGGGGCGTCTCTGTTATAAAAAAGGTTAACACATCCCATGCAACGCCCCTTCCTCACCGTGGTCGTGCCCGCTTACAATGAGGCACGCCGCTTACCGGGGAATCTCGCCCAAATACGCGCTTTTTTGGAGCAGCAATCTTATACCTTCGAGATTATCGTGGTGGACGACGGCTCCACCGATGACACGGTGGGGCAAATTTGCGAGATGGTGGCAGGCGACCCGCGCGTGCGGGTCATCGAAAATCCGCACTTTGGCAAAGGGTACACGGTCCGCACCGGCATGTTGGCCGCTACGGGCGACATCGTGCTCTTTACCGACGCGGACCTGTCGGTGCCGATCGAGGACATCGACAAGCTGCTCCCCTACTTTGAGGCGGGGTACGACGTGGTTTTCGGCTCGCGCGAGGGCGGCGGCGAGGAGCAGCGCATCGGCGAGCCCTTCTACCGCCACCTGATGGGGCGCGTGTTCAACTCTTTCGTGCGCTCGCTGGCGGTACCGGGGGTGCAGGACACGCAGTGTGGCTTCAAGGCCCTGCGGCGCGAGGTGGCCCAGGACATCTTCCCGCGCCTGCTCATCCATGATGGCAGCCAGGGGCCGATTGACCATCCGATGGTAACGGCGTTCGACGTGGAGATGCTCTTTTTGGCGCGCAAGGCGGGCTATAAACTGAAGGAGGTTCCGGTCATATGGTACTATCGGAACGAGTCAAAAGTGAAGGCGCTCCCCGATTCGTGGCGAAATTTAAAGGATGTGCTGCGCGTTCGCTGGAACAACTTTCGTGGTCGCTACAACAACCAAGGGCACCACGCCGCGCCCTGAGCCCTCACCCCCCCGCCACCTGCCGCGCCCGAATGGTCAGCCCCCACACGAAAAAGGCCACCAGGGCCCACAGCAGCTGCTCCAGGCGCTCGTCCCGCCCCTGGCTGTAGGCGTAGAATGCGGGAAACGAGATGAGCGCGGTGATCCCGTACAGGACGTGGATGCCGATGCGCGCCACCGCGTGGCCGTTGGCGTAGAGAAGAAAGCCGACCAGCACCTCCGCCACGATCAATCCCTCTGCCACCGCCACCGCGCCAAGAAAATCCCCGCCCACCCCGCTGCCCCGCGCGTAGCGCACAAAGCCCCACAGCGCCAAAATCAGCGCGAACAGGGTGGCTGCATTCCCCAGTCCGTCGTGCAGTGTGTTCAGCATAGTTCTCTACCTCTCCGTAGAAGAATAATGGTCTTGTGTCAGGGTAGTATCGTAGCGCTAGTGCAAAAGTTGCCTTTTCGGCGTAAGATTAAGGGGAATAGAGAACAGGACCAAATGGAAGAGGTAGCGCTCCCTCAGCGCTTTGCGGCCTGGTACTTGCTTCGCCAGGAAGTGTCAGCCTTGCAACGAGCGTGCACGTCCTACCCTGTTCGGCCCTGAGCGGTGAGCAAGCTACCACAGCGGCCCGACCTCTCTGTTAAAGCCCGATAGTTGACTTGTCAACTAAATCCAATACAATATTATGTCGCCCAAATTGCTGTTTTATAAGGGATGCGGCGGAGCTAACAAGCCGAATTTGCCGAGATCACGGAAGTTCGTAAGCTTAACACTTTACCGTGCATACCTTAAACTTGCCCACTTTGGCTTGGCCAATTGATATTCTATCTGTAACATGATAGACTGGACCTGGCAAAACCCGCGTGTGGCAAGGAGGTCGTTGGGTATTTACCCACAAGAATAGGATTGTCATTCAGGCATAACAATAGTTTAATAGAGGGCTAGAGGGCTTGATTTCTGAGATAAGTGCGCTATAATTAGCGCCCTAGAACAAAAGTAGAAAGCCCCTCTGAGTTCGATACGAATGGGTCCTGCTCCTCGCAGTCACCTCTAGCGATCTCCCCCCCTCTTCCATCGCCTTCGTGCCAGGTTCCACTTCCCCAACCCACGGGTTGACCAGGTGTTGAACGGGTCGGCAAGCGATCATCCGTTGTTACTCTTTGACAAGTCTGCACACCACTCAGGTTAGGTACGGTAAGCTAATGGGAAATGTGTTTGAAGGGTCACTTCATACCGGGAAGTACCAATCTTTCACATACGCACAAGAGATACAACTCGTCTTAAATCGAGTTGCAGAGCTCGTCTCGTTTATCGAGAGCGAGCATTTTGGCGTAGATACACTGTTTTATTTTTGGCACGGGGAGAAGCGCGCGCAGATTACCGTGCAGACCATCGGCAGGCTGCTGGGGCGGCCCCTAACCGATGAGCTTGTTACTATTCACGATTTAATAGAAACCGCTATTTCTTCAGATTTACTTGACTTTAGCGAAAATTATTCTCCTAAAATATTCAAGCTTATCCAAGGTGTTCGCCCCCAGATTGCCGGGAGCGACACGCGCACAACCATCGAGCAATTTCATTATTCGGTCGATGTGCGACAGGCACTGTTGCAGCACGTTCTCACCAAGCTGAACGAGCGCTACCAGACCCCCCGCTTCCGCGACCTGGGTGAAGCTTCCCGATGGACCCAAGCGTTTTCGGACAACTTGGCGATGGCCGAGGATGTCATCAACGAGACGCGCCAACTCCTCAAAGCGGAGGTGCAGGCGGGCGAGCAGCACCTGGAGCATGTTGCGCAGATCATCGAGCGCATCGAGGCAAACGCTGAGGCGAAGCTCGGGGTGATCAAGCGCCTGCAATGGGTGAGCGCCCTGGAAGAAGCTGAAAATACTATCAACAATCATTTGGCCGATCGGGCAGAACAGATGGAGGCGGTCACCTTCTCCATGTTCACCGAAGCGAGCACTCCCAGCTTTTTTCAGCTCGCTGGCCCGCACCTTTGGCAGTACCTCGCGCCTCGGCATCTACCTGCTCAGCCTCGCGGGGGTGGCAAGCGCGGGCATCGCCGCAACCAAGTTTGAGCTGCCCGCCCTGCGCCTGCCGGAGCGCCCCGAGGCGCTGCGCGGCTCCACCAACCCGGACGATACCGCGCGCCTGGTCGCGCTCCACACCGGTCAGTTCGGCACCCAGTCGGCGCGGCACGTCACGGCGGCGGCGGAGCAGTTGGCCTCCACCGTTCAGGCCAAAAGCCTGCAGGCCGCGCAGAACAGCGAGGCGCAGGCCAAAGTCAGCCAATTTTTTACGACCCTGCAAGGCTCCAGCGGGCGGCAAACCTTTGTAATTCAAAATCAAGATGAATTACGCGATTTATTAACTAAATTGAGTGGCTACGGGTACAAGCAGAATGAGGTGCTCTCGCTGCTTGACCTGCCCTCGGTTGAGGCACTTCAGCATCCGGTGACGCTTGACCTGCGCGACGGCTACCAGATGCCTATCCTCTTCCCGTACAATGAGGCGCTCCAGATGACGGCTCCCCAGCCGGCCATCCGGGGCATCGACGTGACAGCGGCCCTGCCTGCCACCTCGTATAGCTCGCAGACGACCGCGACCTCCCCGGCTATCTTAAAACCGAGTGAAACCTATATCGTCTATCGGGTTCAGGCCGATGAGGGGCTCGCCGAGATCGCGCAGCGCTACGGCACGACGGTCGAGCAGATTCAGGCGGACAACACGCTCGCCAGCCCGACAATCGCGGCAGGGCGCAACCTGCTGATCCGTCGCCCCACCGCGCCGATCACGACGCTCGTCGCGGCTGTCGCGTCGTCCGTGCGCCTGGATGACAGCCAGATCGTGAGCGAGGGCTCTTTTGGCACGGAGGTCACGAGCGCGCTCGCCGCGATGAGCGCCGTGAGCTACGGCGTTACCGACGGCGCGGCTATCGTCGCGCACTACGGTGACACCCTCTTCCCCGATGTAGACAGCATGCCCCCCGAGGCGCGCGACTATTTCTTGGGGACGGTGCAGGAAGTCGCCGCGTTCTTCGATGTGCGCCCCGGTGACCTGATGGGGATCATGCGGCTGGAGCAAAACGGCGCGGGCTGGCGGCTTTCGGAGGCGCGCGTGAGCAGCGTGGGGGCGGCGGGGGTCGCGCAAATCGTCCCGCGCACCTGGAACGGCTGGGCCAACCCCGAGCGCACGGATTTTGTAAGCAATGTGTTAGACATCGAGGAGCATGGCGGCCTGGGCTTTGATTGGTCCAAACGCAACGAGTGGAAGGCCTGGCAGGAGGGCCGCGCCGATCGGAACGTCCTGGATGACAGCAATGCCAACCCTGACCTGTTTGAAAATAGTGTAGCCGGTATCGCGCGCCACCTCGTGCATTGGGGGCTGACCGAGGAGTTCGCCGAGCGCGACCCGGCGGCTTTTGCTGCGCGGTTAGGGGATGCGATAGCGGTCTACAACAGCGGTCGCCCCCTCGCGCAGAGCGCCGGCTGGGTTCAGTCCGCCGCGAACCAGAAGACCACCGGTCAGTACGTCGCCGAGGCGATGGCAATCTCGGAACAGATGGGAGAGTTGCTAGGGCAGCCCTCGGTGGCGGTCCCGCTCCCTGGTACGGTTGAAGCGTTCCAGCAGCACTTTGAAGGGTTACTCGATCAGACGTTTGGCGCGCTGCCTACCGACTGCCCCGACTAGCGCCCAACTCCTCGCAACCAACCCCAAGCTACTGGAACAGGTGCGGCTGGGGCAGGTGGACGCCGATGCCGCCGCGGTTCAATTGTTGAAGCAGGTTGAGCAGCAATTTATCCAAGAGGGGCGAGCGGCCATCGCCACCCAGGGGGAGCGTTCCTGGCCCTTCATCCATAATCAGGAAGCGCTTTACGTCCAGAAAACCGCCACCAGCCTGCTGGGCCGCACCCTCACCCTCTACGAGATCGACGATCTGATGTACAGGACGCAGGGCAACCGCGACGCGATTTTGACCGACCTGCAGGCCCGCGCCGACTCGCGCCTGTTCGTTTACACCAAGCACCTGTATGAGCAGATGTTGGAGCGCAACGAGCGCGGGGTGCCCATCCTCAACCGCGAGGTGGAGGAGTTAATCCGCGAGCAGATGGCGGGGCAACCGTTGGGGGCCTTGAACCAGGACGCGATACAAACCCTAGCCGGTCAGATTCAGGCGCGCATCCAAAATTCCGACGAGTATCATCAACTGCACGCCTCCCTAAACGCCTTCGAAGCATCCCCCCTCTCCCCGATGCCCGCTATTTTCAAGGACTTCGGCGTGCCGGTAGATTATCAGGTGGGCGGGCATCACACGGGGCTTGACGTGGCTAATCCCCGCCTGCCCGACGGGAGCGAGCCGCCGATCTTCGCGGTCAGCGACGGGACGATTGTCCATGTTGGCCCGCTCTACTGCGACGCGCCGCACGCCTGTCGGGGTGGCAACGCGATAGTGATCGATCACGGCAATAACATTTACTCGTTATACAGCCACAATAGTATTGCAGAAGTCCACGAGGGCGACCACGTCGAGGCAGGGCAGCGCATTGGCCTTCAAGGAAACGATGGGTACAGCTTCGGCTCCCATCTCCATTTTGAGGTCCATGTCGGCGCACCCTTCACCGACAACTGGGAAAAGCCCTTTGATGCGGGCGAGTTCGTTGATCCAGCGCCGTGGCTTCCCAAACCCTGAGTACAGGGGGATGGGGCGACAAGCAAAAAGGCGGGCCAGAGTGACACTCTAGCCCGCCTCTTTTTATTTGTCGAATCAGGGGAGCGCTCCGCGAGTCCGTGGCCCTCTCTAGCCCACCACGAGTGTCAGCCGCCAGTGGCCCGGCTCCTCCTGGCGGAGGGTGGGCAGGCGCGGGTTGACGATCTCGGCGCTGGTGGCGACATGGGTGCCGATGCACGCGCGCTCGTCCGCCAGCGTCGCCCCCTCCCCCACGCGTACCACGCGCACGCGCTCGGATCGCTCCGGCACCTGATGCAGGTTGGGCAGGCGCGCCTCCGCCTCCGCCCACGCCATCGTGCTCGTGCTCACTGGCAGGGCAGCCGCGCTGATCGCCTGGAGCGCCGCCTCCAACTCCGCGCGGTCCGCCTCCGTGATGTTCCCAGCGTAGGCAAAGGTGACCACCGCCTTGCGGCTCTTTAGCCGCGTGTTAAAGTCGCGCAGGTCGGGGAAGCGCTCGTGCAGCAGGCGCGTCAGCAGGTGCTCCGCCGTGTGGAGCGGCGGGTGGGCAGTGTGTGATCCCATGTGGTGCCTTTCTCACTCCCCCGACTGAAATTTCTGGACATTCTGGTTGTGCTCTTCCAGCGTTGACGCGAAGGCGTGGGTACCATCGTTGCGGGACACAAAGTAGTAAAAATCGGTGGGCGGTGCCTCGATCGTCGCGCGGATCGTGTCGAAGCCCGGGTTGGAAATGGGGCTCGGCGGCAGCCCGCGCTCGGTGTAGCTGTTGTAGGGCGACACCACTGCCAGGTCCTCGCGCGAGAGCGGGCGCTTCCACCACTCGCCACTTTCCGGCTGGAAGCCGAGCGCGTACTGGATCGTCGGGTCGGCGTTCAGCACTGTCCCGTCCAGCCAGCGGTTGATGTACACCCCGGCAATCAGCGGGCGCTCCTCCGCGCTCACCGCCTCGCGCTCGACGATGCTTGCCAGTGTTACCGCCTCGTGCACGGTCATGTCACGCGTGGCCGCCGCCTGACGCAGCTCCGGGGTTACGCGCGTGCCGAAGGTGTCCAGTTGCAGGCGGATGATGCGGTCCGCGCTGGCCTCCCCCTGGATCACCGAGTAGGTGTCGGGGAAAAGGTAGCCCTCCAGGGTACTGCCCTCGGGCAAGCCCTGCAAAAAATCGTACTGGAAAAGGCTGGGGCTGCTGACCAGCGCCATGTACTCCGCCGCCGTGGTCAGCCCGCTGGCTTCCAAGGCCGCCGCCATCTCTTCCGCGCGCCACCCTTCCAGCAGCGTAAAGGTCACTTCCTGCTCGCGGCCCTCTTGCAGCGCGACGATGATCTCGTCCATCCGCATGCTGCGCGCCAGCTCGTAGCTGCCCGCCTCCAGGGATTGGTCGGCCCCGCGATACTGGAGCAGGCGGCGGAACAGCTCCGCATCCGCCACCAACCCCGCCTGTTCCAGCCGCGCCGCGATGGTAGCGCCGGTCTCGCCCGTCTCGATCTTGAAGGTGACCGGCGTGGGGTCGTCGCTGGGCGCGCGTAGGATGTCGTCGCGCCGCGCCGCCAGGTACAGGGCGAGCAAGCGCTCTTCCGCGCTCTGCCCCTCGCGAAGCGCAAAGTCACTGTCCGCGCCCTCCTCCACGATCCCTTCGACCGGCGGCGGCACCAGAAAGCGCTCTGCTACAAAAAAGATGCCCCCGACGATAATCGCCGCGACCCCACCAAAGACGAGCAAAATCGTCGCAAGGCGGATCATCAGCGGCGGCGCGCCGCGTGCGCCGCTGACACGGTGCAGCGCGACCGGCGCGACCAGCGCCGCGCCCGCCTCGTCCGCCGCTGCGTGCGCTTCCCGCTGGCGGCGCAACTGCTCGTCCAGCAGCGCCTGACGCTGCCGCCGCAGCGTTGCCAGCTGCTGATCGAGGGCATCCCGCTCGCGGCGCGCGCCCGCTGTCAGCAGCTCGGCGCGCCGCTGCGTGGCCGCGCGAATCTGCTGCTGAAGGGTCGCTAGCTGCTCGTCCAGCGGATCGTGTGAAAATTGCTCGTCATTCATCAGCCACATCCTTGGGCAGGACCCGTTCGGCCCCGATCCCCTCGCGCTCTACAAACTCTTGAAGGAAGTGCGCCGCCGCCCAGGCATCCAGCTTCTCGCGGCGCGCGCGGCGGCTCGTGCTCGCCCCAATCATCTGCGCCTGCGCGGCCTGGCTGGAGCCGTACTCGTTCCACAGCAGCACCGGCTGGGGCACCGCGCGCGCCAGCTGCCCCGCAAAGGCGCGCGCCGCCGCTGCCTGCTCCCCCTCGCTGCCATCGGCGTTTACCGGCAGCCCGACAACATAGCGCGTCACCATCTCTTCCCTTGCCAGCGCCTGCAGCCGCACGATCAGCGACTCGCCGCTCCCGTGCGGCAGCACCTCCAGCGGGCGCGCCATAAAGCCCGCGCTGACCGCCGTACCCACGCGCGCCGCCCCATAATCAATCGCCAGCGTCACTTCCATCCTATCATGCTCCCGCTCCAGCCCCGCCCCAGGCAAACCTATGTATCTGCTGTCTGTTATCTGTTATCTGCAATCTGCAATCTGCAATCCCTACGGGGTGCCCGCGCCCAGCACACCGATGCGAATAAAAATGCGCAGCGGCAGGTAGGGCATGCGGCTCCACCAGTCGGGGGCCAAAACGATGGCGGGGTCCGCGGCGAGGGGGAGCTGGGTGAGCGCGCCCTTCGCCTCGTCAAGCGGGCGACCCCGCACCAGCGAGCGAATCTGGTCGCCCGACAGCTCCGCGCTCGCGACCCCCTCGGCGCGCACCGGCACCGTCCAAAAGCCTGCCTCGTTGCGCTGCCCGTCCCCGACTACAAAGCGAAAGCCATCTTCCAGCATCTGGTATCCCTCGGGCACCTGCTCGCGCACGGCGCGCCGCGCGAGGCGCTCGATGTCGTCGTGCGAGGCCGAAATGCCCGACACGCGCGCCCGCAAGTCCAGGTTCAACACCTGCGACGGGTCGTCCACGCTGGCGCTGTAGGTTTCCGCCGTGATCTCGATGGCCGCCGTGCCCAGCACGATGAAGCGCTCGCTGCTCGCCCCCGCCGCGTCGCCCGCCTGTAGCGACTGCTCAAGCTGGCTCAGCCCCTGGCTCAGCAGTAGCTGGCGCAGTTGGTCGAGCAGC
Source organism: uncultured Chloroflexia bacterium (assembly GCA_963845765.1). Taxonomy (GTDB): domain Bacteria; phylum Chloroflexota; class Anaerolineae; order Ardenticatenales; family Ardenticatenaceae; genus CAWJTI01. The sequence goes on from CAWJTI010000018.1 coordinate 23,552, forward strand.
GTCGTCTTGTCCTCCGCCGTGACGACCGCCTGCTGCTGCACGTCGCCGCCCTCCAGGGGGTTCTCGTTCAGCACGCGCAGGGTGTTGGCCGCCGCCCCTTCCAGCATGTTGATTTGGAGCGGCTGCACGTTGCCGGACGGGCCGGGGTTCACCGCCTCAATCGGGGCGGAGACGCGCGCATTCAGCTCGCCCGGCACCGAGACCGGCTGCGTCGTGCGGAAGCGGATCGGGGTGCCGGACGAGGTGGAGACGATGGTGTTCACGGGCACCTCACTCGGCTGCCCGCTCACGTTCAAAAAGAGCACCTCGCCCGTGGCGCGCGTGGCAGGCACATCCTTGAAGCCGGTTGTCGCGATGCCCTGGTTCGCCTGCACGGCGATGTTTTCCACCTCCGCCGGGATGATCCGATCAAAAAAGTTGACTTCCTGGCTTCCAGAGTCCACCACGATGGTCAGGGTCGTGTCGATGGGCTGTTGGCGCGGCACCAGGGTGATGTGGGCGCTCGGCACCAGCAGCAGCAGCAACGAGGAGAGCAGGATCATCATGCCGAAGAGCAGCCCCGCCAGCAGGATGCTCTCGCCCCAATGGGAATCGGTGCCGAGCCGCTGCTCCCGCTCCAGCACGGCGCTGCGCCCGCGCCGCCACTGCTGCGTGGCGGGGTCCAGCACGCGCGCACGGGCCGACGAGTCCACCGTCGTGTCGAGCAGCGGGGCCTCGCGCCAGCGGCGCGCCCGTCGCCCCGCCTCCACCGAGCGGAACGCCGACAGGCCAAGCTGCCCCGCCAGCGCCCGGATCTGGCTGTCTGCCGAGACGAGGGCGACCTGCACCCCCTCCTCCTGCGCCTGCCGCGCCAGCACCTTGAGTCGCACGAGCCGCTGAAAGGTGGGGTGCCCCTTCGGCACCACCAGCATCACGCGCGGGGCCTGGGCGCGCGCCAGCATCCCGCGCACCGCGTGAATATCCTCGTCGCCCGCCAGGCGAATTACTTGTTCAACATCTGCCATGAAGGTAGTCCAAAGTCCAAACTCCGACGTCCAAAGTCAAAAAACAGCAATAGTCAGTTTCTAATCCCAATCCCCTGTCCCTTTCAGCCAAGGCGGAAATGGGGCGCAAGGCGGCGGGTGATGCTCGTCAGGTGCTGTTGCAGGGGCGAGGGCTCATGCCCCGCCCACGCCACCAGCGCGGCCAAGCCCACGTGCGAGGGGGAGTGGAGCAGGCCGCGCGCGTCGTACAGGCCGCGCAGCTGCTGGGGCACCAGCCGCGCGACGACCGGCGCGCGGTCAAAGGGGAGGCGCTGCATCCAGGGCACCTGGCGAAGCTGATCCAAGATTTCCGGCAGCTCCGCCCCGCCGCCATACAGGTAGATTCGCGGCGGCAGCGGGGCATCGCCCGCCAGCGCCAGCAGCTTCTGCTCCACTGCACGCTGCCACTGCTCCGCCGCGTCCCGCAGCACGCGCGCCACCGGCCGGTTGTTCCCCCGCTGATGGGCGGGGCTGCGCTTGACCAGCTCGGCGTGCTTGTCGGAGAGGTGCAACTCGCGGATCAGCGCCTCGGTAAAAAACGCGCCGCCCACCCCGACGGCAGTTAGCGCGCTGAGCGCCCCGCCTTCCGCCAGCCCAATCTCGGTGTGCTCCTGCCCAATGTCGAGCAGGATGGCGTTGGGCATGGGCAGCGCCGCCGCCACCGCCTGCGCGATGGGGGTCGCCGCGAGCAGGTTGAGGTCCAACTCTTCCATCACGCGCCCCAACACTTCCAGCCCCTTGGCGGGCCAGGTCAGGTTGCACAGGGCGATGGAAAGAAACTCGCCCGCCAGCCCCGGCACGCCTCGCGTCACATCGGGCAGCCGCTCCGCCTGAAGGGTGTCCTCGCGCACGCTCATCGCGCCGACCAACTGGCTCGCCACCAGGGCGCGCCGAATCTTGGACGCGCGTGCCTCCTCGACCAGCTCAGCCAACCGCTGCTCCTGCGCGGCGGCGAGGGCGGCCAGCAGTTCTGCCTCGAAGACCGGCGCTACCGGATCGTCGCGCCGTAGATGGCTGGCCCCGCTCTGCGCCAGCAGCAGCGGGCCGGTTAGCCCGACGATGGCGTCGTCGGCAATCGTCGGCAGCGCTCCGTCGTACACGGTGGACCACTCGGCGGCGCTCAGCGCGCGCTCCGCCAGCGACGCGATCTGGTCGCGCCGCATCACCTCGCCGGGGCGCGCGATCCCGCTGCGCCCCGTCACCTCCGCCATGCCCAGCACCTCGACGTGGGTGCGCGACAAACGGGCGAGCGCGGCCCGCGCGCCGCTCGCGCCAAAGTCGAGCAGGGCGCGCACGGGGCGTGCGTCGGGCCGCGAGGCGCGGCGCGGACGACGGTGGGGCAGCACTCTCACGCGCTCGCCTTGCTAAACGCCAAGTTGCGCCTGCACCAGCGAGGCCACCTGCGCCAGCGCCTCGGCTAGCTTAGAGGTGTCCTTGCCACCCGCCTGCGCAAAATCCGGGCGACCGCCGCCGCCGCCGCCCACGGTGCGCGCCACCTGCCCGACCAGCTTGCCCGCGTGGCCGCCGCGCGCCACCACGTCCGGGGTCGCCGCCGCGACGAGCAGCGGCTTCTCGCTCGACCTCGGCACCCAGCACGATAAAGGCGCTGCCGAGCTTGTCGCGCAGCCAGTCGCTCATCTCGCGCATGGTGTCGGCGCTGCTCGCCTCGACGCGCGCGGCCAGCACCTGGACCCCCTCCACCTGCTCGACCCGCCCGAGCAGGGCATCCAGTTGGCCGCGCGTCAGCTCCCGCTGGAGGGCGGCAAGCTGGCGATCCCGCTCGGCCATCTCCTGCTGCATCTTGTCGATGCGCTCCGCCAGCTGCTCCGGCTGCTGCGCGCCCACGCGTCGGCTGAGCGTGCGCAGCAGTTCGCGCTGCGCGCGGATCACCGCTTCCGCCTCGCGCCCCGTGACCGCCGTGATGCGCCGCACCCCCTGGCCCGTGGACTGCTCGCCGGTGATGAGGAAGGTGCCGATCTGGCCGGTGCGCAGCAGGTGGGTGCCGCCGCACAACTCCTGCGAGTAGGGCGCGCCCGCGTCGCGGCTGCCCTCCTCACAGAGCGAGACGACCCGCACCTGATCGCCGTACTTTTCGCCGAAAAGCATAGTCGCGCCACGCTGCTTCGCCTCGTCAATCGCCATCTCCTCGGAGCGCACCTCCAGGTCGGCGCGCACCTGGCGGTTCACCTCCTGCTCGATCTGCGCCAGCTGCGCCTCACTCACGCGATCCAGATGGTTGAAGTCGAAGCGCAGGTAATCGGGCGCGACGAGCGAGCCCTTCTGCTGCGCGTGCTCGCCCAGAATGTCGCGTAGCGCGCGGTGGAGCAGGTGGGTGGCGGTGTGGTTCCGCATGATGTCCCAGCGGCGCTCGGCCTCGACCGTGGCACGCGCCTTTTCGCCGCGCCGCAGGGTGCCGCTCACCACCGTGGCGCGATGCGCGAGGATGCCGAGGATCGGTTTCTGCACCTCCTCGATCAGCGCGCGCCCGTACTCGGTCTCGACGATGCCGGTGTCGGTCACCTGCCCGCCACTCTCCGCGTAGAAGGGGGTCCGGTCGAGCAGCAGATCTACCTCGCTACCGGTGGCCGCCTCGTCGAGCCGCGCGCCGCTTTCCGGGTCGATGATCGCCACGATCTGGACGGGGGTCTCGCTCAGTTGCCCGTAGTCGTAGCCGAGGAAGGTCGTGCGCGGCAGATCGTCGGCCATGCGGCGGTACTGCTCGGCCCACTGGTCCACATCAAAAGTGCCCGCCTCGCGGGAGCGGCGTCGCTGCTCGGCCATCGCCTGGTCAAAGCCCGCGCGGTCGAGGGAAAAGTCGTTTTCCTCGGCGATATCCTTGGTCAGATCGTAGGGGAAACCGAAGGTGTCATAGAGCCGGAACGCCTCCGCGCCCGGGATCACCGCTTTGCCCTGCTCGCGCAGCCCCCCCATCAGCTCGTCGAGCAGGGTCAGCCCGCGGTCGAGGGTGCGCTGGAAGGCCGCCTCTTCCTTGCTGAGCGCTTCCAGGATGAAGCCCTCGCGCGCGCGCAGCTCGCTGTGGTGCCCGCCCATCTTGGCGATCACGGCGCGCGCCACCTCGGCGATGAAGGGTCCCTCGAAGCCGATCTTTTTCCCGTAGCGCAGCGCGCGGCGGAGGATCAGGCGCAGCACGTAGGCGCGCCCCTCGTTGCCCGGCAGCACCCCCTCGGACACCAAAAAGGTGCCCGCGCGCGCGTGGTCGGCGATGACGCGGTAGCCGATCCACTTTTCGGCCCGCTGCTCGTCCGTGTCGCCCAACAGCTGCTGGATACGGTCGAGAATCGGCAGGAAAAGGTCGGTGTCGTAGTTGGACTTGACCCCCTGCGCGACCTGGGAGATGCGCTCCAGCCCCATGCCCGTGTCGATACTCTGCATGGGGAGCGGCGTCAGCGTGCCGTCGGCGGAGCGGTCGTACTGCATGAAGACGAGGTTCCACACCTCCAGGTATTCGTCCTCGACGTTCACCCCGCTCGCCTTCTGCTCTTCCAGTGGGCCTATAAAGTAAAAAATCTCGGAGGAGGGACCGCAGGGGCCGGTATCGCCCATCTCCCAAAAGTTATCCTTGCCGAAGCGCAGGATGCGCTCGGGCGCAACATGCTTGGTCCAAAGCTGCGCCGCCTCGTCGTCGCTGGTGTGCACCGTCACCCACAGCCGCGTTTTGTCGAGTTGGAGCACCTCGGTGACGAACATCCAGGCAAAGCCGATGGCTTCTTTTTTGAAGTAGTTGCCAAAGGAAAAGTTGCCGAGCATCTCGAAAAAGGTGTGGTGGCGATCCGACGGCCCCACATTTTCCAGGTCGTTGTGCTTGCCCGAGACGCGCATCACCTTTTGCGCGGTCGTCGCGCGGTTGTAGGGGCGCTTTTCCAACCCGAGCAACGCGTCGGCAAACTGGTTCATGCCCGCGTTGGTGAAAAGCAGGGTCGTGTTGCCCGCGGGCACCAGCGAGCTACTGTCCACCACCTCGTGGCCCATCTCGTGGAAAAAATCAAGAAACGCTTGCCGAATCTCGTCGGATGTCTTGGGGACGCTCATCGCTGCCTCGGGTGGATGGTTGCAGATTGCAGGTTGCAGATTACAGATTGCAGATTACAGATTATTACAGATTAGGGAGCAGTCTTCGGTCCTCGGGCCTCGGTCCTCGGTCCTTACCTATCGCCCCAAACACGAAACTGGTATCAAAAAAAGAACCTGCCACACATTGCAGGTGACAGGCGATTGTAGTGGAGAGAAAGGAAATACTCAAGTTTGGGCGCGCTTTTGTGTTTTTCCCCAGGGCATCTCAAAAATCGCGAGGTATGAGGAGAAGGGGCACAAACGAATTCCTGTTGAAAGTGCCCGCGACACGTAATTGCCTATTGTGTGGGGTGCAGCAACCATCTATACTTGAGCCACAGGGGGCCTGAGCGGCCTTTGACCCCCGCTGGGGAGTTATATGCCGCTGCCACATAACAACCCCCCACCGGGTTCTTCGACCGCCGCGGCAGAATATTGAGTTGGGGTGCCTTTTAGATGATGTCTTGCTCACCTGGAGAAAACAATGGAAGCTGTTACAGTAGAAGAATTAGTCAGCTTGATAGCAGAGGCGGTACAGCTACGTGGAATCGTGGAGCAGAGAAGAAGAGTGGGGGGACCAGCACAAAAGCTCTTGAACTGTCCAGGGACGGTCGGTAAGGCCCAAGGCCATGGCAGGCGTGCCATCGAGCGCACAATGGGGGTCCACGAAGTTGTAGACAGCGCCAACCCAGAACATCTCGGCCTGTAAGCGCGCTAGCTGTTGGGCCGGCGCGCGCTTGCGACGTACCAAAGCCGGCAGGCGCTCGCGAAAGGTAGCATTGAGGCGCTCAATGAAGGCAGTGTTGGGACGCGCACAATGTAGTTGGCTGGCCCACAACAGATCATGCACTCCGTGCCAGCTACCAAGCACCAGCCGATGAGTGAGGCTGCCGCCGCGCTTGAGGCCGGCTTTGACGACTTGGAGCATGTGCAACTCAGGCCAGATCACGTGCGCGGGGCGACCCCGTTGGCCCGTGCGCGCTGTGGTATAGAAGCATTGCCGCACCGCAGTCCGATAGCTGCTCAGCCCATCGGTGAGCCACAACAGGCGGCGCGGAGCTACGCGTACCCCATACCACACCTGGTGCACCAAGCGCTTGAGCAGCGGCGCATTGCGTGTCTCAGCCACTTCGCCCCACACAAAGAAGCGGCTGAAGACCTCCATCGCCGTCGCCAGCCAGGCTACGCCGCCGCGCCGCTTCACCCGCAGTTCATCGGCCTGAATCTGCATCAGGGGCAGGTCACCCCGTTCCAGCACCTGCGTTTGCACCTGCATCGCTTGCGCGCCGCCCCGTTCCTGCCACAAGCGCACCGTGCGCCCATCCAGCTCAAACGCCTTCTCAATCGCTACCAGCGGACAACCATAGGCTAACAGATGCAGCACCAGCCCTACAATCCACAACGGATACTTCAGCCCGTACAGCGCGCTTCCTGTGGTCGCAGCGAAGGTGCCCTTACACGCATGACAGATGTAGCGCCGTTCCTTGTGCGAGTGGATTCCTATGCGGCCTCTTGCCCCACAGCCCTCCTTGGGGCATCTCATCTCTTGCGGGTTCAGGGGAATATGCTCTGCTTGCTTCATCCATCATTCTTACGCCATCTCCCCCTCTTCTGTCAATTTCTGCCCCCACTCCACGACTCCCTGTACCTATACCGCAGAGGCCCTTCGAGCAAAAATACCGCTGAGGCGTCTCAGCGGTAGCTATGCACACATCCTCAGCCCGTAGCCGCACGCGCATCTTGGATCACCTGAGGCCAGCGAAAAAACTTAAGTATACGTGGATGGATGATATGCTCGTCTTCAAGGAGCAGACTGAGCCTCACAACGTATAGGTATCTTTCTTCGTTAGCCTGAGGGCACTTCACTCTAGGAGCACCGGCACTAAGAGGATTGTTAGCCACATAAGCATACCGATTCAGCGCCTGCGGGTTGCCCGGCTCGGGCACAATCGTATCCGCCTGGATGAACCTGCCGATGGCGGGGTCGTAGTAGCGCGCGCCGTAGAAGTACAACCCTGTGCTCCGGTCGAGGGTCTGGCCTGTAAAGCGGCGGTCCGTCGGAGTGCTACCGCTCTCGTAGCGTGTCTCACCCCACGGCTTGTAGCGCAGCTCAGCTATCTCAGCGCCGCTACTGTCCACCGTGACGCTGGTCGAGCCGAGGTGATCCGTCAGCAGATAGGAGAACGTACTGCCTTGGCGCATGGCGACGCGCTGCCCATCGGCGTAGTAGTAGGTGGTCAGCGTGCCGACCCCCTGCTGGACGCGCCACTCGGTGTGATTACCGATGTAGTAGGTGGTGCCGCCATCACTGACGCGCTTGACGCGCTGCCCGTCGCCATCGTAGCTGAAGCCCGCGATGCAGGCGGGTTGGAAGTCGAGCGGTGAGCCGCACACCTGGCTCAGCCGGGTCTCCTGGTCGTAGACCAGTTAGTGGGTGCCCCCCTCCAGCACACGCAGCGTCTGCTTGTTGTTGGCATCGTACCAGTGCAGAGGACGAGTGATCATTAAGCTCGGCTTGATTCACCTCTCCTATTCAAGGTTCCGAGATAGAGGACGTAAGTTGATATCCTGAACGAACTTGCGCATGCCGGCAATAACGGACCTTTAACAATTCAGCAGCCTATTTTGTTCTACAGGGACCAGATGAATCTGGGATCAACAGGGAATTGGATAAAGTTCGTCATGAACTGCGTTCACCACTACGTGTGAAACAGCGGAACGGCAGAGCCTGTTTCAAAGTAGTCGAGCCAAATTGCACGCCACTGCAGCGCGCACGCTGGGCTGACCCTATTATAGGAAGTCCGCTTTCTTCTGCTGTAGATACTGAGAGGCCAAGGCAAAAACGTCTTCACCTTGGCTGAGATACTTATAAGAGAGCATGTTGAGTCTGTCCACTTGCTCTTTACTGAACCTCTTCATCTGAGCCGCTCGCTCATACTCATCTAACGCGGGACCCGAAGATGGGAAGACGGCGAGTGCTTCCTTGAAGAGATCGGCGGTGGCCTTTGCACCTATTAGCTTTAATGCCAATAGAACATCCGGCGCATAATCACCTGACGAGTTAAAGAAAAATTGATGTAAGCCACCATTTGCTACTTCAGTATCAAACCGATGAACGTTTAACGCTACTCGTTCAGCGAGCGTCAAACTCTCATACGGAACTCCCATATCACCTTTTTCGTTCGTCAACTGAGCAAGTGCCAGCACAATGTCATAGTCATTCTCCCAGTCAAACGCTTCATAAATTGCATTTCGGCGCTCTTCATTCATAGGTGATCTCTGTGCTTCCGTGGCCATACTTAGCCAGTTAGGCTTAGTGTAATCGTTCAGGGGGGCTGGACAGTCGACGGGAAATGGATAAGCTATAGCAATGCCTGAACAGCCGCAACTGCCAAAGGACGTGCGTGAGAGCTTGTCACCTGAAGTCCAAGCCTACCTGCAGGTCTTGGAAGAGCAGGTCGTACTGCTGCGCGGCCAAGTGGTGACACTGCAAACGCAGGTCGAGCAGTTGCAGGCGCAAGTGAAACAGAGCTCGCAGAATTCGTCCCGTCCGCCCTCTTCGGACCCGCCGTCGGCCCCCGCGCGCCCCAAAAAGGGGCCGAGTGGCCGCAAGCGCGGTGGGCAGCCCGGGCATACGGGCCATCAGCGGCAGCTGGTGGCGGAAAGCGAGTTGACGGCGATTGAGGTGCACTGGCCCGAGAGCTGTCCGCACTGTGCAGCGGCGTTGCCGCAGGTGGCACTGCCGGAGAGCCAGATGCTGCGCCAGCAAGTGTGGGAGCTGCCCCCGATCATGCCAGAGGTGGTGGAACACCGCTATCCGACGGTCGGCTGCCCGCAGTGCCAAGCGGTCGTGCGCGCTGCCCCGGCCCGCGCACGTGCCCCCCGGTGCCTTTGGGCCGCAGCTGACGAGTCTGGTCGGGTTGTTGAATGGGCGCTACCGCCTCAGCAAACGCGAAGTGGCCGACTTGCTGGAGACGGCCTTCGGCATCGAGATGAGTCTCGGCATGGTGGTACGCGCCACGGAGCAGCTCACGGCGGCGCTGGCCGCTCCGTACCGCGAGGTGCAGGCGGCGCTCGTTGGGGCGCGGCAGGCGAACGTCGACGAGACGGGTTGGAAACAGGCCGGTACGCGCCGCTGGCTGTGGGTGGCGGTCACAACGGTGGCCACGCTCTTCTACCTGGCGTGCAGCCGCGCGGGCCAGGAGTTGGAACAGTTGCTGGGCAGCGCCTACGGCGGCATCGTCGGCTCGGACCGCTATCGGGCCTACCTGCGCCTACCCGTCGCGCAGCGTCAACTGTGTTGGGCGCACCTCAAACGCGACCTGGTAGCCTGTAGCCAAGCCAGCGGCACCACGGGCGCATGGGGCACGCGTGCCTTGGAGGTGGTGGCGCAACTGTTTGCGCTGTGGCACCGTTTCAAACAGCACGAGATTGATCGCTCGACCTTGCAACGCGAAATGCAGCCGCATCGGGATACCTTCGCCGCTTTGTTGGAAGAGGGGCGCGACCTGCCCGCTTGGTCCAAGGCGCATGCCTTCTGCACCGACGTGCGCACCGTCGAACCCGCTTTGTGGACCTTCCTCTTCGTCGAGGAGGTCGAGCCTACCAACAATAGTGCTGAGCGCGCCTTGCGCCCCGCTGTCCTCTGGCGCAAAGGCTGCTTTGGCTCGCAGAGCGCGAGTGGCTTGCGCTTCGCCGAACGCATCTTGACTGTGACCGCCACGTGTAAACAACAACAACGGCCCCTACTCCCGTTCTTGACTGATGCCCTCGCCGCTCATTGGGCCGGCCTCCCAGCACCTGCCCTACTTGCCTCCCCCTGAACGATTACTTTTAATTAAAGATCAATCACCATCAAATGTTCCTCTTACGCGTCGTCATTCAGAAATTAATCAATCAGATTCAGCAAATGGCCTTACTTACGCAATTACACCAGCAAGTGAAGAGTACCTACTCTTCCTTATGCATAAGATATCAGCTATCGCGCCGCTTGAACGCGTTTGGATGCCCCGAATAATCTATAGCAAGGAACCAGAAGAACTTCTTGATGTCTTCAACCTGTTACGATACAGTGCACCTCGACTACTCACCCTCCGGCTACAATCGGACAAACCAAAGAGGGTTGAGGAGTTCTCACGGTATGCAGATGCTTTCCTGTTTCAAATTAGCTACAATCTGGACACGGCGCTTGTTCCCCAACGATATCTTGATGAGCTTATACGGTTTAGTCGTATTTCTAGAGGTAGAAGAGCAAGTGTTTCTGAACTGGAAGCTCCTAGAAGATCTTATCTCCCCGATCTTGTCTATCATTATCAGATGGGAGTAGCGACTGACAGCCCTCCTTTAGAGTATCTTTCGTACTATCATGTAGCAGAGCATTTTTTTGACTCCGTTTTCTACGATAACTTAATTGAGCAAGTGCAGCACACCATTACGCAACCCGACTTCTCCTATAGAAGACCGAAGGATGTAAGAAAGTTGATAGATTATGTTACTAAGCAAGTGAAGATACGCAATGAGGATGTCACCTTTAGCGAATTAGAAGCATTGCGCTTAACACTAGAGAAGTACGTTGATATAGATTTACTCAACAAAAAGATTGCGGACTACGACAATACATTATTCGACTACTTCAAGAGTACGAAAGTGGATTTTTCGGATGGCGATCCTGTAAACCTTCAAGACAACAATAAGGCGCAGGTAACACGCGACGTTGCGCGCAGGATTTATAAAACGCGTAACGCTATAGTTCATAGCAAGGATGGAGATAAGGGAAGGTACATTCCATTTAGGCACGATCGTGTTCTTGTAAAGGAAGTTCCCTTATTACGTTTTACAGCTGAACTAATAATTATTGCAACCTCCTCTCTCCTGCGTTAGGAGACTGAAGTAACTATCTTGGTAGGCAAATCGAAATATACGCATGCCCGCGACCTCGTTGCTAGCGCAACGTGAGAGCTAATCATCGCACCTTTTCGGCTTCGGCAGTATTGGTGGAAGGCGAGACGGCCCGCCGCTGAACCACACGGCGTTTGGTTGCGAGGCGACCTGTCATGTAAGAGCCCCTTGCTTCCCCTTGTAAATGGAGTTCCCTCTCATGAATAGATTGACGGTGGTGCCAGTGAGCCCTATACTTTTGAGGTGAATCCACCTCAAATTGTAATTGATACAAGCGCCTTCATTGCCGCGATTCGCTCTCAACGTGGCGCGGCTTATCGCTTGTTGATGCTATCTGAGAGCGATTTGTTCCACACCAATGTATCGGTGCCGTTGGTAGCTGAATACGAAGCAGTTGCCAAACGTATGCTGGACGAGTTACCGTTAATGGAACAAGATATAGACGATATCTTGAACTACATCTGTGCGGTATCCAACAGGCGACGCATTTTCTATCTGTGGCGGCCTTTCCTCCCAGACCCAGGCGATGACATGGTGTTGGAAGTCGCCGTTGCGGCAGGTGCGGAGTATATTGTAACCTTCAACCGTCGTCACTTTCGCGGCAGTGAACAGTTCGGTCTCAAGATCGTGACGCCGCGTGAATTTTTGCTACAGATCGGAGTGCTGTTATGAGAACGCTTAATCTCCAAATCCCGGACTCTTTGCACAAAACGGTTGACGATATCGTACAACAAGAGGGGATGTCGCTCGATCAGTTTGTGATACTAGCGATGGCGGAGAAGGCCGCCGCGATTGCTACTGAAACGTATTTAGAAGAACGAGCACGGCGGGGAGATCGGGCCAAGTTCTTGGCTGCGATGGCAAAAGTGCCAGATGTCGAACCACCAGATGAGCGCGATCGAATTTGAGTAGCTTGTCAGCCAGTGGCGGAAACGGCCATGGTAAAGCAGGGGATTGGGCATGGAACGCCGTAGCCGTGCCGTAACTGGGGAAATGACTAACACTCTGTTAGCAACGGACCGTGAGAACCTGTGCGCTCTGGTATCCAGGTAATCGGTCAGCCAGTTCCTTGCGAGACCGAAACTTCCTGCAACAGCAAAAGCCGCGTCCCGACCACAAGGGATGGGGACGCGACTTTTGCGAAGCCTATGCTTTCCCGCGCGAGGGCGTGCGGCCTAGCGCCGCCCGAACTCGCGCTCCAGTTGGCTCTGGGAGAGGCGCACCACGGTGGGGCGACCGTGGGCGCAGGTGCGCGACAGGTCGCACGCCTCCAGTTGGCGCATCAGATCCACCATCTCCTCGTGGGTCAGCGGGTCGCCCGCCTTGACCGCGCCGCGACAGGCCGCGTACATCACCAGCCGCTCCTCCCAGGAGAGGCCGGAGCGGTCCGCAATCGCCCCATCCAGAATCTCGGCGAGGGCCGCTGCCGGGTCGGGGTGGTGTTGGATCGCGTTGGGGAGCGAGCGCACGATGACCATCAGCCCACCGAAGGGCTCGATCTCGAAGCCGAGGTGGAGCAGGGTCGCCTGCTGCTCCTCGACGAGCGCCATCTGCTGCGGGGTAAGCTCCAGCGTCAGCGGCGCGAGCAGGCGCTGCGCGGGCACGCTCTGCTTGGCGCGCTCGCGGCGGAAGCGCTCCAGCAGCACGCGCTCGTGCGCGGTGTGCTGGTCCACCAGGTAAAGCCCGTCCGGCCCCTCGCAGACGAGGAAGGTGCGGTGAATCTGCCCCAGGACGCGCAGCGGTGGCAGGCGCGAGCTGCCCGCGAGGTCGTAGTAGCCCGCCTCCTGCGAGGGCTGCATCTGCCCCCCGAAGCTGAGTTGTCCCTCCGGCTCGGCGGGCGGAGCCGCCGCGTGCTCCTCAGCGTCCCGTCGCGCCGCCGCCTGCTCCCAATACTCCGCCGAGCGACGGCTCCCCGAGGCGGGTGCGCCGACCAACGACGATCTGTCAAAGTCCCCCCGTCTCCCTGTCCCCCTGTCCCCCTGTCCCCCTGTCCCCCTGTCCCCCTGTCCCCCCGTCTCCCCCTCTCCCCCGCTGCCCTGATAGCCGGAGCGGTCGAACGCCTTCCAATCCACGCCGCCCTCCCCCTCGCCCTCGGTGGGCGCGAGCGCCTCGGTGGGGCGACCGTAGCGCTGCACCGGGGCCGCGTCGATCAGGCGGCGGCGCACCGCGCGCTGCACCGCGCCGAACACCTCGTCGCTGCGCGCAAACTTGACCTCCTGCTTTTGCGGGTGAACGTTCACATCCACCTCGTCCGGGGGCACCTCGATGTGCAGCACGACGACCGGGAAGCGGCCGGTCGGCACCACGCTCTGGTAGGCCTGCTCGATAGCGGTCTGGATGAGCGGGCTGCGCACCGCGCGCCCGTTCACGAAAAGGGTGATGTACTTGCGGTTGGGGCGGTGCAGCGTGGGGCCGCCGATGTAGCCGCCGACCGCGATGCCGCTTGCCTCGTCCTCGGCGCGCGGCAGCTCGATCATCTCCTTCGCCACCTCCACCCCGTAGACCGCGATCACCGCGTCTTCCAGGCGACCGTTGCCGGGGCTCTGGAGCACCTGACGGTTCTCGATCTGTAGGGAAAAGCGGCGCTCCGGGTAGGCGAGCGCGTAGGTGGAGATGACCTCGGAGATCACCCCATTCTCGGTGGCGGTGGTGCGCAGAAACTTGCGGCGCGCGGGCACATTGAAGAAAAGCTCCTCGACGCTGAAGATCGTGCCGGCGGGCGCGCCGCGTGCCTCGCGCGCTACGTGCTTGCCCCCCTCGATGCGAAGCTGCGTGCCCGCCGCCTCATCGCGCGTGCGGCTGAGCACGGTGACCTGGCTGACCGAGGCGATGGAGGGCAGCGCCTCGCCGCGAAAGCCGAGGGTGTGGATGGCAAAGAGGTCGTCCGCTGTCTGGAGCTTCGAGGTAGCGTGGTGCTCAAAGGCCAACTCAAGCTCCTCCGACGGGATGCCGGAGCCATTGTCCGCCACGCGGATCAGCGACTTGCCGCCGCCCTTGACCTCGACGCGAATCTCGGTAGCGCCCGCGTCAATCGCGTTCTCGACCAACTCCTTCACCACGCTGGCGGGCCGCTCCACCACCTCGCCCGCCGCGATCTTGCTTGCCACATCGGTTGGCAAACGCCGAATTGCCATGCCTCTACCTCGTCATCCATTGTCCGATTTCTGCGAACAAGTGTACCACAGAAGGTGGACAGGAGCGACAGCTTTGACCTACAATCCCCCATCGTCGCGCCCCGTGCGCCCCTTTTCATGAACCCTTTGCTCTCTGATGGTTAACCCGCGTTTCGAAGAAATAGAATGGTGCTGCCGTTCATGAACCGCCATCGGTTACGCTCTTTTGTCCTTGCTCTGCTGCTCATCCTGCTCGTCGGATGCAGCAGCCCGCGCGCCAACGCCGTGGCACTCGCGACCGCCACGGCCGAGCGCGCAGCCGCTCGCCCTCGCCACCCTCACCCCCGCGCCGACGCGCCCCGCGCCGACGGCGACGCTGCCGCCCAGCGCCACCGCTGCGCCGAGGGCGACGCCTACCCAGCGCCACCCTCCACGGCCACGCCGAGCGTCACCCCGACCCCCACCCTGCTGGCCCGCGACCTGACCGCGACCGCGCGCCCCACCGCCTGGCCCACCCCCGACCACCCGCTCGTGCAGGAGGAGCGCGCCCTGCTCTTCGACGAGCTGTGGAAAACCGTGAGCGAGCGCTACCTCGACCCGGCGTTCAACGGGGTCGATTGGGCCGCGCTGCGCGAGCCTTACCGTGCCCGCGCGCTCGCCGCGCCCAACGACGAGGGGTATTACCAGGTGCTCAAAGAGATGGTGGCGCTGCTCAACGACGCGCACTCGCGCTTCATGACCCCCGCCGAGGCGGTCGAGCACTTTGAGTTGTCGCGCAACGAGGTGCACTACGGGGGCCTCGGCTTGTACACGATGCCGCTCCCCGATGGCGCGCTGGTGCTCCAGGTGATCCCCGGCAGCCCGGCGGCGCGCGCGGGGGTGCAGGCGTGCGACCGCGTGACCGCGCTCAACGGGGGCGGCTACTGGGGCGATGGGGGCGAGATCGGGAGCAGTGCCACCCTCTCGATGGCGCGACCGGGCAGCGGGGCCTACACCCTCACCCTGACGCGCGAGGACATCAACCAGATGCTGGAGGTGCCGGGCGAGCTGCTGCCCAACCGCAGCGGGCGCATCGGCTACGTGCGCCTCGATACCCTCTGGGTGATGGACGTACCGGACCGCCTGCGCGCGCGGCTGGCCGAGATGGAGGCTGACGGCCCGCTGGACGGGCTCATCCTTGACCTGCGCCCCAACGTCGGCGGCTGGCGACCCGTGCTCCAGGGGATTTTGGGCATCTTCCTGGAGGGGCAGCTTGGCGAGTTCTCGGGGCGGCTGCAAACCGACCTGCTGGTTGCCCCGCGCGAGGACGACCCGCCGCCCACCCACCCTGACCTGCCCCTGGTCGTGCTGGTGAGCGAGCGCACGGAAAGCTACGCCGAGGTGCTCGCCGCCACCCTCCAGGAGGAACGGGGGGCCATCGTGCTGGGCCGCCCGACGCAGGGCAACGTGGAAACGATCTTCCCGCGTCGCCTCCCTTTCGGCGCGCGCGTCTGGATCGCCGAGCAGGGCTTCCGGCTGCCCAGCGGTGAGACGCTGGAAGGGGTCGGCGTGCAGCCCGATCTGCTCGACTACACCGACTGGAGCCGCTTCGCCTGCGCGCGCGACCCGCAGGTGGAGATGGCGGCGACGTTGTTGGAGGGACGATAACGGGGGTTTGTAGGTTGTAGGTTGCAGGTTGCAGGTTGCAGATTTCGGATTTCGGATTTCGGATTGCAGACACCGTAGACGTTCGGGGGTTTTGGGCTTGCGCTTCTGGGGGGTAGCTCGCATAATTTCTCTGATTGACAGTGAAATTTGAAGCGCGTGGGGGAAAACAATGCTGACACGGGAGGAGTACGAGGAGATCGAGGCGCTCACGCCTGGCACCGTGGGCCGCGCACAGCGGCCAAAGCGAGGGGCGCGTGGTGCCGGAGGAGGAGCACCCCTACCGCACCGCCTTTCAGAAGGACCGCGACCGCATCATCCACACCACCGCGTTCCGCCGCCTGGAGTACAAGACGCAGGTCTTCGTCAACTTTGAGGGCGATTATTACCGCACGCGCCTGACCCACACGATCGAGGCGGCGCAGATTGGCCGCACGATCGCGCGCGCGCTGCGGCTGAACGAGGATTTGACCGAGGCGATCACCCTCGCGCACGACCTGGGGCATACCCCTTTCGGCCACGCGGGCGAGCAGATTCTGTCCAAGTTGATGCTCGATCATGGCGGCTTTGACCACAACAAGCAGACGCTGCGCATCGTCAGCGAGCTGGAGCAGCGCTTCCCCGACTTTCGCGGGGCTGAACCTGACCTACGAGGTGCGCGAGGGGATCGTCAAGCACGAGTCGGAGTACGATGTGGCCGACCCCGACAACGCTGCCTATGCGCTCCACCTGAAGCCGTCGCTGGAAGCGCTGGTGGTCAACTACTGCGACGCCATCGCCTACACGAGCCACGATCTGGACGACGGGCTGCGCAGCGGCATCCTCTCCATCGAGCAGGTGCTGGATGCCGATGTGGCGCTGGTGCGCGAGGCGATGGCACAGGTGGGCGAGGGGGTGCCGTGGGAGGAGATGACCCGCCACCGCATGATCCGCAAGCTCATCAACCTGCTCGTGACCGACCTGATCGTCACCACGGACCGACAGATTCAGGAGGCGGGCATCACCTGCCTGGAAGATGTGCGCCACTGCGACCAACCGCTCTTTTCCTTTTCGGCGGAGATGCGCGCCAAGGATCGGGAGCTAAAAAGCTTCCTGTACGAGAACATGTACCGCCACTACCGCGTGGCGCGCATGGCGGCCAAGGCGCAACGCGTGCTGCAAGATTTGTGGGAGGCGTACATCGCCCACCCCGAGCAACTCCCCACCTCCACCCAGAAGCGGCTGGCGCACCTCGACCTGTACCGCGTGGTCACAGACTACATCGCGGGCATGACCGACCGCTACGCGCTCCAGGAGTGGGACAAGCTGTTCAACCCGTGGGAGCGCCCGTAACGGAACGGCTTTGTACCACAGAGAGCACAGAGAACACAGAGGCGATTACAAAAAAGCGCCGCGCTCGTGAGACCGAGCGCGGCGCTTTTTACTTTGAGAGTGGTTGGCTACTGCTTGCGCTGCGCGGTTAGCTCCACCACGAAGCGCTCGAAGTAGGAGTTGGGGGCGCGCCCGCCACGCCCGTAGTCGGCCTCGCGGACGCGGGCACGCACGCGCAGCGACTTGGTTTCCAGGTCAATCGTGTCCCCCTCCTGCACGTGGACCAGCTCCCCCTTGGGGGCGAGGCTGCTGCGCAGTTCCTGGTTATTCCACGCATGATCGCTCAGCAGCACCTTGGTGACCGTGCGGATGTCGTCCTTGTCGAAGAGCCACACCTCGAACGCGGTCACCTGCTGCGGCGACTCGCCCTTGTTCGCCACCTCGCTGATGCCCACGCCGGTCTCGCCCAAAAACTCCGTCTGCGCCGTCTCGATGGCGAAGCTCATGTCATAGCCATCATCGCCGTAGTTGTAGCGGGTTACAAACTCGTCAAGGGGCGGCAGGTAGGTGGGTTCCGCCTCGTCCGGCTCCGCAAACTCCACGCGGCGCGGCGCGGCGGGGGCGGCTTCCTCCACCACATCCGCCGTTTCAGCGAAGAGGCGATCCAGATCGAAGTCATCCACGCCCTCGTCGTCATCCGCCTCCACCACCTGCACGCCGCCCTCATCCGCCTCCTCGTCCTCCGGGGCGAGGGTCAAGAGCGACGCGCCGGTGTCGTCCACCGGACGGTCGCGGGCGGCGGCGGGGCTGGGCAGCCCGGTCGTGGCGCGGTTGCGCGAGCTGGAAGAGCGGCGCGGGGACGGCGCGGCGCTCTGGCGTGCCCGCGTGACCATCACCGCAATCCCGCCCAGCAGCACCAGCGCCAGCAGGCCAAAGCCACACGCCATCAGCAGGGTACCGAGGGGGCTTCCCGCATCCTCAGGGGTCGGCACCGCCGCCTCGCCCCCCGGCTCGCCAGGCGGCGTGACAGGGAGGGTCCCCATCACATTGGTCAACTGGCGGAGCCGCTCCTCGCGCGCCAGGTCGCCCTGCGCCTGCGCCTCCACAACCAGCTCGGAAAGCAGCACCTGAAGCTGCGCGGGCTCAAAAAATTCCGATTGCAGGCGCGCAGCGGCGGTAGCCGCGTCGTTCGTGATCGCGTACGAATCCGCAGTCATCTGGACCCATGCGCGCTGCCCTCCTGGGGCCAGGTCGCCCGGCGTCGCGTTCGTGACCACCACCGGGCTAATCACCCACGCATAGACCAACCCCAAAATGAGGCCGAGAATGAGCCCTCCCAACGCGAGCGACCAGCCCGGCACCCCGCCGCCTCGGCTCTCGCGCCGCTTTCTCTCTATTCGTTGTGCACCCATGCGAACATCGCCTCCACTTGGTTGTGGGCTCTTTAGTCAAGTTCTGCCCATTGTAACATAACCCGAAAACGATTGACAAGGACACTGTTCCGCTTATAGCATTATTTGAAACTAGATTCGGTATAAATTTATTTCTAGATAATAACCCTGTTTGGTAAAAAACAGGCCATTTGCACGGGCTTGTCATCCCACAGATTTCTTTGAAATGCCCCGCTGCTTGGCATACAATTTTGGCCTTACCCCTGCACGTAGGAGGCATTCTTGATGGAGCTTACGATTGATCCAGTCAATGCATTTCTCTTGTTTTGGGGCTGCTATCTGATCGGCGCGATCCTGTCCCAAAAGCGCAACCATGACGATGATGCCTAGCCCGCAGCCGACAACGCGCCCCCGCAGCGAGCTTTCAGGCGCGGCTACCCCATGCCCGCCAGCGCGGCCCGCAGGCGCTCCACCCGCTCGCTCAGTGGCAGCGCGCCCAGCGCTGCAAGGGCAGGCTCAAGGGTCGCGAGGTGCGCGCGTGCCTGCGCGGCGGAGCCGATGCGCTGGTCGTGCTCGGCTAGCTCCAGGGTGAGCAGCGCGCGATCGTAGGCGGAAAGCGTGACCGGCGCGTCCGCGCGCAGCGTTTCCAGCGTCGCCGTATCGCGGGCAACCAGTGCCAGTGCCCACGCCGCGCGATGCTCCTCGATGGGGTCCTCGTTGCGGCGGGCCCACAAAAAGGCGCGGCGCAGCAAAGCGTCCGCCTCCTCCGCCTCGCCCTTGCCCTGCATGACCGCGGCCAGGGTGCGGTACAGGCGGGGCAGCGGCGTGGTATTCACACCGCCCTGCGCGCTGGTCAGGCTTTCCTGCAAGAGCGGTTCTGCCTGCTCTAGCTTCCCCTGCGCTAGGTAAATTGCCGCCAGGGCCACCTGAAGGCCGACCACCATGTCGGGCAGCCCCGCCAGCCGCGCGATGCCGAGCGCTTCCTGCTGAAGCTCGATGGCACGCGCCCCGTGCCCCTGCCGCCCCACCACCTCCCCCAACTGGTGCAAGGTGCGAACCAGGTGGCGGCCCAGGCTGCTCGCGCGCCAAATCGGGAGCGCCTGCTCCCACATCGAGATCGCCTCGTCCCACTGCCCCATCCCTTCCAAAATCTCGCCACTGGCCGACAAAAGGAACCCCTGCTGAAAGCCCCCGCCCTCGGCGGGCAGGGTGGCGAGCGCCTTTTGTAGCGCCGCCAGGGCCACCCCCTCCTGTCCCGCCGCCCGGTACAGCTCCGCCACCCGCTGCCAGCAGGCCGCGAGCAGCTCGTGCGCCCCCTCCTGCGCCAGGGTGCGCGCCTGCTCGGCGGCCTGGAGCGCTTGTTGCCACTGACCCTGCCGCTCGCGCAGGCGGCTATGGAGCAGGGCGATTCGCACCCGCTCGGTCGGATCCTCGGCGCTCGCGGCGCGGACCGCGCGCCGCAGCCAGGCCGCCGCCTCTTCCAGGGACTGGGCCGCGCCGCTGGTGCCGGGGTCCTCCAGGGCGACCTCTGCTTGCTTGCGCGCCAGGCGCGCCGCGACACGCTGGTTTTCCTGGCTCGCTGGCTGCCCTTGAAGCTGGGCAAAGGCGCGCTGGTAAAAATGCGCCGCCTCCCACGCGCCGCCCGAGGCCACCGCCACATCGCCCTGCGCCTCGCTGATCTGAAGCCAGAGGCGGCGACCCACGATATCGGGCGCAAAGGCGGCCAGGTGCGCGGCGACCTGGCTGGTCAGATTCGCCTCGATGAGCGCGTCAAGGCAGGAAAGGAGGAGCATGGCCGCGCGGCGCGCCTCCCCGGAGCGCTGAAGCTGCTCCACCGCGTCCAGCTGATCGAGGACGCTGCCACGGCTCAGCGCCAGCGCCGCGCGCTGCTGCCAGCGCTCCTGCGGCAGCAGGCTCAGCGCGCGCAGCGCGTCGCGCAGCGCATCGTGGACCCGCCACCCGCGCACGCTCCGATCCAACAGGCCACGCTCGTGCAGCCGCCGCAAGGCGGCTTCCACCTGCTCCTCGTCGCGCTCCACCATAAAGGCGAGCAGGCGGGGCGGAAAGGAGCGGCGCAGGCAGCTCGCGGCGCGCAGGACCTGCTGCTCCTCATCGCCCAGGTTGCCCAGCACGCTGAGCAGCACGCGCAGGGTGCTCGGCGATTGACCGTGCACCTGCCCGCGCCGCAACTCGCCGGTGGGCGCGTGGAGCACCTCTTCCACCACCTGATAGACCGATGCCGCGTCTTGCAGGCGCGCGCCCACCAGCCGCGTGGCGAGCGGCGAGTCCCCGATGCGCGTCAGCAGGCGCTCCACATCCTCGAAGGGGATCGCGTGGCCCGCCACCTGTTGCAACAACAGGTAGCTGTCTTGAAAGGCGAGCGCGCCCAGGCGCTCGGGCACGTCCTGGCTGGGTGGGTGGAGCCGCGCGGTGACCAGGCAGGTGCCCGCCACCTGGCGCAAAAAGCGAACCACCTCGCGCTGCCCCTCCTCCACCCCATCCAGATCGTCCAGCAGGAGCAGGTAATCGTGCGCGGCGATCTGCTGGCGCAGATACCCCTCGCGCAACTCCAGCGAGCGGCCCAGCACGCGCTCCTGCCCCAGATGGCGCGCGATCTCGTCGAGCAGGTTGCTGTACGAGAAGAGGTCGCGCCCATCGAGCCAGAGCACCCCATCGGGGAAGTGCCCCTCGGCGAGCAGGCGATGGGTGGCGGCCAGGGCCAGCGTCGTTTTCCCGATGCCGGAGGGGCCGGTCACAAAGACGAGCCGCGCGCCGCGCGTCAGGCGGCCATGCAGCAGGGAAAGCTCCCGCTCCCGCCCGACAAACGGCTCCGGCGCGGGCGGAAGATGGCTGCGCCCGCTGCTGGGCTCGCTGCTCAGGTGGTACTGATGAATGACGGAGGGCAGAGGCTCTTCAGGATGCTCGATCATGGTGGGAAAGGGGACCCGTGGGAAAAGGAGATGGGGCGGGAGGCTATCGCCCCGCCCCACCCGCGACGCTTGGGTTAGGGGTAAAGGTCAGGTGCCGGACAGACGAACCAGCTCGCGCGGGAAGGTGGTCAGGCTCTCGCCGCCACTCTCGGTAACTACCATGTTGTCTTCCAGGCGAACGCCGCCCAGCCCCGGCAGGTAGATGCCCGGCTCGACCGTGAACACGTTGCCCACCTGGAGCGGCAGGTCGTTGCCCGCGACGATGTAGGGCGGCTCGTGGATTTCCAGCCCCAGCCCGTGGCCGGTACGGTGGATGAAAAATTCCCCGTAGCCCCCCTCCTCGATCACCGCGCGGGTCGCCGCGTCCACCTCCGCGCCGGTGACCCCCGGCTGGACCGCCGCGCGCCCCGCCGCGTTGGCACGGCGGCACAGCTCATAGATGCGCACAATCTCTTCCGGCACCGGCTCGATGGCAACGCAGCGCGTGATGTCGCCCGAATAGTGGTTGACCGTCGCGCCACAATCGATGATGATGGTATCGCCCGCCTGGATGGCGCGATCCCCCGCGCCCGCGTGCGCTTCCGCGCTGCGCGGGCCGGACACGACCAGCGGCCCGAAGGCCATGGTGTCCGCGCCCGCTTCCAGCAGGTTCACCTGGAGCCGCGCTGCAACCTCGCGCTCCGTCTGCCCCACGCGGATTTCCTCGATGGTGCGCTGGAGCCCCTGCTCCGTCACCGCAATCGCGTGACGGATCGCCTGAAGTTCCGCCTCGTCCTTGCTGCCGCGCAGCTTGCCCAAAAAGTCATCGGCGCGGCCAAAGCGCATCTCCGGCGCGGCCAGGCGCAACAGCTCCGACTCGCCAAAGCGCATCACCCCATGCTCGACCCCCACCCCCGCGTAGGAAAGCAGCAGGTCGCTGATGAGCTGCTCCAGCGCCGCCTTGGGTCCCTGCTCGTCGCGCCACTCATACAGCTTGATGCCGAGCGGGCGCAGGTAGGGTGCCTCCAGCGCGGGGGCGAGCGCGACCGGCTCCCCCACCTTGGGGATGACCAGCAGGTTGAGCCGCTCAGAAGCGTGAAGCGGCGCGCCGGTCGCATAGTAAAAATTTGGCCCCGGCACGAGGATCAGGGCGTCAAAGGCGCTGTCGGTCAGCTTGTTTTGAATGCTTGTTAGCCTGTTCATTTGCTCTCAGTGTATCGAATTGAACTCATAGGAACTCGTAGGAACTCGTGGGGAGGGCGCGCTGCCTGCCGCCGTGCGTTGTGCGTTGTGCGTTGTGCGTTGTGCGTTGTAGGTTGTGGGTTGTGTGTTCTGCGTTCGCCGCCTTACCCGCTTTGCGGGAACCCACTGCCGCCTGCCGCCTGCTGCCTACTGACCATCCAGCCCCAGCATCTGCAGCCTCGGCCTGCATCGCTTCCAGCACGACGCCGATGTGCTCGTCCAGCGGCACCCCGAGCCGCGCGGCGGCGTGCTCGATCTCGTCGCGGTCCACCCCTGCCGCGAAGCGCTTGTCCTTCCACTTTTTGCGGACACTCTTCACCGTCACATCGCGGATGTCCCGCGAGGGGCGCACCAGCGCCACCGCGGTGATGAGCCCGGACAGCTCATCCACGGCCACCAGCGTCTTTTCCATCGGGGTCTCCGGGACAATGCCGCTGATGCTCTCCGCATGGGACAGGATGGCGCGGCACACCTCCTCCGGCCAGCCCTGCTCGCGCAGCAGCTTCACCCCGACCAAGGGATGGCCGTCCACCCCCACATCCGGGTTTTCCTCGTAGTCAAAATCGTGGAGCAGCCCCACCGCGCCCCAGAGCGCCTCGTCGCCGCCAAAGCGCCGCGCGTAGGCGCGCATCGCCACCGCCACCGCGCGCATATGGTTGCGCAACGACTCGCCCTGCGTGTGCGCCGTCACCAACTCCCACGCCGCCGTTTCATCTTTCATAGTCCAAAGTCCAAGCTCCAAAGTCAACGACCGACGACCGACGGATTAACCACAGAGAACACAGAGAGCACAGAGACGATAGGATGCCCGCTCACCCCCTCACCTTCATCACCCCCTCACCCCCTCACTTCCGCCCCGTCAGCGTATCATACAACTGCCGCACCCCCTGGCGGTACAGGTTGCGCTCCTCATCGCGGCGGGTGTTGTCGATGGGCCACTCCTCGAAGTGGGGCATCATCTTGGAAACCACCTCGTCGCGGGCGCGGCCACTGTCGATCAGCTCGGCCACGCGCTCGCGCATCGTTTCCAGGTGCGCGGCCAAGCGGGCCAAGCTGGTTGGGCTTCATCGGCGCGCCATGCCCCGGCACGATGGTGCTCACCTCCATCACCTCGATCGCCTTCAGCGTCATGAGCCACTCGTCCACGCTGGCGAGCCCCAGGTAGGGGCGATATCGGTTGACGACCACATCCCCCGTAAAGAGGAGGCGGACATCGGGCAGGTAGAGCCCCACGCTGTTGGGGGTGTGCCCCGGCAGGTGGATGAATTCCAGGGTGCGACCGCCCAAAAAGATGGTAAGGCGGTCGAAAAGGGTGATGTTGGGGTAGCGCAGCTCGTACGCCTCGACATAGTCCTCCGCGCCCTCCGCATCCATGTCGATGACGAATTTCCTGTAGGTATCCTTCGCCTTGTCCGTCATCCGCATGCGACCACGCGTCTCATCGTGGGCGATGATCTCGCCGGGCAGATAAAAGTTGCCCATCGTGTGCTCTTGCAGATGATCGCTGTTGAGGATGTAGCGGATCGGGCCGAAGCGCTCGGCCTGCTCCTGCCACGCTTCCGCCACCATGGGCAGCATGGGCGTATCGACCGAGACGACCCCCTCCTCCGTCACCACCAGGCCAAGATTGACACCGCGAAAGGACGGCTCGTAGTACACACCGGGGGCTAATTCTTCCACAACCGCTCACTCCTTCGATTTTATCGGGACCACGGCGGATGGACGCGGCAACCCGTCGCGTCCACGCGGCGCTGCCAGCGGCCCTGCTCTTGCTCTTTTTGCATGTTTAGAGGGTACGTCCTCTGCGCCGGACAACGGCTCGCGCGCACGATAGCGCTGTGGCGGATCGGTTGCGCTAGGCAGGGCCGCGCCTCGTTTGTACGTCCTATAAAGCTGTATGGGGTGTCGCGTCTTCCATTTAGTAAGAAGCACCCTCTAGCCCCATTGTCGGGGCATATCGGAGAATGGTACAATCTCTTTAGGCACCCTGAAAGAGCCGCTCCCGTCCTAGCGTTGCCATTGTAGCATAGGGCTAAAGGGCTCACAAGGGATTTTTCACCGAGAAAGGACCGCTCATGCCACACATCTGCCCCCACTGCGGAACCGCCAACGACAGCAAGGCGACGTTCTGCGGGGCCTGTGCCACCCAGATACGTTCCACCAGCACGGCGCTCGTGCCGCTGCGCAAGAAGGGGGCGCTGCCGCTGCTGAGCCAGAGCGAGAAGGCCACGCTGGGCAGCCTGGCGCTGGGGCTGGCCGCCGTGGCGCTGCGGCTGGGCACGCAGCTGCTCAAGCATGTGGCGGAAGAGCAAAAGCCGAGCCACCCTGCGCCCCTCCCTGATGCACCCACGGGGGGCGCGGTGCGCATCCGCCGCCGCTGGGTGGTGGGCGACCGCTACGGCCCGCTGCGCTGGGGCGAGGAAGAGATCGAGATCGATGAGCCGCGCGATACCGGTGGCCCGCTGCGCATCACGCTGAAGTAATCCAAGATGATAGCTAAAGGGCGCGGTAAGCCCAGACACGAGAGGCAGGCCCCTGCCCTCGTAAAATAAGGAGAAGCAGACATGAGCCAGATGCCACTGGTGGCCCTTGTGGGTCGCCCCAACGTTGGAAAATCCACCCTGTTCAACCGCATCATCGGGGAGCGGCGCGCGATCATTCAGGATGAGCCGGGCACCACGCGCGACCGCAACTATGGCGAGGCGGAGTGGCTGGGGCGCGCGTTCCTGGTGGTGGACACCGGTGGCCTGCTCGTGCGGGACGAGGATCACTTCGCGCCGCGCATCCGCGCGCAGGCGCAGGCCGCGATGGACGAGGCGGACGCCATCGTGCTGGTGGTGGACGCCCGCGAGGGGATCACCACGGCGGACCGCGAGGTGGCGGAGTTGCTCTGGCAGACGGACAAACCGGTGATTTTGGCGGCGAACAAGGCGGAAAACGAGGAGCGCCGCCTGAACGCTGTGGAGTTCTACGAGTTGGGGCTGGGCGATCCGGTGACGATCACGGCGCAGCATGGCACCGGCGTGGGCGACCTGCTGGACATGGTGATCGAGGCACTCCCCCCCATCGAGGTGGAGGAGGAAGCGGAGGAGAACAACATCAGGGTGGCGATCGTCGGGCGGCCCAATGTGGGCAAATCCAGCCTGATCAACAAGATGCTGCGCGAGGAGCGCGTCATGGTCAGCCCGCTCGCGGGCACCACGCGCGACACGATCGACACCGAGCTGCTCTGGGAGGAGCAAAAGTTCACGCTGATTGACACAGCGGGTATCCGGCGGCGCGGCAAGGTGGAAAAAGGGGTCGAGTTCGTCTCCGTGCTGGCGGCGCTCCGTGCCCTGGAGCGCGCCGACGTCGCGCTGCTGCTCATCGACGCCACCGATGGGGTGACGGCGCAGGACACCCACGTGGCGGGCTACATCCTGGAAAATTACAAGAGCGTGGTCGTGCTCGTCAACAAGTGGGATTTGATCGAGAAAGACAGCTACACGATGATGGAGTACGAGAACGAGATCCGCGAGCGGCTAAATTTCCTCTCCTACGTGCCAGTGCTCTTCATCTCCGCGCTCACCGGCCAACGCGTCAGCAAGGTGCTGGAACTGGTGCAGCAGGTGTACAAGGAGCGCCACAAGCGCATCCCCACCGCCGAGCTGAACCGCCTCATGAGCGAGATTACCGCGCGCCACGCGCCGACCTCCAAGGGCACGCGCAAGCTGCGTTTCCGCTTTACCGACCCAGGCATCGGTAGCGCCGCCCACCTTCATCTTCTTTGTGAACCACGCCGAGATGGTTCACTTCTCCTATCAGCGCTACATTGAGAACAACCTGCGCGAGCAGTACGGCTTCATCGGCACCCCGCTGCGCCTGCGCTTCCGCGAGGGCGAGCAGGACGACGATCGCTACCGCCGTGGCACCGGCAAGGGCGACAAGAAACGTAAGTGATGACGGACGACCGACGACCGACGACCGACGACGGACGGAGGACGAAGGACGAAACTCAACTCAGACATAGGCGCTTCAAACAAGATGCCAAGCAGCCAAGAGAGTTGTTTTTTTGGGGAATGTCTCAGGCAGGCGACAAGCTGTAGTGAGAACGCAAGTGCGTGTCGCGGAGCACTTGCGCGTACCACAACGCTTTTCCCTCTTGTCTCTGGTCCTCGGTCCCCCGTCCCCCGTCCCCGTCGGTCGTCGGTCGTCCGGTCGTCCGTCGTCGGTCGTCCGTCGTCGCCCTATTGCCACACCCCGCCGAGTTTGGTACACTTCGCCATACAACATTTTGTATAAGAAGTAGGCAAAGATGGTACAAAACAAGGTTCAAGAGCTTGAAACCTTGATCCGCGCGAAGTATCCCATCCTCTACATCTGCTCCGCCGAGGAGCGGCGCGTGGAGGAGTTGCTGCGCCAGGTGGCGGGGCGGCGGCGTAAAAAGCTGCTCGGCTGGACGGTGACGGAGGGGATCCAGGACCTGACGCTGCCCAAGGCGAGCGAGGTGGACAAAGAGGCGCGCGACGCGCTCCAGGTACTGGACCACATCGCCTCGTCCAAAGAGGCTGCCATCTTTTTGCTGAAAGATTTTCACCCCTACATCGACGACTCGCGCCTGCCGCTCGACCCGGAGCGCGCCACGGTGATCCGCCGCCTGCGCGATGTGGCGAACGAGCTGAAAGAGAGCCGCAAGACCCTCGTGCTGCTCTCCCCCCTGCACGTCGTGCCCGCCGATCTCGAAAAGGATGTCACACTGCTCGACTACTCGCAGCCGACCCCCGAGGAGCTACACGCCGCGCTGGAGCGCGTGCTGCGCTCGGCGCGCCAGCGCAGCCACGCCCTGCAAGACCTGGAACTGGACGAGGAGGCGCGCGCGCGCGTCATCCGCTCGGCGCAGGGGCTCACCTGCACCGAGGCGGAAAACGTTTTCGCCAAATCGCTGGTGATGACGCACGGGATCGACCTCGACGTGATCCTGGCGGAAAAGCAGCACCTGCTCCGCAAGTCGAAGGTGCTGGAATACTTCCACACCCCCGAAAGTTTCAGCGAGGTGGGGGGGATGGAAGAGCTGAAAGAGTGGCTGCGCAAGCGCGGCGCTGCCTTTAGCGAGGCGGCGCGCCGCTTCGGGCTGCCGGAGCCGCGCGGGTTGCTCCTTCTGGGCGTGCAGGGCGGCGGCAAGAGCCTGATGGCGAAGGCGGTCGCCAGCCAGTGGAAGCTGCCGCTGCTTCGCCTCGACATGGGGCGCATCTTCGGGGAGATGGTCGGCGCGAGCGAGCAGAACATGCGCCACGCCTTGCAGGTGGCCGAAAGCATCAGCCCCTGCGTGCTCTGGCTGGACGAGATAGAGAAGGGGCTGGCGGGCATGGCCTCCTCCGGGCGCAGCGACGCGGGCACCTCGGCGCGCGTGTTTGGCACCTTTCTGACCTGGATGCAGGAAAAACAGTCGCCGGTCTTCGTAGTCGCCACCAGCAACGACGTGCGCCAGTTGCCCCCCGAACTGCTGCGCAAGGGCCGCTTCGATGAGATCTTCTTTGTGGATTTGCCAAGCAAGCCGGAGCGCGCTGAAATTTGGGACATTCACCTGCGCAAGCGCAAGCGCGAGCCGAAGCACTTTGACCTTCAGCGCCTCGTCGCGGAAAGCAAAGGGTTTACCGGCGCGGAGATCGAGCAGCTGATCATCTCCGCGCTTTACGACGCCTTTGACGAGCGGCGCGACGTGGAGATGAACGACCTGCTGCGCGTCATCAGCCAGACCCTCCCCCTCTCGGAGGTGATGCGCGAGGAGATCGCCGCACTGCGTGGCTGGGCCAAGGAGCACGCGCGCGCCGCGTCCAGCAGCGGCCCCGCCCCATGGGAGCGGGTGGCGTAGGAATTTGGAGGCGAGGAAAGCTATGACAACCGCAGAGATTCACCTAAGTGAACAGGAGCACCATGCGCTCCAGACGATCTCAAAGCGAACCGGCAAAAGCGAAACGGAGTTGCTTCACGAAGCCGTGAGCCGTTTTTTGCAGACTCAGCAACACCCCAGAAACAGACTCGCCCTGTTGCGCGAAGGGCGTGGCATGTGGAGCGAGCGGGATGACTTGCCGGATGTAGAAACGCTTCGCAGCGAGTTTGATCGATTGAGTGATTGAGCAGGTGCGTGGTACGATGCCAAGCTTATTAATGCTCGATACAGATGTACTGATCGATTATTTGCGTGGGCGGGCCGATGCAGTAACTTACCTTGAAAGTCTTACAGAGGAAGTGCTTCTACTTTCTGCTATTACTGTGGCAGAATTGTATGCAGGAGTGCGCGAAGGACATGAGCGCAAAAAGTTAGATACCTTTCTTCGTGTCTTTCAAGTAATCCATGTAGATGAACAAATTGCGATCAATGGTGGATTACATCGACGCACTTATGTGAAAAGTCATAATGTTGGGCTTGCCGATGCCCTAATCGCAGCAACAGCGGAGGCGGCAGGAGCAACTTTGATTACGTTGAACCAAAAGCATTTCCCAATGTTGCGAGACGTTCACGTACCCTATCAAAAAGTGTAACAATTTGTGAGAAAGTTGTGACCCTCCACGCCACCCTGCGGGGCCCCGTCCTCGCCTACCAGCGCCACCGCGACCGCATCGAGGATGCGGCGGTGGCCGCTGCCCTGGCGCTGGTGGTGGGGCTCTTCCTGAACGGGATGGCGGTGTACCCCGCGCAGTGGCAAAGCGCGCTGCTCATCGGCATCTTCGGCCTGGGGGTGCGCTCGCGCGCGTGGGGCTACTATGCAGCGGTCGCCGCGCTCCTCTGGCCGATGTGGGCGCTCTCCCCCTACCTGATGACCCTGTTTCTGGCGGTAGCGCTGCTCCCGCGCGAGTGGATCATCGAGGCGCTGCCCTGGGCGCTGCTCATCGCGAGCGCGCCGCTGCTGGCGCAGTGGCAGATGATTGGCCTGGTGCCGCTGCTGGCCGGGGTGATCGCGGGGCCGACCACGGGGTTGTGGGCGGGGATCCTCGCCGCGCTCTGGCTCAAGATGGCAGGCGGGCTGGCCGGGTGGATGCCGGAAATCGGCGCGCTCTACGGGGCTCCCTTCTCGCTCGACCTGATCCGCGCGCAGGTGGCGGGGAGCAACTCGTTGGACACCCTGCGGATGCTGGTCGAGCCTTTCGCCCAATCCTCCTTTTTGCTGCTGCTGCACGCGCTGCAAATCGTCCTGTGGGGGCTCGCGGGCTGGGCGGTGGGCAAGCTGCGCGAGATCGAGTGGCGCAACGGCGAGCCGCGCTTTTTGTTGATCCCCACGCTGGCGCTGGGCTCCCTGATGCTCTGGGCCACCCTCTTCCTGCTCCCCGCCTGGCTAGAGGTGCAGCCGCTCGCCACCTTCCTCACGAGCCCCCTCCCCACCGTGGGGCTGGCGCTCTCGGCACTGGCGACCGCCGTGGGGAGCGCGCTGTACGAGATGGTGCGCCGCCCCGTGACGCAGCAGCCACGGCGCGGCTTCCAGGTGCGAATGACGCGCGAGGGGCCGGTGACGATGTCTAGCGAGCCGCAGGCTGCCCCGACCCGACGCGCCCCGCACGTCGCACCGCTTGGCGACGATGATGTGATCATGCTGGAACTCGACTGATGCCCGCTACCCGTCAACGCAGCCGTAGTCATAGCCGCGAGCGCTCGCGCCAACGCCAGGGCGCGCGCAGCATCTCCGAGGCCTCGACGCGGCCCAACCTGCTCTCGCTCGTGATCGCGATGGGGGTGATCGGCCTCGTGGTCGTCATGTTCCCGCTCGACTGGATCCGTGCCCCCTCCGTGACGGTCGCCGCCGACCAATCCACCTTCTCGCCCAACAACGATGGCACGCAGGAGGAGGTTGCCGCCTTTTACACGCTGAGCGAGCAGGCCAACGTGTCGGCAATGGTGCGCAACAGCGCGGGGCTCGCCATCCGCACCCTCGTGAACCAGCAGCCGCAGCCCGACGGGCAGCACGCGGTCACGTGGGACGGGCGCGACGACAGCGGGCAGGTAGTGCCGGATGGTCTCTACCAGATCGCCGTCACCGCCGCCGCGACCGCGCGCAACAGCGAGCACACGGTGCCGGTCGAGGTGGACACTACCCCGCCGCGCCTGCAACTGGCAAACTTTGCCGACGACATCACCACGCGCGAGCCCAATTTTACCGTCGAGGGCACCACCGAGCCGAACGTAACCGTTTGGGTGACGGGCGACCCACGCCCGGTGCCGGTGGATGCGCGCGGGGTTTTCCAGGTCAGCCGCCTGCTGGACGAGGGGCTGAACCCGCTGGAAATCCGCGCGGTGGACGGCGCGGGCAACGAGACGATGATGTCGCGGCTGCTCACCCTGCGCACGCGCCCCCCCGACCTGCAACTGAGCGAGCCGGTCGAGAACAACGCGTTTGTCAGCAGCAATCTCGTTACCGTCAAGGGGAGCGTCCCGCCCGATGTGGCCGTGACCGTCAACGGGCGACCCGCCACCGTGGACGAGCGGGGCACCTTCGCGCTCGATCTGGTGCTGGACGAGGGGGAAAATGTGCTGCGCGTGGTGGCAACCGACCCGGTAGGCAACGAGAGCGCGGTCGAGCGACGCATCACCCTGCGCTCGCAGGGGCCAACGATCACCGTCGCGAGCGTGCCGGATGGGCTGGTCGTGCGCGACCCCTCGGTGCGGGTGAGCGGCCGCGTGGACCCCGGCGCTGCGCTGCGCGTCAACGGGAACACGGTGCCCATCGACGCGAACGGAAATTTTTCGGCGCTGGTCGCGCTGCAAGGGGGCAACAACCTCATCACCATCACCGCGACCGACCTCGCGGGCAACGCCTCCACCCTGCAACGCACGGTGCACTACACCACGAACAACAGCGCCCTCTCCGACCTGCCGCGCGTGACGATCCCGGAGCAGTTCAACAGCCCACTGCTCTGGCGCTTGCTGATCGGCACGGGGCTGGTGGGGGCGGCGCTGTTCATCTTCGGCGGCCTCGCCTCGCCGCTCGCCTTCGAGGTGACGGTGGATTACCCCACCTTCTACCCGAACCGCCCCGGCGAGCAGCGCCTGCTCATCCTGCGCCTGTTCATGTCGCGCGGCGCGACGGTGGACATCGACGTCTATGATGAGTTCAACCGACACGTAGCCACCCTCGTGGACAGCCGCAAGCAGGGCGCGGGCGAGCACTTCCGCCTGTGGGATGGGCGCAACGCGGCGGGGCAGGTGCTGCCCTCCGGCTCGTATCGCATCCAGGCGGGCGCACGCACCGCCACCAACCACGCCAGCAGCGCGGTCTGGGTCCGCCTGGACCCGTCGCAGCCCCGACGGGTGAAAGTGCGGGCGGGCCAGGCAGCGCGAAGCATGGCTGGACGACGAGCAGGTCGTAGACATCCGCTGACCCGCCCTTCCCGGACGACCGACAACGGACGACTTTACCACAGAGAACACAGAGAACACAGAGGCTTGAGTAACGAGTATATGCGCTCTGTTGCTTTGCGTCTTTGCGCCTTTGCGCCTTTGCGTTAATCCGTTCCGTTCTGCGTTCTGCCGTTCTGCTACTACCGTGCGGCTTGGCCCCATTCAACAGGAGCGGCATCCAGAGGCGTGGCTCCATGAAGGGCGGCGCGGCGTCCACCTGGGTGATGGCCTCGGCCTGCCCCAGGAAGGGTTCGAGCTGGCCCGACACGTCGCGGGCGCGCGCCTCGAAGCGGTACACCCCATCGCCCGACGCGGTGAACAGGGCGCTCGTCTCGGTGGTGCACTTCATCCAGAGCATCCACGCTCCGCCATTGAAGCTGTACTGGATGTCGTAGCAGCTGATCCCTGCTGGATCGTTGCCAGTCCAACTGACCGTAAAATCGGGCTGGAGGAGGAGCGCGGGGAGCAGGTCCACCGTGGCGGTGGCGGGGGTCACGTCTACCCTGGTGCCCGCTTCCGGCCCCACCCACGGCTCCTCGTTGCCCGCCTGATCCACCCCGCGCGCCTCGAACTCGTAAAAGCGCTCATCCTCGCCAGTGAACTCGGCGGACATCACCGCCACGCCGCTCTGCCAGGGCACCCACTCGCCGCCATCCACGCGGTAGCGCACCTCGTAGAAGTCGATCCCCGCGCCGCCCAACTCCTCGCCGCTCCACGCAACGGTGAAGGTCGCGGGCGAGAACGCTGGCAGCGGCTCGACGATGATGTTCGGGCGCTGTCTCGTCCAGGGTGTACTCGATAAAGAGGCGCGGCATCCGCTCGGCCCCAACTGGGGCCTCGGTGGAGTAAAAGACGCGCTCGCGCCCCAACTCCATCGTCTCGTCCCCTTGCAGGTCCAGCCCGTAATTGGGGATCGCGCCGCTGATCCACCCGTCCACCACCGCCGCCAACTCGTCGCTGCCCCACTGGTACACCCCCGCCTCATCCCCCACCTCGGCGGTGACGAGCACCTCGTCGGGGTCCCAGAGCGGCTCGCTGTTCCAGGTCACGGTGTTCTCGTCCCACGCGGAGAGCAGCTGCCGCAGCTTGGTTTCCATCGGCGTGTCGGTCGAGGGGTTGGCATAGGTGAGGTACAAGTCGAGCCGCGCGTCGGTGACGACCGCGTGGGCGGGAATCTCGTCCGGCATGGGGAAGCGCAGCACCATGCGGGCCGCCCCATACTGCTCCGCACCGATGTTGTAGCCGATGAACAGCCCGCCCACCCCCCCAAAGTTTTCGTCGGGTAAGTTGGATACCAGATAGCTGTCCGCCTCCGCCACCACAACCAATTCGGTACGTGGCGCTTCCCCTGCCTGGGCGAGGGTGCTCCCCACTCCAGCAACCAAAAGCGCCCACAGCAGGGCAAAGCGCGTCACACGCCACACTGAGTGTCGCATCAGACCTCCTGTATAAATCGATCCCCCGGCAAAGCGCCCCAGGCCGGGGAAGCATCATACCACAGCCGCCTGTAAGCGGTATGATGCTTGCTTAACCGTGAGGAGCGAAGGGGGAAAAGCCCCACCTTTCAGTCGAGGATCCATCGGCCATCACCGACGGCTGTTCGTTCTTGCGTCGCGCTGGCCGCTATGGGAGCCGTCATCAATCAGGGAGGAATGGCACATCGTGACAGAGCAGGAAATTTACGAAAAAGATGCCAAAGACATGACCCGCGAGGAAATCATCGAGCGCATCGTGGTGCTCGCCTTCAATGGGGATCGCGCCTGCTACGAGCGCTTTGTCGCCACGCTGCGGGCGGGCTTGCCCCCCGAAACTGAGGTGGCCCTGCGCGGCAGCGTCATCACAAACGAGCGCCACGAGGGGGGGTGCTTCGACGAGCGCGGGCCGGGCACCAGCGACCTGGATGTGACCCTGCTGGGGGAAGAGGTCATGGAGATGTGGAACAGGGAATATTTCTACGCTCCCAAGATCAACACCAAACCCCTGAGCGACGAGACGCCGGAAGCGGCACCCCCGCTGAACCCATTGCGCCTTACCCTGGAGGAGATGGTGGGCCGCCCCGTCAACTTTCAGGCGATGGCCAAGCTCTTTTTGGAGGGGCGCGACAAGCTGGTGGGTCAACCGTACATCAAAATTATCGAACAACCGGATGAGTCGTGAGAATCAAGCTGCTCAGCTACAACATCCGCTTCGGTGGGCAGGGGCGCGCCCCGCTCATCAGCGAGGTGATCCGCGCCTGTGCGCCGAATCTGGTGATTTTGCAGGAGGCGTACGACAGGCGGGTGGTGGAGCAGATTCAGCAGGCGGTGGGGATGGAGCAGTGGGGCGCGCAGCCGGGGCAGTCGCTCGCCTTTCTGAGCAACCTGCCCATCAAGGAGCATCGCTGGCACAACCCGCCGGGCTCCCACCATCCTTTTATCCACCTTGACATCGCCGGGACCCCGCTCCGCATCTTCGGGGTGCACCTGCGGGCGCGCCTGTCCAAGTGGGACGAAACGCGGCGCGTGCGCGAGGTGCGCGCCCTGCTGGAAGACATCGAGCCGTATCGCAAATCGCGTCACCTGCTGGTGGGCGATTTTAACACGGTGGCCCAGGGCGACCAGGTGAACCTGCAAAAGTTCCCCTGGTGGATACGCGGCCTGATCTGGCTCAGCGGGCGGCAACTGCAACGGCACGCCATCCAGGTGCTGCGCGATGATGGCTACATGGATGGCTTCCGCACCCTCCATCCCGACGAGTCGGGCTACACCCTCCCGCCCCCCTCGCCCCACATCCGCCTCGACTACCTGTTTCTCCCCAACGAATTTTCCTACGCGCTGAAGCGCTGCGACGTCGTGCTTGAGCCCGCAGTCACCGCCCGCGCCTCCGACCATTACCCGCTCCTCGCCGAGTTGGAATTTTGACTACCGACGACCGACGACCGACGACGGGCAACGGACGACCACCCTCCCTCCTTGATCGCCTGCTCTTGCGGCAGCGCGTGGACGAGCCGGAGGTGCTGGACGAGGGCGGATGCGACGAGGCGGAGGCGCGGCGCTCGCTCGACGATTTGCGCCGCCTGAACCGCTGGTGGTTCGGCACGAGCATGATCGAGTGGCCGCTAACGGCGTGGCTGCGCGAGAGCCCCAAGCCCGCCACCGTGCTGGACCTCGGCACCGGCAGCGGCCAACTCGCGCAGGCGCTCGCCTGCTGGGCCGCGCAGGAGTATCAGGCGGTGCGCGTGGTAGCGCTCGACTTTACGCCGCGCCACCTCCGCTACGCCCGCGTGTGGAACGCGCGCGCCGCGACCCCGCACGTCCACCTTGTCGGGGGCAACGCGCTGCGCCTGCCGCTAGCCGACCGGAGCGTGGATTATGTCACCTCCTCCCTCTTCCTTCACCACTTTGACGAGGCGGCGCTGCTTGCGCTCTTTGCCGAGTGCCGCCGCGTGGCGCGGCGCGGCCTGCTGATGAGCGACCTGTGGCGTCACCCCCTGCCCACCTATCTTTACAAGAGCACGCTCGGGCCGCTCCTCACCCGCTCCCCCGTGACCCACGCCGACAGCGACACCTCGTTCCGCCGCGCCTACACGCTGGGCGAGATGCGCGCCATCGCCGCGCGCGTGCTGCCCAACGTGGACATCACGCTGCACGTGCCGGGGCTGCGCTGGCTGCTCGCGAGCCGCTGGGATGAGTGAGCCGCACGATGTGGCGATCATCGGCGCGGGGCTGGCGGGCAGTGCCGCCGCCATCGCCCTGGCCGAGGCGGGCCACCGCGTGATCGTGCTGGAGCGCCACCACTTTCCGCGCCACAAGATGTGTGGCGAGTTTCTCTCCCCTGAAACGGTGCCACTCTTCCAGCGCCTGGGGGTGTGGGAGGCGATCCAGGCGGCGGGACCCGCGCGCCTCACGGCGACGCGCCTCACCGCACCGCGCGGGCAGTCGGTGGAGTTCCCGCTGCCCGCCCCGGCGCTGGGCTTTTCCCGCTACCGACTGGATCACCTGCTGGTGGAGCGCGCGCGCGCCGTCGGGGCGACGGTGCGGGAAGGGTGCGCGGCCAGCGAGGTTCACGGCTCGCTGCGCGACGGCTTTGAGGTGCGCACCCAGGAGGGCACGGTGCGGGCGCGCGTCGTCCTTGGCGCGTGGGGCAAGCGCGCCACGCTGGACCGCACGCTGGAGCGCCCTTTTTTCGCGCGGCGCGCGGGCTTCATGGCGCTCAAGGCGCACTTTCGGGGGCCAACCCCTGGGGAGCGCACGGAGCTTCACGGCTTCCAGGGCGGCTACTGCGGCATCAACCGCGTCGAGGGGGAGGCGGTCAACGTCTGCCTGCTCGCCACCGATGCGGCGTGGGCGCGCAGCGGCAAGCAGATCGACGCGTTCTGGCAGATGATCCAGGGGGAGAACCCCGCGCTGGCCGCGCAGCTGCACGGGGCGGAAAAGCTCAGCGAGGACATCGTGATTTCCAATGTCTCGTTTGCGCGCAAAGCCCCCGTGGAGGGGGAGATCTTGATGCTCGGCGACAGCGCGGAGTTGATATCGCCGCTGGCGGGCAACGGGCAGGCGATGGCGCTGCGCGCCGCCCTGCTGGCCGCGCCGCTCACCTGCGCCTTTCTGCGCGGCACGCTCGACGCCGACGCCCTGTGCGAGCGCTACGCTGCCGCGTGGCGGCAGCGCTTCACCGAGCGCTTGCGGCTGGGGCGGCTGCTCCAGCCGATTTTTTTGCGTCCGCCCGCTCTCTCGTTCGCCCTGCGCGTGGTCGCCGCGTGGCCCACGCTCGCCGCGTGGCTCGTCGAGGGCACGCGCGAGCGAGGACGGACGACCGACGACTGACGACCGACGACCGACAGATGAAGCGCCTACTGTTGGTGGCGGTTTATCTATCCGTTGTCCGTTGTCCGTTTTCCGTCGTTGGTTAGCGGTCGTCGCCCACCCTACCCACCAACCCGCGCCATAGCCTCCAGCGCGGGTTGAAAGTGTGGGTTCAGGGCAAGCGCGCTCTGGTACGCGGCGAGCGCCTCCTGCGGGCGAGCCAGCCCTTCGAGGGCGACGCCGCGATAAAAGAAGATTTCCTCGATTTGCAGCTCAACGTAGGGCTGGCTGAGTTGGAGGGTGCGCTCGAATTGCCCCGTCGCGTTCAGCGCTTCCAGCGGACCATATTGGTACCAGAGCATCCGCTCCGGCAGGCCCAGGCTGATCGCCTGATCGTACGCCTCGACCGCGCCCGCTGCGTCGCCCAAGCGTAGGCGAGCGCTGCCCAGGTTGAACCACCCATAAAAATCGGGCGCGGCGGCTAGCTCTTGCGCGGCGCGCGTCGCGGCTCCCTGCCACATCGCCTCAGGCTGCCAGCGCGCGTCGCCCACGATGGCCCGCACGAGCGACTCCTGCTCCGGGCGGTAAAGGGGAATGTAGAGACGGTTAAAGGCGCGCCACCAGCGGTCAAAGGTGGCATCCGGGTAGGACAGGCTCGGGCCGAGGTAGGAATCGTTCACAAAGAAGAGCCCCTGCGCCAGATCGTAGCCGGTCGCCAGGCGGTAGTGACCGGTGAGCGGGTCGCCCTCGCGCTCCAGCCACTGCTCGACGATGACTGGAATCCCGTTGGAAAGCAGCGCGCGCAGGGTGTCCAGATCGCCGTTGACGCGGATGGGGGCCGCGAAGCCCTGGGCGCGCAAAAAAGCGCT
Organism: uncultured Chloroflexia bacterium; assembly: GCA_963845765.1. GTDB lineage: Bacteria > Chloroflexota > Anaerolineae > Ardenticatenales > Ardenticatenaceae > CAWJTI01. Next base: position 61,176 of record CAWJTI010000018.1, read on the forward strand.
TAGCTCTTCCGGCGATACATTTTTGTCGGTGTTTGCGCCCTTGACGATCGGCGCGATGTCGTACTGGGTAAAGCTCAGCCCGTAGTAGGAGAGCGCCATCGCCGCCGTGGTCGGGCCGCAATTGTTGAGCCGCTGGTAATCGTGCGAGATGTTCGCCAGCACGGTGCGCGGCTCGATGGCACCGACGCCAACCGTGGCGGTGGGTTCCGGCGTGGCGGTGGGCTCCGGGGTCGCGGTGGGGGGCGGGGTTGCCGTGACGCTCGGCGTGAGCGTCGCGCTCGGCGTAAGCGTCGCACTCGGCGTGAGGGTGGGGCTGGGGGTCGGCGTCCGCGAGGGGATAGGGGTGAACGTGGCTGCCAGCGTCGCGGTGGTGCGCGGCGCGGCGGGCGCGGTGCTGGCCGCTGCCACCTCAAAGACATCGGTCGGCTCCGTGCGGCACCCCGGGAGCAGGAGCAGCAGGAGCAGCAGGGCAACGAGTCGGGGCGAGTCGGGGGCGTTCATGGGGAAAAGAGTAGCCGCCGCCAACCCGCTGTCAAGTTGCCCGCGCCGCAACCTTTCAAAATGAGGTGGGTTTTTCATGCGGCTTCTTTTCTTCTATCATTGCCCTCTCAAACAAGAAAAGCAGCGAGGAACCCATGGACTCTCGAAAAATGTTAGAGCAGCACGTACAAACGTTAAACGCGCTCCTCCAGGGCGGCATCAGCCGTGGGATGGGGGGCAGCGGCGGCGACGAGGACGATCTGCAATCGTCGCTGCGCGCGCAGTGGGAAACGCAGCGCGCCATCCTGCGCCGCGTACTGACCGAGCGCGGCGACCCCACGGAGCGGCTCAACGAGTGGCGCGACCGCACGCAGGGCTTTGTGGACAATTACCCGGAGCGCGAGGGGTGGACCGATCGCGAGGGGCAGCAGTGGAACGCGCAAACTGCCCTGGACGCAATCGACAAGCTGTTGGAACAGATCGAGGTGTGGGAGATGGAAGCGGAAGAGTTCGACGAGGAGTTCGACGAGGAAGAAGGGTACGACGCGTAGGGCCGCGCCAGCGCGGCCCTACGCCTGCGGTCAGTGGTTTATTTGTTCTCGCTCTTGGCACCCGTGGCCCACTTCAGGAAGGCCTCCAAGGCGGTGCCGCTCAGGTTGATCGCCGCATGGACGTGCTCGGCAGCGTTGCGCACCGCGCCCATGATCTCGTCATTGTCCACCGCCGCGCCCAAGTCGCGCAGCATGTCGGTCTGTCGCTGGAAATGACCCAGTTCCAGATCCAGTGCCTTCGAGTGCTCGTTGAGCCCCTCTTCCGTCATGGTTTGGACAACATCTTCTTTGAGCAGTTGCAGCTTGAAGCCGTCCACCGCGACACGCTCATTGGCACGCAGGGCGAGCAACACCTCTTTATCGCCGCCCCCCTCCCAAATCTCCTGCCATGACTCCTTCAAGACGTTGGTAGCGTGCGGGGCGGTGGCCGCCTCGCCGCCCAACTCGCGCACGCGATCCTGAAGGCGCAGCGCAGCGTCGCGATGGTCAATCATCATCTGCTGGACGGCATCGCGCACTTCCATCGCCTCGGCCCCGTCTAGCGCGTCTTCCAGCACCAGCACGGCGTCCAAATTCGTCTCGACCAACGCGTTTAGCTCGCGGATGGTGCGTTCGTTGTCACTCATCGTTTCTCCTTAGGCTTGTTGTTCACTGCTTCGTACTCACCTAAAGAACAATTTTTGTGCCACAACGGAGAAAGCGTCCTTTCACGGGGTCCACCCGTCCTTGGACGGTGCGCCCCTCACGCCCCCGCCCGCAGCAACTCGCGGCGCAGCAGGTCGAGCGCGCGCGACAGGAGCCACTCGCGCGAGATGTCGTCGTTGCCCACCTGGGCGTACGCTTTGACGACCGCACTGTCCTTGCCCGCCACCACGATCAGGCTCTCGCCAGGGTTGTCGCTGTACGCGCCCTCGCCCTCGGTGGAGTAGATCGCCAGCCCCCACGCGGCGCAGTGCTCGGCGGCAAAGGTCCGCGCGCGAGTCTTGGCGGTTTCCTCGTCGGGCAGCGCGTCCACCTCGCCAACCTCGCTTTCCACCACCGGCCCGCCGATCTTGCGTAGCGCACTCGCGATGTAGCCATCGGTCAGCGTCTCGTAGATCGCGACCGCCTCCTGCCGATCATCGAGCAGGTTGCTGACCACGTCTTCCAGCGTTTCCCCATCTTCCCCGTAGACCCACTCGCCCACGCGCCGCCGCACCTGCCGCGCGACATGCTCGATCAGCACGTCCGCCTCCTTCTGGTCGGCGGCGCGCGCCGTGATGCGGATGTCCACGCGCCCCGTGTGCGCGGCGAGCCCGACCGTTGGGTTTTCCAGGGTTTCCAGGTCGGCGATCAGCTCGTCAATGCTGCTCTCGCCGATGGCGGCGGTGCGCAGCAGTTTGACCTTGATCGTGGCAGCCACCCCCTGCTCCCGCAGGTAGGGGATCACCTGCTCCTCCATCATCCGCTTCATCTCGCGCGGCACCCCTGGCACCGACAGGATGACCTTGTTGCCCGGTAGCTCCAGCAGGATGCCCGGTGCGGTGCCGATGGGGTTCGGCAAGGGGCGCGCCCCTGCGGGCAGGTCGGCCTGCCGAAGGTTATTCGCGCCCGCCTTGCGCCCCCAGCGCTCGAAGATGCGCTCCACCCACGCCACCAACTCGGGGTCGCGGTGCAGTGGTCGCCCCGTCGCGTCGGCGATGGCCTCGCGCGTCATGTCGTCCACCGTGGGGCCTAGCCCGCCAGTCGTGATGACCACATCTGCCCGCTCCAGCGACTCGCGGATCACGCTTGCCACCCGCGCGCGGTTGTCTCCCACCGTCTGGGTGCGAAACAAGTTGACCCCCTCCGCCGCCAACTGCTGCGCCATCCACGCCGAATTGGTATCCACGATCTGGCCCAGCAGCAACTCGGTCCCGATGCTGACAATCTCTGCATTCATAGTTTCCAGCCACTCATTCCATTTCTTGTTCAATCTCATCGCACCCTACCGCAAAGTGTACCCGCGCCCTCTTTCTGGGCAAGAGCGGGGAAACGGAAAGGCAAAAGGCAAAAGGCAAAAGGCAAAAGGCAGAAGGACGAAAGACGAAGGGGCCTGTCCCCCTGTCCCCTGTCCCCCTGTCCCCTTGTCCCCTTGTCCCCTTGTCCCCTTGTCCCCTTGTCCCCGCTCCCCGCTCCCCTGTCCTCGCTTCTCCTCCCGCGCAAGAACCCTTACAATCGCGCGATGATACTTGAAAACGAGCCGATCTTTTCCCCTGCGCAGATGGCCGTGCTGCGCGCGGTGTGTGACACGTTGGTTCCCTCGCTGGTGCGCGCCGACGACCCCGATGGCTTTTGGGCGCGTGCGGCGAGCGATTTAGACGTAGCGGAGCAGGCAGCGGCGGCGCTCGCCACCCAGTCGCCCGCGCAGCAGGCACAGTTTCGGCAACTCTTGGGGCTGCTTGGCTCGCCGCTGGTGGGCTTGAGCGTGCGCGGCTGCCCGCCAAAGCCTTTCATGGGGATGACGCTCGCGGAGCGCACGCGGCTGCTGCAAGGCTGGGCCACGCACCGGCTCGGCCCCTTTCGTAGCGCGTTCCAGGCGCTGAAGCGGCTCGCCACCTTTCTGTTTTACGCGCTCGCGGGGGAGGGAGCGCCCAACCCGAACTGGTCCACCCTCGGCTATCCTGGCCCGCTCTCGCCCCCGCCGCCCGCAGCGCGCCCGCTCCAGCCGCTGTGGGTAACGGGCGATACTACCCTGTTTTGCGATACGGTTATCGTGGGCAGCGGCGCGGGCGGCGGGGTGGTCGCAGGGGAACTCGCGGAGGCGGGGCACGAGGTGATCGTGGTGGAGAAGGGACCGTATGTGGCGGAGGACGGCTTCACGCAGCGCGAGGTGGAGATGCTCGCCACGCTCTACGAGGCGGGCGGCGCGCTCACCACGACCGACCTCGGCGTCTCGGTGCTGGCAGGGAGTTGCCTTGGCGGGGGGACGACGGTCAACTGGGCAGCCGCCTTCCGCACCCCCGACTATGTGCTGGAGGAGTGGGCGCGCGAGCACCATCTTCCCCACCTGCTCACCCCCGCCTACCAGGGGAGCTTCGCGGCGATGGAGGCGGCGACGCACGTTGACACCCACGAGTCGCCGCGCAACCCACAGAATCAGGCGCTCTGGGAGGGGGCGCAGGCGCGCGGGGTGCATGTCGAGGCGATCCCGCGCAACGTGGCGGGGTGCGAGCCGCATGCCTGCGGCTTTTGCGGGCTGGGCTGCCAGCACGGGGCCAAGCAGGGCACGCTCCGCACGTTTTTGCAGCGCGCCCACGACGCGGGCGCGCGCCTGCTGGTGGAGACCACGGTGGAGCGCGTCCTGGTGGAGCGCGGCGCGGCGGTGGGGGTGCTCGCAACGCAACGCGCCGCCGATGGTCGCCCGCATCGCGTCACGATCCGCGCCACGCGCGTGGTCGTCGCGGCGGGCGCGCTCCACACCCCCGCGCTGCTGCGCCGCAGCGGGCTGAGCCACGCGCACCTGGGACGCCACCTCTACCTGCACCCGACGGTAGCGGTGGGCGGCTTTTACGCGCAGCGCATGGACCCGTGGTTCGGGGTGATGATGGCGGCGATGAGCGACGAGTGGGGGCAACTGGATGGCGCATACGGGGTCAAGATCGAGACGCCGCCCGCGCACCCCGGCCTTTTCTCGCTGGCGCTGCCCTGGCAATCGGGCGAGCAACACAAGCAAGTGATGACGCAGGCCGCCCACGCGGGCATCTTCATAGTCCTGCTGCGCGACCGCGACGGGGGGCGGGTGACGCTCGACAAGCGCGGGCAGCCGCGCCTGCACTATCGCCTGAGCGCCTATGATCGGCAGCACCTGTGGCGCGGCATCGCCGAGGCGGCGCGCCTGCACGCGGCGGCGGGCGCGCACACCCTCCTCTTCCCGCACCAGTCTCACCCAACATACCTGCTATCAGGCGGCGAGGCCGCGCTGGAGCAGCACCTTGCGGGCCTACCCCGCTGGGGCTGGGGGCGAACCACTTCCCGCTCTTCAGCGCCCACCAGATGGGCACCTGCCGCATGGGCGGCGACGCCGCGCGCCACCCGCTCCGCCCCGACAGCACGACGCGCGAGGTGCGCCATCTCTTCGTCACCGACGCCAGCGCCTTCCCCGCCGCCAGCGGCGTCAACCCGATGCTCTCCATCCAGGCGATGGCGCACTACGCGGCGCAGGGCATCAAGGCGGAGGAATAGGTTGCAGATTGCAGATTGCAGGTTGTCGGATTTCGGGTTACGTACGCAAGCAGCCACCGCCTGTATTCCTCCTATCCGCTCATCCTGCCAATCCTGTTCTACCCCAGCGCCCGCTGCACCAGCACCGGCAGCATCGCGCGGCGATACGCGGCGCTCGCCAGGTGATCGTCGCGCACCTCCAGCCCCGCAAGCAGGCGTGCCGCCACCTCCGCCACCCCATCCTTGGTTCCTGCCAATCCTTGTTCTACCACCACGGGCAGCGGCCCGATGCCGCTCACCCCGACCCGCAGCGTCTCCCCCGCCCTTCATCCCCGCCACCGCGAGGATCGGCTGGTCCATCGGCGAGCGCGCGATGCGGGCCGCGCCCACCGTCGCCCCCTCGGCGAGCGCGGGCAGGCGCACCTCGGTGAGCAGCGAGCCGGGCTGGAGCAGGTACTCCTGGCGGCGGTAAAACTCTTCCAGCGCCACCTCCTGCTCGCTTCCACCATTCACCACGACCGAGGCCCCCAGCGCCAGCAGCGCCGCCACCAGATCACTCGTCGCGGCGCGGGCGATCAGCGTGCCACCAAGGGTCGCGCGGTTGCGCACCAGGCTGCCCGCCGCGTAGCGCGCGGCCCCCGCCACGGCCCCATCGGCGTACCGCTGAAGCGCCTCGTGGGTAGCGAGGTTAGCAAGCGTGACCATCGCCCCCAAGGAGAGCGCGCCGTCCTCGCCCGCCACGATCCAATCGAGACGCAGGTCGCGCAGGTCCACCACCGCCTCCGTCTCGCGGTCGGGGTGGCCCACCAGGTCGGTCCCCCCCGCGAGCGGCACCGCACGCCCGCGCCCCTCGCGTAGCAGGCGCAGGGCGGTTTCCAGGTCAGCGGGACGATGGTAGCTAGCAATGTTGGAGATGGGCATGGGGGCTCCTGGGGTTGCAGATTGCAGATTACAGATGATGGCAGGTTATAGGTTACACTTCGGCACAGAAAAACCGGAAATCGAGAGGTTGCTTTGCTCGCCTATTTTATTCGCGGCCTGATCCTGGGGCTGCCCGCCGCCGCACAGCCGGGTCCGTTTCAGGCCTATCTGCTCTCCCAATCGCTGAAAAACGGCTGGCGGCGCACCCTCCCTGCCGCACTCGCCCCGCTGCTCAGCGATGGGCCAATCGTGGCGCTCGTCCTGCTCGTGCTGACGCAGCTACCGCCCACCTTCCTGTCGCTGCTCCAAATCGTGGGCGGGCTCTTCATCCTTTATCTGGCGTGGGGCGCGTGGGGGAGCTTCCGCCACTTCCAGCCCCCCACCGCTGCCCCCACCGACGCCACGCGGCAAAGCGTCCTGGAGGCGAGCGTGATGAACCTGCTCAACCCGAACCCCTATCTTTTTTGGAGCGCGGTCGGCGGGCCGATCCTGCTGGAGGGGTGGCGCGCCTCGCGCCGCGCACGGCATCGCGTACCTGCTCGGTTTTTACGGCACCTTGCTCGGCGGCTCAGCGCTGCTGATCGTCCTCTTTGGCACGGCGGGCCGCCTGGGGCCGCGCATCAACCGCTGGCTGATCGCCCTTTCGGCGCTGGCGCTTGGGGGGTTTGGGGTCTATCAGCTGTGGAGCGGGGTAAGCCATGGATTATAGAACGCAGATGACGCAGATGGAAGGGATAATGTAGCCACAAAGCGTCAGCTCGTAATGAGCAAGGCAACGATTGATATGGACCAGTCAGGATGGTACAATCTGCCCATCATCCGGTCATATCCTACATGAGGCGAAAATGATTTCCCTACCTCTTGTCAAACAAATTATTCGCGACCAGAGCGGGCAGGCCGTAGCAGTCATCGTACCAATTGCTGAGTACCAACAGTTGGTATCGCAGACCCAACAACCGGTACCCGAGCAAACTACAGTCCACGCTGACCATCCTTTGTATGGTGCCCTCAGCCATCTCGGCCCCATCACCGCCACGACAGAGGAGATCGACGAAACCCTGCGCGAACTCTGGTCAGCCTGGGATCGGGAAGATCATGACGAACAGCCATGATCGCCCTGCTCCTTGACACTCATGCCGTGCTATGGTTTCTGACCGCTGACCCCCAGCTATCCACGACAGCACGCCAACGTATCACTCAAGTGGCGCAACAACACCACCTCATAGCAATTTCCTCGATCTCGCTCGTCGAGATTGCCTATTTGGAGGAGAAGGGCAGAGTTGTGGAGGGTTCGCTTGCAAACCTGCTTGCTGTACTGGATCACCCGCAGCCGTGGATGGTTGAGGTACCCGTCAACCGTGTGATCCTTGCTGCCCTTATTCAGATTCCACGCGCGTCGGTTCCTGATATGCCTGACCGTATCATTGCGGCCACGGCCCTTCAACTAGGAATCCCATTGATAAGCCGTGACCGCAAGATTCAAGCAAGCTCTATCCAAACAATTTGGTAGCTACGCCCCATACCCCTCGCTGAACGCGTCGATCATGGCGTGCACGTCGTCACCCAGAGGGTAGAGCACGGGGCAGGTCGCGCCCGCCTCGACGTACTCGCGGACCTTGGCGCGGCACTCGTCCGCGGTGCCGGAAGCGGTAATCATCTGCACCACATCGTCCGGCACCAACTCCATCGCGCGCTCGATCTCTTCTTCCGTGGCGGGCCAGGTGAGCACCTGGTTGATCTCGTCGAGTAGCTCCTGCGAGACCCCGCTCGCCTTCATGATGTGCGGCTGCTGCCCCAGGTATTGCGTCACCAGCTTGCGCGCGTTGTTCAGCGCCTTGTCGCGGTCCTCGTCCAGCGAGCAGACGACGAGTTGCGGGCGATCCAGATCTTCCGCACGCTTGCCCACCTTTTTCGCCCCCGCGTCGAGCCGCTGCCATCGCCTGCTCGTTGTAGCGCGGCGACACGAGGTAGTTGAGCAGCGCCCCGTCGGCGATTTCGCCCAGTCAGTTCCATCATCTGCGGTCCCGTCGCGCCGATGTAGATCGGCACGTTGCGCGGCTCCTTGCGCCCGTGCACCACGTCCAGCTGGATGTCGTCGAAGTGGACAAACTCCCCATCGAAGCTGACGCGCTCGCTGTGCGAGCAGCTTGCGCACATTTTCCACCACCTCGCGCATCGCCGTCAGCGGGCGCTCGCGTTGGATGCCCACCTTGCGCGCCAGCGGGTCCCACCACGCGCCGATGCCGAGCATGATGCGGTCGGGCGCGAGGTCGTCCAGCGTCAGGAAGGTGGCGGCGATGATGGCCGCGTTGCGCGTCCAGTTGTTGATCACGCCCGAGCCGATCTTGAGCTGCTCCGTCGTCGCCGCAAAGGCCGCCATCGGCACGATAGCATCGCGCACCAGGCGCGACTCCGCCTGCCACACCGCCTCGAAGCCGCGCGACTCCGCGTACTGGCAAATCTCGATCCCCTCCCGAATATCGTGCGCGTCCTGTAGGTACAACGCCACTCGATCCGCCATGATCCCTCCCTTTGCGTTGGAACGTTGGAACGTTGGAACGTTGAAACGTTGGAACGTTGAAACGTTGAAACATTGGAACGTTGGAACGTTCAGCTTGTATGGCCCCTATCCTAACCTAACGTTTCCTGCGAGGCAACGTGTAACGTGGTAACGCCTCACGCCACCAGCCGTTCCCAATCTTCGGGCAGGTCGAGGTCAAAGGCAAGCTCCGCATCGCGCACCTCGACCACCGGCAGCGCGGCCCGCGCCGCCAGCGTGCGATGCACCACCGCGCTGTCCCCCCCAAAACGAAAGGGCAGTGCCCCGGCGGGGCGCATGAAAAGGGCGTTGGTGCCCGTGCCCGCGCGGTCCGCCGCCAGCACCACGCGCGGCCCCGGCGCAGCGCAGGGGGCGAGCAGGTGCGCCAGCCCTGCCGCCGACAGGTAGGGCAAATCCGTCGGCAGCACCAGCAGTGCGGTCGCCCCGTGTGCCAGCGCGTGCGCGCGCCCCGCCTCCAGCGCCGCGTTGAGTCGGTCGCTCTGCCATCCCGGCGGCTCGACCGGGTCGGCGAGCGCCTGGTAGCCGAAAAGGCGCGCGATGGCGCGCAGCCCGGCATCCTCGCTCAGCACCAGCACGCTCGCCCCCGACGCGGCCCCGCTGATCGTGGTGAGCAGGCGCGCCAGCAGCAGCCGCGCCAGTATCGCGCGCGCGTCCTCGCTCAGCACGGGGGACAGGCGGCTTTTGGCGAGGGTTGAACTTTTGGCCGGAATCAAAATCCACAAGTGCTCCATCGTCGTCACATCTTAGCGCGAAAGGGGGCGCACCGAAAGCAGAGCGGCTGCTTGTGACGGGGATCACAGAAAGCGCACGGGGGGCGGGCGACGCTTCACTTTTTGCGCTGGCCCGCCTATACTCGGTCGAAATTTGAGCAGGAGCAACAAATGGCAACTTCAACCTTTGACGTGATCGTGATCGGGGGCGGCATCGTCGGGGCGGCCACCGCCGACACCCTGACGCAGCGCGGCCAGCGCGTGCTACTGCTGGAGCAGTTCGCGCCGGGCCACACGCGCGGCAGCTCGCATGGCGACGGGCGCATTATCCGCAAGGATTACCCGGAAGCGGTGTACATGGAGATGGTGCTGCGCGCCTACCCGCTCTGGCAGGGGTGGGGGGAGCGCGCGGGGATGCCCCTGATGCAGCGCACCGGCGGCTGGGATTGTGGCCCCGCCGATAGCCCGCTGCTGGCGGAATCCGAGGAAACCTTTCAGCACTTCGGCATCCCCTACGAACGTCTGAGTGCGGCGGAAAGCAACCGCCGCTTTCCCTGGTTCCACCTGCCGCCGGGCAGCGAGGCGCTCTTTCACGCCGATGCGGGGGTGCTTTTCGCGACCCCGGCGGTGCGTCGCGCTGTGGCGCATGATCGGGGCGGCGGGTGGGACGACGGTGACGGGGGAGCGAGTGACGGGGATTGAGGTGCGTGGCGAGGAGGTGACGGTGGTGGCGGAGTCGGGTGCGCGCTGGCAGGCCCCGCGCCTCGTGGTCGCGGCGGGTGGCTGGTCAGCCAAGTTGCTGGCAGAGGTGGGGCTGGAGCTACCACTGACGATCACGCAGGAGCAGCTCGCCTTTTTCCCCGCGCGCGACGGGCTGGACCACCGCGCGAGTGCCATGCCGGTCTTCATCGACTATCACGCCCCGGACCCTTTTTACGGACTGCCGCAGATCGTCGTGCCGGGGGTGAAGGTGGGCTGGCACCACCGGGGCCAGCCGATTGACGCGGACGAGCCGAAGCCCTTCGACGAGGAGAACTTGGCGGCGGTGCAGCGGTACGTCGCGGAGCGGCTCCCCCACCTCGACACGCGCTATGTCGAGCGGCTCACCTGCCTCTACACCAACACCCCCGATTACCACTTTATCCTGGACCGCCACCCGACGCTGCCCAACGTGATCATCGGCACTGGCTTTTCGGGCCACGGCTTCAAATTTGGGCCGGTCTTGGGCGAGAGCCTCGCCGCGCTCGCCCTGGACGAGCCGCCGCCGGTCCCGCTAGACATGTTCGCCCTCAGCCGCTTCGCGTGGGTGGAGCGGCTGGCGCGCCGCACCAACGCGTAGCCGCGACTCGCGCACAGAAAACCTTACATAGATGCTTCTTCCCCACCCCCGCGCGTTGGGCGCATGCTGCGCCCAACGCGCGGGGGTCTGTGTTGGTCGCTTGTCCCGTTCCGTTTTTTACGAGTCTGTCTGTATAATCACTCTTGACTGGCACTGCCCGCCTCTTCCCGCTCCTCTCTCATCGGGAAGTTGTCGCCGGGCAACCAATTTTTCGGTATGCTGCCACTTCCAGGCATCTTGACCTGTTTTATAAACCATTCCAGCGCATCGCGCGACCCACGGAAACGAAGTCTTGAAGGAGATCTTCCATGTTTCAAGTAGAAGCCCCGGTCTGGCTCCCCGCCCAGGAGGTTGAGCCGTACGGGATTCACGAGTCGATTTTGGACACCATCGGCAACACCCCGCTGGTCAAGCTGAAAAAGGTAACGCGCGGCTACCGCCCGACGATACTGGGCAAGGTGGAGTTTTTCAACCCGGGCGGCTCGGTCAAGGATCGCATCGGCATCACCATCGTCGAGGATTACGAGCGGCGCGGGCTGCTGAAGCCCGGCGGCACCATCGTCGAGGCGACGAGCGGGAACACCGGTGTCGGCCTGGCTATCGCGGCGGCGGTCAAGGGCTACAAGACGGTCTTTGTGATGCCCGACAAGATGTCGGAGGAAAAGATCCGGCTGCTGCGCGCCTTCGGGGCGCGCGTGGTGATCACCCCGACCGCCGTCGCGCCCGAGGACCCGCGCTCCTACTACAACGTGTCCAAGCAGATCGTCGAGGAGACCCCCGGCGCGGTGCTCGCGAACCAATATCACAACATGGTCAACCCGGAAAGCCACTACTTCACGACCGGCCCGGAGATCTGGAAGGGCACAGGCGGGCGCATCACCCACTTTGTGACCAGCCTCGGCACCGGCGGCACGATCTCCGGCACCGGCAAGTATCTCAAAGAGATGAACCCGGACATCAAGGTGATCGGCGTGGACCCCATCGGCTCGCTGCTGCACGAGTACTTTTACACCGGCAAGCTGGGCGACGCCTTCACCTACAAGGTGGAGGGGATCGGCGAGGATTTCGTGCCGGGCTCTACCGATTTCGACTATGTGGACGAGATCGTGCAGGTCAACGACAAGGAGAGCTTCCTGATGACGCGCCGCCTGGTGCGCGAGGAGGGGATCTTTTGCGGCGGCTCCTGCGGCTCGGCGGTGGCGGGCGCGCTTCAGGTGGCGCGCGACCTGACGGAGGATGATCTGCTGGTGGTGCTGCTGCCGGACAGCGGCTCGCGCTACCTCTCCAAAATCTTCAACGATGACTGGATGCGCGAGAACCGCTACCTCGACTACAGCCTGCTGGGCGAGGGGCGCGTGAGCGACGTGCTGGAGCAGAACGGCGCGCGCGAGTTGATCCTGGCGCACCCCGACGACGCCAAGCGCGAGGTGATCCAGCGCATGAAAGCGCACAACGTCTCGCAGCTGCCGGTGGTGGACGCGAATGAGCGCTACCTGGGGGTAGTAACCGAGCGCGACCTGCTCAACCACCTGCTCAGCGCGGATCACTCGCACGCGCGCAACGAGACGATCGAGGATGTGATCAACCGCGACATCCCGCTCGTCGGCCCCAACAGCGCGCTCGACGCCCTGGCCGACGCCTTCTCGGCGGGGAGCGTGGTCGTCGTCGTGGACAGCGCCTCGCAGGTCGAAGGAATCATCACCAAGATCGACCTGATCGATTTTCTGTCCAATCGGCTGAAATAGGGGTTGGGGCATTGATGAATGGGGACTACCTCATTCACCATGCCCCAAGCCCAACGTGGATCACGCGTGGACCTTGTTCTTGTTCATGAACTATTCGTTAAACAAACCTTTGGCCCTGCCGCTGCCCTGTTAAGGCTCGATTAAAGATAGCTTGATGGATGATCGAGAGCGGTAAGAGCGTCCGCGAAGGCGGACGCTTGGCCGAAGGCCCAGCAGCACGGACTTCCAGTCCGTGTCCCTCATCCGCTCTCCCGCCCTACCTGTTCCCCACCCCTCACCCGCCGTACCACATCGCCTACTCAACGTCCCATTCACGATTCACCACCACGAGCCTACCATGACCCAAACACCCTTCGCTACCACCATCGCCCAGCAGCTACGGCTGCGCCCCGCCCAGGTCGCCGCGACGATCGAGCTTCTGGAGGGGGGAAACACGCTTCCCTTCGTCGCCCGCTACCGCAAGGAGGCGACCGGCGGGCTGGACGAGGAGCAGATTCGCCAGATCGAGCAGCTTCACGCGACGATGCGCGCGCTGGAAGAGCGTCGGCAGGCGATCCTCAAGAGCATCGAGGAGCAGGGCAAGCTGAGCGACGCGCTGCGCGAGCAGCTGCTCGCCGCCGAGACGCGCACCGAACTGGAAGATCTCTACCAGCCCTACAAGCCCAAGCGCCGCACCCGCGCGACGATGGCCCGCGAGCGCGGGCTGGAGCCGCTCGCCGAGCTGATCCTCGCCCAAGCCCTGACCCGCGACGCGCTCGACCGCCTCGCAGCGCCCTTCCTGTCGCGATGAGGTGCCGGACGCGGAGGCGGCGTGGCAGGGGGCGCGCGACATCGTGGCCGAGGCGATCAGCGACCACCCCGAGGTGCGCCGCGTCACGCGCGAGAAGGCGCTGCAGTGGGGCACCGTGCGCGTCGGGCAAGGTGGACGGGGCGGAGGATGCGCGCAGCGTGTACCGCGACTACTACGAGTTCGACCTGCGCGTGGACCGCTTGCAGGCGCACCAGGTGCTGGCCCTCAATCGCGGCGAGAGCGAGGAGGTGCTGCGCGTCGGCGTGGAGGTGCCGGAGCGCGACTGGCGCGACGCGGTTGGTGCCCACTTCCGCGCCGACCGGCGCTCGCCGCTGGCGGAGCAGATGGAGCTTGCGATGGACGACGCGGCCAAGCGGCTCCTGCTGCCCGCCATCGAGCGGGACGTGCGCCGCGCGCTGAGCGAGCAGGCGGAGGCGCACGCCATCGACGTCTTCGCGCGCAACCTGCGCGCCCTGCTCCTCCAGCCGCCGCTCGCGGGGCAGACCATCCTCGGCATCGACCCCGGCTTCCGCACCGGCTGCAAGGTGGCGGTGGTGGACCCGACCGGCAAGGTGCTCGACACGGCGACGATCTACCCGCACGCGCCGCAAAAGCAATGGGCGGAGTCGATCAAGACACTCGCGACGCTGCATCGCGCAGCACGGGGTCACCATCGTCACCATCGGCAACGGCACCGCCTCGCGGGAGACGGAGCAGTTGGTGGCGGAGCTGACGCGCGAGCTGGAGGGCGTGCTGTACCTGATCGTCAACGAGGCCGGCGCGAGCGTCTACAGCGCCAGCCCGCTGGCCCGCGCCGAGCTGCCCGATCTGGACGTGACGCTGCGCGGCGCGGTCTCCATCGCCCGCCGCGCGCAGGACCCGCTGGCCGAGCTGGTCAAGATCGACCCGAAGAGCATCGGCGTGGGGCTCTACCAGCACGATGTCAACCAGGTGGCGCTTTCCGATGCGCTGGATGGGGTGGTCGAGAGCGTGGTCAACCGCGTCGGCGTGGAGGTCAACACCGCCTCGCCCGCGCTGCTGGCCCACGTGTCGGGCATCGGGCCGCGCCTCGCGGAGCGCATCGTCGCCCACCGCGACGAGCACGGCCCCTTCGCCACGCGCCACGCGCTGCTGAAGGTCTCCGGCCTCGGCCCGAAAAGCTTCGAGCAGGCGGCGGGCTTCCTGCGCATCCGCGAGGGGGAGCGCCCGCTGGACGCCAGCGCCATCCACCCGGAAAGCTACCCCGTCGCGGAGGCCCTGCTCCGGCGCGCGGGCCTCTCGCCCGCCACGCCGCCCGAGGCGCGCCGCGAGCCGCTGGCGCGACCTGCGCGACGAGGTGGGGCTGGAGCCGCTTGCCGCCGAGTTGGGCGCAGGGGTGCCCACCCTCAGCGACATCTTCGAGCAGCTGGTGCGCCCGGGCCGCGACCCGCGCGACGAGCTACCCGCGCCGATCCTGCGCAGCGACGTGCTCACGATGGAGGACCTGCTACCCGGCCTGACGCTGAAGGGCACGGTGCGCAACGTCGTCGACTTCGGCGCCTTTGTGGACATCGGCGTCAAGCAGGATGGGCTGCTGCACCGGAGCCAACTCCCGCGCGGCACCGTGCTGCACGTCGGCGACATCATCGAGGTGGAAATCCAGAAGGTCGAGGCGGAGCGGGGGCGCATCGGGTTGGGGTGGGCGAGGGGGTGATGAAGGTGAGGGGGTGAGAGGGTGAGACGGAGGCGCACTTGGTAGCCCCCGCCTCTGGCCCGCGTAGGGCGAGGGGGTGATGGAGGCGAGAGCTACTGCAACAGGTCAGCTAGCTCGTGCAATACCAGTGGCAGATCGTCCGATGGGTTGCCCGTGAGCGACGATGCCTCGACAGTGCCGGACGGTGAGTGGAAATGATGCGGAAACGTAGGAAGCGAAGGAAAATGCTCCTTGTTGTCCCAGCGGAGAAGGGGCAAGTCCCCGCGAATGAGCTGGTAAGCATAGTCAACATGATCTGAGTTGTAGTACAAACGGACCTGCAAGGTATCCCCTGTCGCTAAATCACCACGCACCTTCAACACAAATTGCTGCGTCGAAAACGCGTCGGTTTCCACCACACTTACGTTCCTACAAAGCGACGAACGCTGAAGCGTGGTGATAACGAACTCCAGAACGCTCGCCAGTGAGTTCACGCCGAAACCTCACCTCGCAGCCCTAACCAGCTTTGCAACATATCACGAGCGACTTTCCACTCGAAGGCATCCTCCTCTTCGATCATCACAGCTTGGCTAAGTGACGCAGTGGGCTGCTCAGCCAAGGTCGCCGCACGCGAGGCGAGGTATGCCTCGAACTGTTCATAGCTCATTCCGTGCTTGGCCTGTAACGCTTCGATCCTCGCTTGATAGCGCTGGATCTGCCGCAAAATGTACTCTTGCGCCAGAATCGCCACCGCCGTTTCGGGCGACTCAAAGAGGCCACGCCGAACAAAAGGATCAAGTACTGCCGCGATGGGGTCACTCATCGTTGCTCCGCTCTAAGGGTATGTAGCGTGTGACGATATTGTAGCATTGTTGATGTTACCTTGCTACGCACCCTCAAAGGACGAGGAACGGGCAAATCGGGAAGGCGGGGGTTAGCCGGGATCTCACTCCCTAACCTGTGGCATGTCGCTCAACGGGCGTCGTCGCTGCCACTCCCCGACTCACTTCCCATCAGTTGCTCCAGAGCGTGGTCGTACTGACGATAGGATTGAACGCCGACAAGCCGCGTCACCTCGGCCCCTCGTTGAACAGGAGCACCGTTGGGGTGCCCAGCACCTTCCACTTGCCGCTCAGCGAGGGGTGCTCGCCCACATCCACCTGCGCGATCGTCACCCGCTCCCCCCACTCCCGCGCCAGCCGCTCCACCGTAGGGTCCAGGGCCGCACAGTGCGAGCAGGTGGGAGACCAGAACTCGACCAGGCTTGGGCTCCCCTTCCTCACGAGTTGCTCCAGTTCCTTGGAATTCAACAACACGGGTGCGCGACTCATCGATATCATCCTCCTTTGTCATTCCTGGCAGGGACAGTTCGTTGCCTGCTATGACTCTTCAGTGCAAACTTCGGACCCCTATCAGCAGACCGTGAAACGGTGCGAGCACATCGTCTCGGCAAGCAGCCCATGACCTGCCGACCTGCTCACCCCCTCACCTTCATCACCCCCTCACCTCCTCCCCCGTGACCACTCTCACGCACCCTACCGCCCCACCCATGCTACAATCCACCCATGAAATCTCCAATCTCCAATCTCCAATACTCCAATCCCCTCCCCCACCGTGCGCGTGGCCGAGCTGACCAAGGTGTACGAGGGGAGCGCGTCGGGGCGGCAGGTGCTGGACCGCGTGAGCGCGACCTTCGAGGCGGGGCAGTTCACGGTGCTGCTCGGGCGAAGCGGCAGCGGCAAGTCCACCTTGCTCAACCTGATCGCGGGGATCGACCTGCCCACCAAAGGAGAAATCTGGATCGGAGACTTGAATGTGACGCGCCTCTCCGAGCGGGAGCGAACCCTCTTTCGGCGGCGGCACATCGGCTTCGTCTTTCAGTTCTTCAACCTGATCCCGACCCTCACGGCTGTCGAGAATGTGTCGCTCCCTCTGGAGCTTGGCGGCACGCGCGAGCGCGAGGCGCAGCGGCGCGCGGCGGCCCTGCTGGAGCGCGTGGGGCTGGGCGACCGGCTCTCGGCCCCGCCCGACCGCCTGTCGGGGGGCGAGCAGCAGCGCGTCGCCATCGCCCGCGCCCTCGCGCATGACCCCGTGCTCATCCTGGCGGACGAGCCGACCGGCAACCTGGACGAGGAGACCGGCGAGAGCGTGCTCCAGCTGCTGCTCAACCTCGTGCGCGAGGCGGGCAAGACCCTCATCATGGCGACGCACTCGCTGGAAATCGTGCCCCTCGCCGATCACGTTTTCCGCGTCACCGAGGGGCGGCTGGTCGAAGACAAGAACGTTCCAACGTTCCAACGTTCCGACCCTTCCCTACGGTCAGGGCAGGCAGTTCCAACGTTATGACCCCTTCCCTTTTCCGCATCGGCAGGCGCTACCTGCTGCGCCACCCGCTGCAAAGCATCCTCGTGGTGCTCGGCATCGCGCTGGGCGTGGCGGTCATCATCGCGATTGACCTGGCGAACGTCTCGGCGAGCCGCGCCTTTGGCCTCTCGACGGAGGCGCTCTCGGGGCGGGCCACCCACCAGATCGTCGGCGGGCCGAGCGGGGTACCACAGAGCCTCTACGCCCAGCTGCGCCGCGAGGCGGGGCTGCGCGAGGTCGCGCCCATCGTCAGCGAGTTTGTGCTCGTGGACGAGCTGGGCGAGCGCCCGATGCGCCTGCTCGGGGTGGACCCCTTCTCGGAAGCGCCCTTCCGCTCCTACCTGGGCGGCTCGGAAGGTCAGCCGCTCAGCCTCGACGCGCTGACCACCTTCCTCACCGAGCCGAACAGCGTCCTGCTCTCCCGCACGGTGGCGGAGGGCGCGGGCATCGCCTCGGGCGACGCGCTCACCCTGCGCATCGGCACGCGAGCGGAGCGGGTCACGGTGGTGGGGCTGCTCGACCCCTCCGACGAGTTCAGCCGCCGCGCCCTCGACTCGCTGCTGCTCGCCGACATCGCCACGGCGCAGGAGCTTTTGGCGCAAACGGCGACGCTGAGCACCATCGACCTGATCCTCCCCGACGAGGCGGAGGCGGCGCGCGTCGCGGCGATCCTGCCGCCGGGCGTACGGCTGGACACCCCCGCGACGCGCACGCAGACCGATCGAGCAGATGACCGCCGCCTTCGAGCTGAACCTGACGGCGCTCTCACTGCTGGCGCTCGTCGTCGGCATGTTCCTGATCTACAACACCGTGACCTTCAGCGTCGTGCAGCGCCGCCCCGTGCTCGGCACCCTGCGCGCGCTGGGGGTGACGCGCCGCGAAATCTTCCAGCTGATCCTGAGCGAGGCGCTGCTGATGGGCATCCTCGGCGCGCTGCTCGGCACGCTGATGGGCATCTTCATGGGGCGCGGCGTGGTGCAGCTGGTGACGCAGACGATCAACGATCTGTACTTTACGGTCAACGTGCAGGGGGTCGCGCTCGCGCCGCTGACCCTGCTCAAGGGGGCGCTGATCGGCATCGCCTCGGCGCTGCTGGCCGCCGCCGCGCCCGCGTGGGAGGCCTCCACCGTGGAGCCGGTGACAGCGCTGCGCCGCTCCGCCATCGAATCCTCGATCACGCGGCTGCTCCGTCCGCTCTCGGTGGGGGCGGTGGCGCTGGGGCTGATGGGGCTCCTGCTCCTCTTTCTGCCGACGCGCTCGATCATCGTCGCCTTTGTGGCGCTCTTCGCGATCATCCTGGCCTTTGCCTTCTTCACCCCCGCCGTGACGGTCGCGCTCATGCGGCTGATCGAGCGGCCGATGGGCGCGCTGGGGGTGCTAGGGCGCATGGCCCCGCGCGACATCGTGCGGGCGCTGAGCCGCACCTCGATCGCCATCGCCGCGCTGATGGTCGCGATCAGCGTCATCATCGGGGTCAGCGTGATGATCGGCTCCTTCCGCAACACCGTCACCACCTGGCTCAACTCGACCCTGCGCGCCGACGTCTACCTCTCGCCGCCCGGCGTGGCGGCCAACCGCGCCGACAGCCCGCTCGACCCGGCGGTGGCCGAGCAGGTGCGCGCCTTCCCCGGCGTGGCGAGCATCGCGGTGGCGCGCGACGTGATCGTCTCCTCGCCCGACCTGGGGCGCGTGCAGTTGATCGCCGCGACCGACGATGTGTCGCAGGGGGAGCGCCCCTTCAAGTGGGTCGAGGGCTCGCCCGATGAGGCGTGGCAGCAGGTGCGCGAGGAGGGCGCGCTCTTCGTCTCCGAGCCCTTCGCCTACCGCCACGGCATCTCGCAGGGGGAGAGCGTCACCCTGCTGACCGACCGTGGCGAGCGCACCTTCCCCGTCGTGGGGGTTTTTTATGACTACTCCTCCGAGCAGGGGGTCGTGCTCATGGCCGACCCGATCTACCGCTCGCTCTACGACGACCCCTACATCTCCTCCGTCGCCGCCTACGTCGAGCCGGGCGCAGACGTGGACAAGGTCGTCGAGGGGCTGCGCGCGTTCTATGCGGGCAAGGAGCAACTGCTGATCCGCTCCAACGTGGGGCTGCGGCAGGGGGCGCTGGACATCTTCGAGCGCACCTTTGCCATCACCGGCGCGCTGCAGGTGCTGGCGACGGTCGTCGCCTTTATCGGCGTGCTCGCCGCGCTGATGGCGCTCCAGTTGGAGCGCGCGCGCGAGTTGGGCACCCTGCGCGCCGTCGGGATGACGCAGCGGCAGCTGTGGGGGATGACGATGCTGGAGACGGGGCTGATGGGCAGCACGGCGGGGCTCTGGGCCATGCCGAGCGGCCTCGCGCTGGCGCTCGTGCTGATCTACGTCATCAACCGCCGCTCCTTCGGCTGGACCCTGCAACTCCAACTGCTGCCAAGCTACTTCGGCGAGGCGTTCCTCATCGCCATCGTCGCCGCGCTCCTCGCGGGCCTCTACCCCGCCCTCCGCATGAGCCGCGTGCGCATCTCCGAGGCACTGCGCAGCGAGTAGGGGCGACGGCTTTTACCATTAAGCCTGCGTATTGGGTTATACTTATGATCAATAAAGTATAACAACGGGGGATCTTATGGCTACAGCAACCATTTCTGCCAAAGGGTGGGTGGTGATTCCCGCTGAGTTGCGGCGAAAATATCATCTTACCAGCGGCGCACAGGTCCAAGTTATCGACTATGGAGGCGTGGTCGCTATCGTCCCGCTCCTGGATAATCCTGTGAAACAGGCAGCGGGAATGCTTCAAGGCGGGGCGTCGCTCACCGAGGCGCTGCTCGCGGAGCATGCTCGGGAGCTGTCGGGTGAGTGAGGAGGTACCGATCTTCATCCTGGACAGTTTCGCTCTCTTGGCCTTCCTTGAGGGGGAGGTGGGCGCACAACGGGTCCAACGCATCCTGGAGCGCGCGACAAACGAGGAGACTCTCGCATACTTGTCCCTCATCAATCTTGGTGAGATTCTTTACATCACCGAGCGCGAGCAAGGGCTTGCTCAGGCACAAAAAGTGTTGGCGGCTATTGACGCACTGCCCATTACCCTCCTCCCCGCCACCCGCGAGCGCATCCTGGCGGCTGCCCACCTCAAAGCCAACCACCGCCTTGCCTACGCCGATGCGTTCGCCGCAGCCGCCGCACAGGAGTTTGAGGGGACACTGGTGACAGGTGATCCAGAGTTTGAATCGGTGGCACAATTGATTCGTATTGAGTGGCTACCGAAGAAGGCCACTTGAAACAGGAGAATCAGCTATGACTCGCGGCTTACTCATCGGCACGGTACTGGGCCTGCTGCTCGGCGCGGCCTTCGTGGGGATTACCAGCGATTGGTCGTGGCTGGTTTTCACCGTGACGCTCGGCTGGGCGCTCGGCATCGGCATCGGGCTGGAGTGGGCTCGGACGACGCGCGGCACGCCCCAAAAACGGCGCGAGACCCGAAGGGTTTAACAGCCTCGGTTACTCCCCACATCGGTGCTGCGACACCACCCGTTCCTATGACAATCGAGGCTGTTAAACCCTTCGGGTCTTGCCTTTTTACGTCTCTACACAGACCCCCGATTGGGCGTGCAGCCCGCGCTCCCAATCCACTTCTCCTCACCCCCTCACCTTCATCACCCCCTCACCCCCCTCACCCTCTCACCCCCATCACCCCGTATTGCGCAGCCCCGAGGCGATGCCGTTGACGCTGAGCAGGATGGCGTCGCGCAGGTCGTCGGCGTCGGCGCTGTCGGGGTTGTCGCGCAGGCGGTGGAGCAGGGCTACCTGGATGTAGTTCATCGGATCGATGTAGGGGTTGCGCACGCGGATCGCCCGCTGGAGCCACGGCTCGTTGTTGAGCAGGTCGCCCTGCGCGGTCAGGTGCAGGATCGCCTCCTCGGTGCGGTCGAACTCGTCGCGCAGGACGGGGAAGATCGCCTCGCGCGTGGCCTCGTCCGCGAGCGTGGCGTAGACGCTGGCGATGAGCATGTCCGCCTTGCGCATGGACATCTGCGCGTTGTCCACCATCGCGCGGAAAAAAGGCCACTCGTGGTACATCGTCGAGAGCATGGCCCAGCGCGCCTCGTCCTCGCCCACCCACTCGCAGAACGCCCCTCCCAGCCCGTACCAGCCAGGCAGGGTGACGCGGCTCTGCATCCACGAGAAGACCCACGGGATCGCGCGCAGGTCGCCAATGCCGGTCGTCGCCTTGCGCTTGGCGGGGCGGCTGCCGATGTTCAACTGGCTGATCTCGTCGATGGGGGTCGCGTCGTGAAAGTAGCGCAGCATGGCGGGCGACTCGTGGATGAGGGCGCGGTAGGCGCGCTCGGCGAGGGGCGAGAGTTCCAGCATCGCCGCTTCCCACTCGCCGCCGCGCGCGGGGCTGTACTCGGGGCGCTCGCCGCTGGTGAGCAGCACCGCGTTGACCAACTGCTCCAGGTGGCGGTGCGCGATCTCGCTGTTGGCGTAGCGGTTGGTGATCGCCTCGCCCTGCTCGGTTAGCTTGATCCGACCGCGCACCGACTCGGGCGGCTGCGCGAGGATCGCGCGGTTCGCGGGGCCGCCGCCGCGCCCGATGGAGCCACCGCGCCCGTGGAAGAGGGTCAGCGTGATCCCATACTCGTCGCAGACGGCGGCGAGCGCGCGCTGCGCCAGTTGCAACTCCCAGTTGGCGGTCAGGTAGCCACCATCCTTGTTGGAGTCGCTGTAGCCGATCATGATCTGCTGCGCCTGGCCGCGCGCCTCCAGGTGGCGCTTGTAGGCGGGGTTGGTGAAGAGCCCGCGCATGATGGCGGGCGCGGCGTGCAGGTCCGCGACGGTCTCGAAGAGCGGCACCACGTCCAGGTCGTCGGCGATGCCCGCGTCCTGCGCCATGAGCAGCACCGACAAAATGTCGCTCGCGCCGGTGGTCATGCTGATGACGTAGCTCTGGATCGCCTCCTTGCCGACCCGCTCGTGCGCGCGGCGGATCAGGCGGAAGAGCTCGACCGTCTCGTTGGTCGGATCGCTGAAATCGAGGTGGGCGGGGGCGAGCGGGCGCGGGCTGAGCAGCTCCTTGGTCAGCAGCTCCACCTTGCGCTCTTCCGGCCAGTGCTCGTACACCTTCGCCATGCCGTAGCGCTCGAACAGCTCGCTCATGGCGGCGCGGTGGCGCTCGGCGTGCTGGCGAATGTCAAGCGTGGCAAGGTGGAAGCCAAAAATTTCCACCTGCTGGATCAGGTCGGTCAGCCGCCCCTCGGCGAGCCGCGTGCCGCCGTGCTCGCGCAGGCTCCGCTGCACCATGCGCAACTCCGCGAGGAAACTTTCCGCGTCGGGGAAGATGCGCTCGCGCAACATGCGCTCGTGCCGCCAGGGGCGGTTGTTGTCCTCCAGGGTCGCGCCGACCTTGTCATAGATGAAAAACATTTTTTGGCGGTAGGGCTGGTTGGGGTAGCGCGACCTGACGAAGCGCGCGCGCTCGGGGAAGAGGGTCGCGTCGCGCTCCAGGCTCGCGCGCAACTCGTCGGAGATGCCGTAGCGCGCGGTGGTGCTCAGGTGCCCGTGCAGGCGGTCGAAGGCGGATTGGTACTGGCGCAGCACCGTCTTTTTCTGCTCGCGCAGCGTCTCCTCCGTCACGGTGAGGGTGACGAAGGGGTTCCCGTCGCGGTCGCCGCCCATCCAACTGCCGTAGCGGAGGAAGGCGGGAATCTCAAAGGTGTTGTCGGGGTAATAGCGCGCGAGGGCAGCGCGCAGCTCGTCGTAGATCTGCGGGACGAGATCAAACAGGGTATTCTCGAAATAGTAGAGCCCGTTGCGCACCTCGTCCAGCACGTCCGGCTGGCGCGAGCGCGTCTGGTCGGTCTGCCAGAGCGAGGTAATCTCCTCGCGCAGAAACTCCATCCGCCGCTCGTCTTCCAGCGGGGTCATTTGCAGGAAATCCAGGCTGTGCAGCGTGTCGGCGATGCGGCTCAGCTTGCGGAGCACGGTGCGGCGCTTGGCCTCGGTGGGGTGCGCGGTCAGCACCGGCATGATGAGCAGGTGCTGGAGCAGCCCCTGCACCTCGTCCGCACTCAGCCCCTCGGCGCGCAGCCGCTCGATGGCCCCCGCGATGCTCTCGTCCATCGGCTCGTCGCGCTCCCAGGCGGCGCGCGCGCGCTTGCGCAGCACGCGCACCCGCTCCTGCTCCTCGGCCAGATTGACGAGTTGGAAGTAGGTGGAAAACGCCTTGACCACCACGCGCGCCTGGCTCAGCGGCAGCGACTCGACGCGCGCGATCAGCCGCTCGCCCGCCTCGGGGTCGCCCTTGCGGTGCGCCTTCGCCAGCGCGCGAATCTCTTCGACCAGGTCGAACAGGTCGCGTCCCTCCTGCTCGATGATGGTCTCGCCGAGCAGGTTGCCCAGCAGGTGAATCTGCTCGCTCAGTCGGTCGCGCGAGTCGGCCATAGCATTCTCCTTTGTTGATTTCTGGTAAGCAGGTGGCACCTATCATGTCTTTGCGCGGACAACCGTGTGATACACGTGACGGAGGCAGCGGCGGACTCTGCTATGATTATAACATAGCGCCGATAGGACAAATAGGAACGAATAGAGTCCATGCGAAGACGATTGCTGATTATCCTTGCCCTGCTAGCCACGACAGTCGGCGGCTTTTACCTAGCCCTGCGCCCCGCCGCGCCCCCGCGCGCGAGCGCCTCGCTGATCGCCCCGGCGAGCGCTGCGCCGAGCACGGAGGGCTTTGCCCGCGCCACGGAGCCGGGCGCGCTCCGCTTCCCCGATGCCTTTGGCGCGCACCCTGACTATCAAACCGAGTGGTGGTACTACACCGGCAACCTTGAAAGCGAGACGGGGCGGCGCTTCGGCTACCAATTCACGATCTTCCGCCGCTCGCTCGTGCCACAGGCGGCGCAACGCGCCTCCGACTTCGCGACGACGAGCGTGTACATGGCGCACTTCACCGTGACGGACGCGCAGGCGGGCGCGTTCTACGCCAACGAGCGCTTCGAGCGCGGGGGGGGCGGCGCGGCGGGGGCGCAGGCCGCGCCCTACGAGGTCTGGCTCGACGATTGGGTGGTGGAGGAGACGGCACCCGGGGTATACCGGATGCGCGCGGTCGCGGACGAGGTAGCCATCGACCTGACGCTTCAGGCGCTCAAGCCGCCCGCCCTGCACGGGCTCGCTGGCCTCTCGCCGAAAAGCGGCGAGCCGGGCAACGCGAGCTACTACTACTCGCAGACGCGGCTGGCAACGGAGGGCACGGTCACCGTCGCGGGCGAGCCGTTCGCGGTGAGCGGCCTCTCGTGGAAGGATCACGAGTATGGCACCTCGTCGCTGGCGGACAACGCGGTGGGCTGGGATTGGTTCTCGCTCCAGCTATCGGACGGGCGCGAATTGATGTACTTTCAGGTGCGCACCGAGGACGGCGGCGTGGAGCCCGCCTCCAGCGGCTCGCTCATCCTGGAAGATGGCAGCGTCGTGCCGCTGGCGCGCGACGAGGTACAGATCGAGGTGCTGGCGCAGTGGACGAGCCCGGAGAGCGGCGGCAGCTACCCGGCGCGTTGGCGCTTGTCCGTCCCCTCACAGGGGATCGAGCTGACCCTCACCCCGCTGATCCCGAACCAGGAATTGAACGTGAGCGCCACCTACTGGGAAGGCGCGGTCGATGCGGCGGGCAGCGCCGACGGGCAGCCGATCACCGCGCGCGGCTACATCGAGCTGACCGGCTACGCGGGCGGGCGCGCACCGTCCGTGTGAACGCAGAACGCAAGGCGTGACGCAACCAACGGTAGGCGCTCTAGGCGAGGCGCAAAGGGCAAAACGAACGGCGACTATGACCATAGAGTATTAGAGGGAAGAGCGCAGAACGAACGGATAGTGGGAATAGTGTGTCAGCTAGTTGAGCAGGATCATCGACTGGAAGAAGTTAAGGAGCCTCTGCGCCTCTGCGCCTTTGCGTCTTTGCGTCTCGCCTCGATCGCCTACCGTTGGTTGCGTCATGTCGTTCGTTCTGCGTTCTGATATCGCTCGTTCTGCGTTGCCGTCTTCGTCCTGGGCACGTTTTGTGTTAGACTACGCTCACAAGCCAACATAACAGAGGACAAAAGGTGAACACTATGGAACGAACGCTGATTATCATCAAGCCGGACGCGGTGCAGCGCGGGCTGACGGGCGAGATTCTGAAGCGCTTTGAGGCGCGCGGGCTGAAGGTGGTGGCGATGAAGATGATGCACGCCGACCGCGAGATCGCGCAGCAGCACTACGCGGAGCACGAGGGCAAGGGCTTTTACGAGGGGCTGGTCAGCTACATCACGTCGGAGCCGGTGGTGGTTTTGGCGCTGGAGGGCAAGGCGGCCATCAAGGCGGCACGGCAGTCGATCGGTAGCACGAAGCCGCTGGAAGCCGCGCCCGGCACCATTCGGGGCGATTTTGCGCTGGAGGTCGGGCGCAACCTGGTCCACGGCTCCGACTCGCCCGAAAGCGCCGAGCGCGAGCTGGGCATCTGGTTCGCCGAGAGTGATTTCGCGCCCCACACGCGCCCCTACGAGTCCTGGTTGTACGAGTAGCCCCTACCAAAGTCTGGAAATTTCAGCGGCGACTGCCATTGCACGCGTGGTGCAGCCGCTGACGGAGCAGGACAACGCAACAAAAAAGCCCCGCTTTGGCGGGGCTTTTTCATTTGTGTTTATGTATCACTCACGGGGAGCGCGGGGGTCCTACCGGACCTTACTGCACGCGCAGGACCACGGGCGCGTCATCCCACAGCTCTTCCAGGCGGTAAAAGTCGCGCTGGGTGCGGCTGAAAAGGTGGACCATCACCCAACTGTAATCGAGCAGAACCCAGCCAGATTCGGGGCTGCCTTCGGTGTGGAGGGGCTTCAGGCCGTGCTGCTCCAGCACCTGCTGCTCCACCATGCGGGCAAGCGCTCGCATCTGTCGCTCGTTGTCCGCCGTGGCAATCACAAAGTAATCGGCGATGGGTGTGATCGCGCGCAGGTCAATCATGACGATAGCCTCGCCCTTGCGATCCTCGATGGCGAACACCGCGGTGCGCGACACCTCCGCCGCGTCTACGGGCTCCTGGCGATAGCGGCTCTGCTCCTGCACGGCTGGGGTTGCTTCTGCCATACTCTTCCTCAAAATTTCTGTTTGTTTCTTTGGTTACTTTGTTTGTTTCTTTATCGTTGTCCTGGATTATAGCACACTTTTGTGCGTGACGGGTACCCGAAAATGAGGCGCTTTGCCGCGTGTCACAGCACGGATCATGCCCCGACCCGCTCGGGTGCTCGCGCCGCCCAGGGTGCGCTTTGCCGGGGGAGTATGTTATAATTCCCAGCGAAAACCGTGTCCTTTAACACACTACCTCGGGAGTACCCCTCTGTGTTCGTCTATTTTTTTGCTGCGCTCATCGGCTACCTGTTTGGCTCAATCCCGACCAGCTATCTTACCGCCCTGGCCTTCAGCGATGTGGCAACGCCAACCCTGGAAGAGATGCAAGCGCCTGACCCCTCTTTTATCCGGCACACCCTGCGCTCGGCGGGCGCGGGAGCCGCCATCATGACGATTCTGCTCGATCTGGCAAAGGGCGCGCTCGCCGTCATCGTGGTGAGGGGGCTGTGGGGGCAGCAAGCGGGGATGATCGAGTTGGCCGCCGCGCTGGCGGCGCTTTTCGTGGTGGTCGGCCACAACTTTTCGCTCTTTCTGCGCTTCAAAGGGGGCGCGGGAACCCTGACCGCCCTGGGGGCGCTGGGGGCGCTTTATCCGCTATTGGTGCTCCTGTCGAGCGTGATCCCGCTCCTCTTCCTTTATATCACCAAACTATCCAGCATCGCTGCGCTGCTGGGCTCCTCGATCGTCCTGCTGCTGGGCGGGGTGCTCATCTGGCAGCGATACCTTCCGCCTGAAGCGTGGGTTTTCATCGTGCCCCACTTTTTGCTGAGCTGGTTTTCCCATCGGCTCAGCGTCCAACGGCTGCGCGAGGGGACGGAGCGGCGCATCGGCCAACGCGCAAAAGCGTGAGCGGATCGACAACCAGGCAGATACAAAAAAGCCCCGCGCGCCGAAACTGGCGCGCGGGGCTTTTCGGTGAAAAACAGGGTCAGCCCGCGTTTTCCATCGGCAGCGGCTCCTCTGCCCCGTCCGGCGTCGCCTCCTTGATGGCTTCCTCCCCGTCATCAAAGTGGAAAAAGTCGTCGAGGGGCACGTTGTAGGTGCTGGGGTCCACCCGCTCGCCGAGCGCGTTGCGCAGTACCTCCGCGATCTCCTCGCACAGGATAAAGGTCATCTGGTCGCGCACCTCGGCGGGCAGGTCGTCCAAATCTTTCTCGTTGCGCCGTGGCAGGATGATCGTGTCCAGCCCCGCCCGATGCGCCGCGAGCACCTTCTGCTTGATGCCGCCCACCGGCAGCACGCGCCCGCGCAGGGTGATCTCGCCGGTCATGCCCACGTTGGCGCGCACGCGGACGGTGGGTCAGCAGCGAGACGATGGCGGTCACCATGGTGACCCCCGCGCTCGGCCCGTCCTTGGGGGTCGCGCCCGCCGGAACGTGCAGGTGGATGTCGTGCTCCTCAAAAAAGTCGAACGGGATGTTGAACAGGCTCGCCTTGGAGCGCACGTAAGAAAGCGCAATCCGGGCAGACTCCTTCATCACGTCGCCCAGCTGGCCGGTGAGGGTCAAGCCCTTGCTACCGGGCATGCGCGTCGCCTCGATGAAGAGAATGTCCCCGCCAATCGCCGTCGCGGCGAGCGCGGTCGCCACGCCGGGCACCTCGGTGCGCTCGCGCACCTCCGCAAAGTAACGCTGCTTGCCCAAAAAGCCGGGCACGTTTTCCTGCGTCACCTCCACCAGCCCCTCGCTCTCGCCGCGCGCGACCCGCGTGGCAACCTTGCGCATCACCGTCCCGACCTCGCGCTCCAGGTTGCGCACCCCCGACTCGTGCGTGTAGTCGTGGATGATGCGCAGGATCGCCTCGTCGGCAAAGGTGATCTCGCCCTCGCGCAGCGCGTTGGCCTCCAACTGGCGTCTGATGAGGTAGTTGCGCGCGATGTGAAGCTTCTCGCGGTCGGTGTAGCCGTCCAGCCGGATGATCTCCATGCGGTCGCGCAGCGGTTCCGGGATCGGCTCCAACTGGTTGGCAGTCGCCACAAACATCACATTCGACAGGTCGAAGTCCACATCCAGGTAATGATCGCGGAAGGTGTTGTTTTGCTGCGGGTCGAGGATTTCCAGCAGGGCCGAGGTTGGGTCGCCGCGAAAATCCGCGCCCAGCTTGTCGATCTCGTCCAGCATGAAGACCGGGTTGCGCGTGCCCTCGCGCTTGAGCGCCTGCATGATGCGCCCCGGCATCGCGCCGATGTAGGTGCGCCGGTGACCGCGAAGCTCCGCCTCGTCGCGCACCCCGCCCAGGCTCATGCGGGTGAACTTGCGCCCCAGGGCGCGCGCGATGGAGCGCCCCAGGCTCGTCTTGCCGACGCCGGGCGGCCCCACCAGGCACAGGATCGCACCGGTGCTCGGCGTCGGGATCGCGACGACCTCCTCGGTCGGCTCCGGCACCTCGCCGTCCTCCTCGCTGCTGGGCGACGCGTCGCGCGCCTCGTAGCCCGACTCCTCCAGTGCCGTGTCTCCGACTACCCCTGGCCCCTGCTGCGGGTAGCGCTCGCGCGCCAGCTTGCGCACCGCCAGATACTCGATGATGCGATCCTTGACGTCTTCCAGATCGTAGTGATCGGCGTCCAGCACCTCACGCGCGTGGGCGATGTCGAGGTCGTCGGAGGTCGCCTCGGTCCAGGGCAGTTCGAGCAGCCAATCCACGTAGCTCTTGATGACCGAGTACTCGGCGGCCTGCGGCGGCATCTTTTCCATGCGATCCAGCTCGCGAAGCGCCTGCTGCTGCGCCTCCTCGCTCATGTTGCGCGCCAGCACCTGCTCGCGCAGCTCCTCGACGAGCGCCTCCTCGTCGCGCTCGCCCAGTTCCTTCTGGATCGCCTTCATCTGCTCGCGCAGGTAAAACTCGCGCTGCATGCGCTCCATCTCGCCCTGCGCCTCGGTTTGAATCTTGCGCCCCAACTCCAGCACTTCCAGCTCACGGTTGAGGATGCGCGTCAGATGGCGCAGCTTGTCGGACGCCTCGTCCGCCTCCAGAATGTCCTGCGCCTCCGGGATGTCCATGCGGGTCGAGGTGGCGATCAGGTAGGCAAGCTGGAGCGGGTCGTCGGCGTTGTTGGCGGCCAGCATGAGTTCGTCGGGCAGGTGGGGCATCAGCTCCACAAAGCGCGTGAACAGGTCGAGCAGGTTGCGGTTGAGCGCCTCCAGCTCGATCCCCTCCACCATCCGCTCCGGGAACACCTCGATGCGCGCCTGAAGGTAGGGCTCGGTGGCCACCCACTCGACGACGCGGAAGCGCTTGAGCCCCTGGATGATCAGGCGCACGCTGCCATCGGGCGCGCGCAGCAGGCGGTGGATCAGCGCCACCGTGCCCACGAGGTAGACATCGTCCGGCCCCGGAAGATCCACCTCCTGGTCGTCCATCGTCACCAGACCCATCAGGCGGTTGCCCGCGACCACCTCGTCCACGAGGCGGATCGAGCGCGGCTGGTCCGCGCTCAGCGGCAGCACCGTCTGCGGGTACACTACCGTGTTGCGCAGCGGCAGGATGGGCAGCACATCGGGGATTTCCAACTCGTCGCCATTCTGCGGTCGATGCGGCGCGGGGGCGGGCGCGCGGTCCGCCACCTCGGACGGGGCGCTGCTATCGGGTGCGCCCGGCTCGCTCGGGGTTTCTTTCAGTGTTTCTTCCAGGGCTTCTTCTTTTTCAAGCTCCGTCGGGTCATCTTCCAACGGATGCTCTGCTTTCACATCATGGTTATCGTCAGTCACATTGTTCTCCTGCCGAGTTGACAAGCCTCGTTGCTGTCCGCGCTCGACGGCGCTGGGCCATCGTGGTGCATGGCAGCTGCGAGCGTTTCCGTGCGAATTGTGCCACTTCATCCGAGGCTCGACAATTCAGCTCATCCCCATCCTCAATTTTCAACAAAAATTCGAACAGACCCTTGAATTCATGTATAAAAGCTGTTATACTCTTTCCGGTCAATCAACTGCTATTGTCACGCGGCCCCCAACGTTGGGGGCAAGGCGCTGACACCTTCCCCAGCCGTAACCCCCGACCCTTGTCTCCTTTGCGGCTTCTCCGGCTGCGCGTTTCCGTACCTTGGCTTTCTCGCTTGACAATTCAAAATACAACGACGTCGCCCCCCATGAGAGGATAGCGTTACATGGAAGAAAGACTCTCATTCGACGTGATCCAGAAATTGGCAGCCATCAGCCAACAGAATGGATTTATTTGTGAACGCGATTTGCTTGAGATTGACCCCCATTTTGTGGAAAACCCCATCCGGCGCGAACAGCTGACCTTCCACCTGCGACAGGCAGGGCTCGCGCTGCGCCCCGCGCTTTACGAGCGCCGCCCCCCCGCCACGAACCTCGCTGACGTCAGGGTGGACGATGCCGTTGATCTGTACTTGAAGGAGGTGGCGGGGATTCCGCTGCTGACCGCCGAGGAGGAAGTCGAGTTGGCCGCCGCGATGAAGCGAGGGCATCTCGCGGAGGAGCAAGTTGCAGGCCAGTCCCCCGATGCGCTAGGCGAGGAAACTTGGGTCGCGCTGCACCGCTACGTGCGCCAGGGCGAGGTGGCGCGGCAGCATCTGATCCAGGCCAACTCCCGCCTGGTCATCTCCATCGCCAAGCGCTACCTGGGGCACGGGGTCAGCCTGCTCGACCTGATTCAGGAGGGCAACATCGGGCTGATCCGCGCCGTCGAAAAGTTTGATTACACCCTCGGCTACAAGTTCAGCACCTACGCCACCTGGTGGATTCGGCAGGCAGTCACGCGCGCCATCGCCGATCAGGGGCGCACCATCCGCGTGCCGGTCCACATGTGCGAGCGGATCAACCAGCTCATGCAGGCCAAGCGAGAGCTGACGCAGGCGCTGGGGCACGAGCCCTCGTCGGAGGAGTTGGCCGAGGCGCTGGAGGTGCCGGTGAGCCGCATCCAGCAAACCCTCCAGGTGGCGCAGCACCCACTCTCGCTGGACATGCCGATGGGGGAGGAGCAGGAAAGCTTGTTCGGCGATTTTATCGAGGACGAGCAGAGCATCCACCCCACCGACGCCGCCGCCTACACGCTGCTGTGCGAGCAGATGCAGGACCTCATGGGGTCGCTCACCTCGCGCGAGGGGCGGGTGATCCAGCTACGCTTCGGGCTGCGCAACGGGCGCACCCACACCCTGGAAGAGGTCGGGCGCATGTTCGGGGTCACGCGCGAGCGCATCCGCCAGATCGAGGCGAAAGCGCTGCGCAAGCTCCGCCACCCCCACCGCGCCCAAAAGCTGCGCGACTTTTTGTAGGGGACGGTCCGAGGGCAACGCGAGAGGAAAGACGAAGGACGGAGAGCGACGACGCTATCCAAAGCAACACAGAGCAGCCCACGCGGCTGCTCTTTTGTGTTGGGACGCACGCGCTAGCCAATAGCACACGCCCGCTGAGGGTTTCGCGCCACTCCACCCCCGGCTACCTCACTCGCCACCCGCTACGCGGCTTCCACGGCCTCAAAATTCGTTCTGCGTTCTGCGTTCTGCGTTCTGCGTTTCGCCCTCTGCGTTTTTTGCGTCTTTGCGTCTTTGCGTCTTCGTACGTCGTTCGTCGTTCGTTCTGGGTTCGCATTCGCATTCCGCATTCCGCCCTCCCCTTTGTCACCGTGCCCTCCAGGTGATATGCTCCCCACAGGACGGATATGGAATGAACAAGGAGCGAGCGATGATGGATATCCGAGCGCAGAGCATCGGTGACTTTTTGGATGAGTTGGCGAGCGGCAGCGCCACGCCGGGCGGCGGCGCGGGCGCGGGCATCGCCGGGGCGATGGGCGCGGCGCTGCTCTCGATGGTGGCGAACCTGACCATCGGGAGGAAAAAATACGCCGAGGTGGAGGAGGAGATGCA
Organism: uncultured Chloroflexia bacterium; assembly: GCA_963845765.1. GTDB lineage: Bacteria > Chloroflexota > Anaerolineae > Ardenticatenales > Ardenticatenaceae > CAWJTI01. Next base: position 93,458 of record CAWJTI010000018.1, read on the forward strand.
GGCGATTCTCCAGCGCACCGAGGCGATCCGCGCGGAGATGACGAACCTGGCGCAGTTGGACGCGCATGTCTTCGAGCGGGTGATGGGCGCGTACCGGATGCCGCGCGAGACGGAGGCGCAGCAGTCGGCGCGCACGGCGGCGATCCAGAACACGCTGATGGACGCAACGCAGGTGCCGCTGAAGGTCGCCACGCAGGGGGCGGAACTGTTTGACTTTGCGCCGGTGCTAGCCGCCAAGGGCAATACCAATGCGGTCAGCGATGTGGGCGTGGGGCTGCTCTTGGCCGACGCAGCGATGCGCGGCGCGCTGATGAACGTGGACATCAACCTCGCCCTGATCGACGATGAGGCGTTCAAGGCGGGGGTCCGCCAGCGCGTGGCAACGCTACGCGAGGGGCGCGACGAGTTGAAGGCGCAGGTGCTGGCGGAGGTGCAGGCGAAGCTTTGAAACGTTGAAACGTTGGAACGTTGGAACGTTGGAACGAACGGCGAACGACGTAACGCAAAGACGGCAGACGACGCAAAGAACGCACAGACGCGAGGCGCGAAGTGCAGAAGGCGCTGAACGCAGAACGCAGAGACGACAGGGCGCATGGGTGGGGGAGAGGGTGGGATGATTGAAAGTATCTGGCTGCTGGCGTTGTGGAAGGCGTCAGAGGGGGTGCTGGGCAAGGTCCTGGATAAGGGCTTTGACGCGGCGGGGAAGCCCATCGAGGAGGGGCTGAGCAGCCGCTTCAAGAAGCTGGCGGGCACCGATGAGGCGAGCCAGCGACAGGCTGCGTTTGTCTCTGCCGAGGCGAAGGCGCGCGCCCTGACTCGCGAGCACGCGGAAGCCGAGCGCATCTTGAAGGTGCTCGATGACAGACTGAGCGCGCAACTGGCCGACGACGCTGGCGAACGAGAGCGCGAAGGTGCTGCTCCTCTCCGACGCGCCGGACGTGGCGCGGCTGGCGGGGCAGTTCGAGGAGCGGCTGCGCTACGATCAATTTTGGAGTGGCGTGCCGAAGCCGAGCGACGAGGCCATCCGCGCCACCGTCGCCGCCTACCTGGACTCACCTGCATGATGCGCTAGCCGACAGCCAAAGCTACAGCTTCCTGCTCGACAAGGAGCAGGTGCGCGTGATGCGGCGGCTGTACGATGTGGCGGAGCAGCAGCTAGCGGTACAGCGCGAAACGCGGCGTCGACGTCAGCAGGAGAGAGCAGCTCGGCGTGCAGCAGGCGCTGCTCGACGAGGTACGGGGCGGTGCCCTGCGCACGGCACCCGCCACCCCTTCCGTCCCCACCCCGCCCGCCGCCCCGCACCTCTTCGGGCGCGAGCGCTTCCTCCACGATCTGGCGACGCAACTCGCCCCCCTCTCCCAAAATTGGGAGAGGGGGCTGGGGGGAGAGGGCAACTCGCCCTGTACGGCAAGCCGGGGGTGGGCAAGACGGCGCTGGCGCTGGCGCTGGCAAATCACCCCCAGGTGGCCGACGCCTTCCCCGAGGGGCGGGCGTGGCTGCCCTTTGGCCCACAGGCGGCGCTCGTTGAGCGGTTGGGGGTGCTGCTGGAGCACTTTGGCGCGCGCAGCCAGGCGACGACGGAGGAAGGGCGATTGGCGGAGCTGCGCGGCCTGCTGGCGGGCAAGCGGTGCCTGCTCGTGCTGGATGATGTGTGGACGGTGGAGCAGGTGCGCGGCATCCTGGCGGCGTGCCAGCCCCCCACGCGGCGTGCTGCTGACGCTGCGCAGCGGGGCGCTGGCGTCGGACCTCCATGCCGCGCGCCACGAGGTGTGGCCGCTCCAGCCGGACCCCGCCGTGCAGATGCTGGCCGACGCAGGAGCGAACGCGGGAGCGGCGGTGGCGGCGGACGCGACGGGCGCGGGCGCACTGGTGGAAGCGGTGGGCCGCCTGCCGCTGGCCCTCCATGTGGCGGGGCGGCGGCTGGAGCGGCTGGCACGCGCCGATGGGCCAGCGGGCGCGGTGCAGGCGCTGAGGCGCGAGATCGTCAATCGCTTGCTCACCCTACGGGCGGCAGAGAAGCGGCCCGGCCTGGGCGAGGCGGAACCCTCGCTGGAGGCGGTGATTGGGCTGAGCTACGACGCCCTGCCAAGCGACGCGGCGCGCGCCGCCTTCCGCCGCCTGGCCGCCTTTGGCGCGCAGCCGCTGGACTTTGGCGCGGCGGCGATGGCGGCGGTGTGGCAGGTAGACGAGGAGGCCGCGCTCGACCTTCGTATCGCGCTGATGGACGCGGGCCTGCTGGACGTGGCGGAGGCCTCCCCACTCCCCGCCAATGGTGGGGGAGATGTGGACAGCTTCCCGCCGCTTTACGGTGCACCAGGTGCTGGCGCACTTTGCGCGCGTGCGGCTAGCGGAGGAAGCGGAGGAGGCGCGGCTGGCGGCACTGGCCCACGCGCAACATTACGCGGGCATCGTCAATTCGGCGAACGATATGATCGTGGGGCCGGAATTGCTGGCGGGATTGGCATGGCTTGATCTGGAGTTTGGGCAGGTGCGCCAGGCCATCGAGTGGGCGCGGCAACAGCAGACGCTGGAAGGCTCGCTCGCGCTGCGCTCCTTGGTCGGGCCACTGCGCAACTACGCCATCGGTGTGCGTAACCTTCATGCCGACTATCTCCCGTGGCTCAATGCTTCGTTGGCAGCATGTGAAGTATCAGGTGATACTCCTGGCCAAGCCAACGTGCTGAAGGCCATCGGCGACGTGCAAGCCTTCCGCAAAGAGCAACGATGCCGCGCTGGAGAGCTACCGCGCCGCCCAAGCCCTCTTCCAGCAGGTCGGCTCCAGCCTCGGCCAAGCCAACGTGCTGAAGGCCATCGGCGACGTGCAAGCCTTCCGCAAAGACAATGATGCCGCGCTGGAGAGCTACCGCGCCGCCCAAGCCCTCTTCCAGCAGGTCGGCTCCAGCCTCGGCCAAGCCAACGTGCTGAAGGCCATCGGCGACGTGCAAGCCTTCCGCGATGAGCACGATGCCGCGCTGGAGAGCTACCGCGCCGCCCAAGCCCTCTTCCAGCAGGTCGGCGACCGCCTCGGCCAAGCCAACGTGCTGAAGGCCATCGGCGATGTGCAAGCCTTCCGCGAAGACAACGATGCCGCGCTGGAGAGCTACCGCGCCGCCCAAGCCCTCTTCCAGCAGGTCGGCTCCAGCCTCGGCCAAGCCAACGTGCTGGCCATCGGAGCCGCCTTCTCCTGGATGATGATCCCGAGCAGTCCCTTGCGCTACTCGATGATGCCGTTGCCCTACACAGGGCAATTGGCAATGTTTACAGTGTGGGGAACGACTTAAGAAACTATGCCAACGCGCTGATTCAGCGCAAGAGGGGCGAGGAGGCCTGCCTTTGCTACAGCAAACCTACAGCCTGTGTTTCCAGCCATCCAGGTTTGCAGGACCACGCGCAGCACGTCCAGATGCAGATCAACATGCTGACCCTGCTGCCGCCCGAACTGATAGCAGATATGATTGATCTGTTTCAACCTGTCATGGAAGGTGGGGCGGACGCGCTCGCGGAGATATTTCCGAAGCTTATGATGCTGATGACGCAGGTAGATACCTCTGTCTTTGCCAACCTTTTGCCCCCAGCGTGCAGGCAGCGATGGACAGCGACGATTCCGACGCGATCCAGCGCGAGATGCAGAAGTTCATACCAGATAATCTGGCACGGCCCTTCTACAGCAAATGGAGCAGACCTTCGAGGATGATGAGCAGGTTCTACAACTTCTGGAAAGTGCCGCGCAGCAAGCGCGTGCGAACGGAGACACAGAAGAGGTGGCAGAGGCACTTCACAGCTTAGTTGAGGCGTATCATCAGAACGAGCAGTGGGACAAGTTGGTGGCTGTTGCAGAGGAATTAATCGCCTTGGATGCCGCCGACGCCGCAACGTGGGCCTCCCTCGGCGATGCGCGCTCCAATCTGAGACGGCGAAGCTGGCGCAGCGGACGCCTACAAGCAGGCCGTGGCCCTGGCCCCGGACTCGGCCATGCTGCGCCGCAACTACGCCAACACGCTGATCCACCTCCAGAGCCTCGACGAGGCTGCCGCGCAGCTCGACGCGGCGGAGGCGCTGGAACCCGACGCGCCCTACCTGGCGCTGCGCCGCGCGGAGCTAGCCAAGGCACGCGACGAGCGCGACGAGGCCGCACGCTGGGCACGCGAGGCGCTGCGCCGCCAGCCAGGGTGGGACGAGGCGGAGGCGTTGCAGCGCTGGGCGGCGGGGGAGTGAAACGTTGGAACGTTGAAGCGTGGGAACCGTTGTAAAACACCCCTACAGCGTACAAAAGGTATACCCCCTAAGCAATTAGAGGTGCTGGCTCGGATCTATCTCCTAGAGTAGAAGGAGGTGGATGACATGAGCCAAAGACAGCCAGCGTTAGCGAACGGAACCAGATGCGTAAATTTGAAGTTGCAAGGATACACCTGAGCAGCGTTACGCGCAGATAAGGCTGGACCGAAGCGTGTGTACGCAAGTGGTGGCGACGCTATCGCGCAAAAAGGTGGACGCAACGCGCTGCACCCGCCCGATATGTCAACGACGAGCAGGCAACGTGGCGGACGGATGAGTCGAGTTCGGCGCGCAGGTTGCGGCAGGCTTTTCCAAAGCGGTTAACGAGGCCAGTCCCGCTGGGGTGCGGCCCTGGCACGCCTGCGTGTAGCTGCTCCAGCTGGACGTGAGCGAAACCTACCGACCTGCCAGAGCTTGAGTACGATTGAGAAATGCTGGGCGAGCGGTCTGATCCAGAACTGTTGCGCCCCGCCCGTCGCCATCCTGCGGCGTTGCCGAAGGAGCGTGCGACCGAGGTCACCCTGCGGCACCAACGCTGGCAACTCAACTTCAAGGAGCGCATTCCCCGTAAGCGGCTGCGGTAAAATCGATGTGCTTAACATCCGTGATGAGGCAACTCCCGTGCAAGATCGCCAGTCGTGTTTATCGGGTTCATCAATGCCTGAGCCGCGACGTGCAGGAGGCCCTGCGCCGTGCCTTTAGCCAATGGGGACTCTGTGACCGACTACAGACCGACCGCGACAAACGCTCGTATAGCGGCGCTCATGAGTATCCCTTTCCTTCCATTCTTGTCCTCTGGCTGGCTGGCTTAGGGGTGGCGCGTGATCTGGCACCCTCCGCGCAAGCTAACGGCTGTGTGGAACGCTTTCACCGCACTTGGTTTGAGCATGTAGTACGCGGGGCAACGAGTTTGCTGGCCTGGCCGCTCTGCAAGCCGCAAGCGACCGACATGTACGTTACCTGAACTATGAGTTGCCGCTCCCACGGGCATGCCTGCGCGGGCCGCGCACCTCTGTGGCCTATCCCGGTACCCTTTTGCCGCGGCGGCCCTTCTGCCGCGCAGAGGAACGGCGATCTCTTCTCCCTGCCACGGGTTTACGACTTTTTAGCGACACAGCACTGGTGGCGGCGCGTGAGTCAGGTAGGCCAAGTGAGCTTGGGCGGCAAACGCTACCATCTCAGTTAAGCCTATGCTGGGCAGGAAGTGCGCGTTACCTGTGACCCGCAAACGCAAACCTTCCCCGTCTTCACCGCCCAAGATCAGTTCATTGCTGCCATCGAACTCGACCGCTTGACGGTCTCCTCTATCACTGGCTTGGAGGCGACTTAGGCTAGCGAAAAGATTTAAATATACGCGGATAGAGGAGGCGCTCGTCTCCCAGAATAAGCGCCTCACAACGTATGATTATTTTCTTTCGTTGGCCTTAATGCTTTCACCTGCCCGATTTAGGGGTACGCCTTTTGTACGGTAGAGGGGGTACATGTTTAGTACGGCTTACAAACGTTGAAACGTTGGAAACGTTCGAACGACGAACGACGAACGACGAACGACGAACGACGAACGCGAACGAACGAACGACGAACGAGTGACGCGAGGGGAGATTGCTTACGGAATCCTCTCTGTACCAATGAGGCTCCCAGTTTGCGCGAGTTGTCCAAAGGCATTTTTCAGGATGTGGTACAATGAAAACGACTCGATACTTTCGAGAGAGTGTCCGAAAGCGCCGCCCTACTCTCCAGGACAAATGGATCGAAGCGGTCCTGGCGGACCCTGAGTTCGTCGAGGAGCAAGATAACGGTCGCCTGCGACACTGGCGGCTGATTGTGGAGACAGGAACCGAAGCGGATGGCGAAACCGTGCACAATGCATTTTTCGAGCAACACTTCGATCCAGAGGAGCGATTCTAGCCATGACTTTTCAATATTTCTCGGAAACCGATATGTTGTACATCTCGCTGAGCGATGGGCCGAGCATTGATTCGGTTGAGGTATCGACAGGGGTGGTTCTCGACTATGACGAGCAAGGTCATGTCGTCGGAATCGAGTTTGAAGGTGCCAGCACGACGATAGACCTTTCGAGGCTGGAACTCTCGGCCCTGCCGATTGTGGAATTGATTCTCAATCGTAGCAGCCCTGCTGCCGCGTAACCTACTTGGCGGTGGAAGATGTGATAGCGAACAAAGAACGAGACGGCGCGAGGCAGGGAAAGCGGGCAATGGCGACCCCGCGTTGTAGATGCCTCGCGCCTTTGTGTGAAAAGGAGATACCCATGACAACGATTCTGGATGGCAAAACCCTCGCCGCGACGGCTGCGCGAGCAGGTGGTGGCGGAGGCGCAAGGGTTCATCGAGCAGGCGGGGCAGCCGCCCACGCTGGCGATGCTGCGCGGCGGCGATGACCCGTCGCTGCTTTCCCACGCGCGCTCGGTGCGCCGCTCCTTCGAGAAGGCGGGCTTCGGCTTCCAGGAGCATGAGCTGCCCGCCGACGTCTCGCACGAGGCGATGGCGGCGAAGCTCCGCGAGTTGAACGAGGACGCGACGGTCCACGGCATCTTGATCCAGGAGCCGCTGCCCAATACGGTGGACGGGAGCGCGCTCGTCCTGGCGCTCGACCCGCGCAAGGATGTGGACGGGGTGCACCCGCTCAGCGCGGGGTTGCTCCAGCAGCAGCGCGGGCGCTACCACGTTGCCTCCACCCCGCTCGGCGGGCTGACGATCCTCGAACAGTACGAGATCCCGATCCGGGGCAAGCGTGCGGTGGTCATCGGGCGCAGCGACATTTTGGGCAAGCCGATGGCGCTGCTACTGCTGCACCGCCACGCCACCGTCACCATCGCGCACAGCCGCACCCAGAACCTCGCCGCGCTCTGCCGCGAGGCGGATATCCTGTGCGCGGCAGTGGGGCGCGCGGGGCTCGTCACGCGGGACTTTGTGAAGCCCGGCGCGACGGTGCTCGACTTTGGCATCAACTTCGAGGGGGGCAAGCTCACGGGCGATGTCGCCTTCGACGAGGTAGCGGAGGTTGCAGGCGCGATCACCCCCGTCCCCGGCGGCACCGGCCCCGTCACCACCGTGATGCTGCTGCGCAACACGCTCGCGGCGGCGCGGTGGCTCTTGGGCGAATAGGGCGAACGGAAAGGGAACCGCCAAGACGCCAAGAGCGCCAAGGAGCTATTTCTATTGGTTGAAAGCCGATGCTTCTGGGGTTCGCTGTAGTCAGAGCACGCGACTTTAGCCTCTCACCTTTCACTTTTGATTTGCCAGACACTCTCACACCCCAGGGCATTCGGAACAAACATGATTGTCTTCCCCTGACAAAGACTTGCCTTGGCGTTCTTGGCGTCTTGGCGGTTCCCCTTCCGTTCGTTCTGCGTTCTGCTTGGAACTTCCCCGCTTTCCGGCTATATTGCCGCGCATGGGCAATGAATCAGTCGTGCTATGGCTATCGCCGGAATTGGCGTTGGGATACTTCGTGGCAGTGATCGTCGCGATGCTGGGGCTGCTCCAGAGCGTGGCAGTGCGCTGGCGGCGCGAGCGATTTGCGCTGGCTCCCCACGCGCGCGGCGATGCCCGTGGGCCTGCTGCTGGCGGGCGGGGCACTCGCCGCCTTTTATCTTTCATTCTACCGCCTGATCTTCGTGCCCGGCCCCGCCGGGCTGGAGCTGATTCTCCTCTTTGGCGGCGGCACGGCTCTAGCGGTGTGGCTATCAAAGCTGCTGCACCGACTCGTGCAGCGGTAGAACGCGGAACGAACGGCACAACGCAGAGGCGCAAAGTCGCAGAGACGCAGAGGGTTCCCGCAAAGCGGGTAAGGCGGCAATGGGTTCCCACGGAGTGGGTAAGGCGGCAGAACGCAGAACGAACAGCTTTAGCCGTACTTTTTGCCCTTTGCTTTTTGCCTTTTGCCTTTTGCCTTCCTTCCCCTTTCCCCTACCCCTACCCCTGGAAAGCTATCTTGGACTACGAACTCTTTCGCCTCATCAACGGGCTCGCCGGGCGATGGCGCATCGCCGACGAGCTATTTCGCTTTTTCGCCAATGACTATGTGGTCTCGAGCGTGATCGTGGCAATGCTCGTGGTTTTCTGGTTCAGCGGCGATGAGCGCTGGCGGCGCGTGGTGGTCCACGCTATCGTGGCCCTGCTGCTCGCGAACCTCCTCGTGAAAGTGAGCAACCTGCTCTGGTTTCGCCCGCGCCCCTTTACCTACCACGACGTGACTATGCTTTTTTACTACCCCAGCGACAGCTCCTTCCCCAGCAACGCCGCCGCCGCCATCTGGAGCATGGCGTGGTCGCTCTGGCTGCGGCAGCGCAGCAGCGCCATCGGGCGCGTTGCGCTGCTGCTCGCCGCGCTGATGGCGTGGAGCCGCGTCTGGGTCGGGGTTCACTACCCGCTGGATGTGGTCGGCGGCGCGCTGCTGGGCATCCTCGCCGCGTCGCTCGTCGAGCGCAACCGCGTGCGGCTGCGCCCCCTCGCCGAGGGGCTGCTCTGGCTCGCGCGCAAGCTGGCGCTGGCGTGAGCAGGACGACGGACGACGGTCGTCTCACAGTTGACAAACCAGGCGAGCAAAGGGGCTCGCATTTTTACTTCAATGATGAAAGGTGCTGTCGGTAGCATGAAACGATATCGAATCGGGATTCGCAAGGAAGACGAGAGCAAGCGGCTGGAGCGGCGCGCGCCGCTCGTGCCGGAGGATGTGCGCGCCTTGCTGGCGGCGCACCCCGAGCTTGACATCTGGGTCGAGCGCAGCGAGGGGCGCGGCTTTTTGTACGAGCGCGCTTTTTCCGACGCCGAGTACGAGGCGGCAGGCGCGCGGCTGGTGGACGACCTGAGCGAGTGCCCGGTGATCTTGGGGATCAAAGAGATCGGTGTCGAGCGGCTGGAGCAGGGCAAAAGCTATGCGTTCTTTTCCCACTCCTACAAGGGGCAACCCTACAACCTGCCGCTGCTCAAGCGGCTGATGGCGCTCGGCTGCACGCTGGTGGACTACGAGATGATCGTGGAGGACGTGAGCGAGGAGCGCTTTCGCAGCAGCCCCAGCGCCTCGCTTCCACCCACGGTTTTCCAGAAGCGCACTGTCTTTTTCGGCAAATTTGCGGGCAACTCCGGTGCGATTGACAGCCTGTGGGCGCTCGGCCAGCGCCTGATCTTCGAGGGGCACGCGGACAACCCCTTTGCCCACCTCCGCAAATCGCTGGACTACCAGCGCCCAGGCGAGCCCTTCGGCAACTTCGAGCTAGCCATTGAGGCGATCCGCGCGGCGGGCGAGCGCCTCCGCACCGAGGGGCTACCCCCGCGGTGACCCCGCTCGTCATCGGCATCACGGGGCGGGGCAACGCCGCGCGCGGCACCCGCGCCGTGCTCGACGAGTTGCCGCTGCGCGAGATCACCCCCGACGAGTTGCTCAGCTTTGAGCCGCCGGAAGAGGAGGCGCGCCACACGCTCTATGTAGTCACCTTCGGGCGCGCGCAGACGGCAGCGGGGCAATTCGAGCAATTTTTGCCCTACCTGACCATGCTCATGAATTGCATCACGTGGGATCGACTTTCCCCGCGCCTGCTCACGCGGGAAATGACGCAGCGCCTCTTCGAGAGCGAAACGCCGCGCCTGCGCGTCATCGGCGATGTCTCCTGCGATCCGGGCGGTTCCATCGAGTTCAGCCGCCGCACCTACCCCGACAGCCCGATCTACACCTACGAGCCGCAACGGGATACCGATACCTCCCTCTCCTGGGAGTTCCCCGAGGAGCGCCTGCAACTGTGGGAGGCTACCTGCACCATGGGGCACGAGGGGCGCGGCCCCATCGTCATGGCGGTGACGAACCTCCCCTGCGAGTTCCCGCGCGACGCCTCGACCGCCTTCAGCGAGATGCTGCGCCCCTACGTGTGGGACATCGCCAAGTTGGGCGACAGCGAGTGCTTGGACGCACCGGACGTGGCGCGGCCCGTCCAGCGGGCGACGATGGTGTACCAAGGTGAGTTGGCCCCTGATTACAAATACCTTGGCGAGAAATTGAAGCGCGAAGGTGCTGGTCCTCGGCGCGGGGCAGGTTAGCCCTGCCCTGCTCGCCCACCTGAAAGGAATCGGCTACAGCTTCACCGTCGCCGACCGCGACCTGGAGGCGGCACGCGCACGCGTGGCGGAGGTCGGGAGCGGCGAGGCTCGCCAGTTGGATCTGACCCCCAGCGTCTCCCCCGAGGTGCTGCTCCCCGAGTTTGCCAAGGCGGACCTGGTGATCAGCATCCTGCCCCCGCCCTTCCACCCGGCGATTGCCCGCGCCTGCATCCACGCGCGCACCCCGCTTGTCACCGCCTCCTACGTCTCAGACGAGATGGCCGAGTTGGACGAGGCGGCGCGCGAGGCGGGGATTATCCTGCTCAACGAGATGGGGCTGGACCCCGGCATCGACCACATGTCCGCCATCAAGTTGATCGAGGAGATTCACGCGGCAGGCGGCGAGGTCGAACGGTTTGGCTCCTTCTGCGGCGGCCTCCCCGCGCCCGACGCGGCGGACAACCCGCTCTCCTACAAATTCTCGTGGAGCCCCGCGGGCGTGGTCCGCGCGACGCTCAACGCGGCGACCTTCCTGCGCGACGGCGCGCCGGTGACGGTGCCCGCCGAGGCACTCTTCGCGGAGCCCGCGCCCCTGCCAATCGAGGGGGCCACGCGCGCCTTCGAGAGTTACCCAAACCGCAACTCGCTGCCTTATGTCAACCTGTACGGGGTGCCGGAAGCGCAGGATTTCATGCGCGGCACGATTCGCTATGCGGGCTGGGGCCACTTTTGGAATGCGCTGCGCCACCTGGGCTGGCTGAGCGAGCAGCCTGCGGGCACCCTCCCCGCAACGCGCGGCGCGATCGCGCAACAGCTCGGGCTGACGGAAAGTGATCCGCTCGTGGGGCGGCTGGAGTGGCTGCTGGCGGGGCGCGCCCCCGCCGAGGGCGAGCCACCGATTGAGGCGCTGATCCGCTTTTTGCTGGAAAAAGAGGCGCTGCGCTACAGCGGCGGGGAGCGGGACATGGTCATCATGCTGCACCGCGCCACCGTTCGCTTCCCCGACGGGCGGCGCGAGGTGTGGACGGCGACGCTCACGTTGTATGGCGAGCCGGGCGGGGTCAGCGCCATGTCCCTGACGACGGGGGGCACCATCGCCATCGGCGCGGAGGCGATTCTGGAAGGCATCATCGACGAGCCGGGGGTGCAGATTCCCACCGACCCCGCCCTGGCTAACTTTGCCCTCGCCAAAGTCGCCGCCAAGGGGGTCCGCTTCGAAGAGCGGCGCGAGTCCCTCGTGTCGGAGATGGTGGAGTGGTGAATGGTGAATGGGAAGACGTGGAAACTCGTGGGAATTCGTAGGAATTCATGGGAAACCATAGAAACTCACCCACTCACCCACTCACCCACTCACCTCAACTCACCACATTGGCCTACACGCACGCCTCAGGTAGAATGCGGGTCTGTGCTGCATAATCTCGCCCATATCGCAAAGGAGCAAACACGATGCACCACCAAGAGGCTCCGCTACCGGAGATCCGCACCGAATTGCCCGGCCCCAAGACGCGGGCGCTGCTGGAGCGGGACGAGCGGGTCATCTCCCCCTCCTACACGCGCGGCTACCCCTTCGCGATGGCGCGTGGCGCGGGAAGCTGGGTATGGGACCTGGATGACAACAAGTTTCTTGATCTGACCTCCGGTATCGGTGTGACGAGCGTGGGGCACGCGCACCCGCGCGTCAACGAGGCGATCAAGCAGCAGGTGGACAAGTTTCTCCACATGGCGGGCACCGATTTTTATTACGAGTTGCAGGTGGAGACGGCGGAGGCGCTGGCGCGCATCACCCCGGGCGAGGGGCCAAAGCGGGTCTTCTTCACCAACTCCGGCACGGAAAGCATCGAGGCGGCGCTGAAGCTGGCGCGGAAGCACACGGGTCGCCCCAAGGCGATCTCCTTTATCGGTGCCTTCCACGGGCGAACCTACGGCGCGATGACCCTGTCCGGCTCCAAAGGGCTGCACCGCGCCGACTACGAGCCGCTCGTCGGCGGCATCCACCATGTGCCCTACGGCTACTGCTACCGCTGCCCGATCAACCTGACCTACCCCTCGTGCGACATCGAGTGCGTGGATTTCATCGAGCGCACCGTCTTCCACTACACCGACCCGCATGAGGTCGCGGCGATCTTCGTCGAGCCGATGCAGGGCGAGGGTGGCTACATCCTTCCGCCGCCCGGCTGGCACGCGAAGCTGCGCGCCCTCTGCGACAAGTACGGCATCCTGCTAGTGGCGGACGAGGTGCAGAGCGGGATGGGCCGCACCGGTCGCTTTTTCGCGATGGATCATTTCGGCGTCGAGCCGGACATCACCTGCATCGCGAAGGGGGTAGCGAGCGGGTTGCCGCTGGGCGCAATCGTGGCACGCCGCGACCTGATGGATTGGGAATCCGGCTCGCACGCGAACACCTTCGGCGGCAACCCGGTGGCCTGCGCGGCGGCCCTCGCCACAATCCGCGTGATGGAGGAGGAGGGGCTGCTGGAAAACGCGACAGCAATGGGGGAGCGACTCCTGCTTGGGTTGGGCAAACTGGCAGAGGAGCACCCCACCATCGGGGACGTGCGCGGGCTGGGGCTGATGGTGGGCGCGGAGCTGATCGACCCGGAAACCGGCCAGCACGCCAAAAAGCTGCGCGACATTGCCGCCGACCGCGCCTTTTACCATGGCGCGCTGCTGCTCGGCGCTGGCCCCTCGACGATGCGCTTCATCCCCTCACTCGCCATTAACGCGCACGAGATCGATCTGGCACTGGATATCTTCGCCCAATCCCTGCACGAGGCGGAGCAGGAGTTGGGGATTGCATAGTGGGTATTGGGTATTGGGTATTAGGTAGTGGATATGGATATTCAATATCTAATACCCACTACCTAATATCTTCAAAAAAGGCGGGGGATGTGATGATGATAAGGATGAGAGAGGAAAACCATGAAAATTAGCGTGAGTGATCGCAGCCCGATGTCGGAGGGCCCCGATGGGCACGTCGTGCGGGAACTGTTGGGCATGTCCTCGATGAATGTGTCTAAGTACAGCGTGGCGCACATCGTCGCGCAGGCGGGCTCGCATGGGGTGTCACGGCAAAACCAGTTCGATGAGATTTTGATTGTCATCAAGGGGCGCGGCACCGTGCAGCAGGATTATGTCACCCACGAATTGGAGCCGACCGACGTGCTCCTGCTCCCCTCCGGCACGCGCTACTCGATTGACGCGGGCGCGGACGAGGATTTCGAGATGTGGGCCATCTGCGTCCCCGCCTTCCGCCCCGAGTGGAGCAACACCGGCTCCGCCAAGCGCGACTGGCGCGAGTACCAGGTGCCGCGCGGCGCGGACCGCCTGCGCGAGATGCGCGACCATGACAAGGAGTGAGGCGGCAGACGGCGGCAGGCGGCAGGCGGCAGGCAGCAGGCGGCAGTGGGTTCCCATGGAGTGCATAAGGAACCACCAAAGTACTACTTCCCGAAGTGTTAAGGGTAACGGAGCACAAAGAATCGGGAAGCGTTTTCTTGAGGCTTTCTAATCGCCTGTATGACCCACTCTTGTTTGTTCGGCGTACCTGCTGGGAGCGCGGGCCTCTGGCCCGCTGGCCCGCGTGTGCGTCGAGCGTGCATAGATGGCTTGTGCTGCAACCCGTTGGCGGCGCGGGCCGTACCCAGAGGAAACCCACCGCGCTCCGTGTTGGGCCAGCGTGTGTACCTTTAGGAAACGCCACGAAACCTCTTTGCGCTCTGTTAGTCGCAGCACCTCGGGAAGTAGTTCTTTGATGCTCCCTAAGCCGGTGGGTGCGACGCGCCTATAGCGAACACCTTTGCGGGTGGCGATGCCTAAAGCGAGATGAATTTGATGAATTTAAAGAAACGAGGGCTTCCTGTCCTCGTTTCTTTTGTTTTCCTGCGCCAATCCATCAAGATTAAGCGGCTGGTTCGGACAGGGGCACGTCCCGTTGGTGAAGAGGATGGAGAAAGAATGTTTCGAGGATGGTTCAAAAAAGATCGAAGCGAGCCGACCACAGGCGCGCGCTACCGCCACGGCAACGAGCACCTGATCGACGTGCGCGATGTGGTTAAGGAGTATCGCTCGGAGGCGGGCTCCTTCCGCGCGCTGAAAGGGGTCAACTTCCAGGTGGACCCCGGCGAGTTCGTGGCGGTCATCGGCAAGTCGGGCAGCGGCAAGTCCACGCTGATCAACATGATCACCGGCATCGACCGCCCGACCTCGGGCGAGGTGCTGGTGGGCGACACGGCGGTGCACACGCTCAGCGAGGGGAAGATGGCGGAGTGGCGCGGGCGAAACATCGGGGTCATCTTCCAGTTCTTCCAGCTGCTGCCCACCCTGACCGTGATCGAGAATGTGATGCTGCCGATGGACTTTTGCAACATGTACGCACGGCGCGAGCGGCCCGAGCGCGCCATGCACCTGCTGGAGCAGGTGGAGATGGCCGAGCAAGCTCACAAGCTGCCCTCGGCGACCTCGGGCGGGCAGCAGCAGCGCGTGGCAATCGCGCGCGCCCTGGCCAACGATCCGCCGATCCTGGTGGCCGACGAGCCGACCGGCAACCTCGACTCGCGCACCGCCGATGCCGTCTTCCAGCTTTTCATGGACTTGGTGACGCAGGAAAACAAGACGATCCTGATGGTCACGCACGATGCGGACCTTTCCGCGCAGGTGACGCGCGCCATCATCGTGGCGGACGGGGAAATCGTGGAGGAGCGACGAACGGACAGCGCAGAACGCAGAACCCAGAACCCCCTCGAGGAACGCAGAACGAACGGCGCAGAACGCAAGGAGCTTCTTTCTCACCCGTCCCTCTCCCCACACCCCGCCCCCCGCTCCCTGGCCCCTGACCCCCATGCTTAGCCCCCGCTGGCGCAAGGTGCTGCGCGACCTGTGGAGCAACAAGACGCGCACCCTGCTGGTCGTCCTCTCGATTGCGGTCGGCGTCTTCGCCGTCGGCATGATCGCCAGCTCGCAGATGATCCTGTCCAAGGACCTGAACAGCGCCTTTCTGGAGACGCACCCCGCGCACGCCACCCTGTATGGCAGCTTTGACGACGGGATGGTGCAGAGCGTGCGCCGCATGGCGGGGGTCGCCGAGGTCGAGGCGCGGGGCAGGATGTCCATGCAGCTTCAGGTGGGGTCGGAGCAGGCGCGCGACCTGCGCCTGACGACGATTCCCGACTTTGACGCGATGCGCATCGCGAAGATATATCCCGTCAGCGGGGCGTGGCCGCCCGACGAGCGCGAGGTGCTGATCGAGCGCGCCTCGCTCGCGCTGACGAACGCGCAGGTGGGCGACACGATCCTGGTAGAGTTAGCAGATGGCAAGCGCCGCGAGCTGACCCTGGCGGGGGTGGTGCACGACCTGGGCGAGCCCTCCTCCACCTTCGATCCGGTGGTGAAGGGGTACATCTCGCAGGAGACGCAGGCATGGCTGAGCGGGGGCCGCGACTACGGGGAGCTGAACCTGCGCGTCAGCGGGGACGCTACCGACAAGGAGCACATCACCGAGGTCGCCAACGAGGTAAAGGACAAGATCGAGCGGGCGGGGCAGCGCGTCGGCTGGACCTGGATTCCCGAGCCGGGCGAGCACTGGGCGAACGAGGTGTTGCAGCCAATGATGCTGATCCTCGGCGTGCTTGGCTTCCTCTCGCTGCTGCTGAGCGGCTTTCTGGTGGTCAACACCATCTCGGCGCTGCTGAGCCAGCAGGTGCGGCAGATCGGCGTGATGAAGGCCATCGGCGCGCGCAGCGGGCAACTGGTGCAGATGTACCTCGCCTCGGTGCTGATCTTCGGCGCGCTCTCGCTGCTGATTGCGGTGCCGCTCGGCGCGTGGGCCGCGTACGCCTTTGTGAATTTCACGGCGGGGCTGCTGAACTTTTACGACATTCCCTTCCGCATCCCGCCGCGCGCGCTCGCCCTGGAAAGCGCCGTCGGGCTGATGGTGCCGCTGCTCGCCGCGCTCTGGCCGGTCTTCGAGGGGGCACGCATCACCGTGCGCGAGGCGATCAGCTCTTACGGGTCTGGGCAAGGGCAACTTTGGCAGCAGCGGCATCGACCGGCTGCTGGAGCGGGTGCGCGGCCTGTCGCGCCCGCTGCTGCTCTCGCTGCGCAACACCTTCCGCCGCAAGGGGCGGCTGCTGCTCACCCTCTCGACGCTGGTGCTGGGCGGGGCGATTTTTATCGCGGTGCTCAGCGTCCACGCCTCGCTTCTGAACACCCTGGATCAGGCGCTGGCCTACTGGGGCTACGACATCGAGGTGAGGCTGGCGCGCCCGTACCGGATCGAGCAGATCGAGGAGGAGGCGCTGCGCGTGCCGGGGGTCACGGGGGCAGAAAGTTGGATCGGCAGCAGCGCGCGCCGCGTGCGCGACGATGGAACGGAGAGCCCCAGCATTTTCGTGCTCGCGCCGCCTGCCGACACGGAGATGATCCACCCCAACCTGCTGGAGGGGCGCTGGCTGCTGCCGGACGACGAGAACGCCGTGGTCATCAACAGCATCGTGCTGGACGAGGACCCCGATCTCGGCGTGGGCGATAGCGTCACCCTCACGATGGAGGGGCGCGAGTCTCAGTGGACGGTCGTCGGCCTCGTGCAGGGGGTGCTGAGCGGCCCTATCGCCTACGCCAACTATCCCTATTTCGCGCGGGAGATGCGCTTTGTGGGGCGAGCGGGGCGCGTGCAACTCGTCACGGAAAGCCACGACCCGCAGGAGCAGCTCCAGATCGCCGCCGCGCTGACCGAGCATTTTGAAAGCCTCGGGCTGCGCGTTGCCTCCACCGAAACCCTTGACGAGCTGCGCAACACCATCGTCCAGCAGTTCAACATCATCGTTGTCTTCCTCGCGATCATGGCGCTGCTGATCGCGGTCGTCGGCGCGCTGGGGCTGATGGGCACGATGAGCATCAACGTGCTGGAGCGCTCGCGCGAGATCGGGGTGATGCGCGCCATCGGGGCATCGGATGGCGCGGTGCTGCAAATCTTTCTGGTCGAGGGGGTGCTCATCGGGGCGATGAGCTGGGTTGTGGGCGCACTGCTCTCACTGCCCATCAGCAAGCTGCTCAGCGACGTGGTGGGGGTCTCCTTTGTGGACGCGCCGCTGAGCTACACCTTTTCAACCACCGGCGCGCTGCTCTGGCTCGGCCTGGTGCTACTGCTGGCCTCGCTCTCCTCCCTGTGGCCCGCCTGGCGCGCCACCCGCCTCACCGTGCGCGACGTGCTCGCCTACGAGTAGGGTTGCAGATTGCAGATTCCAGATTCCAGATTAACGGCGTGCCCTGCAATGTCCTCAACGATACCAACAGGGCAATCAATCTGCAACCTGGAATCTTAAATCTTTGATCTTCGTTCTAAAACTGGTCCGCTTTTCGTTCAAATTGGTGGCAGTCCATCACGAATCTGTCGCAGCACGCTGCTATAGTGATCACATCTCACTTTTGTGAGGAGCAGTTGACGAGGGGGCGAAGCTGGTCTATACTCTCGTCATCACCAAACATCACAATTGTTAAAGCGTCGCCCTTGATGCGACTCCCCCATTGAAGGAGAATAGCTGTGGCTACTAAAGAGGCAGGACGAGAAAAAGCGCTTGACGCCACCATGTCCCAGTTGCGGAAGCGGTTCGGGGATGGGGCCATCATGAAGATGGGCGAGGCTCCCGATTTGATTATCGAGGCGATCCCCACCGGCTCAATCGCGCTGGACCTGGCGTTGGGTATCGGCGGGGTGCCGCGTGGCCGTATCGTCGAGATTTACGGGCCGGAGTCGTCGGGCAAGACTACCCTCTGCCAGCATATTATCGCCGAGGCGCAAAAGCTGGGCGGCACCTGTGCCTTTGTGGACGTGGAGCACGCGCTCGACCCGGTCTACGCGCGCAAGATTGGCGTGGATGTGGATAACCTTTACATCTCGCAGCCGGACACCGGCGAGCAGGCGCTGGAAATCGCCGAGGCGCTGATCCGCTCCGGCGCGGTGGACGTGGTGGTGGTGGACTCGGTGGCGGCGCTCGTGCCCCGCGCCGAGATCGAGGGGGAGATGGGTGACTCGCACGTCGGCCTTCAGGCGCGCCTGATGAGCCAGGCGCTGCGCAAGCTGGCGGGCGCGGTGAAGAAGTCGAACACCTGCCTCATCTTCACCAACCAGATCCGCATGAAGATCGGCGTGCTCTTCGGCAACCCGGAAACTACCTCGGGTGGGCAGGCGCTCAAGTTCTACGCCTCGGTCCGCCTGGAAATTCGTGCGAGCCAGCCGATCCGCACCGGCGGCGAGGATTTGGGCAAGCGCGCCAAGGTGAAGGTCAAGAAGAACAAGGTGGCTCCGCCCTTCAAGGGCGCGGAGTTTGACATCATGTTCAACGAGGGCATCTCCGTCGTCGGCGACGTGCTCGACGTGGCTACCGAGATGGAACTGATCGACAAGCGCGGGGCCTACTACTCCTACAACGACACCCGCCTGGGCCAGGGCCGCGAAAACGCCAAGCAGTTCCTCCAGGAAAACCCGGTGATGCTGCTGGAGATCGAGAATCAGGTGCGCGCGACGGCGGGGCTGCCACCCAAGGAAGCACCGGTCAGCATGCCCGCACCGGCAGCACCTGCGGCGTCTGCCAATGGCGGCAAGAAGCGCGGCAAGCCCTCCAAGCAGGTGGCGCTGGAGTTGGACGAGACGTTCCCGGTGGACGAGTTGGAAATCGAGGAGTTGGAGTTCGCCGACGAGTAGATACAGTACCCGAAAATCTGCTTCAGGTAC
Organism: uncultured Chloroflexia bacterium; assembly: GCA_963845765.1. Classification (GTDB taxonomy): domain Bacteria; phylum Chloroflexota; class Anaerolineae; order Ardenticatenales; family Ardenticatenaceae; genus CAWJTI01. The sequence goes on from CAWJTI010000018.1 coordinate 112,515, forward strand.
ACAAAAGCCGCCCTTCGGGGCGGCTTTTTGCTTGGGGTAACAGTCAAAGCTGTTCGACCCAGACACTCACCCAAACCGTGCAGATGGGCTAACGTCGTGTCATCTGTATGGGTTGCAGGTTCGCCCTGGTGCGCTTCGAGATCAAAGTACCCCCGTTACGCCGCTACATACTCGCGCACGGCAACCTGTACCCCCATCTGCACCGCCTGGGCCGCCGCGTTCAACAGGCGGTTCGTCACCTCCTCATCGAGATAGGTTTCTCCACAGTTCTCGCAAACGCGCGCGGTGACATGCTTGAAGATTTCATCCTTCACCCGACCGGCGCTAATGCCCAAACAGCCATCCGGGAAGGTAGTGAAGCTCAAGACATAGCGACTCAGGTAGCGTTTCCGCCTGCGGCTGCACCACTACCATCCGAGTCACGTTCGAGAGCCTCATCACGCTGGATCGTTGGTACTGCGGCGGCCAGGTTAGCCCCAAAAACTCTGTGAGCGCTCGAAGCGGCACGTAGGCCTGGTCATCAACAATCGCAACGACGATTGGGTCTCCGTAGAAGTCAACGACCCGCTCTGCTCTAGGTGCCAATGCAGTCGAACTCGACTTGTCTTCCATCCTCCCCTACTCCTTTCCCTGGAGTTGTTATCGTAACGATAACGACTTGAGTTTCGAGTCGCAGCACGACACCCCGCCCGCTGAAGCGGAACTACAAACCCGCTTTTTCACACAATCGGGTGCCCCCCGGGCCAACATGCAACACCCTCACCCATACCCCAACTCCTCCAGATTCGCCCGAATGCGCGCTCCGAGCCAGTCGCTCTCGGTAAAGCAATGCCATAGCTCGGCGGACAGGCGCTCCATCTTCTCCTCGAACGGCTTGCGCTCGTCCTCACCCGCACCAGGCGTGGTAGGGGCGGGCGATACGCCCCGTGTCGCTGTCGTGCGAAACGACCCCACTACCCTGCCTCCCCACCCCCCGCGCCGCGCCGCGAGAGCAGCGCGCGAAGCTGGGGGATCAGTTGGGTGTAGACGCGGTAGCCCAGCGGGAAGGCGGGAAAATCCCACGCGCCGATCTGCTCGCGGAAGTGCGCGTCGAGCCCCTCCTTGAAGCGCCAGACCCCCGCCATGCCGTCATCCGGGTCGTCCAGCTTGTCGGGCGCGCCCCACAGGTCATAGATCGTCGCCCCCTGCGCCTTGCTCCACTCGATGGCGGCCCATTGCAGCGCATAGTTCGGCATCGCGTTGCGGTGCTGATCGGTGCTCGCCCCGTAAAAGTACCAGACGCGCTCGCCGAAGCGGAACAGGACCATGCCCGCGACGGGGGTTTCTTCCACCCAGGCCAGCAGCAGTTGCGCCAGCCCCTGCTCTTGAAAATAGTTCCACAAGTCGAGGTAGTACCCCTCGGGGCGAATCAGAAAGCCGTCGCGCGCCGCCGTTTCCGCGTACATCCCATAAAACAGTTTGAACTGCTCCGGCCCGCCCTCGCGCACCGCCACCCCGCGCCGCTCCGCGAGGCGCACGTTGTAGCGCGTCTTGGACTTCATGTTGGCTAGCAGGGTCTCGCTGTCCGGGCGCAGGTCAATCGTGCCGGTGTTCGGGAATTGGATCGGCTCGCCGCGCCGCCAGCCGCGCTCTTCCAGCAGGCCCACAAAACCGTGGTTGCTCGCCAGCACGTCCGGGTCGATCTTGACGAACAGGCAGCGCTGGCGGCGCGCCTCCGCCTCGATGTCGCCCAGCACGCGCGCGGCCAGGGCGCGGTTCGTCCGGGTCGAGCAGCGGCCCCTTGGACACGTAGCCGATGCCGAAGGGGGTGTAGGGAATCGGGCGGCGCAGAAGCTGCGCGGCGGCCACCGGCGCACCCTCGCGCCAAAGCAGGCGCGTGGGCGACCAGCCCCAGCGCGCCTTGAAGGCTCCCCACTCCCACGCCTGCAGGATGTGGCTCAAGGGCAGGTCGCGGATGGCCTGGTTCCAGGCCGCTTCGTCGGTAGTATGCGAAAATTGCATGGGCAGAAGGTGGTCCAAACAGGAAAGGTTAGCGGGTGAAAGAGTGGCGGGGGATCGCCCCGAGCGTCGGCGCGCCGATCAGCTGCTCGGCGTCCAGCGGGGCCGCTACATGGCGTGCGCGCTGCCACGCCCCGCCGAGCGCCAGCAGGGTGCCCGCAAGCAGGCCAAGCGCGGCCCCGCGCAGCAGGGCAAGCTGCCAGGAAAGGTAGGCGGGCACGGGGAAGCGCACGCGGGACAGTTCCACGACGAGGCGCTCCTGCGACTCGCGCGTGCGGTTCTCCGCCTCCACCTCCGCCCGAAAATCCAGGAGGAGGGCGCGGGTGAGCTGCTCGGCTTGCGCGGGCTCCGGCAGCGTGACGCGCAGGTGGACGATGCCCCCCGGCGCGCTTTCCGCGTGGACGGCGCGCTGCCACGCGGCAGCGTTTCCCGCCAGCCCCACGCTCGCCGCCGCCCGCGCGACGCGCTCGGGCGCGCTCAGGCGCAGCGCGTAGTAGCCGCCAAGCTCATTGGTGGTGAGCAGGTACCCCTCGCGCAGCAGCAGCGGGCGCAGCAGGGCGTAGCCCTCGCTCGCCCAGGGGCGCGGCATGGCGAGCCAGCCGAGCAGGGCCACGCCCGCGCCCAGCAGCAGCATGGCAAGCAGGAGCCGCCAGCGGTGTGCCAGCAGCGCGACCCCACGCAAAAGGCCGCGCAGCACGCGGCCCAGATGATCCCCTAACCATTCCTTCACGGGTCGCGATTGTATCACGCGCGGGGAGCAGCGCAAAAAGACCCCAGTGCGTTTCCCGCGTGGGGTCTTTTTTTCTCTGATCTTCCAGCGACGGCTACGCCGATAGCGTCGCCCGCCCGCCGGGTTGGCGCAGCACGATGCCGAGGAAAAGCGCCGCCAGCAACGAGAGCAGCGAGGGCACCAGCAGCGGCCCGACCAGGAGCCCGCGCAGCATGTCCAGCACGAACAGCCCGACGCGCCACGCCACACCCAGCGCCTGCACGACCTCGGTCATCCAGTGCGTGGGGCTGGCAAGAAAGCCAGGGGCAAACAGGATAGCCGCGGCGCTCCAAAACAGCTCCATGTACCCCAGCAGCACGATGCTGCTGATGACGATGGTGCCCAATAGCAGGGTCAGAACGCCGAGCATCACGCTGCGGCGCAGGTTGTCGTCAAAGACGGCCTGTACGGTGCGCGCTGTAAAGTGGGCAGGGGCCAGCCGCATCGGTGCCTGCTGGAAGAGCATGTCCACCGCCCGCAACTCCCCGAAGAGGCGCGAGCAATCATGGCAGGCGGCCATGTGGCGATGCATGCGCTCACGCCCCACCTCGTCCAACTCGTCATCCAGGTACAGGGAGGTTAGCTCCAAAATTTCATCACACTTGTTCATCTCGCTAGTCATACTCCCGCGCTCTCTTTTTCCAACGAGGCTGCCATGAGGGGGATCAGGTCCGGCGCTTCCGCGCGCATCACCTCGGCCAGCTTCAACCGCGCGCGGTGAAGCCTGCTCTTGAGAGCGCTCAAACTCAGGCCGGTCGCCTCGCAGATTTCCTGGTAGGACATATCGTTCCAGTAGTGCATGATGAGCGGCAAGCGGTAATGCGGCTCCAGGTGATCCAACAGCCGCTGGACCCGCTCCTCGCGCTCCGCATCAAGCACGTTTCGTTCCGGCTGCGGGCGGTCGCTTACGAGGGGCTGCCAGGGAGGCATCTCCTCGATATCCACCGTCTTCAACCGTCGCCGCCGCAGGCGGTCGATGCAATGGTGCGACGCGATCGAGAGCACCCACGAGGAGAGCTTGCGCTCCGGGTCGTAGGTTCCCAACCGTCGGTACATCTTGACGAACACTTCCTGCGACGCGTCTTCCGCCTCGGTGCCTGTGCCAAGCATCCGATAGCACAAATTGTACACTGGGTTTTTGTAGGCATCCACCAGCGCTGCAAAAGCAGCCCGGTCGCCCGCCAAAGAAGCTTTAACCCAGGCTTTTTCCTGCTCTACCTGTATCATGTGTAATGGTTAGCCTTTCACAACCTCAACGGGTTAGGCTCATCCTTCAGTACGCAGCCCTCTGCACAAGGTTGCAGCAGCACGCCACGCGGGACCCAGCCCGCTATTCAGGGCGCGAATACCGTGCCTAGCATACCACATTTCTGCCTTCTACGCATCCTCCATTTGACGGATATGGGCTCGGTAGAGGTTGGACTTGGGGGAACTCATAGATACCCAGTTCCTCAAGTCTCACATCCTATGCCCGCTCCTTGCTTCCACGCTTTCCACACCTGCCCGCCAAATGACGGGGCGATTTGCCGAAAGCGAGCACACTTTGTATGCTACGCTCCACAAAACTGGTAGCGGTCAACCCTCCTCCCTAGCTTCAACCTCCGATGACTGCTGTGGAACCCTACTCTTTGAAGAATGGACGAATGTATGCGGCCATCCCCCTATATTGCCATCGAAGGGGTCATCGGCGTCGGCAAGACCACCTTGGCACAGCTATTGCAGGCTCGTTTTCAGGCAGAGTTGGTGCTGGAAACCTTTGAGGAAAACCCATTTCTTGCCTCTTTTTACGCCGACCCGGAGCGCTACGCCTTCCAGGCACAGGTGGTATTTTTGTTGAGCCGCTACCATCAACAAAAAAAGGTGGGGGCGCTCGCTGGGCGGGTGCCGCTTGTGAGCGATTACCTTTTTGCCAAGGATCAACTGTTCGCGCGCCTGAACCTTCAGGGCGACGAGTGGGAAACCTACAAGCGGCTGCACAGCGTCATGGCGGAGCGCATCGCGCCACCTGACCTCGTGATCTACCTGCGAGCGAGCGTGGACACCCTCATGGGGCGCATCCTGCGGCGCGGTCGCCCCTACGAGCAGGCGATGCCCCGCGACTACATTGCGCGGCTGGCCGATGCCTACGACAACTTTTTCGAGAGCTACCAGGCAACCCCCCTGCTTTCCCTGGACACCGACGGGCTGAACGTGGTCGAATGCGAGGCGGACCTGGACTTGATTCTGGACCAGGTGGCAACTCGCCTGCCGATGGAACACGCAACGACCGCAAGCGGGGTCCCCCTGCCATGAAGCGCTTTGTTGCCATCGCGGGCAATATCGGCGTCGGTAAATCCACGCTCGTGGCCCTGCTGGAGCAGCGGTTGGGCTGGGAACCGTTCTACGAGGCGGTCAACGACAACCCGTACCTTGCCGATTTCTACCAGAACATGGAGCGGTGGGCCTTCCACAGCCAGATCTTCTTCCTGAGCCGCCGCCTCCAGCACCATCGTGCCATCCTCGACCACCCCGCCTCCGCCATCCAGGATCGCTCGGTGTACGAGGACGCCGAGGTCTTCGCGCGCAACCTGTACCAACAGGGCAAGATCGGTGAGCGCGACTACGCCGCCTATTGCGAGTTGTATCAGGCGGTGATTGCCTTCATGCCGCCCCCCGACCTGATCGTGTACCTGCGCGCCAATGTGGACACGCTGATGCGGCGCATCGCGCAGCGCGGGCGCGACTTTGAGCGCAACATCTCGCCTGCCTACCTGGGCCAGCTAAACGATCTGTACGAGACGTGGATCGGTGACTTCAACCTTTGCCCGGTGCTCACCATCCCGGCGGACCACGTGAACTTTGTGGAAAGCGAGGAGCACCTCATCCACATCGCGAACGGCATCCTCGACCGCCTGCAGGGCAAGGACACGTTGGTGCTGCAATAGACGGACGACGACCGACCACGGACGACCGACGACCGACCGACGTGATAACGACGCGGATTGCATCAATGCCTTACCATTGGAAAGTTGCCATGTTTATGGTACCGACTTTAGGCGGTGTCGTACTCCTACTGACCGGCTAAAGCCGGTACTACAAACATAGTTAACGTAATGTCCGTGATCCGTTATCCGTCAACGGTCGTCCGTCGTCCGTCGTCCGTCGTCCGTCGTCCGTCGTCCGTCGTCCGTCGTCGCGTCGTCGTCACCCGTCCCATCCCAAAAGGAGCTACCCCCATGCGCCGTGAGATCAGCAGTTGGTACAGCGAGCGGTTGTATGAGGAGATGCCCCTTGTGACATATGGGCACGCGGGCCTGCCGATCCTGATGATCCCGACCGCCGCGGCGGACTTTTTGGAGTACGAGCGCTTTCACCTGATCGGCTCGATCCAACATTTTATCGACGCGGGGAAGGTGCGGCTTTATTCGGTGAACAGCGTCAACCGTCAGGGGCTGCTCAACCCCAGCGCGCCGCCACACATCAAGATCGAGTACATCGCCCGCTACGACAGCTACCTGATCAACGAGGTGCTGCCCTTTATCCGCAATGACACGGGCGACCCCGGCGCGCAGCCAGTGATCTTCGGCATCAGCATGGGCGCATACCTGGCGGGCACCACCTTTTTCAAGCACCCCGACCTGTTTTCGGGCGCTATGCTCTTTGCGGGCAGCTACGACGTGCGCGGCTACCTCGACGGCTTTTACAACGATCAGGTCTACTTCAACAACCCAGTCGATTTTTTGCCCAACCTGAGCGACGAGCGGCTGCTGCCGCTGCTGCAAAGCGGCTCGCGCAAAATCATCCTCTTTTCGGGGCAGGGGCAGTGGGAAGCGCCGGAGCGCACCCGCCAGCTTTCCAGCATCTTGGACAGCAAGGGCATCCCGCACTGGCTGGACATGTGGGGGCACGATGTCGCCCACGATTGGCCCTGGTGGCGCAAGGCGCTCCCCCACTACCTGGAGCACCTGGTGGGGCAATGAATGGTGGGAATAGTGAATGGGTGCTTTCCTACCTCAGCCATCATGCCCATGCCCCATTCACCATCTGACTTGATAGAAAAAGGAAAAATATGAAACGAGAGTACCATAGCTGGTGGAGCCCCTCCCTGAACCGACAGATGGAATTGTTGGTCTTCGGGCACAGCGGCGCGCGCGTTCTGGTCTTCCCCACCTCCAAGGGTAAGTTTTACGAGTGGGAAGATCGCGGGATGATGGACGCGATGGGCTGGCAAATCTCGCAGGGGTGGTTCCAGTTCTACTGTGTGGACAGTGTGGACGCGGAAAGCTGGTACAACTACAGGGCGCACCCCGGCTATCGACCCTACCGACACAACCAGTACGAGCAATATATCCTCAACGAGGTGATCCCCCTTTCCTGGAACCTGAACCCGCACCCGTTCCTGATTGCCACCGGCGCGAGCTTTGGGGCCTACCATGCGATGAATATTGCCCTGCGCCACCCGACGACTTTCCAGCGCGTGCTGGCGATGAGCGGGATCTACGACATGTCATCGTGGATGCGCGGCTATCAGGATGACAACTTTTACTTCAACAACCCGGTCGATTACGTCCGACACATCCACGATCCCTACCAACTCCACCTGCTGCGCCAGCTCGACATTATCATCGCCATCGGCGAGCACGATCCCAACGTCGGCCACAACCGCCACTTTTCGGGGCTGCTCTGGCAAAAGAACATCTGGCACGCCTTCCGCGAGTGGGATGGCTGGGCGCATGACTGGCCCTGGTGGCAGCGCATGCTGCAACTGTACATCGGGGGGCCAGACTGAACGCCAGTTACTCCTGGCGGGTCGCCCTCACCCAGGATGGCCTGCACCTTGACCCCGAGCCCGTGCTGGCGGCCAGCCTCGCGGCGGCCACCTTTTTGCCGGAGGGCGCGTACACCACGCTGCGCAGCTACGGTCGAAGCGGCGTCACGCAGTTTGATGAGCACGTGCAGCGCATCGAAGAGTCGGCGCGGCTGCTCGGCTGCCCGGTGCGGGTCGCGCGGGCCGCGCTGCGTCGGCTCCTCTGCGAGCGGTTGCGGGCGCTGCCGTGGGACGCGAGCCAGGAGGCGCGCGTGCGCCTCACCCTGGATTGCACGAGCGCGGCCCGTGGCAGCACCCTCTGGATTTCCGTGGAGCCGCTGTCGGTGCCGCCGACTGAGGCCTACGTGGAGGGAGTCGCGGTGCTCACCCGTCCCCTGCACCGCGACAACCCGCGCGCCAAGGATAGCGCCTTTATCGCGGCCACGCAGGGGGTGCGCCAGCTAATCGGCGGGCGCATCAACGAGGTGCTCATGGTGGACGGGTCGGGGCGCATCCTGGAGGGGCTGAGCAGCAACTTTTTCGGCGTGCGGGACGGGACGCTCATCACCGCCGACGAGGGGGTGCTGCCCGGGCTGACCCGCTCGCTGATCCTGGACGAGGCGGCGCGAGCGGGCATCCCGGTGCGGTTGGAAGCGATATTGCTTGAAAATATGGGTGCCCTTCACGAGGCGTTTATTTCTAGCACCAGCCGCGCCGTGCTGCCCGTCATCGAGATTGACGGGCAGCGTGTGGGTAAGGGCGAGCCGGGGCCGCTGACCCGCCTGCTCGGGGAACGCTACCGCTCGCGGGTCCAGGACGAGGTTGAGTGGTTGTGCGAGGAACCTTCTTCCCAAAACTGAAGCAAAAAAGGAGTCATCATGGCGGATGAGAAAAAGATTGGTTTGATCGTCGGGCGCGAGTGGTCCTGGCCGCCTGCCTTCATTGAGGAGGTCAACAACCGCAACGAGGGGGTGACCGCCGAATATGTCAAGATAGGTGGCTCCCAGATGAACGAGGATGTGCCCTACTCGGTCATCGTGGATCGCATCTCGCACGAGATTCCGTACTACCGCGCGTACCTGAAAAACGCGGTGTTGCAGGGCACCTACGTCATCAATAACCCCTTCATGTGGCACGCCGATGACAAGTTCTTCGAGGCGAGCCTGGCCGACAAGCTCGGCATCGCCAGCCCGAAGACCCTGCTGCTGCCGAACAAGGATTACGTGCCCGGCGTCGTCTCCGAGTCGCTGCGCAACCTGGCCTACCCGCTCGACTGGGAGGCCATCGTGGGCTACGTGGGCCTGCCCGCGATCCTCAAGGATGCGCACGGCGGCGGCTGGAAGGAGGTGTACAAGGTGGACAACCTGGACGAGTTGATCTTCCACTACAATCAGGCGGGCACCCTGCAAATGATCCTGCAAGAGTTCATCGAGTGGGACCACTATGTGCGCTGCCTCTGCATCGACCAGAGCGAGGTTCTGCCGATGAAGTACGACCCGCGCGAGCGCCGCTACCACGTCGAGCACGCGCACCTCTCACCGGAGTTGGGCGAGCGCATCGTCAAGGACAGCCGCACCCTCTGTCAGGCGCTCGGCTACGACATGAACACCGTCGAGTGGGCGGTGCGCGACGGGGTTCCCTACGCGATTGACTTTATGAACCCGGCCCCAGACATGGACATCTACTCGCTCACCCCCTTCTACTTCGACTGGGCGGTGAGCAAGATGGCCGACATGTGCATCAAAAAAGCGAAGGAGGGGGCGAACCAGCACAATGATTTCCGCTGGGCGCGCTACCTGCCTGACGCCTAGGCCGTCCGTTGTCAGCGCCTGCGTGTGTTGGCAACCGCGTCCGCCACCGCAATCCCACGGCGCTGCCTGTGCCCCGCACCATCGGGGTGCGGCAGCGCCGCCTTGCTAAAGGAGAGCCCCATGGTCGAAGAGGCCATCCGCGACTATCACGATCTGTTGGACGATCAAAGCGCTGCCGAGAACTTTGAACTGCTCAAAGAGATGATGCAGGATCGCCACCTTGCCTTCGGCGACCGCCTGCTCTGCACGGTGCTGCGCCCCCACTTTTTGTCCCCTCAGGAGTACGCCGCGATGGAGTACGCCTGCGAGACGCTGCTCGGGGCCTTCGCGCGCCTGTACGAGGCGATGCTGGAGCAGCCCGCGCTGCGCGCCGAGGCGGGGCTCACCGCGCTGGAAGAGGCAGCTTTTCAGCTTGACCCTGGCTACCGCACCCCCACCCCGACGGGCCGCCTTGATTCCTTCCTCAGCCGCGAGCCGGAGGGGCCACCGACGATCCACTTTGTGGAGTACAATGCCGAGACCCCGGCGGGCGCGGGCTACGAGGACATGCTGAGCGGTGCCTTTTTTGAGCTGCCGGTGATGAAACGCTTCCAACAGCAGTACCACCTCACAACCGTCCCGCTGCGCCAGCGCGTGCTGGACACGCTGCTCAAGATGCACCGCGAGGCGCGCGGGCACATGCCGCCGACCATCGGGATTGTGGACTGGGAAGATGTGCCCACCACCAACGAGTTTGAGATTTTCAACGACTTTTTCCACGCGCAGGGCATTGATTCCTTTATCACCGCCCCGGAGCGCATGGAGTACGATGGCAAGACCCTGAGTGGCGATGGCAAAGCCATCCACATCATCTACAAGCGCGTGCTCGGCAGCGAGTTGTTGGACCGCTACGGGCTGGAGCACCCGATCCTGTACGCGCTGCGCGACGGCAACGTGACGATGGTCAACCCCTTCCGCTGCAAGCCGCTCCACAAAAAGATGAGCTTCGCGCTACTCAGCGACGAGCAGTACGCCGATTTTTACACCGTCGAGCAGCACGCGGCCATCGCGCAGCACATCCCGTGGACGCGCAAGGTCGAGGAGCGAGTAACGACCCTGGACGGGCGGCACATCGACCTGCTCCCCTACATCGTCGAGCATCGGGATGAGTTCGTGCTAAAGCCCAACGACGAGTACGGAGGCAAGGGGGTAGTCATCGGCTGGGAGGCGAGCGCGGACGAGTGGCAGCAGGCTATTGAGCTAGGGCTGCGCGAGCCCGCCATCGTGCAGCGCAAGGTGAAGATTGCCCGCGAGGATTTCCCCTCCTACCTGAACGGTCAACTGAACATCTCGGAGCGGCTGGTGGACCTCGACCCCTACCTGTTCGAGGGCACCTCCATGCACGGCTTTTTGACGCGCCTTGCCGCAACCACGCTGCTCAATGTGACGGCAGGCGGCGGCTCCGTGGCCCCTACCTTCATCATCGAGAAGAAAGCGTAACTTCCCGACCCGCGTGGGGAGCACCGGAGCCAGTCAGCTTCAACCGATGCTCCCCGCGCATTTTGTTATTTTATGTCAACTTTTGCAAAGAATCGTTCGCGACGCAGCAGTGCCGCCACGTGACCGGTAACGCTTTTTGTCAGAAGTCAGGGAAGCTGGTATGAATTTCGCTACGCTCGCCCTGCCCCACCGCCCGAGTTCCGCATCCCAAGGAGGTTAACGTGCTACAGGCTCCATCCCTCACCATCGGAATCGAAGAAGAATACCAGATCATCGACCCGGAAACGCGCCAGCTGAAAAGCTACATCACCCAATTTCTGGACAAGGACCACACCATCCTGCGCGAGCGCGAGATCAAACCCGAGCTGCACCAGAGCATGGTTGAGATGGGCTCCAACGTCTGCCAAACGATCCAGGAGGCGCGCACCGAGATTGTCAAGATGCGCTGCATGATCAACGACCTGGCGCGCAGTCGCGGCCTGGTGATCGCGGCCAGCGGCACCCACCCCCTCTCGCTCTGGCAGGACCAGCAGATCACCCCGATGGATCGCTACCTCGGGGTTCTGGAAGATATGCAGGACCTTGCGCGCCAGCTGCTGATCTTCGGGATGCACGTTCACATTGGCATCGAGGACCCCGATTTTCAGATTGACGTGATGAACGTGTCGCGCTACATGCTCCCCCACCTGCTCGCGCTCACCACCTCCTCCCCCTTCTGGGAGGGGCGCAACACCGGCCTGAAGAGCTACCGCAGCGTGATTTTCCGCCGCTTCCCGCGCACCGGCATCCCGAGCACCTTCAACTCGCATTCCAATTACAAAGAATTTGTTGATACCCTCATCAAAACCCGATCGATTGAGAACTCGTCGAAAATCTGGTGGGACGCGCGCCCCCACCATCTCTACCCCACCATCGAGTTTCGTGTCTGCGACCTGTGCACCACGGTGGACGAGGCGCTCTCCATCGCCGCGATCTTCCAGGCGCTGGTGTTGAAGCTGTGGAAGATGCGCAAAAACAACACCACCTTCCGCCTTTACCCGCCCGCGCTTATTGATGAGAACAAGTGGCGCGCGGTTCGCTACGGGATCGATGGCAAGCTGATCGACTTTGGGCGACAAGAAGAGCTTCCGGCTCGCCAGCTTATCCACGAGCTGGTCGAGTTTGTGTCGGCGGAAGCCGACGAGTTGGGCAGCTTGAAGGAAGTGGAGTACGCCTACAAAATTTTGGAGATGGGCACAAGCGCGGACCGCCAAATTCGGGTCTTCAACGAGACGGGCAGCGTGCAGGCGGTAGTCGATCACCTCGTCGCAGAAACGGTGTCCGGCTGCTATACTGCCTCAGGCGAGCCCAATTTATAGGGATGGTACCTCCCCCGTGACGGGGAGTGCTCCGGCGCTCCCCGCTGGGTAACCCCCAGCGGGGACGCTGCCATCTCGATGCGTCCCACCGACAGCAGCAAAGATATCTCATGGATTATGTCAATGATGACCCGCGCATGGTGCCGTACAGCCGCCACATTATCGTCTGCACCGGCGGCTACTGCTCGCCTAGCGCCGCTGGCAGAAAATTATACTTTCTACTTCCCTCCCTGCTGACGCGCTACGGGCTACTCTTTGGGGCCAACCGCGTGAAACGTGGCGAGACTCCCTGTCTAGGGGTCTGCCAGCAAGGGCCCATCGTGGTGGTTTACCCCGAAGGCATCTGGTATCATAGCGTTACCCCCGAGCTGCTGGAGCAGATTGTCAGGGAGCACCTGCTTCTAGGTACCCCCATCGAGCAGCACATCTTCCACGACCTGCGCCCTGGGGCGGGACAGAACGACAAGACAGAATACCCGTAACCCTGAAACGACCCTCATGGGGACAGCCGAACAGGCCGGCTCCCCTCTCACACCTACCAAACGGAGCCCAGATGGACGTATCAAACGAGACATGGCGGAACGCGCGGGATCAGAAAATGTTCCGCATGTTGGACCCTGACGAACCCGCCTGGCTGGTTCAGGAAGAAGTGCATCGTGAGAAGGAAGTGGTTTTCTACGAGATCGTGCATCGCTGGCAGCCCGGTGGCTGGCAGCGTCGTCGCTACACCTACGATATGATTAGCGACGTGATCCACTTCCGGGGCGCGGTTAACATGGATGACAGCGATATCACCAAGATAAAAGTGGAGCAGCGCCTCCACCATCCCGCCCTGCAATAACAGGCCCCAGCGACGACTCACCACACAAAAGGGCTGCTCCTGTGGAGCAGCCCTTTTGTGTTCCCCTACCCCGCACCGCGTGTGCAGGTTAATGCGACTTGATCCCTTCACCCCAGCCATATACCCGCCATATTCCCGTCATGGGGAAGCTTATCCCGCCAAAGGAGAAAGGGAGTGGGTGTATGGGCGCAGCAGACGGGGTCAGCGTTAGGCTGACCCCCTCACGTCATCTCCTCGGGATCGGAGTCGCTTCCCTCCATGGAGCGGAACCACTCAGCCAGCCACTCCATGGCGGCTTGATACGCATTTGACGGGAGGTTCCGGTAGGAGGTGATTCCGAAGCGTCGGTATAATTCTCCGTAGATCGCTCCGAATTCGTTTCTCCCACTCCGCTTGCCAAGCGCCATCGCGATGATCTTGACAGCCTGCGAGAGATCAGCGGCCTGCTGCTCCGTGATCTTGCTTGGGCGGGGCGGGGCGAGGCGTAGCTCCAGCGCACTCAACTGCTGCTTCAACTGTTCGACCTCTCGCTGCGAGCGCTCATCCACCTCCCAGACCGCATCTTCCAGGTTGTCCAGGCGCGCCTCCATCGCGCGCTGCTGGCGGGCCATTCGGTAGATCGCGAGCCCCATCTGTGCGATAGCCTCCAGATCGTTGAGCGAGGTAGCGGTAGGGCTAGGATAAGGAACGGTGGGCTCCACCTCCGCACGGAAGGCCTGCCAGATCACATCGTACACCTGCTCCTGGTACAGAATGAGTTTCTCCCGCACGTCATCCCGCACGCGGCTGGCACTGATCCCGAAAAGCCACCCTGGAACATACTTGAGGGCCAGACAGTTGGTAGCCTGTGCCCCGCCCCGCCCTGCCGCGTCGGCCCGCTCAAGTTCCACCTCTCTCTCATACTTTTGTAGCACAGGGTCGCGGCGGATGCGATCGATCTGCCCCTGGTAGCCAATCCCTAGCAAATCGCACATCTGGCGAATGGGAACGAATACCTCACCATCCTCCGTCTGCACCGCCACGATCTCGTCGCCATAAAATGTTACGCTCTTCTGTGTCATGGGAAGCCAAGTTGGCATAGGTGTCTCCGTACAGGGGGAGCAGCTGAAAAGATCACAGGAAACCCCAAACAGACATAGGAATTACCTGGGTAACCCAAGAGCAAAGACCGAAGACTGTGTTAGGCTGGGCAGCTTCACTGTCTGGGGCCGCGGCTTTGATCTGGCACATTGTATACGTTTATAGAAAACGCAGCCGGTAGGGGCAAGGAAGAAATTGTGGCTGTGAGAGGAAAACAGAGAAAAGCACTGGCGAGTCAGGCAGCACAAGTGTAATCCACCTCGTAGCGTCGACCAAATGCCTCTCGTACAGGGTGTGTCATGTGAAACACGTCCGCGCGGACGCACTTTATGACAAGTTTATTAGGTAGACATAAAGTGCGTCCGCGCGGACGCTTTCGTAGCGCATGTAGGGTCAGGCAAGGTAAACGTATTAAGCAGATGAGCCATAACCAAGAAGCGTGCCCGGTGATACACTGTTTCTCCCTATTTTGCTCTTCGCTCTTTCATCCCCGATAAACTTTTCATTTTCAAGGAGAGAAAGGTATTTGCTGAGTTGTGATTTTACCACTACGATTTGCTTCTCTTCTATTTTCGAGACAGACCTTTCGGAACAGGATTGAGTGGTAGGCAGGTAGGCAACGCTCATGCAGCAAAATCCCTCTAGCACGCCCCTCGGCTATGGGGACGCGATCCCCGATCAGCCCTATAACATCTATCTTTAATCTATCTGGAATGCCTCTTTCTCAAGCAAGGACCACAATATGATTCGACTTGTGGTAGCAAACCGCAAGGGCGGCTGCGGCAAAACCATGTTTAGCCTCAACATTGCGGGTACTCTGGCGGCTCTGGGCAAACGTGTGCTGCTGATCGACCTTGACCCGCAGGCCTCTCTCAGCGAGATTCTCCATCGCTATCCAGATCAGGTGCAGCAGCCCATCTCGCGAACCCTGGTGAGCGGGCAGATCGCTGAGTCATCTATCACCACCGCCATGGCAAATGTGGACTTTGTTCCCGCCGATGAGGAGCTAAGTGACATCAACCGTGGGCTGGACCCCACCACGCGCCGCACGATTCGCGGGCGGGAGCGCCTGTTGGCAGACCTGCTCTCACGCTCGGAAGCAACGCTGGCAAAGTACGATGTGCTAGTCATCGACACCCCGCCGGACACGCGCGGCGAGTTGACCTCGACCGCCCTGGCAGCAGCGGATATTATCGTGGTCCCCATTGACCCCCATGCGGGGGCGCGCGGTGCGGCAGCGGATATCATGGCGCTCGCGGACGAACTTCGTCCTTTCTCGGCGCGACCCATGCGGCTGGCGCTGGTGCTGAACCGAATCAAGATGCAGTCGGGGAGCTACGACCTCCAGGCCGCGGAGGCGGCGCAGGAAGCGTTCGGGGAAACCGCCTGCCACACAATTGTCCCATCCTGGCTCGCCTTCCCAAAGGCCGCCGAAGACGGGTTACCGGTAGCCTTTGTGAAGGGCAGCGATTTCAAGCGCGCGGCCCTGGTCATCGCGGCGTTGGTGCAGGAATTGGATAGAATGAGCGATGGCACGTTGGGGGTGAGCGCATGAGCCAGAGTCGCGCGGATCGCATGAGGGAGAATTTTTTGCAGCAGGGCGGGCGCGCCGCGCGGCGCACCGTTCCCGAGCCCGCTGCCGAGCAGTCCGCCTTGGGTGGCCCTGGTAAAAAAGCCGAGGAGGTCATCGTCTCGCTGCCCGTGGACGAGATTCTACCCGATCGGTATCAGGGTCGGCTGCGCTGGCCGATTGACCTGTCCGCGCTGGAACGGCTCTACACGGGCGAGTGGGACGCGCAGGACCTGCTGGATGATGTGGCGCGCCAACGGAAGGCCGCCCCGAATCCCGCGCTGGACGCCGCGTGGGAAAGCACCGTGGAGCTTGCGCGCTCGATCCTGTCCGAGGGGCAGGTAGCCCCAATCACGGTCACCCCCTCGCGCGAGTTGCCCGTGGGTTATCGGTGGGTGATCGAGACCGGCGAGGGGCGCTACTGGGCCTACCAGATGATGCGCTGGCTGCTCAACCACATGCCGGAGCAGGCCGAGGTGCCGGTCGAGGTGTGGCAAGAGGACCCCGCGTTTATCCGCGCGGTCGCGGTGTCCGAGTCGTCGCGGCTGCGCCAGGTGGCCGAAAACGAGCAGCGCCAATCCTACGCCTCGGCGGTGGACCGCGCGGTGGCCTATGCGAGCATGCTCGCGGAGGAGGCGAAATACGCGGTCACGGGCACACCCCCCGGCATCCGTGCGGGGCTGCTAGAACTGCCCGACGCCTATTGGCGGGCGGCGCGCCGTGGGCTGCGCGGGCAACAGTCGGTCATCCAGCAGGTGCCAAGCGGCAAGCGCCAAATTCAGCGTCATCTGAAGCTGCTAACCGACCTTGATCCGTGGGTGCTCGCGCAGGCGAAGCAGAACGCTCTGAGCGAGGCGCAGCTGCGCCCGCTGGTGGGGAAGTCGCCGGACGAGCAGCGCGCCATGGTCCGCGAGATCGTCGCGCGCGGCCTGTCCAGCCGCGAGGCGGCGGCGATAAGCGAGCGGCTGGGCGAAGAAGATAGCATCTCGATTGAGGAGATTGTATTTGACCTGCTGGACGAGGAGGTATCAGACACTGCGACTCCAGAAAAGGAGATGCGGACCTTGCCTGAAGAGGTCACGCGCCTGCTGCGCAGCCTCACGCGCGCGGCGGCACGATACGAGGCGCTGCGTGCCCAGGCGAGCGAGAGCCAGATTCTGACCCTACTCGATATTGAGCTACGCTCCTACGATGAGGCGGCACGCGGCGCGCGCCGTGCGCGTACGCCACGACGACGCATCCAGCAATTGCTGTCGTTTCTGGAAAAGATCGACACGCCATAGGGGAGCGGCCAACCTTAGCCTGTAGCCCGAAGGCAAATGGCGGAATAGCGCCATATATGACGGGAATATGGCGGGTAGGGTTGACATAAGAGCAGGCGGCAAACGGATGGCAGGCAGCAGGCAGCAGGCGGCAGGCGGCAGGGGGTTCCCGCAAAGCGGGTAAGGCGGCAGTGGGTTCCCGCAAGCGGGTCAGGCGGCAGGCGGCAGTGGGTTCCCGCAGAGCGGGTAAGGCGGCAGGCAGCACGCGGCGGTTTCTACCTTTCCTCCATACGTTATCCTAACAGCTGCATGAGCTTTACATAAAAAGAGACGGGGAATAACAAACCATGAGGGCAGTGATCGTTTCCACACCCGGCGAGGCGGATTGTCTCGCCATCCAGGACGTGCCCGATCCGCAGGTTGGGGCGGGCGAGGTGCTAATCGACGTGCGCGCTACGGCCCTGAACCGGGCCGATCTGATGCAGCGGCGCGGTCATTACCCGCCACCCCCCGGCGCGCCCCCGTACCTGGGGCTGGAATGTGCGGGGGTCGTCCGCGCGACCGGGGCGGGAGTGACCTCGTGGCAACCTGGCGCGCGCGTGATGGCGCTCCTGGGGGGTGGGGGCTACGCCGAGCAGGTAGTCGTGCCACAGGAAACCGTGATGCCGCTTCCGGACCGGCTTAGCTGGGCGGAGGGAGCCGCGATCCCTGAGGCGTGGCTGACAGCCTACAGCAACATGATCGAGATTGGGGGGTTGCGGGCGGGGGAGCGCGTGTTGATCCACGCCGGGGCGAGCGGCGTGGGCTCGGCGGCGATCCAGCTTGCCAAATGGCGTGGGGCCACCGTGTTCACCACGGTGAGCGCGGGCAAGGTAGGGGCCGTGGCAGCGCTCGGTGCCGACGTGATCATCGACTACGAGCGCGAGGCGTTTGCCACGCGTATCGAGGAGGAAACGGCGGGCGCGGGCGTAAACCTGATAGTGGATTTTATCGGCGCGCCCTACTGGGAAGGCAACATGCGCGCGCTCGCGCTGTGGGGGCGGCTGGTGTTGATTGGCCTGATGGGCGGGCGAGAGACAGAGGTGAATCTTGGCCTCTTCCTCTCGAAAAAGCTTTCCGTGCACGGCTCGACCCTGCGGGATCGCACGCGGGAGCAGAAAGGGCGGCTGGTATCCGCCTTCAGCCGCGAGGTGCTGCCCGCCTTTGTCGAGGGAACGCTGCATCCGCTCCTTGACCCGCGTCGCTTCACCCTCGACGAGATCGTGGAGGCACATCGGTACATGGAAGCGAACCAGAATGTCGGAAAAATCGTCGTCACGGTGAGCCCCGATCAGCCCTGACGGGCGCGTGCCATCTCGCGCCGCCAGCAGGCATGGGGTGAATAGTCGGGTCGCTCCGGATCGCCTGCCTCCTGCTTCACCACTTTGAGCCACGCCCCGTAGCGCGCCCGTTGGCCCTGATCCGCAAAGGGAATGTCGCGCCGCTCGGCGAGCCACCACTGCTCAAACAGGTCAGCCTCCCTTGCCTCGACCGCCCCGGCATGGCGGAACATTTCCGGCAACGGATCGCTTTGCGCCATCTCGGACTCTGCTTGCAGGCGCAGGTACAGGTAGCCACCCATCTGCGCGGGCTCAACCTGTTCTTTGCCGCGCAGGATCCAGCCGTTGACCTCTGCCAAGGTTAACGATGGGTTCTGCAAAATCCTCGCCAGCCCTTTGATGCCGAACGGCTCTAAAAGCGCGCGAATCTTGCTGCTCTCTGACGGGGCAGCCTCCTTCCCAAGGGCTAGTGGGGGATGTTGATGATTGGTGTAAAGCTTCTTGCTAGTTGTAGCTTCTTGAATGGTGGGTTCCTTGGCCGCTTTGAGCCGGGTTGGCTGGCCGCTTTCGCTTGGTTGAGCCGGGTTCCTTGGCCGCTTTGAGCCGGGTTGGCTGGCCGCTTTCGCTTGGTTGAGCCGGGTTCCTTGGCCGCTTTGAGCCGGGTTGGCTGGCCGCTCGTGGATATCGCTCGACAACCAGCTGGGTGGGTTGGCCGCGTCGAGCCGGGTTGGTTGGCCGCTTGTGGAAAACAGAGCCTCCTCGCTGTCCGGCCCGCGCAGCAGCAGCGCCTCGTAGCGCACTCGGTCCTGCGGGGCGATGGGCAGGAGCGGGTAGGCGACCGTAAAGGAGAGATTGCCTCGGTGCGGCAACTCCCGTGGGGTAGCGGGGTCAGCGCTGCCACCAGCGGGGGCGATGTGGAAAAGGGGGTGGGTGGCCTCGTCCCGCAGCATCCGGCGGAAGGTGCGCGTGGGGATGCCAAGCTGCTCCTCCAACTCCTTGCGGCTCACCGTTACCACATCGCGCGTCTCGCCGGTGCTGGGGTCGTGAAAGCAGCGCGCCCGCAGGGCGATCACGAGCAGGGTGTTGCTGATGCCCAGATCGGGCAGCCAGCCCCGCAGCGCATAGTCCAGTTCCATGTGGGCGTAGCCCGCGCCGGTGATACGAAGCTGGCACTGTTCTGCCATCTCGGCGAAGGGCTGGGAGGCATCGAGCGCGGTGGCGGGCAGGTGCGCCCACACCGCGCGGGCGACGTCCTTTACGGTGGCGGGGCTGGCGGGAAGGGTGGCGGGTAGGGGCTGCTCGTCCAGGCGCGCCCACAGCTCGCGCGTGCGCTGCCGCGCGAGCTGCTGGAGCACCTCCGCCGCCTCGTAGGCAGTGGCGGGTTGGATGGCGGCAAGCAGGCTGTGTAGCGCTGCCTGGTCACGCGGGGTGAGCGGGTCATCCATCATGATGCGGTAGCGCGGCGCGCCCTCCACCGCGTGGCCCTCGGTTAGGTGCTGCTTGCGAGTACGCTGCCGCCGGACGAACCATCCCGACAGGGGGCGCTCCAGTTCCGCCAGCAGCGTCTTGTGGCTGCTCGGCGACCAGCCCATCATGCGGCAGAGGGTGGCGTTGGCAAGCTGGCAGCGGCCCGTGGGTTTGCCATGCTGCCAACTGCTCTGTCGAAGCACCTGTACCAGCATCGCCTGTTGGGGATGGAGGAGGGGGAGCCAGCGATACAGGAAATAATAGGAAAAAGCCCAGCGACGCGTGGGTTTGACGATCTCGTTGTAGGCGAGATCGTGGCCGGGGAGCACGGAAAAAAACGGGAAACTCATCGTCACCTCACGGATGTGCGAGTTACCCTTGACGGGACGCCCTGGTTTTTGCTACACTGTGTCTACCGCTGGCAGATCAAAGCAGGAGTGGCAGCTCCATTGCGACTGTCAAAGGGGTTTCGGCGGGCAAAATCGGTGGCAGCCGATTGCCGGAATTGTAATGCTTGAAGAAGAACGGGGTCCGTTGGGCTCCGTTCTTCTTTTTTAGTTCCTCTATGGTACGCATCGCCCCGCGCCACACGCAAGGGGCCGCTTCCGACAATTCACCCGCCTCTTTTTTCCTCTTCCGACACTACACATTTGGATAGTTTCGCTTCGCGAAGGTCAAAAAGCCCCTGATTGGGGGCTAGTACGCCATAAAAGCGGGTAAATCTGTCGGGAATCGGACAGCGACGATGGCGGTTACGCCATCAATCGGCCAGCGAACCCTTCTGATGGCGGAAAAACCGTCAGTTCTAGCCCCGTTTTTGCCTCACCCCGACGCGCTACCGAGCGAGCCGCCAAAGTTTCTTCAAGTAGGGTGCTTTTCCGACACCGCCCGTCGCATCCCGCCACCCCTGAGCCTGCCTTGTGCCCCGAATGAAGGTTGCTGCGGGGCCGCTTTGGTCCGCGCGCTGGCATCGGCTACCGCTCCCGTATCCCGCCAAGAGCCCGTCAGGAATGGGCCGCTCCCGCCATCAGCCGCCGCTTGGGGGCGGGGAGCCATCTGCCAGCGCCCAAACAGGAGGCCGCCACGCGCCGCCCGCGCAAGTGCCTGGATGACGGGATACCCGTCATGGGTCCGGCACTTATCCACAACTCCCCGCCGCGTCCCGACTCTTCCCGACAGAAGACCGCCATAATCGGACATACCCCGCCATTTTTGGCGCGCACTCCGCAACGCGCAAAAGAGGGAGGCACCACAAGAGTGCCTCTTCAAGCTTGCTAGCGCCGCCAAAGCGCCTTATCCCGTCATGAGCCCGCCACTTATCCACAAAGCCCGCCAAATACCGGCGCAGGTGTGGCGTCTTGGTTACAAAGAGGGGTGCGGTCATGGAGTGCGGCTCATGCTGGGTGGCTCCCGCAGCGGACGAACATGGAGGGCCGCGCGGCTATATTGCCGCGCGGCCCCTCCGAACGCAGGGCCTTCAAAAGCCAACTGCGTGACGCGATGCCGCCATGTGTCCGCCACGGATCGCCCCATCCCGCCAGAGGGCAATCAAAAAGGCGCGTTGTGCAACGCGCCTTTTTGCGTGGAGCGGCTTGGGCCTCAGGTTTGCCCGCCCTCGGAGACCACATAGAAGGATTGCGGCCCGCTGCCGACGCGGCGTACCAGGCCCAGGTCCATCATCGCGCTCAGGTCGCGCAGGGCGGTGCGGTCGCTGACCCCGTAGCGCGTGCGGTAGTCCGAGTTGCTGAGCGCCTGCCCCTCGTTGCGCAGGATGCGCAGCGCGTCGATCTGTCGGTCGTTCAGGCCCAGCGTGCGCAGGTCGGTGCGCTCCGTGGGGTCCGCCACCAGATCGAGGATGCGATCACCGGGGCCGAAGAAGGTGACTATAAAGATCGGTCCCTTGGTCTCAAAGCGGGGCGGCGACAGGCCGTGCTCCTCCATGAGCAGGCGCATTCTCGCCACGCCGGTCCCGTACTGCTCCATCACGCCAATATCTTTGAAGAGGTAGCACAGGTTGTCGTTGCGCGAGGCGTGGGCACCCTCCAACTGATCCAGCGGCAGCAGCGGCTTGCCGGGGGAGTGGACCTCGATCCGGTCATCGAAGATGTTGACCTGCACCGTCTCGCGGTGGCTTTCCCAATCGCGGTGCGCGAAGGCGTTCACCAGCGCCTCGCGCAGTGCCTCGTAGGGGTACTCGCTCACGTTGACCGACTCGAAGCCGACAATCTTCGATGCCATCTTGGTGTTGCGGCGCACAAACTGCTCGGCCAGCTCGACCAGCTCCGGCAGGGTGCCGGTCGCCTCATGGCGATCCAGAAAGGTGACGCGCGAGGTGCCCTTGAAGCGCGCCAGCTTGATGCCGGAATGGGCAACCCACTGGCTCGGCTGGCGGGCAAAGAAGAGGATGCCGGTCACCGTCGGCACCAGACCCTCCTCCGTCATCGTTACCGCCTTGACCTCCTCCCACAGCTCCTCCGTCGTGCCGATGAGCGGCGAGCTTTGCGGGTAGGCTTCCTGGCGCAGCCGGATGTAGCGGCGCAGCCGTCCCTCGTCCAGGTCGCCCAGGGTGGAGCCGGGCATGGGCAGGCGATCAAAGGTTTTCGGGATCGTGCGGATCGCGCGGTCCAGGTCGCTACGTGTCATCTCGACATTCATCGCGCCGAGGCGCTGGTAGGCGACCCCGCCGGTCATCACGGGGGGGTTGGCAGCGGGGAGCACGTGGATTGCCAGGATCATACCTTCCGGTGAGGTGAGGAAGTCAGCGGTGGGGGAGAGAGTGGGCGAGGTGAGCGCGCTGATCTTCGCCATCACCGTCTCGGCCAGGGTTTCCCGCCCCTGCACCTCGAACAGGCCGGTGGGGCGGCCCTGGTGATCCACCCCATAAAACACGGTGCCGCCCGTGCCATTCGCCATTGCCGCGACCGTGGCGATCACAGCGCGGACGTCGGCATCGGAACTGCCCGTGTTGAAGGCGACGCGCTCATGCTCGCCGCGTTGAAGCAACCGTTGGATCTTATCGTTATTCATCATACGTCAACAGAAAATCGCCTGTCTTTGGAAGACTCGAACCCGAACGGGTCAAAGTGGTGGGTCGGATGGCCCTCAACGGTAGCGACGAATGCGCGTGTTGTCAACCGACAAAGAAAGGGGTCAGCGTTAGACTGACCCCTTGACCTTCATCGTCATGCGGCGACGATCAGTGGGACAGAATCTGACTCAAAAAGAGCTTGGTGCGATCCTGCTGCGGGTTGGAAAAAATTTGCTTGGGGGTGCCGATCTCCACCACCTGCCCCTTGTCCATGAACACCATGCGGTCCGCCACCTCGCGCGCGAAGCCCATCTCGTGCGTGACGCAGAGCATCGTCATCCCGTCGCGGGCCAGCTCCTTCATCACGTCGAGCACCTCGGAAATCATTTCCGGGTCGAGCGCCGAGGTCGGCTCGTCGAAGAGCATGATGCGCGGCTCCATCGCCAGCGCGCGCGCGATGGCGACGCGCTGCTGCTGCCCGCCGGAAAGCTGGCCCGGGAACTTGTACGCCTGCTCCTTGATCCCGACGCGATCCAGCAGGCTGAGCGCCATCTCCTCGGCATCGTGCTTTTTGAGCTTTTTGACCCAGATCGGCGCGAGGGTGATGTTGTCGATCACCTTCAGGTGGGGGAAGAGGTTGAACTGCTGGAAGACCATGCCGGTCTCGCGGCGGATCGCGTCGATGTTGCGCACATCGTTGCTCATCTCGATCCCATCCACGATGATGGTACCGGTCTGGTGCTCTTCCAGCCGGTTGATCGTGCGGATAAAGGTGCTCTTGCCGCTACCGGAGGGGCCAAAGATGACGATCACCTCGCCCTTTTTGACGCGCAGGTTCACGTCGCGCAGCGCCTGGAACTCTCCGTACCACTTGTTGACATCCTCGCAGATAATGACCGGCTCGTTGCTCGGAACTTGGGCAGCCATGGTGGACTCCTTTAAGGGTTAAGGGGTGTTTGCGCTCAGGGTCACGATCAACGTTGCCCCACCCCCAGGTTCTTTTCGATGCGGAGGCTGATGCGGGACATGGTAAAGCTGACGATGAAGTAGACGAGCGCGAGGAAGAAAAAGACCTCGCGCCAGACCCCGCCAGGGGTGCCCAGCCAGTTGGGTTGGGCGCGCACCGCCGCGGCGATACCGAGCAAATCCAGGATGCCCACGATGGAGACGAGGGTGGTATCTTTGAAGAGGCTGATGAATTGCCCCACCAGCGCCGGAATCACGGCCCGCAGCGCCTGCGGCAAGGTGATGAACAGGGTGGTCTGCACGTAGTTCAGCCCCAGTGCCTGCGCCGCTTCCTTCTGGCCCTTGGGCAGCGACTGCAACCCACCGCGCACGTTCTCGGCCAGGTAGGCCGCGCTGAAGAGGGTCACCGCCACCATCGAGCGGATCAGGCTGTCCACGCGCACCTCGCCGGGCAAAAAGAGCGGGAGCAGCAGCTGGCCCATGAAGAAGAAGGTGATCAGCGGCACCCCGCGCACCACCTCGATGTAGATCGTGCTGAAAATCTTGACCACCGGCAGCTCGCTGCGGCGGCCCAATGCCAGCAGCACCCCCAGGGGGAAAGAGGCGAGGATGCCTACGATGGTCAGGGTGAGGGTCACGAGCAGGCCACCCCACAAATTCGTTCCCACCTGCGTGAAAGGCCCACTTGTGGCGAAGCCCCGGAACAGGAACCATAGCAGCCCGAAGGAAAGCAGCCAGAGCACGATCAGCGGGCGGCCCAACTGATCGTCGAAGCGCTTGCCTACCAGGTAGCCAAGCCCCACCGACGAGGCGGTGCCCAGCAGGAAGAGCAGGGGTGAAATCGTGTAGTCCAGCCCGGAATCAGGGAGGAGGGGGGGGACAATCATGAGCACCACGATCAGCAGCGCAAAGCCGAGCGCGAAGGTTTGCGTGGTGCCGCGCCAGACCCCGGCACTCATCCCGATCAGCAGGGCGATGAACCAGACCCCTACCTCGACGCGCCACATGAACTGCGGGGGGAACTGGCCCACAAAAAAGAGCTTCAGGTTGTTGGTGACGGCGGGCCAGCCCTGCGTGGTAAATGCCCAACTCAGAAAGCTTACCAGCACCTGGACGATGAGCACCGTCAGCACTATCGTGATGATCGAGTTGAGCCAGCTGTTGAACAGGTTGTCCCGCATCCACTGGATTGCCCCAGGGGCCTGCTGTGGCGGGCGTGCCCGTGTCGTTAACGCCTCGGAGGCCATGGGGTTCTACCTTTCTACCAATTGGATGCGGCGGTTGTACCAGTTCATCACGAGCGATGTCAGAAGGCTGAAGGTGAGGTAGGTCAGCATGATCATGGCGAAGACGACAATTGTCTGGCCCGTTTGGTTGATAATCGTAGCGCCCACAAAGAACAGGTCAGGGTAGGCGATGGCAATCGCGAGGCTGCTATTCTTCGTCAGGTTGAGGTACTGGTTGGTGAGCGGGGGGATCACGACGCGCAGCGCCTGCGGCAAAATCACGAGGCGCAGCGCCATGGCGTCGGTCAGGCCGAGCGCCTTCGCCGCCTCGCGCTGCCCCTTGCTCACCGATTGGATGCCCGCGCGCACCAGCTCGCCGATGAACGCGCCGGTGTACAGGGTGAGGCCGGTCAGCAGGGCAAAGAAGGAAGAGGTAAAGCGCGTGCCACCCTGAAAGTTGAAGCGATCCTGCACCGGTAGCTCCAGGAAAAGGGGAGCCATGCTGCGGGTCGCCAGGGTAACCATGAAGCCGACGAACGCTACCGCGAGGAGCGCCAGCAACGCCCAGGGGAGGAGCGCGCCAGGGCGGTCTTGCTGGATCAACTGCCTGCGCCGCCACAGGTAAACGCCGATGCCCGCCACCAGCGCCACGATGAGCCAGGGCACCCAGGCACCGAAGGTTTCGGTGGGGCGGGGCCACGCGGCAAAGATGCCACGGTTCGAGAGGGCGGCAAAGGGGCCAATCTTGAGCGCGTCACCGGGGCCGGGGAAGGTGGCGGTCAGCGCGAACCAGAAGATCAACTGGAGCAGCAGGGGGGTGTTGCGCACGATCTCGGTGTAGACATACGCAATGTTGCGTAGCAGCCAGTTGTTGGACAGACGCGCGATGCCCACGAACAGGCCCAACAAGGTGGCGAGGATGACCCCCGAGACGGCGATGCGTAGGGTGTTGGCGATACCGACGTAGAAGGCGCGCAGGTAGGAATCGGTCGAGCTGTAGGTGGGGCCCTCACCGATTGCCATCCCGGCTGGCTGATCGAAAAAGCTGATGCTTAGTCGGAGGTTGCTTCGTGCCAGCCCTGCTGCCATGTTGTTGTACAGGAAGGCAATGGACAACACCACAGCGACGACAAAGAGGATTTGTAGCAGGATTGCGATTTTGCGCGTGTCCCGCCAAAAGGGGATCGATTGATGGGTACGCGGGATGCGGAGTTCGGCCATGGTGCCCTTCCTTTTAAGCGAACAGTGGAGGGTCGGCACGTCGGACGGCGAACGGGAGCAGGACGGTGGGCAGCCAAGGGACGCTGCCCCGCACGCGTTGGACGAAGTAGGGGCACGGATACCCCGTGCCCCTACTTCGTTCTAGCTTGCTTGCTTAGCGGAAGGGCGGCGAGTACAGCAACCCGCCCTCGGTGTAAAGTTGGTTCAACCCACGCGGCAGGTTGAAGGGGGTGTCGGGGCCGAGGGCGCGATTGTAAATCTCCTCGTAGTTGCCCACGGCGCGGATCACCTGCGCCATAAAGTCGGCGGGCAGGCCAAGCTGCGGGCCAAGGTCACCCTCGACGCCGAGGAAGCGGCGGATTTCCGGGTCCTCGCTGGTCATCATATCGTCCAGGCTGTCCTGGGTGATGCCAAACTCTTCCGCCTGGAAGGTGCCCCAGACTACCCACTTCACGATGTCGCCAAACTGCGCGTCGCCCTGAAGGTACGAGGGGGCCAGCGGCTCCTTGGACATCGTCACGTCCAGGATTTGGTGATCCTCGGGAACCTGGAGCTTGGTGCTGCTGGACACGAGGCCCGACTTGTCGGTGGTGAAGCCGTCACACTGCCCGGCATCGTAGGCGGCCACCAACTGGTCGTTTTCCTGGAAGACCACCGGCTCGTAGTCGATGCCACGCGCGCGGAAGTTCGCTTCCAGGTTCAGCTCGGTCGTCGTACCGGTCTGCACGCAGACCGTCGCGCCGTCCATGTCCTCCAACGTCTCGATGCCGCTGTCCTTGCGGACCATCATGCCCTGCCCGTCATAGAAGGTGGTGGGGGCAAAGTCCAGGCCGACGCCGCCGGACGCCTCGCGGTTCAGGGTGTGCGTCGTGTTACGGATCAGCACGTCCACCTCACCGGTCTGTACGGCGGTGAAGCGCTCCTGCGCCGTCAGCGGGCGGTATTCCACCTTGCTGGGGTCGCCGAAGATGGCAGCGGCAATGGCCTTGCAGAAGTCCACGTCAAAGCCGGTGTACTCGCCCGAGGCGTCCACGTTGCCAAAGCCGGGCAGGGTGTTGTTCACGCCACAGACCAGGTTGCCCCGGTCCTTGATCGTGTTGACCATGTCGCCCGCCTGCGCGACGGGGGCGGGCTCGGGGTCGGTGGTCGTCGCCTCGGTGGCGGCGGGGACGGCAGCGGAGGTGGCTTCGGTCTCGGTGGTGCCTGCGCCTGCGCTTTCTTCGGTGGGCTCGGCGGCTTCGGGGGTGGACCCACCGCCACAGGCAGCGAGGGTCAACATCAAAATCAACAGCAGAACCAGCGGGGACAGTCGTCTCATGTCTCCTCCTTTGAGATACGAGATAAAAGGGAATAGGATATCGGACCCACCAAACAGGGTGCGCCGATAGATGAATCTTAAAAGCAATAGGAACTTCTTGTCAAGTCCTGGTATTCATGTCCTATTACAAATGGGTCAAACGGGGAAGGGGCGGGGCAAAATGTGTAATCTTTCCCGCTTTTCTGTATGGCTTTTGGGTAATTTTTGGGGAACGAGCGGCTGCCGAATGCGCCGCTCGCCGCGCGGAGCCGCCCCTGTTTGCATCACAGCAGTGGGAAAGAGCGGCTCGCGCGGCTGGCAGGTCGGGGGCGCGCGCCTTACCCGCTTTGCGGGAACCCACTGCCGCCTTACCCACTCCGTGGGAACCCACTGCCGCCTTACCCACTCCGTGGGAACCCACTGCCGCCTTACCCACTCCGTGGGAACCCACTGCCGCCTGCCGCCTTACCCACTCCGTGGGAACCCACTGCCGCCTGCCGCCTCGCCGCCTGCTGCCTGCCGCCTGCTGCCGTTCGCCGCCGTTCGCCGCCCGAACCTGAACATCTGTTTGACGTTCCATCCGTCCCTATGCTACCTTTTTAACACACCCTTACAGCCAGCAACCCCAGTTGGGCCGTGTCGCGGCGGGCACTTCCCCGTGGCTCAACGCACGCATCGTGGCGTGGCAAGCTCATTGCCACCTGCCAATTTCGCTACCGGGTGTGGTCAACGTTGTTACCGTTGTTCCCCCATGACGCACAGTGCCGGACACGAGGAGGACGGACCCATGGATGTTACCCCCACCGACGCCCGCTGGCAGAGCGGCACCGAATTTCTCGATTACCTCACCGCGCAGCAGAGCCCCGACCATTTCCGCGAGCAGCACTGGGAAGGCTCCTTTGCTGATTACCTGGACATCGTGCGGCAGGACCCCAACGTGGCGCGCAGTGCCTTCCAGCGCGTGTACGACATGATCCTCTCCTACGGCAGCGAGCAGCGCGAGCTGTACCGCCAGCCGGTTACCCACTACTACTTTTTCGATGATCCCATCGGCAACGGGCGGGACGCCATCTACGGGCTCGACTCGCACCTGATGGAACTGGTGGACTTCTTCCACTCCGCCGCGCGCCGCTATGGCACGGAGCGGCGCGTGCTGCTGCTGCACGGCCCCGTTGGCTCTTCCAAATCCACCATCGCGCGCCTGCTCAAAAAGGGGCTGGAGCACTACTCCCGCACCCCCGAGGGCGCGATGTACACCTTCCGCTGGGTGGAGTTGGAGGAGGGCGACGATTTCCAGTGCCCGATGCACGAGGAGCCGCTCCACCTGCTGCCCCCCGAGTTTCGCGACGATTTTCTGGCGACGATCAACTCGCGGCGCGGCGCGGCGCATGAGGTGCTGGTGGAGGGCGACCTGTGCCCCGCCTGCCGCTTCCTGTTCCGCACTCTCATGCAGCGCTACAACGGCGACCTGCGCCGCGTGCTGGCGCACGTGCGCGTCAAGCGGCTGAGCCTGAGCGAGCGCGACCGCGTCGGCATCGGCACCTTCCAGCCCAAGGACGAGAAAAACCAGGACTCGACCGAGCTGACCGGCGACATCAACTACCGCAAAATCGCCGAGTACGGCTCGGACAGCGACCCGCGCGCCTTCAACTTCGATGGCGAGTTCAACATCGCCAACCGTGGCATCATCGAGTTCGTCGAGGTGCTCAAGCTGGACGTCGCCTTCCTGTACGATCTGCTCGGTGCCTCGCAGGAGCACAAGATCAAGCCGAAAAAGTTCGCGCAGACCGACATCGACGAGGTGATTCTGGCGCACACCAACGAGCCGGAGTACCGCAAGCTCCAGTCGAACGAGTACATGGAGGCGCTGCGCGACCGCACCGTCAAGATCGACGTGCCCTACATCACGCGGCTGAGCGACGAGATCAAGATTTACCAGAAGGACTTCTCGCAGGAGCGGATTCGCGGCAAGCACATCGCGCCGCACGTACTGGAAATCGCGGCCATGTGGGCGGTGCTCACCCGTTTGGAGGAGCCGAAGCACGCGGGGCTCTCGATCCTGCAGAAGATGCGCCTTTACGATGGAAAGACGCTGCGCGGCTTCACCGAGGACAACGTGCGCGAGCTGCGCGACTCTGCCTCGCGCGAGGGGCTGGAAGGGATCAGCCCGCGCTACATCCAGGACAAGATTTCCAACGCGCTCGTCAACGCGCCGGGCGACCGCCACCCGGACGAGGTGGACCCGCGCTACCCCGACGGCTGCGTCAACCCCTTCATGGTGCTCTCCGAGCTGGACAACGGGCTGCGCCACCACTCGCTGATCAACTCCGAGGATCAGCGGCAGCGCTTCCGCGAGCTGCTGGCCGTGGTGAAGGAGGAGTACGACGACATCGTGAAGAACGAGGTGCAGCGCGCCATCACCGCCGACGAGGCGGCGATCCAGCGGCTGTGCGGCAACTACATCGACAACGTGAAGGCGTACACGCAGCGCGAGCGGGTGCGCAACCGCTTCACCGGGCGCGAGGAGGAGGCGGACGAGCGGCTCATGCGCTCCATCGAGGACAAGATTGACATCCCGGAGAGCCGCAAGGACGACTTCCGACGCGAGGTGATGAACTACATCGCCGCGCTCGCCCTGGATGGTAAGCCCTTCGACTACACCTCCAACCCGCGCCTGCAAAAAGCGCTGGAGCTGAAGCTGTTCGAGGACCAGAAAGACTCGATCAAGCTGACCAGCCTCGTGACCAGCATCGTGGACCGCGAGACGCAGGAAAAGATCGACGTGGTCAAGGGCCGCCTGATCAACAACTACGGCTACTGCGAGGTGTGCGCGACCGACGTGCTCAACTACGTAGCCAGCATCTTCGCGCGCGGCGACACAAGGAGTTGATTTTAGATTTTAGATTGCCGATTTTCGATTTGACAGCGAGTGGTGCCGTCAAATCGAAAATCGAAATTCCTAAATCAAAAATTGGAGGTTCATGGCTACCCGCATCGAACGAGACAGCAAGCGTTTCAGGGAGATCGCGCGGGGGCACGTCCGCAAAAATCTGAAGCGTTACATCTCCAAGGGGGAGTTGATCGGTCGCCAGGGCAAAAACTTGGTGAGCATCCCCGTGCCGCAGGTCAGCATCCCCCACTTTCGCTACGGCTCCAAGCAGACCGGCGGGGTGGGGCAGGGGGAGGGCAAGCCCGGCCAGCCCATCGGCGGCGACCCGCAGGACGGCTCGGGCGGCGCGGGGAGTTCGCCCGGCCAGCACATCCTGGAGGTGGAGCTTACCTTCGAGGAGCTAGCGCAGATTATGGCGGAGGAGTTGGAGCTGCCGCGCATCAAGCCGAAGGGCAAGCAGAACATCATCTCCGAGAAGGACAAGTACTCGGGGATTCGCCGCGTCGGGCCGGAAAGCTTGCGCCACTTCAAGCGCACCTACCGCGAGGCGCTCAAGCGCCAACTGTCGGCGGGCGAGTACAGCCCGACGCGCCCGCGCATCGTGCCCATCCGCGACGACCGCCGCTACCGCTCCTGGAAGGAGGTGCGCAAGCCCGAATCCAACGCGGTCATCATCCTGATGATGGACGTGAGCGGCTCGATGGGGGACGAGCAAAAAGAAATCGTGCGCATCGAAACCTTCTGGATCGACGCGTGGCTCCGCTCGCAGTACCAGAACCTGGAAACCCGCTACATCATCCACGACGCGCAGGCGCGCGAGGTGGACCGCCACACCTTCTTCCACACGCGCGAGAGTGGCGGCACGATGATCTCCTCCGCCTACACCCTCTGCAACAAGATTATCGACGCGCACTACCCCCCCGACGAGTGGAACATCTACCCTTTTCACTTTTCCGATGGCGACAATTGGGGCGGCGGCGACTCCGACCGCTGCCTCAAGCTGCTCGACGAGCAACTGCTGCCCAAATCCAACATTTTCTGCTACGGTCAGGTCGAGAGCTACTACGGCTCGGGCGAATTTTTGCACGAGCTTCGCAAGCGCTACGGCTCCAACCACGAGTTGGTCATCCTCAGCCAGATCACCGGTCGCGACGCCGTTCTCGATTCGATCAAGACATTCCTAGGCAAGGGGAAGTGACGCCGCAAGGGAAATCTTATGGAACAAATCGTTATTCAGGTGAAGGATGGTAGCAAAACTGAATGGCTGATCGAACTTCTGCGCTCGCTGGATTTCGTCCAATCGGTCACTTTCGCCGCTGAGGAGGAGGAGCCCACCCTTTCCCCGACCGATAAGGATGACTTTTTCGAGATCGCAGGAATCTGGGAGGGGCGCGATGTTGAGATAGAGACGCTCCGCCAACAGGCGTGGCCCCGGCAGCACGATGATTCTCCTTGATACGAACATCCTGATTGAGTTGTACCGCAACAACCCCGATGTGATTGAGGCATTGCGCCAGATCGGGGTGAGCGATCTGGCGGTCAGCATCGTGACAGTGGCCGAGCTGTACTTTGGCGCGCGTGACAAGGGAGAGCTTGCCCGGATCAAGGCCCATCTCGCGCTACTCCACCAGATTCCCCTCGATCCGCTGATCTCACAGGAGGCACTGGGGCTGTTGGAGCAGTATGTGCTGAGCCACCGCCTCAACCTGCCGGACGCGCTCATTGCCGCTACCGCTCGCCGAAACGCGCTTGCCCTCTACACCCTTAACATAAAAGACTTTCGTTATATTCCGGGGCTCCAGTTGTACAGCCCGGCTAGCTACCCGTGAAGTTCAGGGAAGGGACCCTCTCATGCCCCCCATCAACAGCAAGCTGCCCGCCGAGTTGGCGCGCGAGCGCGACGCGATCCGAGCGATTGCGCTGGAGTACGGCCTCGACTTTTTCGAGGTGATCTTCGAGATGGTGAACTTCCAGCAGATGAACGAGATCGCCTCGTACATGGGCTTCCCGACGCGCTACCCGCACTGGCGCTGGGGGATGGAGTACGAGCGGATGCGCAAGAGCTACGCTTACGGGCTCCACAAAATCTACGAGATGGTGATCAACAACGATCCCTGCTACGCCTACCTGCTCGAATCGAACGAGTTGATCGATCAGAAGATCGTGATGGCGCACGTCATGGGGCACAGCGATTTCTTCAAAAACAACATGTGGTTCAGCCAGACGAACCGCAAGATGATGGACGAGATGGCGAACCACGCCACGCGCGTCTGGCGCATCGTGGACCGCATCGGCATGGAGGAGGTCGAGGAGTTCATCGATGTCTGCCTCTCGCTGGAAAACCTGATCGACCGCCACGCGCCCTACCGTGGGGACGCGCCCGCCGTCTCGCACGACCCGACCGGCACGGAGTTGGAGGTGGACCTGCGCCGCCCCACCGCGGCCAAGCTGCGCGTGGACCGCCCCTACATGGACATGTTCATCAACCCGCCGGATCGCCTGCGCGCCGAGGCGGAGCAGCGGCAGGAAGCATTGCGCAGCCGCGTTGAGCGCTTCCCCGCCGAGCCGCAGCGCGACGTGCTGCACTTTTTGCTGGAAAACGCGCCGCTGGAGCGCTGGCAGCAGGATATCCTCGCCATCGTGCGCGAGGAGTCCTACTACTTCGCGCCGCAGGGCATGACGAAGGTCATGAATGAGGGATGGGCTTCCTGGAGCCACACGCACCATCATGACGCAATCGGGGGTGATGACCGATGCGGAGGTGGTGGACTACGCCGACCATCACTCCGGCACCGTCGCGATGAGCCCGCAGCGCATCAACCCCTACAAGATCGGGCTGGAGCTATTCCGCGACATCGAGGAGCGCTGGAACAAGGGGCAGTTTGGCAAGGAGTGGGATGAGTGCGACGACGCGCGGCTCAAGCGCGCGTGGGACTTGCAGCTTGGGCTGGGGCGCGAAAAAATCTTTGAGGTGCGGCGCGTCTACAACGATGTGGGGTTCATCGACACCTTCTTCACCGAGGACTTTTGTAACCGTCACCAACTCTTTACCTACCATTATAATGAGCGCACCAGCCGCTACGAGATCGAGACGCGCGAGTTCCAGGCGATCAAGCAGAAGCTGCTTTTCTCCTTGACCAACTTCGGCCAGCCAACCATCGAGGTGGTGGATGCCAACTACGAGAATCGCGGTGCGCTGCTGATGAAGCATCGCTACGAGGGGGTCGAACTCAAGCTTGACGAGGCGCGCGACACGCTCAAAAACCTTTTCACGCTCTGGAAGCGCCCGATCTACCTCCACACCCAAATCGACGAGACCCCGCGCCTGCTCTGCTTCGATGGCAAGGAGCACGCGACGCGGCGCATCCGGTAGATGGAAAATGGAAAATGGAAGATGGAGAACGGATGCGGCGAAATCGCATGGGCTGCGCAACGACAACAGCCCGTCGCCCCTACCCACCCTGACAAAACATTGAACCCGTAACCTGCAACCTCCAATCTCTAATACCCAAAGGGCACGGTGTCTCCAACTCTGCCAATCTCTAATCTCCAATCTCTTCCAAGGACAACACCCATGAGCACCCATCCGCTACTCAAATCGCTAGAGCAAGCGCCGTCGCGGGCGGCGGAGCACGAGGCGTGGACGATGGAGGCCGACGGGGCCGAGGTCGGCGCGGTAGGGTTCAAGGCGGATGCGCTGCGCCTGCGCCGCACGAGCGCCGCCCCGCGCGATGCCACCGCGCTGGGCCACGACTTGGCCGGGCGCGCCCGCTACCTGCTGGAGCCGCTGGAGGTTGTCGAGAGCGACGCGCAGCAGGCCATCCTGCGCAGCCGCGACCCCGAGGTGGGGGAGGATGGTTGTGACTACTACGAGATGGCGCTTCGCCCCGATGAGCTGTCACTGGAGCGCTTCCACGGGCAGGCGGGGCAGCGCCGCGCGCCGCGCCCGCTCAACCTCACCTGGGAGCAGGCCGAGCGCCTGGTTCGTGATGTGGAGGCTGCCTACGACGCGCCGCGCGCTACTCCTTGAAAGGCATCGGTAATAAGCGTCGGCGACGCGTGGCGGCGCGGCCTTGCCTGCTGCGTGGAGACACAGGATAGCGGGGGCAGGCGCACCGCCGCACAATTTCATTGACCCACGCGCCAAAAAGATTATACTTTCCTCCGTGCCCCACAAAAGGGAGCAACTCACGGCAGAGGCCACGCCCGCGCGTGGCTTTTCTTTTGACAGGTGACAGGCCCCGCTCGCGGCACCGCCCTTGCAGGGGAAGCTCCGATGCGACAGCCGAGAGGGATGAACCGAGGACCAAGGACCATTTTCTCTGATAGGCTATGACTTTCTCCGGTCGTCGGGCTTCTGTCCCCGGTCTCCCGTCAACCCACACCCTACAACCCTACTATGATGAACCAGCAACCCACCTTCTACGTGCGCGATATCCCGATCTTTGGCGACCTGATTTTGTCGCCGATGGCGGGCTACTCCGATTTACCCTTTCGCCTGATCTGCCACGAGTTGGGCTCGGCGATGAACTACACCGAGTTTGTCGCCGCCAACGCCGTGATGGTCCGCGCGCCGTCGCAGATGCGGCGCTTGGAGCATGCCCCAAGCGAGTTCCCCATCACGATGCAACTCTTCGACAACGAGGAGGATCGCCTGGTGGAGGCGGCGCTTGTCTGCGAGGGGCTGGGTGCGGACATCGTGGACATCAACATGGGCTGCTCGGTGAACACCGTGGCGGGGCGCGGCGCGGGCGCAGGGCTGCTTCAATACCCGGACAAGATCGCGCGTATCTTCGATAGCCTGTCCACACGCCTTTCCATCCCTGTCACCGGCAAGATTCGCCTGGGCTGGGACGAGGACGCGCTCAACTACCTCCAAATCGCCCGCATCCTGGAAGAGAACGGTGCGGCGCTCGTGGCGGTGCACGGGCGCACCCGCGCGCAAAAGTACGATGGCGAGGCCAACTGGGAGGCCATCGCGCGCATCAAGCAGGCGGTGAGCATCCCCGTGGTGGGCAACGGCGACGTGAAGACGCGCGCCGACATCGAGCGCCGTTTTGCCGAGACGGGGGTAGATGCCATCATGATTGGGCGCGCGGCCATCGGCAACCCGTGGGTCTTCCAGCGCAAGGAGTGGTGGGAGGTGACCCCCGACGACAAGGCGGTGCTGATCCGCCGCCACTTTGCGCTGATGCTCGACTTTTATGGCGAGGAACGCGGCTTGCTCAACTTCCGCAAGCATGTGGTCAAGTACATTCGCGGCACGCAAAATGCCTCCGCCATTCGCTCGCAGATCGTCGTCGCCGAGACGCCGGAAGCGTTCATCGCGCTCGTCGATGAATTCAGCGAGACCGAACTGCTCGCCGCCTAGCGCGAATGACGACCGACGACGGACGACCGACGACGGACGACCGACGTACCCGCAAGGTGGGAACCCACCATTGGGTGCGGCGACGAAGATAGCAGAATTCAAGGCTGACCCCTGACCCCTGATCCCTGACCCCTTACCCCTGACCCCTGGTCAAACACGTAAATCCGATCAAACAAAAAGAAAAAAGGAATTTCATGACAATCAAGCATCAAATCGGCGGCCTGCTGGTCGCCGCGTTCTTGTTGGCCGCCTGTGGTGGCGGTCAGCCTGAGGCCGACACAAGCTCCGCCGAGGGCACAGCCCCCGTGGCCAGCACCGCGCAGGTGAGCGGCGCGCCGGAAGCGCCCACCGCCGATGGCGAGGCCCCCGCGATGATCGATGAAACCACAACGGAGACGGAGGAGAAGCCTATGCTCGGTTCGGATGCCGTCACGACGGACAGCGGCTTGAAGTATGAAGATTTGACAGTTGGTGACGGCGCGGAAGCCGGACCCAACACGATGGTGACGGTCAACTACACCGGCTGGCTGGAAAATGGCACGCAGTTTGACAGCTCGCTCAACCGCGAGCCGTTCACCTTCCCGCTTGGCGCGGGCGGCGTGATCGCGGGCTGGGACGAGGGGGTGGAGGGGATGAAGGTAGGCGGCAAGCGCCTGCTAGAAGTTCCCGCCGACCTTGCCTATGGCGAGCAGGGCGCGGGCGGCGTTATCCCGCCCGATGCGACCCTCACCTTCGAGGTCGAACTGCTGAGTGTGGAAGATCAGCCCACCCCCGCCGAGGTGGACACGTACCAAACCACCGAGGGCGGCACGCAGTACGCCGTCCTGGAAGAGGGCGACGGCGCGACGACCGCCAAGGAAGGCGACCTTATCTCGATTGATTACAGTGCCTGGCTGAAGAGTGGCGTACTCTTCAATAGCTCGGCGCAGGCGGGGCAGCCGACGCAGTTCCCCGTCGGGCAGAGCGGGCTGTTGGGGCTGGACGAGGCGGTCACAGGGATGAAGGTTGGCGAGACGCGCCAGATTCTCATCGAGACCGACCCCGCCGAGGTCGAGGCGGGCACCGCACCGGAAGGCCCGCTGACCTTCGAGGTCACGCTGCTGGAAGTGACGGAGCGCCCGACCCTCTCACTCGCGCCGGAGTTCACGAAGACGGAGAGCGGGCTGGAGTACGCGGTGCTTCAGGAGGGCAGCGGCGCGGTCGCCGAGGCGGGCAACAGCGTCACGGTTGACTACAGCGGCTGGCTGGAAGATGGTACCCTCTTCGACAGCTCGGTTGAGCGCGGGCAGCCCTTCCCCTTCGTGCTGGGGCAGGGCCAGGTCATCGCCGGCTGGGACGAGGGGGTCGCGGGCATGAAGGTGGGCGAGAAGCGCCAACTGCGCATCCCCGCTGACCTCGCCTATGGTGAGGCGGGTTCCCCGCCCACCATCCCGCCGAACTCGACATTGATCTTCGATGTCGAACTACTCGACGTGACGAGCGAGGGTCAATAACAGGAGAGGAGAAAGGGGGCGACTGGTTGCCAGTCGCCCCCTTTCCTTTGGTGAAGCATGAAAGAGGAAATCTTTTTCGGCACCGGCAAGCTGCCCGGTCCCTTCCTCGCCTCGCTGCTGGCGCGCTTTGGTAGCGACGACCCACGCGTGCTGGTGCGCCCCGGCGTCGGGCTGGATGCCACCGTGCTGGAAATGGATGCGCCGCTGCTGGTCGCGAAAAGTGACCCGATCACCTTCGCGACCGACCAGATTGGCTGGTACGCCGTCCACGTCAATGCCAACGACATTGCCTGCATGGGCGCTACCCCGCACTGGTTTCTCGCTACCCTGCTTTTGCCCCCCCACAGCACCGCTTCCCTGATCGAGACGATCTTCGAGCAGATCCATGAGGCGTGCGCGGCGCTCGGCGTGACGCTGGTGGGCGGCCACACGGAGATGAGCCACGGACTGGATCGCCCCATCATCTCGGGCACCATGCTGGGCACCGTGACGCGCGCGCGGCTCGTCACCCCGCAGGACGCGCGTGCGGGCGATAAGCTCGTGATCGCCAAGGGCTTCCCCATCGAGGCGACGGCGATCATCGCCCACGAGCGCGCCGACGAGTTGCGCGAGTGCGAGTGGTCGGAGGAAGACATCGCCGAGGCGCAGCGCTTTTTGTGGGAGCCGGGGATCAGCGTGGTGCGCGCGGCGCGCATCGCGGCGGCAGCGGTGCCGCTCCACGGGATGCACGATCCCACCGAGGGTGGCATCGCCACCGGCCTGCGCGAGATGGCGCACGCGGCGGGCCTGGGCATGAGGGTCGACGCCGACGCCTTGCCGCTCCTCCCGCTCGGGCGGCGCATCTGCCACGAGTTCGACCTGAACCCGCTGGGGGTCATCGCCAGCGGCGCGCTTTGCATTGCCGTCGCGCCGGAGCATGTGGCGGCGCTGCTGGCCGCGTTCGAGGCGGAGGCCATCCCCGCCAGCGTCGTGGGCGAGTTTTTGGAGGCGGACGAGGGCCACTGGCTCGCGAGCAGCGAGAACCAGATTCCCTTCCCCGACTTTGCGGTAGACGAGATCACAAAACTGTTTTGAGTCGGGGGTTTACACTGATGAGCCGAGCGCCCGCTGCCCCGTCTTCCCCCCTCGCCGAGCTACGCAGCCGCCGCCTGTGGGCGGTCGCTGCGACCTTCGGCGCGATCAGCATGATGTGGACAACCTACAACCTGTATGTGCCCCAATTTTTGCGCGGCACCTTTGGGCTACCCGCTGTGGTAGTCCTTTTTGTTTTGACCCTCGATAACCTGTTGGGTTTCTTTCTAGAGCCGCTCACCGGCCTGCTCAGCGACCGCACGCGCTCGCGGTGGGGGCGGCGGCTGCCCTGGCTGATCGTCATCGTCCCGCTGGCGGTGGCCTGCTTCGCGCTGCTGCCGCTGCCGGTCGCGCTCGTGCCAGCGGCGGTGGTGGGCGATCCCGCGCTCAGCCGACCCTGGCTCAACCCCTTCGCCTTCCTCGTCGTGGGGATGCTGGTGACGATGGCGCTTTTCCGCACCCCCACCGTCGCCCTCATGTCCGACCTCGCCGCGCCGCCCGAGCGGAGCGTCGCGAACGGGCTGCTCCAGAGCCTCGGCGGGGTGGGTACCCTGGGCGCGCTCTTCCTGGGCGACTGGCTGATCGCGCGTGGTGGCTTTGCCGCTCCCTTTCTGGCTTGCCAGCGCCGTCATGGTGGTGTGTACGGTGCTGCTCGTGCGCGTGCTGCGCCAGAGCCCGCCCGCCGCGAGCGCGAGCGCCGCGCCGCTGTCGGCTGTCCAGCCCGTCTACGGCTGGGCGGAGCGCGGGCGGATGATGGCGGCGATCCTCCTTTGGTGGCTTGGCTTCCTTTTCCTGAACAGCGGTTTCCCCACCCTCGCCACAGTCCGCCTGGGGATGAGCGAGGCACGCGGCGCGCTCGTGCTGGAGCTGTTTTTGCTGGCCTTTACCGTGGCAAGCATCCCTGCGGGCGCGCTGGCAACCCGCTGGGGACGCCGCCCTGTCGTGCAGGGGGGCTCGCTGCTGCTGGGCGCGGCACTGCTGGCCGTGGCCCTCCTTGGCCCCGCGCCGCTGGTCGTTACGGGCTTGATGCTGCTGGCGGGTATCGGCTGGGCGGGGGTGATGGCGAACAACCTGCCGATGCTGCTCGCCCTCGGCTCGGAGGAGCGGCTGGGGAGCAGCACCGGGCTGTACTACCTTTGCTTTGCGCTGGCGGGCTTCGCGGGGCCGTGGCTGCTCCGCGCCATTGGCCTGCCAGCGGGCGCAAGCATCTGGCTCGCCCCGCTGGCCTGGCTGCTCACCCTGCCGCTCGTCGCCACCCTCCCGCGCGGCGCGGGCGAGGGGTGAGAGAGGCGACGACCGACGACCGACGACCGATGACCGAGAACGGATGGATGAAGAACGAAGGAGTCATCCCCCTAACCCCCTCTGGGTAGTTGATCGTCGCTCATTGTTTCATGATTGTCGTCGCTTGTTCGTTGTCCGACCTTGTTTGTCGCAGGGAGTTTACACAGCGGTCGTCCTCCGTCCTTACTCCGCCTGCTTCGTCCGCCCCGCCGTCGCCCACTCCAGCAATTGCTGGATGCGCGGGATCATGTCGGCGGGGTTGGGGTGGAGCCCCTCCATCAGCAGCGCGCTCTCGTAGAGCTGCTCGATGCCCGTTTCCAGCAGCGGGTCAGCGGCGTCCTGCTCGGCTAGGGCGGCGAGGTTGCGGATGATGGGGTGGCGGCGGTTCAGTTCCAGGGCGCGCTTCGGCACCTCGTACTCGCGCCCCTCCTGCTCGCCGATGAGGCGGCGCACGCGGTCCATCTCCGGGTTGAAGCTTTCCTCCGTCGCGGCGAGGCGCACCGGGTTGTCGCGCAGCCGATTCGACTCGCGCACCTCCGTCACGCGCTCGCCGAGCAGGCTGCGCGCCCGCCCCAGCAGCGCATCAAAGGAGGGCTGCGGCGCGGCCTCGCGCTCGGCGCTCTCCTCCTCTTCCTCGTCGAGCGGTGGAAGCTCCAGGTTGGGGTCGTCGGCGTTGCGCAGCGGCGTGCCGTCCCACTCGCGCAAGTTGCTGAGCATGAAGCTGTCGATGGGGTCCACCAGCAGCAGCACCTCCCACTCGCGCGTGCGGAAGGGGTCCAGGTGGGCGCTGCGGCGCACCGAGCGCAGCTCATCCCCGATGACGTAGAAGATCGCCTCCTGC
The DNA here is from genome assembly GCA_963845765.1 of uncultured Chloroflexia bacterium. Taxonomy (GTDB): domain Bacteria; phylum Chloroflexota; class Anaerolineae; order Ardenticatenales; family Ardenticatenaceae; genus CAWJTI01. The sequence continues at coordinate 152,943 of CAWJTI010000018.1, forward strand.
CCCTCCTTCATCCGCTCCTTGTACGCCTGGAGCGACACAGTCTCGTTGTCCGCTGTCTCGGTCGAGTGGAAGCGCAGCAGCGGGGCAAGCTCAGTCTGCGCGCCCCACTCGGTTGCGATCCCCTCCTTCAGGAAGACCCCGAACTCCTCCCAGAAGGTTTTGTACTCGCCTGGCTCCTCGTTGGCGAGCCGCTCCAACTCCTTCAGGAGCTTGCCGGTCAGCGTGCGCTTGAGCCCGCCCATCACGCGGTTGCTCTGCACCGTCTCGCGCGAGATGTTCAGCGGCAAATCCTGGCTGTCCACCACGCCGATCACGAAGCGCAGGTAGTTGGGCAGCAGGTCGGTAGTCTTTTCCTGGATCAGCACCTTGCGCGAGTAGAGCTTCAGCCCTTCCTCCTGCCCCCCCCCCAGCCGCCCACGCTCGCGCTGTGCCGGGACGAAGAGGATCGCGTGCAGGTCCAGCGGCACCTCCGCCGAGACGTGGACGGTCGCCAGCGGCGGCTCCTGGTCGTAGGTGAGCTGCTGGTAGAAGGCGGTGTACTCCTCGTGCTCCACCTGGCGCGGCGGCTTGCGCCACAGCGCGGTGCGCTGGTTGACCCGCTCCTCGCCCAGGTAGATCGGGAAGGCCACGTAGCTGGAGTGGCGCGTGATGACATTTTTGACGCGCCACGACTTCGCAAACTCCTCGGCGTCCTCCTTCAGGTGGACGATCACCTCGGTGCCGCGCGTCTCCTTGTCGGCGGGGCCAAGCTCGTAGCTGTTCCCCCCCTCCGACACCCAGCGCACCGGCTCCGCGTCCGGCAGAAAGGAGCGCGTGCGCACCTCGACCCTATCGGCCACCATGAAGACCGAGTAGAAGCCGACGCCAAACTGCCCGATAATCTCGCTCGCCTGCGTGGGCTGCTCCTGGAGCGCCTTCAGGAAGGTGGCCGCGCCGGAGCGCGCGATGGTGCCCAGGTTCGCGATCACGTCGTCGCGCGTCATGCCGATGCCGGTGTCGCGCACGGTGAGGGTTCGCGCCTCCTCGTCCAGTTCAAGCTCGATCTTCAACTCCGCCTCGGGCGAGACCACCTCCTCCGCCTGGCGCGTCAGCATCTCAAATTGAAAGCGGTTCAGCGCGTCCGACGCGTTGGAGATCAACTCGCGCAAAAAGATTTCCTGCTCCGTGTAGAGCGAATGCACCAGAATGTTCAGCAACTGCTGAATCTCCGCGCGAAACTCGTACTGTTGGGTTTGTGTTTCTTCCATATTGTCCTCCAGAGAAGTTTGTTGTTTCAGTGACGTAGGTTGAATGGTGAATGGTGAATAAGTGTGCAATACCAATTCGGGATGTAGCCCTAGCAATAGCACTGTCATTCCGAATGGAGCGCAGCGGAATGAGGAATCTCAGCAAAGTTATTACAAGGCTGAGATTCCTCCCTTCGGTCGGAATGACAGTGTTTTTGCTCTGCTACTCACTCATCCCGAATGGGTACAACGTCATCTGTTGGCCGTTATCGGTCGTCGGTCGTCGGTCGTCGGTCGTCTCGATTCGCCGCGATCGTCCACGCGGCCAGCACGCCGCTGGTCACGTCGTCGCCCGGTGGGTGGAGCAGCCCCCCGCGCACGTTGCGGAAGGCGCGCTCCAGCGGGTTGCCCGTGGCGAGCGCCGCGCCGCCCACGATGCGCAGCGCGCGGTCGGCGACGGAGATGGCGTTGTTGGTGGCGGTGTGTTTGGCAACGTAGATATCCAGCTTGAGCGGCTCGTCCATGCCGACGCCGCACGCCTCCACGCGCCTCGCCGCATCATGCAGCAGCGTCCGTGCCATGCGTAGCTCGCGCTCGTTGTCCGCTAGCTTGTCGCGGATCGCTTCGACCTCCGTCAGCGGGTGGCCGAGCGGCACCGGCACACGACTCGCCGCGTACCGCACCGCCGCACGGTGCGCGTCCGCCGCCGCGCCCAGGTAGACCGCCGCGACCGGCAGGGCAAAGAAGGGATTCGTCGCGGGCACCTGCGGGGCGGCAGGCGGCTCGCTGCTCGCCTCCGCCCCGCCGCGATCCCGCCCCAGCAGACTGCCCGGCGCGGCGTAGGCCCCCTCAAAGATCATATCATGGCTGCCCGTCGCGCGCATGGCCAGCGAGTCCCACGTCTCCTCGACGCGAATCCCCGCGCCACGCTCGACCATGAAGCGGCCCACCTCCTCCGAGCCGTCCTGGATCGTCGCGGTGACGACGATGAAATCCAGCAGCGGCGCAAGGCTGGCAAAGGTTTTGTGCCCCGTGATGCGCCAGCCGCCCCCCTCGGCGGGGAGCGCCACCGTTTCCGGCTTGCCCCCGCGCGACGGGCTGCCCAGGCGCGGCTCCGACGCGATGCTGTTGACCAGCGCGCCGCGCTCTGCCGCCGCCCGCATCACCTTCTCGTAGAGCGGCTCCGGCCAGCTACGGGTCGTCGCCTGCTGCACCAACTTGATGAGCGACATGCCGATGGACAGCGCCACCGCCGCGTCGCCCATCGCCAGCCGCTCCTGCGCCCGCACCAGGTCGAGCAGCCCCGCGCCCAGGCCACCGAACGCGCGCGGCACCGTCAGCGCGGCGTAGCCCTCACGCTGCAACAGGCGGATGCTTTCCTCAGCGAAGCGGTTCTCGCGGTCGTGGCGCGCCGCGTCGGGGGCGATCCGCTCGGCTAGGCGCGCGGCGAGTTGCAGTGGCTCGGTTACGGGTTGCGTCATGAGCTGTCATCGTAGTACTGCTCCGTGGTTGAAGGGACGCAGATGACGCTGACAACGGCGTTATCTGCGCCCCTATTTTAGGGAAGCTTCCCGATGAGCGGAAGGAGCACGAGCGCGACGATGTTCAGCGCGATGGCATAGACAATCGCGCCCTTCCACACTCGCTCCGGCACGCGCGGCAGCCCGCGCGCGACGAGCAGCATCAGCAGCGGGATGACATCCAGCGCGTAGCGCTGCGCGTTGGCCTGCACCCACCCGTTCGCATGGTAGAGCAGCAGCCCCAGCACGATGGCCCCGATGCAGAGCCACGCTGCCCCCAGCAGGCGCGGCTTCCAGCGCGCCAGAAAGCCGATAAACAGGAAAGGGCTCGCAAAGGTGAGCGAGGTGCCGAAGGGGTCCACCGCCATGCCGCCGGTCAGCGTCGGCGAGTCAAAGGTAATATGAAAGCCCTGCACGAAGAGGTAGACGAAATTGAAAGGGATATAGGCCGGGTGGAAGAGCCCATACTGCGCCGCGCGCTCGCGCAAAAAGGCAGCGGGGTAGGTCGGTCCATAGATGAAGCTGTACCCCGTCTCAAGCGGGCTGTCGAAGCGCGCCCAGTTGAAGAGCAGGTACGCGGCCACGCAGAGCCCCAGCCCCAGCGCGAAGCCGCTCAGCGCGGCGACCCGCTCGCGCGTGCTGCGGTGCCGCGCGTGCTCCCACAGCGCCACGGCGAAGAAGGGAGCGGCGAAGAGCATCAGCTGGCGCGACAAAAATCCCATGCCCAGCAGCAGCCCCACAGCCAGGCCGCGCCCGCGCCCCAGCGCCTCACTCAGCGCGAGCAGCAGGCACGTCACCCCCACCACGATGGCGAAGAACCAGACCCCGTCGCTCCGCAGCACGCACAGCCAGTAGCCGGTGCCGAGCAGGAACGCCGCCGCCAGCCAGGCGCTCGCCCCGCGCGCCGCCCCCAGCCGCCGAAAGAGGCGCACGAGCAGCAGCGCGTTGGCCGCGCTCAGCAGCACGCTCGCCAGCCCCACCTCCACCCCACCCGCGCCGAGGAGCGCCACCAGCGGCAGCAGCAGGAAAGCGGGCAGCGGCGGGAAGGGAACGAAGGTGCGCCCCTGGTAAAGGGCCGTATCGCTGGACCCCCGCGTGATGTCCAGGTGGCCCGCCAGGTATGCCTCGGCCTGGTACAGGTAGAGGTTGTCATCCGGCTGGCTTGGGTGAAAGTTGAGCCAGCCGCTCGCGCCCAGCGCCAGCAGGACGAGCAGCGCCAAGCCGCGCTCCCCCCAACTACCGCGCCGGAGCCACGCAGCGACCCCTGCCATCGCTTACTCCATCTCGCGCAGACGGTTTTCCAAAATCTGCTCCTCGTCCATACGCTCCAACTGAAGATACCAGCGCGCCGCGTCCACCAGCGCCTGCTGCGGGATCATCCCGATCAACTCCGCAAAATCGATGGTCGCGCCGTAGCGCGCCGCCTCGCTGCGGATCATTTCCTGCACGCGGTGGATGGGGGTTTTGGTGAAGTCGGTAAGGTTCATGCTCACCTGCGGCATCCCCTCGACCTCCAAGCCCATCGCCTTGACCTCGCGCAGCCCGCCGCCGGAGTGGCGGATCGCCTTGGCGATCTGCTTTGCCTCGTCCACCGTCGCGTTTTTCAGGTACACGTTGTAGGCGATCAAAAAGGGCCGCGCGCCGATCACCGTCGCGCCCGCCGCGCCCACGCGGCGCGGGCCAAAGTCGGGCACGCGCGCCTCGTCGGTCGCTATCGTGTCGCGCAGCGTCTCGTACTCGCCGCGCCGGATGTCCGCGAGGTTCACACGGTCGGGGCGGGTGGCCGCCGCCTCGTATAGGTAGACGGGGATACCCAACTCCTCGCCCACGCGCGCCCCGAGCTGCCGCGCGATTCTGGCACAATCGTCCATCGTCGCGCCGCGCACCGGCACAAAGGGTACCACGTCGGTGGCACCCAGGCGCGGGTGCTCGCCGCGCTGCTGCTCCATGTCGATCAGCGCCGCCGCCGTGCGGATCGCCGCGAACGCGGCCTCCTCCACCCCCTGCGGCGAGCCGACCATCGTCATCACCGAGCGGTTGTGGTCGGGGTCAGCGGAATAATCGAGCAGGAGCACGCCCGGTGTGCCACGAATCGCCTCGGCGATCTGCTCCACCACCTCCGCGCGTCGCCCCTCGCTAAAATTGGGCACACATTCGATCAACGGTTGCATCGGTTGCTCCTTTTGGGATCCTCCTTGATCTGGCGCGAAAGTCTACCATTGCCCTGGCGAAGCGGCTAGAAGACGGCGACCGACGACGACGACGACCGACGACCGACGACGGAGGACGGAGGACGGAGGACGGATGTGTTTTAAAGCGCTGAAATCCGAAATCCGAAATCCGAAATACCCATAGGGCACGATGTCCCAAATCCGAAATCCCCTGGCTTTCCCGACATCCCTGCTCGTGATACGATAGCCATGTTGATGACTCCACGTTTTTGAACCTCTGGGTGCCTTTATGCAACTACGCCTACTGTCCGCCGCCGACGTTCGCCGCGCCCTGCCGATGCCAGCCGCCATCGAGGCGATGCGCGGCGCGTTCCGCGCCCTGCATGCGGGGCAGGCCACCATGCCCACGCGCCTCGCGCTGCCCACCCCGGATGGCGTCATGCTCTTCATGCCCGCGCACCTTGCCCCGACCGGCGGGCTGGGGCAGAAGGTGGTCTCCGTGTTCGGGAAAAACCCCGCGCGCGGCCTGCCGACGATCCATGCGCTCGTCACCCTCTACGATGCGGAGACCGGCGAGCCGCGCGCGCTGATGGAGGGGAGCTTCCTGACCGCCCTGCGCACCGGCGCGGTGACCGGCCTTGCCACCGACCTTCTCGCCAAAGCCGACGCGCGCGTGCTGACGATCTTCGGCGCGGGGGCGCAGGCCCCGTTGCAGATCGAGGCGGTTTGCGCGGTGCGCCCCATCGAGGAGGTGCGCCTCGTCACGCGCGGCGACTCCGCGCAGCGGCTCGCGGCGCGCTTGCAGGGCGAGGATGGGAGCCGCCGCTTTCTCGCCGCGAGCGACCCCGAGCGGGCGGTGCGCGAGGCGGATGTGATCGTGACCGTCACGACGAGCACGGTGCCGGTTTTCGATGGGTCGTGGGTGGCAGCGGGCGCGCACGTCAACGGGGTGGGCTCCTTCCGTCCCGAGATGCAAGAGGTGGACCCCACGCTGCTGCGCCGGGCGCAGGTCATCGTGGATCAGCGGGAAGCAGCTATGGAGGAGGCAGGGGAACTGATCCAGGCGGCGCTGTCGGGCGCGTGGCAGTGGAGCGAGGTGGTGGCAGAGTTGGGGGCGTTGGTGGCGGGGGACACCACGTTGCCCGACGACCCTGAGCGGATCAGCTACTTCAAATCGTGCGGGCTGGCCGTGGAAGATGTCGCCGCCGCGCAGGCGGTGCTCGCCATCGCCGAGCGCGAGGGGTTGGGGCAGGTGGTGACGCTGTGAGGTTGGGTTCTTCGACCTTTTTAGTGGAGGTGCGTTCAGCACAGGTGGCAGCGCCACGGACTGGAAGTCCGTGCTGAGGGGCCTTCGGCCAATGCGTCCGCCTTCGCGGACGGACGGCACGACCTTTCCCACTGCTGGCGCATCGCGCCTCCCCGGCTCTCACTAAACAGGTAGAAGAACCTGAGTTTGTATAACAACTTACTCAACACGTTGTGTAAGAAAGGCAATGTAAGCCCGTTGTGCCTCGATTATCTTCTCTAGCTCACGGTTTTGACGGTCAAGTAGGCGATTCTTAGCTTGCAACGCTTCCACCAAGGAACGAGCAAGACGATGAGCGATGAGGGGAGGGCGATTGAGTCGTAAAAGGGCGATATGAAAACCCCCTGTCTCGGTCAGAGCATACAATTTGCCGGTTTGCTGCTCCTCCGCAATATGCTGATCGAGAGAGTCCAAAAGCGGGTGCAGAAGAAAATGACCGTTCGTGCGATCTGTATCGGTTGGCCAGAAGGGGCCCTTATACTGATTGCACTTGAAGCAGCAATAGATAAGGTTGTCAATGCTATTATCTCCGCCCCCACTGCGTGGACGGAAATGATCGATTGTCAGCAAACTACCCGCTTCTATCTCACTGACACCGCAATAGCCACAGCGCTGATTGTAAAGTTGGCGTATCGTCTCAAGCAAGGGATGCATGGATCACGAGACGAGGACGTATCCGGTCAACTGCTGGTAGGCTACTTCTAACTCTTCGATCTTGCTGTCCAATGCCTTGCTTTCCGCTATCAAGTGGGCATGCAGACCTTCCAGCGACTCGATTCGAGCGCGCTGAGACAATACCTGCTGGTGTGTCGTGCTGGTGAGTTGTAGCCGTTCCTCAGCGTCGAATCGCGTGAGTGCGTCCGAGTAGCTTTGCTGCTCTTCGGGGCTCAGCGGCTCGCCGCGCGCGACGCGGAGATGCAAGCTCCACCACTGAGCATCCTGTGACTCTTCCATCGGTTGGCTCCCATTGGGTTGTGTAACTGCGCCAATCATACCATTTGCTCTCTTAGAAAAACAAGAAAGCGTCGATATTTTGCTATGAGTGACTCTTCCCACCCCTCTACCCCCTTTACCGCGCCGGTGGCGGCGCGCTTCCAGCAGATGCAGGCGGAGGCGCGCAAGACCCTCGTCGGGCAGGAGCAGGCGTTTGAGCTGCTGGTCGTGGCGCTGCTGGCGCGCGGCCACGTGCTGCTGGAAGGGGTGCCCGGCACCGCCAAGACCCTCATGGCAAAGACGCTGGCGCATCTGGTGCAGGCCCCCTTCGCGCGCGTGCAGTTCACCCCCGACCTGATGCCATCCGACGTGATCGGCACCTATGTGTTTAACGCCAACAAGGGGAGCTTCCACCTGCGGCGCGGCCCGATTTTCACGAGCCTGCTGCTGGGCGACGAGATCAACCGCGCCCCCGCCAAGACGCAGTCCGCGCTGCTGGAGGCGATGGAGGAGCGCCAGGTGACGATCGAGGGGAACCGCTTCGAGCTGCCGCCGCTTTTCATGGTGCTCGCCACGCAGAACCCTGTCGAGTACGAGGGCACCTACCCGCTGCCGGAGGCGCAGTTGGATCGCTTCCTCTTCAAGGTGCCGATCCGCTACGCGCCGCTGGAGGCCGAGCGCGAGGTGCTGCGCCGCTACCATGCGGGCTTTGACGCGCACGACCTCGCCACGGCGCAACTTCGTCCCATCGTCACCCCCGATCAGATCCAGGGGATGCAGGCGGCGGTGCAGCGCGTGACGGTGGACGAGGGGATTCTGGATTACATCACGCGCATCGCGGACGCGAGCCGCCACAGCCGCGACCTGCTGCTCGGTGGCTCGCCGCGCGCCTCCATCGCCCTGCTCCTTGCCGCCAAAGCCTACGCCGCGCTCCAGCCGCGCGACTTTGTGGTACCCGACGACATCAAGTACCTCGCCCCTTTCGTCTATGCTCACCGCATCCTCCTTCGCCCCGAGGCGGAGATCGAGGGGCTGACGGCGACCACGGTGATGGAGCGGCTGCTGGGCGAGGTGGCGGTGCCACGGTAGGGGTAGAGCAAGGATTACAGAAATGAAGGATTTACGGCAGGGGAGAACAGGATTGGCAGGATGGGCGGATTTACGGCAGGGGAGGGAATAAGATGACAGTATCGGGAGGGGTGTGCCCCACCATCTGACGCCGCGCGCGCTGGGGTTGCTGCTGCTGGTGGTGCCGCTGCTCATCGCGGCGACGTGGCTGCGCCCGCTGCTCGGCATGGTGGCGCTTTACCTGCTGCTCGTGTTGCTCCTGATGGCGCTGGACAGCTACCGCGCCCCGCGCGCGGTAGCCTTCCAGGTCGAGCGCCGCAACGACACAAAGCTGTCGCTCGGTGCCGAGAACCCAATCCTCCTCTTCATCCGTCTCCGTTATCCTTCATTCCTGCCAATCCTTGTTCTCACCGCCCGCGACGAGCCGCCGGACGAGTTCGATCTCTCCGAGCGCCTCCTCCTCGGCGAGCTACGCGCCGCCGAGCCGCTCGCCCTGCGCTACACCGTCACCCCGCACGCGCGCGGCGACTACCGCTTTGGCGACACGACGCTGCGCTGGCAGGGGCCGCTGGGGCTGATCGTCAAGCAGCACACCTACCCCACCGCCGCGCCGGTCAAGGTCTACCCCAACCTGCTGGAGGTGCGGAAGTACGAGCTTTTGGCGCGCACGGGGCGGCTCAACGAGATCGGGCTGCGCAAGGCGCGGGTGGTCGGGCGGGGGACGGAGTTTGAGCGGCTGCGCGAGTACGCGCCGGACGACGAGTTTCGCCAGATATCGTGGAAGGCCACGGCGCGGCGCGGGGTGCCCATCGCCGTCCAGTACCAGACGGAGCGCTCGCAGACCGTCATCACCCTGCTCGACGCGGGTCGGCTGATGCGCGCCCCCGTCGGGCCGCTGGCGAAGCTGGACTACGCGATCAACACCACGCTGCTGCTCGGCTATGTGGCGGGGCTGCGCGGCGACTACGTGGGCAACCTCACCTTTGCCGACGAGGTGATGAGCTTTTTACCGCCCAAGAGCGGTCGCGCGCACTTCCATCGCTTGCTAGAGCTGTTGTACAACATCCAGAGCCAGCCCACCGTGCCGGATTACCAGCGCGCCCTCGCCTACCTCAAGACGCGGCGGCCCAAGCGCGCGCTCGTCGTCCTCTTCACCGACCTCGCCGTGGGCAGCAACCTGGACGAGTTGGTAGCGGCGATGGCCTCGCTGCGCCCGCGCCACCTGCCCCTGGTCGTCACCATGAGCGACCCCGGCGTGCTCGCCCTGGCCGAGCAGCCCGCCACGAGCAGCGCCGCCGTCTACGAGCGTGCCATCGCCCAGCAACTCCTCGACGAGCGCGCGCTGCTCCTCGACAAGTTGGAACAGCGCGGCGTTCTCACCCTTGACGTGCCCGCTCATCAATTGACCACCAGTGTCATCAATCGCTACCTGTTGCTCAAGGCGCGGGGGATGCTGTAGCAGGGACGAAAGACGGACGGGATGAGAGAACCGAAGGTGCTGCGGTTAAGGGTGCTGAGGGTGCCTTTATTGGACGCCAGTCAGACCAGACTGCCGTCTCTGGCCTTCGTCCTTCGTCATCCGTTGGCCTCGAACTATATCCCCCACCTCCGCCACGATCATGCCGAGGAGGATCAGCGCCCCGCCGAGCCACTCGCGCCCCGCCAGCACTTCACCCACGAAGAGGATGGCGAACAGGGCGGCGAAGACCGGCTCCAGGGCGAAGATGAGCGCAGTGTGGGTGGGGGTGGTGTAGCGCTGCACCCAGGTTTGCAAGCCAAACACAAGCGCCGTCGCGATCACCCCCATGAACAGGATGGTGGGCAGGACGCTCACGGGGGGGAGCAGGTTGTCTCCCTCCAAAAAGAGGGCCGCGACACTGGCAAGGGACGCGACGGTGAACAGTTGCACCACGGTGAAGGGCAGCGCGGCGTAGCGCGGCGAGTAGCGCGCAATGGCGGTGATGTGCATGGCAAAGGCCACCGCGCAGGCGAGCACCCACCCATCGCCCGGTGCGAGGCTGAGCGTGTGGTCCAGCGTCATCGTGCCCAGCCCCACGGTCGCGATGAGCACCCCCAGCGCGGCATACCACGCGGGCGGTTGGCGCAGCAGAAAGGCGGCGAAAAGTGGCACCAGTACCACGTTGAGGCCGGTGATAAACGCCGCCTTGCTCGCCTCCGTCGTCACCAGCCCAATCGTCTGCGTGCCAAAGCCCGCCCACAAAAAGAAGCCGGTCAGCACCCCATCGCGCAACAGCGCGCGGGACAGCGCGTTGCGCCGCAGCCACATCGCGATCAGCAGCGGCGGAATCGCCACCCAGAAGCGCGCGGCCACAAATGCAAAGGGGCCTACCGACTCCAACGAATTTTTGACGATGACAAAGGTCGAGCCCCAAATCATCACGACCACCACCAGCCAGCTATCAGCCCGTAAGCGACTCATTTCTTGAATTCCAGATTCGCAGATTGCAGATTACAGATTACAGATTGAACGGCTTCCTTGGTCGTCTGTGGCCGTTATCGGTCGTCGGTCGTCGGTCGTCGGTCGTCCGTTCTACCGCAGCTTCAACAGGTCCGCCCAATCCAGATGGTCAAAGTCGTAGAAGAGCATCCAAATTTCGTGGAAGGCGGAGGGTGGGACGACGATGCGGCTCCAGTTGTCAAGGATGGTGCGCTTTTGCACCTCGGGCGAGGTGACGCGGATGAGCAGCCAGAGGCGGTCGAACATCTCGTAGCCGTAGCTGAGCGCCGCTTTGTTGTGCAGGCTGCGGTTCAGCGCATCCAATAACTCATCTACCGTCGTCAGCGGGTGGATCTCCTCGCTGGCGCGGCCATTCAAAAAGCGCGCCTCGTCCGCGTTGTGGTAAAGGTGGGTTAGCTCCACGCCGACCCGATGGCGCTGGCGGGTCATTGCCAGAAAATCCGGACGCTCCCGCTGCTCGATGATGCGAAGCTCGCGCCTCCGTGTGAGGCGCATCGCGCGGACGAACATCAGCATCGCCGCACGCTCCAGGCGCGCCTTGTCCTCGCGCATACCCACTCCTTCACAGGCTGCTACCAACCGCGACGCGCAATCATAGCATGGTTTTACGGCGTGTTGGTACTTGGTCAGCCACCCGCCCGACAGTATAATCTTTTCGGAGGGAGAGCCATGCCAACTTTTTGTCCCCACTGCCACAAGATGGTCGCCGAGCGCCCCACCTGCGCCAACTGCGGGAAGCGCCTGCTCGCCGCGTCGCCGGACGGGGCGCTGGACCGCCAGACGATGGCGATCCTGCTGCGCGAGGTCTTCGGCTGGGTGCTGGGGATCGTGGGGGTCGGCTTTCTTTGTGTGTTCGCGCTTTACTTTTTGTTGTCATAAAATCGACGCTCCAATGGGGGAGCGATAGCAGCCCTGGGCTGAGCTTCAAGGAGGAAGACAGTGAATTTTGAGCTTTCAGAAGAAAACCGACTGATCCGAGACACGATTCGGGGGATCGCGCACAACGTCATCGCGCCCAACGCCAAGCACGTGGACGAGACGGGGGAGTTCCCCTACGAGAACTTCCGCGCGCTCGCCGAGGCGGGCTTCATGGGCTTGGTCTACCCGGAGCGCTACGGCGGCGCGGGCGCGGACACCGTCGCCTATGTGATCGTCACCGAGGCGATCTCGGGGGCCTGCGGCTCCACTGGCCTGACCTACGCCGCGCACCTCTCGCTCGCCTGCGCGCCGCTTTATTATTATGGTAGCGAGGCGCAGAAGGAGCGCTACCTCACGCGCCTCTGCTCGGGCGAGAGCTTCGCGGGCTTCGGGCTGACCGAGCCGCAGACCGGCTCCGACGCGCGGGGGTTGAAGACGCGCGCCGTGCGCGACGGCGACGAGTGGGTCATCAATGGGCAAAAAATGTGGATCACCAGCGGCGGGATCGGGGATTGGGTCATCGTCGCGGCGGTGACCGACCCGCAGCAGGGCTCCAAGGGGATCACCAATTTTATAGTTGAAAAAGACGACCCCGGTTTTGTCGTCGGGCGCAACGAGCCGAAGATGGGCTTGAAGGGCTCCGTCACCTCCTCGCTTTTTTTTGAAAACGTGCGCGTGCCCGACTCGCGCCGCGTGGGCGATGTGGGGCGCGGCTTTATCCAGTTTATGAAGACCCTCGACGGCGGGCGCATCTCCATCGGGGCGATGGCGCTTGGCCTGGGCCAGGCCGCGCTCGACGCCTCCATCGGCTACGCCAAGGAGCGCGAGGCCTTCGGCCAGCCCATCGCCAACTTCCAGGCGATCCAGCACAAGCTCGCCGACATGGCGATGGAGTTGGAGGCGGCGCGGCTGCTACTCTACCAGGCGGCGACCCTCAAGGACCAGGGCCAGCCCTTCGGCAAGCAGGCAGCGATGGCGAAGCTCTTCGCCTCGGAGGCGGCGGAGCGCGCCTGCTTCCAGGCGATCCAGATTCATGGCGGCATGGGCTATTCCAGAGAATTCCCCGTCGAGCGCTACTACCGCGACAACCGCCTGACCGAGATCGGCGAGGGCACCAGCGAGATCATGCGCCTCGTCATCGCGCGGCAAGTCCTCAGCGAGTTTGGCAACGCTTGACGCGGCAGGCAGCAGGCGGCAGGCGGCAGGCAGCAAACGGCGGCAGGCGGCAGGCAGCAGGCAGCAGGCAGCAGACGGGGCAGGCGGCAGGCGGCAGGCAGCAAAGGCGGCAGGCGGCAGGCGGCAGTGGGTTCCCACGGAGTGGGTAAGGCGGCATAGCTATGCAAAATGCCCATGAACCGCTTGTGTACTTTTTGGCACGACCGAGGACCGAAGATTGGTGGATACCCTTCGGGGACGATGATTACCCTCTTTCCATTCTCCATTTTCCATTTTCCATTCTCCCCACACAGGAACCCCCGACCCTATGAGCGACTCCCCGCTACCGCCGCGCCGCTGCGCCCACTGCGAGCCTCTTGCCCCTGACGCGCTCGCGTGGCGCTGCGCGTGCGGCGGTCCGTTTGAGTACGAGTGGGTGCCGCGCTTCGACCCCGCGCTCGTCCAGGACCATCTTTGGTCGCAGTGGCGCTACGGGGCGATGCTGCTGCCCCCTGGCGTGCCGCTGCGCGCCCACATCTCGCTGGGGGAAGGGATGACCCCCCTGACCGCCATGATGTGGGAGGGGGGCTCGTCACCTTCAAGCTGGATTTTCTGATGCCCACCGGCTCCTACAAGGATCGTGGCAGTGCCACCCTGCTCTCGGTGCTGCGCGCCGAGGGGCACAGCGCGCTCGTTGAAGATTCCTCGGGCAACGCGGGCGCGAGCATTGCCGCCTACGCGGGCGCGGCGGGGCTTGACGCCACTGTCTTTGTGCCAGCCCACGCCTCGGCGGGCAAAAAGGCGCAGATCGCCGCCTTTGGTGCGACCCTGCGCGAGATCGAGGGGCCGCGCCAGGCCACGAGCGACGCTTGCCACCGCGCCGCCGAGATGACCTTGTACGGCAGCCATGCCTGGCACCCTGCTTTCTTGCTCGGGCAGGCCGCCGCCGCGTGGGAGCTGTGGGAGCAGAGCAGAGGGCAAGCTTCCGGACGCCCTCGTCTTCCCCCTGGGTCAGGGGGGGATGTTGCTCGGCTACTATCGGGGCTTCAAGGCGCTGCACGAGGCGGGGCTGATCGAGCGCATGCCCCGTCTGATCGGGGTGCAATCCACTGCCTGCGCGCCGATTGTCGCCGCGATGGAGCAGGGCGCAGCGGAGGTTGAGCCGGTGGAGGAGCACAACACCATCGCCGAGGGGATCCGCATCAAGGCCCCCGCGCGTGGCCGTGAGATTCTGCGTGCCCTGCGCGAGAGCGACGGCTTCGCCCTCGCCGTAGAGGACGACGCGATTCGCGCCGCGCGCCGCGCCCTCGCCCAGCGCGGGCTCTTCATCGAGACCACCAGCGCCGTCCCCGTCGCCGCCCTCGCCACCGTCCGCGCCCGCCTCGGCCCCACCGCGCGCCTTCTCGTCCCTCTCTCGGGGAGCGGGTTGAAGGAGGGGGTGTAGTGTGAGGGGGGACAAGGTGACAAGGTGGGGCGAGGCAACGACGCGGGTAGTTGCCACCAATGGGTACTCCGTCTGTGTTCCGTTTCAGTCGTCTGGTCGTCGGTCGTCGGTCGTTTCGCGTTTCGCGCGGGACGATTTATTATTGCCTTTGACGCAACGAAGAGATGAGGGTAGCGGTGGACTGGAAAAGTTTGTTCGGAAGCGAGATGCGGCTGTCGAAGATGTCGAGCTGCGCGGGGTGAGCGTCCAAGATGGGGCCAGGGGACCTGGCTCAAGTGCTGAAACCACTCCAGGCGTACTGGGTGGACCATGAGGATGAGCGGCTGCTGGTTGGCCTGAAGGGCGCGCCGGACGACGCGGCGGTCTACCAGATGTCAGACGAGCAGGCGATCATCCAGACGGTGGACTTTTTTACCCCCATCGTGGATGACCCGCGTGCCTACGGGGCCATCGCCGCCGCCAACGCGCATGAGCGATGTGTACGCGATGGGCGGCGAGGTGCTGCTCGCGCTGAACATCGGCGGCTTTCCGAGCAGCTTGCCGCGCGAGATGATCGCGGAAATCTTTTTGGGCGCGGCGCAAAAGGTGCGCGAGGCGGGCGCGGTGATCGCGGGCGGCCACACGGTGGTGGACGAGGAGCCGAAGTTTGGCCTCGTCGTGACCGGCACCGTCCACCCGCAGCGGGTCGTGACGCTGGCGGGGGCGCAGCCGCGCGACCAACTCGTGCTCACCAAGCCGCTCGGCAGCGGGATCATCGCGACAGCCGCGCGCAACGATGCTCTGGACGAGGAGGCAACGCTGGATGAGGCGATTGCGATGATGTCACAGCTGAATCGCGGCGCGGCGCGGGCGATGCAGCGGGTCGGCGTTCACGCCTGCACCGATATCAGCGGCTTTGGGCTGCTCGGCCACGCCAGCGAGATGGCAGCGGCGAGCGGCGTGGGGCTGTGGATCGACGCGACGCGCTTGCCCCTGCTGTCCGGCGCGCTCCAGTATGCGAAGGCGGGCCACCTGGCGGGCGGGCTGCACCGCAACCGCGACTTTTTCGACAAGGTGGTGGTGGCGTCTACGGTCAAGCCCGCGCTGGCGCATGTGGCGTGGGACCCCCAAACCAGCGGCGGCCTGCTGATGGCGGTCGCGGAGGATAAAACAGATGCCCTGATGGCCGAGTTGGAGCGCGAAAACGTGCGCGGCTTTCGCATCGGGCACGTCACGGAGGGCGAGGGCATCGCATTCGTGACTCCTTAGCGACTTTGGGGTTTTAACAGAATGGCTGTCCCCTGACACGATGGCGGCCCAGATGAGGGTGGAGGGATGGCAGGCGAACGGGGGCGGAGGGCGGCGCGCCCTCGCCCCGTGGGTCGCTTCCCCTTTCCAAAATTAGAGCGGTGAGAGGAGCAAAATAATGAGCAACAACGGGTATGATAGCCGACGGGTAGTGGTGACGGGGCTGGGCGTCGTCTCGCCCGTGGGCAATGATGTGGAAACGATGTGGCAGAACCTGCTGACGGGCGCGCGCGTGGTCAAGCCGATCGTGCGCTTCGACGCCACCGATTTTCTGACGCGCATCGGCGCGCAGGTGGAAAACTTCGACATCGGCGAGTATGAGCACCTCGTCTCGAAGAAGGACGCGCGCCGCATGGATTTGAACGTGCTCTACTCCATCGCGGCGACCGCGCAGGCGATGGAGGATGCGGAATTGCGGGTGGAGTCCGCCGAGCAGGGCGAGCACTTCGGCAACATTATCGGCACCGGCATCGGGGGGCTGGAAACGATTTTCGACTCCCACAAGACCCTGCTGGAAAAGGGGCCGATGCGCGTCAGCCCCTTTACCGCCACCTACATGCTGCCCAACATGGCGTCGGGGGTGGTTGGCATCACCTTTAACCTGCGCGCGATCTCCTACTCCATCGTCTCCGCCTGCGCCACGGGCAACCATGTCATCGGCGAGGCGGCGGAGGTGATCAAGCGCGGCGACGCGGAGGTGATGATCGCGGGCGGGACGGAGGCCCCCTTTACCCCCTTCGGCATGGCTGCCTTCCACCGCACGACCGCGCTCACGCAGCGCAACGATGACCCCGATCACGCCTCGCGCCCCTTCGACCGCGACCGCGATGGCTTCGTGATTGGCGAGGGCGCGGCGACGCTGATCCTGGAATCGCTCGAACACGCCCAGGCGCGCGGCGCGACGATCCTCGCCGAGGTGGTCGGCTACGGGGCGACCACCGACGCCTACCACGTCTCGTCCCCGCCGGAGGGGGGCGAGGGCGCGGCGCGCGCGATGCGCATGGCGCTCCGCAAGGCGGGGCTCACCCCCGAGGATGTGGATTACATCAACGCGCATGGCACCAGCACCCCGATCAACGACCGCGAGGAGACCGCCGCGATCAAGACGGTTTTTGGCGAGCACGCCTACCACGTGCCGATTTCCAGCACCAAGTCGATGACCGGCCACCTGCTGGGCGCGGCGGGCGCGCTGGAAGCGGTGGTTAGCGTCAAGAGCATCGTCGAGCAGAAGATTCACCCGACGATCAACCTGGAAAACCCCGACCTGGAAAGCGGCTGCGACCTGGACTACGTGCCCGGCGCGCCGCGCGACCTTGACATTAACGTGGTCATGAGCAACAGCTTTGGCTTCGGCGGCCACAACGCGACTATCCTTTTCAAGAGGTTTGAAGCGTAGCCACCTGGCACCATGCGTGGGCGGCCCAGGGCAGCGGTTTTGTGCCCTGGGCCGCCCGTTTCATCCCCATCCTTCATGCAGGGCCTGCACCCTGTCGCACCTCTCAGATCATGATAAACCTGTCCCACATCGAAAAGCAGATCCGATACCCCTTCAACGAACCCTTGCTGCTTCTGCGCGCGCTGACCCACCGCTCCTACCTCAACGAGGCGGCGGAGCATCCCGTGACGCACAACGAGCGGCTGGAGTTTCTGGGGGATGCGATCATCGACTTTCTGGTGGGCGACTACCTTTTCCATCACCTGCCGGAGCGGCGCGAGGGCGACCTGTCCGCGCTGCGGGCGGCGCTCGTGCGCACCGAGGCGCTCGCCGCCTTTGCCGAGCAGATCGACTTGGGCAGCCACGTGTTGATGGGCAAGGGGGAGGAGGCGAGCGGCGGGCGCGAGCGTCCGGCGCTGCTGGCCGACGCCTTCGAGGCGTTGGTGGCGGCGATCTACCTGGACGCGGGCATGGAGGCGGCGCGCCGGTGGGTAGAGCGCTTTGTCCAGCCCGCCTTCCAAAAGCTGGTGGAGGCGGGGGGGAGCAAGGACGCGAAGAGCTATCTTCAGGAAGTGGCCCAGGCCGAGCTGGGCCACACGCCGGTTTACGAGGTGGTCAACGAGGTAGGCCCCGACCACGAGCGCACCTTTACCACGCAGGTTCGCATCGGCGAGGTGGTGCATGGGGTGGGCGTGGGGCGCACCAAGCAGATCGCGGCGCAGGCCGCGGCGCGCGCCGCCCTGAAAACCTTCGGCATCGAGCAGGACTAAACGGCACTCACCACAGAGAGCACAGAGAACACGGAGGAGAATGCTTGCTCCGTGCCCTCCGTGTCTCCGTGGTAAATCCTTACAGCCCATTCCCCATGGCGACAGACTCCTCCAACATGACGCGTATCCTGATCACCGGCGGGGCCGGGCTGCTGGGGCGCGCGCTGATCGCCACCGCCCCGCCCAACGTAGACCTCCACGCCACGCAGCGCCACACCCCCGTGCGCGGGGCCGAGGCGCACCCCCTCGACCTCGCCGACGAGCCCGCCACCCTCGCCCTGTGGGAGTCGCTTCGCCCCGACCTCGTGATCCACACTGCCTTCACCCAAAACGAGGGCGAGCGCGACATCTGGGCCGCGACGCGCAACGTGGTGGCCGCGTGCCACGCTGTAGGCGCGGCGCTGATCCACCTGAGCAGCGATGCCCTGCTGGATGGGGAGCACGCGCCCTACGCCGAGAGCGCCGACCCCGCGCCGGTCCACGAGTACGGGCGCTGGAAGGCCAAGGCGGAGTGGCACGTGCGCGAGCAGATGGCCGACGCGGCCATCGTCCGCACCTCGCTCATCACCGAGTTTGCCCCGCTCGACCCGCGCAGCGCCTGGGTCGCTGACTCCCTTCGCGCGGGCAAGCCGATCACCCTCTTTGTGGACGAATTGCGCTGCCCCATCGCGCCGCGTGACCTTGCCATGCAACTTTGGGAGATCGCCGCCCTGCCCGCGAGCGAGCGCGGCGGCACCTGGCACCTCGTCGGGCCGGAGGCGCTGAGCCGCTACGCGCTCGGCCTCCTCATCGCCGCGCACGAGGGGCTGGACCCGTCGGGGATCACCCCCGCCCGCAGCGCCGACTTCCCCATGCCCCGCCCGCGCGACCTCCGCCTCCTCACCGCCCGCGCCGACCGGGCGCTCAAGACGCGGGCGCAGGCGATTAGTGCGCTGATGGTGAAGAAAGCGACGGAACAGGGCCGTAGGGAGCACTTGGGTGCTCGACGACATGCGTTTGGGCGCGCACTGCAAACCGATTTGGCTATCGCCGCGCTCTTGAATGCAAGGGGTGGGTGATCTATACTGGTGAGCGAGGGCCGTTCATTCATCACTCATCATTCATCGCTCATCACTTCCTTGGAGCCTTTTTGCACCCCCCACCCGTCGCCCCACCCCCTGCCGACCTGCGCCCGCTGGGCATCGGCGGGCTTCTGGACCGCGCGATCTTCTTGTATCGCAGCCTCTTCTTCCCCCTGCTCGCCTACACCGCCATTTTCATGATCCCCTCGCTGCTGCTGAGCGTGGTCTTTTCCCTGTCCCCGTCGAGCATGATGTGGTTCAACCCTGCGCTGGCGGAGCCCTCATCCGGCTTCTTCGCTGTCTCCTCGCTGCTGAGCGGGGTCGGGGCGCTGGGGCTGGGCGTGGTCGGCAGCTACTTTATCTTCCCGCTCCAGGCGGCAGGGGTCGGGGTTGCGGTGCGCGCCTTCCTGCTGGAGGGGCGGCGCAGCACCCTCGCGGAGATGCTGCGCGGCACGCGCGAGCGGCTGCGGGCGCTGCTCGTCACCGGCTTCGTGGCGATGATCGTCTCGCTGCTGCTCGGCGCAACGTTCATCATACCCGCCGGTCGGGCTGGCGGTGCTGACCCTCTTCTGGTTCGCCTTTTACCTTTCCATCTTCGTGGTGCTCTACGAGCGGCGCGAGGGGCTGGCGGCGCTGCGGCGCGGCTGGCAGCTGATTCGTGGCACGGTGTGGCGCGCGCTCGGCTATTTGCTGCTCTTCTTCCTCTTTTCGTGGATTTTCGGCGGGATCGTCGGTGGTCTGCTCGTTTGGGCCTCGATGTCCGTGGCCTTTCTCGTGGAAAACCCGCTGCTGAGCGTCGTGGTTCAACTGGTCGCGACCAGCCTGACCGGCCTGCTGACCAGCCCGCTGATCTACGCGGTGGCGGCGCTGCTCTACTTCGATCTTCGCGTGCGCCACGAGGGGCTGGACGTGGCGCTCGCCACCGCCCGCGCCAGCGGCGAGCCGCTCGACCTGGCTGCGATGCCGGTCAGCGACGAGCCGGTGTTGAACGAGAGCACCTGGAAGGCGGTCGGGATGCTGGCAGCGCTCTACACGGGCACGTTTGTGTTGCTCTGTGGCTGCTTCTTTTTCCTCGTCTTTGGGCTGGGGCTCCTGTTCAGCGATGCGGGCCTGTAACGTGCGCGCCCGCTGGGGGCTCCTGCTCCTGCTGCTCGGTTGCCTGTTAAGCGCGCCGCCCGCCCGCGCCCAGGCCCCCACCGTCGAGGCGCTCGCCGCCCGCCTGGAGGAAGCCGCCACCCTGCTGGAGGCGGGCGAGGTCGGGGCGGCGCGGGCGCTGCTCCGCTCGCTTGATCGGGTGAGTTTTGGAGAAGGGGAGGAGCTATCGTTCCCCGGCACATTTTGGGCGGAGCAGGAGGCGTTACCCGCTGCCGAGCAGGCGCGCTTGCTGCGGCAGGTGGCAGCGACGCTCCGCGCCCCGCCCACCGCGCTTCCCGCCGACGCGCGCGAGCGCCTCGACCACATCCTCGCGCGCCCCGAGTTTCGCCCCGCCGCGCCGAGCTGGCAGGAGCGCCTGCTCCAATGGCTGAGCGAGCGCTTCCCCTCGCTGGACGGCGTCCCGGGCGGCGAGAGTGTAGGCCGCCTGCTGGGCTGGCTCATCGTCGGGGCGAGCGCCCTGATCATCCTCGCGGTGCTCCTCTCCTTTTTGCGCGGCCTGCGCCACAACCTTGACGGCGAGGAGCCCGCCGCGCCGCTGCCGGGCGATGTGCCGCGCCGCGCGGCGGAGGCTCAGGCGCAGGCCAGCGAGGCGGCGGGCGCGGGCAACTTTCGCGAGGCGATGCGCCTGCTCTACCTTGCCGCGCTGCTCCACCTGGACGAGAGCGGGCTGATCCGCTTCGACCGCGCGCTGACCAACCGCGAGGTGCTCGCCAGCGTGGCAGACAACCCCTCGCTGCGCCCCCTGCTCGCGCCGGTCGTCGCCCAGTTTGATCAGGTCTGGTACGGGCACGCCCCGTTCGGGCAGGCGGAGTTCGAGCGGGTGCGCGAGCAGATCGAGCGGCTGCGCGCCCTGGAGCCGCCGCGATGAGCCCTCGTCGCGGCGAGGCGCTGCTCCTGCTCCTGCTCGCGCTGCTGATCGTCGCCGCGAGCAGCCTTGCGGCGGAGGGGCAGCAGCGGGACGAGTTCGAGCAGCTCGCGGGCTCCACCTATTCGTCGGGCGGGCGCGGGGCGCGGGCGCTCTTCCTCTGGCTGGAGGCGCTTGGCTACCCCACCGAGCGGCTGCAACGCCCCCGCTTTGAGCTTCGAGCCGAGGACGGGGTGCTCTGGCTGCTCGCTCCGTCCCCGATGCAGGAAATAGACGAGCAGGAGGCCGCCGAGATCGAGGGGTGGGTGGCGCGCGGCGGCACCCTGATCTTTGCCAATACCGCGCCGAGCGCGCCGCTCTTCGAAGCGCTCGACATCCCCTACGCGCTCTCTGCCCCCGACGCCGCGCTCCGCCCGACCTTCCCCTGGATTCGCGCCGAGGGCGCGAGCTACCAGGGCTACTTCCACTTTCCGCCGCGTGCGGGCGCACTGCCCCTGCTCGCCACCGCGCAGGGCACGGTCGGGGCGATCCGCCAGCGCCACGGTGCGGGCGAGGTCTGGCTCTTTGCCACCGCCGAGCCCTTCGGCAACGAGGCGTTACAAGCCGAGGCCAACCGCGCCCTCGTCGAGGGGCTGCTGGCGCAGCTGCCGCGCAGCGACGATGACCTTCGACGAGATTCATCATGGTTTCGGGGGCGAGGGCAGCCAGTCCCTCGCTCCTGGGCGAGATGCGCCGCGCGCCCTGGGGCTGGGCGATTTTTTATGGCGCGGCGGTTGTCGCCTTTTGGATGCTGTTGCGGGGTCGCCGCTTTGGTCGCCCGCTTCCCCTCCCCGGCGAGCACCTGCGGCGCGAGGCGGGGGAGTACGCGCGCAGCATGGCCGGGCTGTACCGCGTCGCGGGGCAGCGTGCGCCGATCCTGCGCCACTACCACGAGCGCTTCAAGCGCCGCCTCACCCAGCGCTATCGCCTGCCCGCCACGGAGCAGGACGACCCCTTCGTCAGCCACCTCGCCCGCGTGCTGCCCCGACCTGGACCAAGCCGCCCTGCGCGAGCACCTCCGCGCCCTTCAGCAGCCCGCCCCCTCCGAGCGCCACCTCCTCGCCCTCGCCCGCGCCAACGACGAGTGGCTGGAGCGGCTTCGGTGAGGGGCTTGGGTGATGAAGGTGAGGGGGTGATGAAGGTGAGGGGGTGAGGGTGATGAAGGTGAGGGGGTGATGAAGGTGATGAAGGTGATGAAGGTGATGAAGGTGAGGGGGTGATGAAGGTGATGAAGGTGAGGGGGTGATGAAGGTGCGACATTTTGTGTCTCTACAGAAATTGATCACGGTTGCCGGGGCGTGCGCTCCTTGTCTCCTTGTCCCCTTGTCCCTTATATGAGGCTCGTGTAACCAGCGATTGCCTCATGTCCGCCTGTCCTCTTGTCTCAACTTTGGGCAATCGCCCGCACTCCCAACCTCACCCCCTCACCTTCATCACCCCCTCACCCTCTCACCCTCATCACCCCCTCACCGAAGCCCCTCACCGAAGCCCTTCGCCAAATCGCCCGCGCGCCGCGTTCAATGGGCAACTGTGCTCAACAAACGAGGGTGCCATGCGCGCGTTTCTGCTCCTGATCCTCCTGCTTGCCCTGGCTGCCTGCGCGCGGGCCGCGCCTGCGCCCGTGCTGTTGCCCCCTGCCCCTCCGATGCCGGAGGCGCTGCGTGTCTATAGCGCGGCGGAGGTGCGCGCGGGCGGGGCGGCGTGGCAGGGGCAGCGCGTGACGGTGCGCGGGGTGGTCACGAGCGTGGAGCCCTCGGGGCTCGCGACCCTCCAGAGCGGCGGGGCGGGGCTGCTGCTGAGCGGCGTAACAGAGGCGCGGCTGGCGCAGGAGGTCATCGTCACGGGGCAGGTGGGCGAGGTGGCGGGCAACCTGGCGCTGCTCGCGCCCGAAGAGTGGATCGTGGAGGAGGCGCAGGGAGCCTTCCCGGAGCCGCTCCCGCTCGTGCCCTCGGCGGAGCAGGAAAGCGTGTACGTGGAAGTGCGCGGCCCCAGTGTCGGGGCCGATGGGACGGTGCAGGGGAGCGACGGGCAGCGGCTGCGCGTGCGGGCGTTGGACGAGGAGAGCGCGCGGCGGCTGGCACCTGGGGCGCGGCTGGATGCGCTGCGCGGGGTGCTGCGCCGCGTGCCGGGCGGCTGGGAGCTGCTGCCCCCGCTGCCGCGCGACGTGGTGGTCGCGCCGCCGCTGCTCGCCATCTGCGAGCTTCAGGGCACCGGCAAGGAGTCGCCCTGGCGGGCGAAGCGGGTGGAAACGGTGGGGGTCGTGACGGCGAGCTTTTCCACCGGCGAGGCGGCGGGCTTTTTCCTGCAAGCGCCCGCGTGCGATGCGGACCCGCAAAGCTCCGATGGGATTTTTGTGGCAGCGGCGGGCGACCTGCCCCAGGTCGGCGATCGCGTGCGGGTGCGCGGCGAGGTGCGCGAATCGTATGCGCGCACCCAGATCGTCGCCGAGACGCTGTGGGTCGAGGCGAGCGCGCAGCCCCTGCCCGCGCCCATCCCGCTCCAGCCGCCCGACGAGTTGGAAGAGGCGGCCCGCTACTTTGAAGCGCTGGAGGGGATGCTCGTCACCCTGGAGCGGGCGCGCGTGGTGGGGCCAACGAGCCGTTTCGGGGAGTTCGCCGTCGCGCCTGCCGCGCAGGGTGCCACGACGGGCCGCGTGCTGCGAAGCGGCGCGCTTGGCCCGCTCTTGCTGGTGGATGACGAGGGCGCGTTTGGGCCATATGAGCTGGCGGTGGGGGATGAGGTGCGGGGCTTGCTCGGCCCGCTCGATTACACCTTCGGGGCGTACAAGATGCAGCTGATCGCCGCGCCGGAGCTTCGCCCGCAGCCCGCAGCCGCCTTGGTGGAAGCGGTGCCCCTAGCGGCGGGGGAGTGGAGCGTCGTTTCGTTCAATGTGGAAAACCTGTTTGACAGCGTGGACGATCCGGCGACCGGCGACACGATCCTGAGCGAGGCGGAGCGGCGCACCAAGCTCGACAAGATCGCCGCCACGCTGGCGGGGCCGCTTGGCCTGCCGACGATTGTCGCCCTGCAAGAGGTGGAAAATTTGGCGGTGCTGGAGGAACTCGCCGCGCACCCGTCGCTTGGCGGGCGCTACGAGGCGCGGCTGATCGAGGGGAGCGATGGGCGCGGCATCGACGTGGCCCTGCTCGTCGAGCGGGGACGGGTGCGCGTGCTCGAAATGGCGACGGGCAACCCCTGCTCGCCGCTGGCGACGCTGGGCGGCGGCAAACGCGGCACCTGCCCGGCGGGGCAGCGGGAACTTTTCGCGCGCCCGCCCCTGATCGCCCGCCTTCAGGTGGATGGCAGCGAGCCCTTCTACCTCGTTGTCTGCCACTTCAAATCGAAGAGTGGCGGCGAGAGCGAGACCCTGCCGCGCCGCGTGGCGCAGGCGCGCTTTGTGTCCGACCTGCTGCAACAGCTTCGCGCCGCCAACCCGCAGGCGGAGATGCTGGTGCTGGGCGACCTGAACGACTTTGAGGACAGCCTCACCCTCACCACCCTCACCGATGCCAGCGTTCTCGAAAATTTGTGGGCCACGCTGCCCGCGTCAGAGCGCTACGGCTATATTTACCTGGGCGTCAGCCAGGTGCTCGATCACATCCTTGCCACGCCGCGCCTGCGCGCGGCGCTCGTCGCCTTTCGCCCCGTCCACCTGAACGCCGATTTCCCCCACGCCCTGCACGCCGACCCCGCCACCCCCCGCCGCACCAGCGACCACGACCCGCTGCTGGCGGTGTTTCGCGCGGGACCGTAAAGCGACGACGGACGACCGACGACGGACGACCGACGGGTACCCTTTGGGTGCGACGACCGACGACGGACCGAGGATCAAAGAGTGCACCTCTCTTGTCCCTAACCCCTGCCCTCTGACCCCCTATCTCTGACCCCTGTCCCCTGCCGTTCAGTCCCCGACCCCCGACCCTTGGCCCCCGATCCCAAGCTGGCTGGGTTGCCAGGGGCGGGCGGTGTCATGGGCGCGGAGGGCGCGGGGGTCACGCACGACGAGCAGCAGGAGCAGGGTGGTGAGGAGCGCGCCGCCCGCACTGGCGATAAAGGCGCTGTTGTAGCCCTGGCTGTCGGCGAGCCAGCCGCCCATCAGCGGCGCGAGGATCGCGGCGGGGGCCATCAGCGTGTTGGCGAGGCCGATATAGAGCTGGCGCTCGCGCGCGGGCGCAAATTCCAGCAGGATGGCGATGCCCGGAGCCCAGTAGGAGGCCTGCGCGATGCCCGCGAGTAGGAAAACCAGCCCGAACCAGCCGCCCGACGGCGCGAGCCAGGCAATGATCGCGCTCAGGCCGAGCGCAACCGTGCCAATCGCCATCAGCATGCGGTGGCTCCACCGGTCGCCGAGCCAGCCGACTATAGGGTTGGCGAGCATCTGCGTGACCAGCATCAAACTGGTGTACAGGCCAATCGTGACCTCGCTCACCCCGTGCTGCTTGACCGCATAGACGCTATAAAAAGCGGTGCCGATAAAGCCGATCTGCACCATCCAGCGCGCCGCGAGGTACCAGACAAAGTTGGGATCGCGCTGGAGGACGCCGGGCAGGCGGCGCAGAAAGTTGCGCGGCCCCTCGTGCGCCTCAAACTCGACCTCGTGGTGGGGCTCGTTGGTGGCCGCCAAAAAGCCCCAGGACAGCATGATGGCGAGAAAGGCGAGGCCGAAGGTCGCGGCGAAATTGGTGGGGTAGGCCAGGATGCCCAACAGCCCGCCCGCCACCGCCGCCGCGATGGCCCCGCCGAGCGAGGCCGCCGCCGATTGCGTGCCGAAGAACAGCCCGTGGCGGTGCGACGGGATAATCTTGGCGATCATGCTCTGCCACGCGGTCGCGGTAAAGCCGCCGCCAAAGCCCTGCCAAATCAGCAATGAAAAGGTAAGGAACAGGGCGAGCGTCGTATTCAGTTGGTTGTGAAAGAGCGCGACCAGGGCGAGCCCCAGGTAGGGCATGCGCTCGTGCAGGGTCATTTGCAGGACGAAGGGCAGGTAGCGGCGCAGCCGCGCGACGTGCTGCACGGTGAGCAGCTGCGGCAATTGCCAGCCCAGCGTGTGGATCGCGGGTATCAGCGCGATCAGCATGGCCGAGTCGGTCAGGTGGCTGACGAACAGGGGAATCACCGTCGCAAAGGACGCCGCCCCCATCGCGAATCCGAAAAAGCCGCCGTCCAGAATACTTACGGTAAAGTTGCGGCGTAGCGCCGCGCGTAGTTCAGTTGTCATCTCACACACAAGGTATCGGTAAAAGGGTATCACTCGTTTTGTTAGCTAAGCCAACATTATACGAGAAAGCCCGAAAATAGCCACTTGTCGCAGCATCATGGCGGATTCGTGAAACGGCAGGCGAACCGCCAAGCACGCCAAGAGCGCCAAGAAGGGTTTCCTGGCTTCCCCTAATCGCTTTTGGGTAAGGTTTCGCCGTCGGTCGTCAGTCGTCGGTCGTCGGTCGTCGGTCGTCCGTTGTCGGTCGTCAGTCGTCGGTCGTCCGTCAAAAAAAGGGCGGCCTGCTGGCCGCCCTTTTGAGTTGGCCCCGCGTGGGGGTTAAGGGTCGGGCGTGGACAGGACGTTGGCCTCGTCGGTGAGGTCGATCAACGTTTCTTCGGCGTCCGCCCCCTCGACGATCTGCGCCATCGCGTCGTCAAGGAGCAGGTGGATCATGCCGTCGCTGGCGAGCGTGGGCTCGGGTTGGATGTTTGCCAGCAACTCGTCAAGCGTGCTGGCATCCCCCGCTACCTGCTCCGCGAGCAGCGTCTCCACGTCGCCTCGCAGGGGCAGCGATCCGGTGGCGTTGCTCCAGTTGCTCTGCTGCGCGGGCTCGCTGAGCCATTTCAGGAAGAGCCAGCCCGCCACCTCGGCCTCGGGCTCGCCGGAGGCGAGGGCGGCGCTATAGCCAGAAAGCAGAAGTTGGGGCTCCGGCGTGGTGTGCGGCAGCGGTGCGACCCCCCACTCGCCCCCGTAGCCCGCCTCGACATTCTGCTGGTAGAGCGGAAGGCGTGCTGAGGAATCGGTGGTGAAAAGGTGGGTGCCCATGCCAAAGTTCCGGGCGCTCCCGTCGGGGGTCGGCCCGGACACAAGGCAGCCCTGGGTGTACAACCCCTGCAAAAATTGCATGGCCTCGATGGCGTCGGGCGATTCCAGCGCAAAGCTGTCCCCCTCCTCCGCCATCGGCGCGATGCCCCAACTAGCAAGGTAGGGCAGAAACTGGCCGCTCTCGTCCAGGCTGATCGCATAGTCAAGCTCGTAGCCAACGTTGCCCGCCTCGGTTGCCGCGCACGCCATCTCCTCGAACTCCTCCCAGGTGGTGGGGGGCGCGTCGAAGCCAAGGGTTTGCAGCAGGTCGGCATTGTAAACTAGCACTTCCACGGTGCGGGCGAGCGGCCAACTTACCACTTCCCCGTCCGCGGTCGCGTCCGCCGCCAAAAGCGGCTGGAGCAGCGCGCCCTGCTCGTCGGCGGAAAGCCCCCAGGTGCTGCTTTCCAGATACGGGGTCAGCACCGTGAGCGTCCCCGCCTCCTGAAGCCGTGCAAGCTCGCCCGCGCTGGCGAAGAACAGGTCCGCCTGCTCGCGCTCGTCCGCCGCGTCTGCGCCCTCGGCGGGCTAAGCTCGATGGAAATGTTTTGCTCGTTGCTCTCGTTGAAGCGCGTCACCAGCGCTTCCAGCGCGGCGGCTCGCTCATCTGTGAAGGGGTGACGCAGCGTCAGCGTCTGGTCGGCGGGGTCCACCGAGGCCAGCGGGTCGGCAGGGGTGGGGGAGGGCGCGGGGGTAGCGGTGGCGGCGGGGGTCGCCGTCTGGCTACTGGGCGCGGCCTCGCCCCCGTCTGCCACCTGCGGGGGTTTCGCCAGCTGGGCGTCTCGACGGTGGCCTGGCTCTCAGGCACATTATCTGTTGGGGTGGTGGACGAGCCGCGTTGGCAGGCTGCTAGCAGCAGGCAGCAGCAACAGGAGCGGCGCGACCCGCGTGACACGATGGATCATCTTTTTCTCCTCAAAGGGTATTTTGCTCAAAGGCGAGCAGGAGTATACAACGAAATAGCGATTCGGGCACTGCCACGGTTGACAACGCTGTGGCGCGGACCAATAATCTATGCTCTGTCAACAAAAAGGGGCGTGGCATGGCAAGCGTATCGCAACGATGGAACAAGATGCCGTTGCTGTGGGCGGGGTTGGGGCTGCTCACCCTGTTTTTTGTGCTGCTGCTTTCCCTCACGCAGCGGCAACTCCAGGGCGGGGGGGCCAGCGTCGAGGCGCAGCAGGAGCCGGTGGTGTGGCGGCGGCTGGTCGATGAGGGCGGGCGCTTCAGCCTGCTGTACCCGACAGGGTGGAACGTCGAGCAGGACGAGCAGACCCTGCTGCTCTGGCCCGCCTCAGACTCCGAGAGGGGGGCGGCGCTGGAACTTCAGCTGCCGCCGATTCGCAATACGAGGGGCGATCTGGGGGCCGACGCGCTACGCTACGCGCAAAATGTCGCCGTGGGCGGGGTGAGCGGCTCGGAAACGATCTACCGCCTCGGCGCTGCCGCACAGAGCGCGATGGGCGACAACCTGTTGGATGCGCTGCGGGGGCGGGGCACGGAGGATGCCACGTTGGTGATCTGGCAATCCCCCGCCGAGCAGCCCCGTTTCCGCGTCACCATGCTTGACGCGGGGCAGGGCGATTTTCTGCCGCTGCTGGAACAGATCCGCGAGTCGATCCAGTGGGGCACGGAGTGAGCGGCGCACCCGTGCCGCTCACTTTTCCTCGCCTGCGCTTTTAGCTTCCAGCCACACCCACGAGGTTTGCCCGTCGCGCACCGACACCTCGCGGATCACGTACTCCCCGTCGATTTCGACCGCGATGCGCCAGCGCCCCGCTGGGATGTCGCCCAGCAAAAAGTTTTCGCCCCACTCGTCATCGCCGTTGATGCTTTCCACCGCGTAGCTGTACTCGTAGCGGTAGGTCTGCTCGCTCCCTGGCTTGTTGATCGAGAGGAACGCCTCGGGTACGGGGTTGCCCTGCGCGTCGAGCACCTTGCCGATGATCGTCCCTTGCCCCGCGAAGGGCCGGAGCCACAACTGCGGGTTGCGCGTCGCGTCGTAATCGTTCTCGCCCACGCGCACCTCAAAGTGCAGGTGCGGCCCTAGTGCGATGCCCGATGACCCCACTTCCCCCACCTGCTCGCCAGTCTCGACCCGCTCCCCCTCTCGCACCGTGATCGTGCTCATGTGGCCGTACAGGGTGAAAACCGGCTGCCCCAGGTAGCGCTGATCGTGCTCGATGACCACCACGTTCCCGTAAAACGCGCCATCGGTGGCCGGGTCCCAATCTTGCGGCCCCACAAGGGTGCTCTCGTCGCTGCGCGCGACCACCACGGTGCCCGCGCCCGCGGCGAGCACTGGCACCCCGTCCACGTTCACAAACTCGACCCCGTGGTGGACCTGGTACGCTCCCTCGCCGGTGCTGGCGTAGGGGTAGAAGGTGGCTACGGTGTTTTCGTACTCGGCAGCAATCGGGCGCTCGAACCAGTAATGCTCGCTGGCGGATGGCACGGCACGCGGGGTCGGGGTCGGCGTGCGCGTGGGCGACGGGACCAGGGTGGGCGATGGGGTGTAGGTCGGGCGTGGGGTGCGCGACGCGCGCGGGGTGCGCGTGGGGCGCGGGGTCTCAGTGGGCGGGCGCTCCGGATCTCCCGACGCATTCGCCTGGGTCACCGTCGCGGTGGGCGAGGCGGGGAGTTTGGTCAGGGTAGGCAGGGCGACCGCCACCATCGTCTTGGGGGTCGCGGTGGGCAGGAGCCCTTCCCCGTTGGCGCGTTGGGTGGTGCCAAAAAGCGCCAGCCCGAGCAGGGCCAACAGCATCGTGCCTGCCACCATGGTTACAAAGCTATTCAACGGAGAGTTTCGGTACATCAGACCTTTTTAACTTCGCTGGCATCAGCTTGTAGAACGTTCCTTGAACTCGCTAGGAACTCATGGAAACTCAGTAAGAACTCGTCGGAACTCATGGTTCCAATCTGCAATACCCCATTCGGGGCACATAGTCTGTAATCTGCATAAAGCGAAACGTGAAACGTCGCTTTGTTGCAGCGAACGTTCCACGTTTGAGCGGGTGCGCCGCAGGGGTCGCGGGGTGGGGTTAGGGCGCGCTAGCGAGATATTCCTGCACGACCCAGCCCTCGGTGCCGTCATCCAGCCGCACCTTCCACCACTGGTAGCCTTCCCCCTCGACCGGCCCTTCGACAATCGTCAGCGGGGTGTCGTCCCCCAATATCTGGACGATGTCGCCCGTGGTCGTGCTATTCTGGCGCAGATTCACCCCCAGCCCGTTTGTCCCTGTGACCATGGTGGAGGCCCCGACAGCCAGCGTGGCAGGGGCTCCCTCCGAGGCGGGCACCGTTGGCGCGGGGGTGGGCTCATCCAGCGGCGGCGGGGTGGAGGTCGCGCCGGGCGTGAAGGTGGCGAGTGGGTCCATGATCTCCTCGCTCACCGGCGGGTTGTCGGACGGGGGGATCACGTCGGCACTGCCCACCTCGCCTGGGGTGGGGCGCAGGGCAAAGTAGATGATCAGAATCCCCAACCCGATGACCACCACCGTCGCTGCGATGCGAATGCCCATGCCGGTCAGGTCAATCGCAAAGCCGCCATCGCGGCGCGGTAGGCGGCCACTCGGGGGAAGCGGCTCCTCGTCGTATCGCTCAAAGTCGTCCTTCATCATGGCTCCTTGCGGGGTCGGGTATCGGCTCTGAAACCCCTTATGACGGGGGCACAAGCTTGTCATAAATTGTTGACGGTTTTACTCAACTTTGCTAAACTGCCCAGGACTATCGGCAGGACGATCCCAGTGGGCAACATGTTAAGAGCCCGGCACGGACGGGATTCTACCATCGTATCCGGCTACCCGTCAATGTGCGATTCCAGATTCTCCCCTGCGCTGTGCCCCTTTCCACCCCTCAAAAGGATGACACCCTTGCTAGCCGACCACATTGTTGAACTTGTGGGGGTCCACAAGCGCTTTGACTCGACCCACGCACCCGCCATCGACGATCTTTCCCTGACGGTGTACCGGGGAGAGACGCTGGCCCTGTTGGGGCCAAGCGGCTGTGGCAAGACGACAACGCTGCGCCTGATCGCGGGCTTTGAAGCACCGGACGCGGGCATGGTGATCCTCAACAACCAGGCGGTGGCCGGGCCGGGGCGATGGCTCCCGCCGGAAAAGCGCGGCCTGGGGGTGGTCTTCCAGGAGTACGCGCTCTTCCCGCACTTCACCGTCGAGCAGAACGTGGGCTTTGGCCTGCAACGCTGGCCCCGCGCCGAGCGGGCTGGGCGCATCCGCGAGGTGCTGGAACTGGTCGGGCTGGGCGATATGACGAAGCGCTATCCCCACGAGCTTTCGGGCGGGCAGCAGCAACGCGTCGCGCTGGCGCGCTCGCTCGCGCCGAAGCCGGTGGTGGTGCTGCTGGACGAGCCCTTCAGCAACCTGGACGCCGACCTGCGCGTGACGATGCGCAGCGAGGTCAAGCGCATCCTGCACGAGTCGGAGAGCACGGCGATCTTCGTGACGCACGATCAGGAAGAGGCCATGAGCATGGGCGACCGCCTCGCCATCATGAACCAGGGGCGGCTGGAGCAGGTGGACACCCCCGACCGCGTCTTCCACATGCCCGCCACGCGCTTTGTTGCGGACTTTCTGGGGCTGGCCGATTTCGTTCCCGGCGTGACGACCCGTCAGGGGCTCGACACGGAGATGGGGCTGATCCGCCAGCCCACGCCCGGCGATCTGGGGCGACAGATTGAGGTGATGATTCGCCCGCACGATGTCTTTTTGGCGGCGGACCGCAACGGCCAGGGCGAGGTGGTGGGCCGCGAGTTTCGCGGCGCGGAGAATCTCTACGCGGTGCGCCTGCCGAGCGGCTCGATCGTCCACAGCACGCAGGACCACACCGTGCTGCTGGCGATGGGCGCGCGCGTGCGCGTCCACTGCAACCCCGGCCACGCGCTCACCTGCTTCCAGGGCGACCATGCGGTCATCTGCCCGCAGGAGTGCGACCTGCCCGGCCTCTCCCACCCCCGCGCGATGGTCCCGCGCCACTAACGACGGACTCACCACAGAGAACACAGAGAGCACAGAGGACGCGGCGATGGGTTGACCCATACGGTTACGCTCGGTTGGCCTCTCGCCCGTCAAGCTCTGTACTTTTTGGATCTGCCCTGAACGCCCCAGGCCCGTCGCACTCGTGTGCGGCGGGCCTTTTTCATGGTATCGCCGCGCATTGGCCCCCACGCAAAAATCCGCTAAGCTACATTCCGATCCTTCATTCCTGAAAATCCTTGTTCTACCCTTGCTCTACCCCCAGGAGCCTACCATGATCATCAACCTCACCCTCAACGACGCCCCACACAGCCTGGAAACCACCGCTAGCGAGCCGCTGCTCGCCCTGCTGCGCCGCAACGGTATCTTCGGCGTGAAACACGGCTGCGAGACGGGGGAGTGCGGCGCGTGCGCCGTGCTCGTCAACGGCAAGCCGGTGGTCTCCTGCGTGATGCTGGCGGCGCAGACCGAGGGGGCCACCGTCACCACCATCGAGGCGCTGAGCACGCGGCTCCACCTGCACCCGCTGCAAAAGGCCTTCGCGAGCAACGGCGCGATCCAGTGCGGCTACTGCACCCCCGCGATGGTGCTCGCCGCCGCGTCGCTGCTGGAAGAGAACCCCGCGCCGAGCGAGGCCGAGGTGCGCGAGGCGCTTTCCGGCGTGCTCTGCCGCTGCACCGGCTATGTGAAGCCGGTGCAGGCGATCCTCCACGCGGCGGCGCAGATGCGCGGCGACGAGCCGGAGTGGCCGCCGGTCACCTCCGAGCCGCCGCCCTTCCAGCCCGACCGCCCCGACGAGGAGGACGCGCACAACCTGTTCGGGCGCGGCCAGCCGATCCGCCCCCCCTACCACGACGACAGCGGCGACGTGCTCACGCAGACGCAGACGCGCATCCGCCCGATGACGGTGCGCCCCACCTCGGACAAGTGGGACATCGTGGGCAAACCGGAGGTGAAGGTGGACGCCGTCAAGCTGGCGCGCGGCAACCCCGCCTTTACCGATGACATCGAGATGCGCGGGATGCTGCACGCGAAGATTCTCAAGTCGCCGGTCGCGCACGCGTGGATTACCAAGATTGACGCGTCGAAAGCGCGCGCGCTGCCCGGCGTCCACGCGGTGCTCACCCACGAGGATCTGCCCCGCGTGGTCTACTCGACCGCCGGGCAGAGCGACCCGATCCCCGGCCCGCTCGACATGTTCTCGCTGGACCACAAGGTGCGCTTTGTAGGCGACCGCGTCGCCATGGTCGCCGCGGAGACAACGGAAATCGCGGAGCGGGCGCTGGAGCTGATCGAGGTGGAGTACGAGGAGCTGCCCGCCATCCTGGACTCGCGCGACGCGATGAGGGAGGGCGCGGTAATCCTCCATGACGAGGAGGAGTACGTTCCCTTCGACTCGCACCCCGAAAAGAACGTCGCGGCCGACATTCGAATCGACATTGGCGACGTCGAGACGGGCTTTGCCGAGGCGGATCAAATCTTCGAGGAGGAGTACGATGTGCCGAAGGTGCAGCAGGCCAGCATCGAGCCGCATGTTGTGGTGACGTGGTGGGACGAGAACGATCGCCTGGTGATCCGAACCTCCACCCAGGTGCCCTTCCACGTGCGGCGCATGCTCGCGCCGGTGCTCGGCCTCGCGCCGAAGCAGATCCGCGTCATCAAGCCGCGCATCGGCGGCGGCTTCGGCGGCAAGCAGGAGGTGATGATCGAGGATGTCGCCGCGCACCTCTCCATCGTCACCGGCAGACCGGTGCGCTTCGAGTACACGCGCGAGGAAGAGTTCATCGCCGCACGCTCCCGCCACCCGATGCGCGTGCGCATGAAGACGGGCGTGCTCAACGATGGCACCATCATCGCCAATGAGATGTACGCGCTGACCGACACGGGCGCGTACGGCTGCCACGCGCTGACCGTGACGGGAAACACCGGCCACAAGGCGATGGCCCTGTACGTCGGCCTTTGGCGCGACTACCCCGACGGCTACCAGTTTGCCAACATCCGCTTCCATGCCGACGTCGTCTACACCAACACGCCGCCTGCGGGAGCGTTTCGCGGCTACGGCGTGCCCGCAGGGCTCTTGCCCGTCGAACGTCCACATGGAAAAAATCGCCCACGCGCTCAACCTGGACCCGATCGCGTTTCGCTTGAAGAACGCCCTCGTGGCGGGGGACGAGCATCCGTTTTCGAGTGCCTGGAAGGAAGGGCGCGAACCGAGGCCCGAGATCGTCCACACGTGCGGGCTGCGCAGTGCGTGGAACAGGGAGGCGGCATTATTGGGTGGAACGATAAGGCAAAAGGCAAAGGGCAAAAAGCAAAAGGCAAAAGTGACGAGAAGTCGAAAATCTGCCTTCCCATCTCCGCAAGGGATCGGCGTCGCGATGGTGATGCAGGGCACGGCCATCCCTTATCTCGACATGGGCGCCGCGTCCATAAAGATGAACGACGATGGCTCGTTCAACCTGCTCGTCGGCGCGACCGACCTGGGCACAGGATCAGACACGGTGCTTGCGCAGATGGCAGCCGAGGTGCTCGGCGTGCCCATCGACGATATCCTCGTTTACTCCACGGATACCGACTTCACACCATTCGACAAGGGCGCGTATGCCTCCAGGACGACATACATCTCCGGCTACGCGACGGTGCGGGCGGCGCAGCAGTGCGCGCAGCAGATCCAGAAGGTGGCGGCGCGCCTCTTCAACCGCGACGCGGAGGAGGCGCAGGGCTTTGTGGAGCGGCCCGCGCGATGCACCCCCGAAAAAGCAACCCTGGAGAGATCGACCTGGCTGAGCGCGCCTGGGCACCCGATGGCCGCAAGATTCCGTTGACGGAGATCGCGCTGCATTCGCTCCACCACGAGAAGCAGCACCAGATCATGGGCATCGCCTCCTACGTGTCGCCTGTTTCGCCGCCGCCCTTCGCCGCGCAGTTCGCGCAGGTGACGGTGGATATGGAGACCGGGCAGGTCACGGTGGACAATCTGGTGATGGCAGTCGATTCGGGGCTGATCGTCAATCCCGTGACCGCCAGCGGACAGATCGAGGGCGGCATGACCCAGGCGCTCGGTTACGCGGTCTGCGAAGAGATGCGCTACGATGAGGAGGGCAACGCGATCGAACGGGACCTGGATCGCTATCACATCTTCGGGCCGCGACGAAATGCCGAACTGGAGACCATCTTCGTCGAAACGTTTGAGCCCACGCATCCATTCGGCGTAAAGGCAGTCGCCGAGATCCCCATGGACGGCGTCGCACCGGCGGTCGGTAACGCGATCCTCGACGCGGTCGGTGTCTGGCTCAACGAGATTCCGGCGACGCCGGAGCGCGTCTGGCGGGCGATGGGGGAGGGGTGTGAGGGGGTGATGAGAGGTGAGGGGGTGAGGGGGTGAGGGGGTGAGTGGAGGTGAGGGGGTGAGGCTGGGAGCGCGGGCGGAACGGCCGCTTGTGGAGACAGGGAGACAAGGAGGACGAACCGTGAGTACGGAATCTGTTCGAACAAGTCGCCGACGGCTGATCTTCCAGAGCATCGCCTGAAACGTGGCGACAGTGCAACGGTTGTGGAGCAACACGTGTCATCTGGAGAAGAAGATGGCTACTCGTTAGAGGTCTTCAACGCGCTTGGCGAAACCATTGCCGTGGGCACGGTTCCCGAATCAGCCATTCAGCCGCTTGCATCTGATGAGATTCTTCACGTCCGGTCACTGCTTGCTTACTCGTGAGGCGAGGTGGCACCAAGCAGTAGGGGCACCCCTCGTGGGTGCCCTTTTCCTTGTCCCCCATCGCCCCAACATCGAGCGCCGCCCGCTGCCATTGACCGCCCCGACCCCCACCTTGCCCCGCAGCCGCGCCAGCCCAACTCGCGGGCCTCCCCAGCATCATGTGCCCCAGCCGCTCGCGGATGCGCAGCGCCTCTCCGCGAGGGGCAGCGCCTCGGCGGGGCGGTCCTCCTCCTCCAGCACGCGTGCCAGAGCCCCATTGGGCTTGGGCAACCAGGGCCACCCGTCCCACTTCTTTGGCGAGCCGCAGTTCTCGTTCGAACCAGGGGCGCGCCTCGGTGGGGCGGCTGCGGTCCAGCGCCAGCAGGCCCAGGTTGCCGCTACATACAGCTTGTCCCTCTTTATCCCCTGATTCTGCGCCTAGGCAGATGGTTTTGGTTTATTTTTTTAACCGTCAGGTGCCTTTCGGTTTCGTTTATTCACTATAGGGTGAACTGTCTGCACAACCTGAGACTATCAGGCGATATTTTCGCACTTGCCAAACCGCATGCGAGTATACCTGCATTAGCGTTAGTTTATTATCTAAACTGAAAGAGCAGCTTTAGTTCACAATTTAGCAACAAATTTCGCGTTATTAGAGGTGCGGAATGTGGGTTTATCACCTCGCCGCTCGTCGATTGCCAGCGCCTGATGGTAGTACCCCTCCGCGCGGTCGTAGGCCTTCTGCGCCTGCGCCACCGAGCCCAGGTCGTTGAGCACGATGGCCTCGCTCGCCTCGTCCTTCTCGGCGCGGTACTCCGCGAGTGCCTCGGTGTAGAGGCGCTCCGCCTCGCGCAGCGCGGCCGCGCTGCGGGGCCACAGGCCGCGCAGGCGCGTGGCAACGGCGCGGTCGCGGCGGGTGCCGCCGCGCTGCATCGCCTTGGCCACGCGCTCGGCCCGATGGAGGCACGCTCGGTCTCGGCGCGATGGTAGTGAATGACGGCGACATCGTACGCGGCCCAGCCCGCGTCGCGCCACTCGCCCAGCGCCCGCGCGGCCTCGTAGGTCCACTCGCTTAGCTGTATCCACTCTTTCCAGAGGCCACGGAAGTGGAGGTAGTGGTGAAGCGCGTACATCAGCTTGACCAGCAGCCGCGCGGCTTCCTCGTCGCGCAGGGGCCGGTACTGCCAACTCGCGCAGGGTTTGCGCGGCGGCCTCCA
>CAWJTI010000019.1:0-176953 GCA_963845765.1 uncultured Chloroflexia bacterium
CAGCGGCCCTCCCCCACCAGCCGCACCGTCTGCACGCTGACGGTGACCACCTGGCCGATCAGGCGCACGATATACTGCGGGTCGTCCAGGCGGTTGGGGTCGTTGTGGATGCCGCTGCGGGGGTCCACGCTCACCTGATATTGGTCTATGACCCACTCCAGGGCGCTGCGGTTACCCAGGCGGTAGGCCCACACCTCTGGCGGCAGGCCCGCCAAGGTCAGGAAGTTGTTGTAGACCAGGGCGCTTTTGTCTTTGGCGAGGCGCATCTTTTCGACGCGCCAGTCGATGGGCAGGGCGCGATTCTCGACCATCTGCAAAGGGTATTCGGGCTGCTGCTCGTAGGTCACATGCAGGTCGGCCAACTCGCGACCTGCCCGCGCGAAGGCCCAAAAGTCGGGGGCCAGGGGGAGGCGCGGCAACTCGCGGCGCAGGTTGGCCGCGTATTTCGCGCGGTAGGCCGGGTGGTGCAGCAGCGCGTAGACAGAGTGGAAGATGTCCAGCTTCAGTGATGGCCTCGTCGCCGTAGTGCTGCTGGTAGCGCCCCAGCGCCCAGTCGGTGATGTTGTCGCGCCGGTTGCCCCCGTCCTTGTCGTAGGTGTACAGCGGGAAGCATTGGGAGCCACCTTGAGGTAAGAAGTCAGGGAAGCAATTCACCATGAGACAGAACATCGGCCAGTCAGAGCCGATTTTTAGCCAGATGACTCGATTTTCTCCTTCATCTATGAATGATGGGAATATCCTTGGTAAGAGGCTTTGTATATCAATAAGCACATCATCGAAATAGACCCATATCTTAACAAAGGGGCGGTAAAGGGCCGTGCGTACACTTTGCTTGCTAGGCTCTATCTCTTTCCCTCGCATCATTTTTAATTTCAAATCTCGACTCCAACTCAATTTTTTGTCGTCGTTTTCTACAAAATCGTCTTGATTTTTTACACCTCCTTTTTTCCTTTTCCACTGATAGACATGCTCGTTGAAAAAACGCGCCGAGATGGTAATATTCTCGAATAGTTTTTCTGAATCAAAATTGTAAACCCACCTATCCCTGTTTGTTTTCATACCAGTGCTGTAGACCTGAAATACCGTCTCACTGCTTGTCCCACGCTTCACCTCTTTTGTCCCAATGGGAATAAATTCATCAAACTCGCTCTCAAGCCCTTCCGTCATCCAGGTATGCTTGCGGTCAGGCTCAACACGCGCCCAGGCGACATTGTGCAAGTGCCCCGCCTGCTCCAGAAATGTGTACTTCTCCTCTTTGCGCCAGTCGGTCTCCGTGCGGGCGTGGTAAATCTCGGCGCGGCGCGGCCCGGCGGTGGCCGCCCGTCGCACCAGGAACGTGATGCTCACCCCCACCTGAATGCCAAAGACATTGTGCGTTGTGCCGGAGAGCTTCGGGTTCTTGCCGCACGTTGCCGCCGAGGTCGAGCACGTAGATGGCGTCGAAGTCCTTCGCCAGGTGCTTCCGCATCCCATCGAACGCGATCCCGTCCACAAAGCTGCTGTTGGTCACAAAGGCCACGATGCCTTCCTCCGCCAGATCCGGTCGGAGGCCCAGCGGAAGGCTTTCACGTAGGGATCAGACAGCGCATTGTTCAGGGTGGCCTGCGAGTCGCGCGTAGGTCTGCGCCACGCGCTCATCGAGCACGGGGTACTTGCGGTTCTTGTTGTTGTCGTTCTCGTTGACCTGCCACGCGTTGTAGGGCGGGTTGCCGAGGATCACGAAGATGTTCTGCGCCTGCTGCTGCAGCACGCGCTCGGTGTTCTCTGGCACAAAGAGGCGACATCTGCTGCTTGGCCTCCGGCCAGCTCGAAGGTGTCCACCAGACAGATGCCATCGAAGGGCTCGATACTGCGCCGGTCAGCTCCCATAATACAGGTGCTCGATGTTCAGCGCGGCGATGTAGTAGGGCAGCAGCATCACCTCGTTGCAGTGCAACGTCGCCGCGAGACTTGTGCGGCAGGCGGTGCGCGGGATGGCCTGCATGACGCGCACGATGAAGTTGCCGGTGCCGACAAAGGGGTCGAGAGATGTGCACCCCGGCGTCGCCCAGCGACGCGGCCGAACTCGCGCCGCAACAGCTCCTCCACCGAGCGCACCATAAAGTCTGACGATGGGCTGCGGGGTGTAGACGATGCCGTGGGTGTCGGCCACCTTCACCGAGTAGCCCTGAAAGAACTTCTCGTAGACGGTGTTGAGAAAATCCTGCTTCTGCGAAAAATCGTCAATCGTCGCCGGCGGTGGTCTCGATGGCGCCGTAGAAGCGGTCGAGCTCGCGCCAGAAACTCGTGCGCGGCTGAATGATGCGCGAGGTCAGCGCCAGAATGACCTGTCTCGATCTCGCGCGCGATCACGTTGCGGCGCACGAAGTCGGGGTTGTTGAAGACCGTGCGGAAGATCCGCTCGGTCAGCAGGTGCTGGATCAGCATCTCCTCGACGGCCGCGGCGAGATGTTCGGGTTGATCGCCGTGCGCGCACCAGCTCCTCGAAGTCGTCGAAGGCGCGCGAGAAAGCGCGGGTTCGCGCGCCGCTCCTTCTCGATGCGGGCGAGCACCCCCTGCGCCAACTTCTGGCACACGCTCGCGAAACTCGACGACCGCCTGCTCCCACGCCTCGATACTGCGGCGGCTGATAGCCAAAGAAGAGGTGCAGCGCCTCCACCAGCGCGGCCGGCGGGGTGATGTCGCGTCCACCACCTGCCGCCCATCCTAAGAGCCTGTTTGGAAACATTTGACGGGAGGGCGAGGAAGAGCTAGAGATAGGGGTATGTACAACAAATACTACCTCTATCCGACCGACTTGACCGAGCGCCAATGGGAACTGCTGAAACGCTTGATCCCTGTCTCCAGCACGGGACGTCCGCGCCAGTTGGATATGCGCTGCGTGCTCAATGCACTGCTCTACCTCGTGGTGGGTGGAGTGCAGTGGCGTATGTTGCCACGTGAGTATCCAGCGTGGCAAAGTGTCTACTACTACTTCCGCCAGTGGCGCACAGACGGCACATGGCAGCGGATTCACCATCGGCTACGCAAGTACGTGCGCCGCGCCGCGGGGCGTAAGGCCAAACCTACCGCCGGCAGCGTCGATTCCCAGTCCGTCAAAGCCGCCGCCAACCGTGGCGTGCGTGGCTACGATGGTGGCAAACGGCTGACTGGACGTAAGCGGCATCTGTTAGTCGATACGATGGGCTTGCTGCTGGCCGTGGTGGTCACCGCCGCCTCCGTCTCCGACCCGGCGGGGGCGCGCCAGTTGTTCGGTACGCTACGGGGCATAGGCGGCAAGGTGCGCCGCGTGTGGACCGATGGCACCTATCGCGGCACCTTAGAAGAGTGGGTCCTTGAGCACACCCGCTTCGTCTTGACCCCCGTGCTGCGCCCCGAGGGAAGCAGCGGCTGGGTCCTCTTGGCGCGGCGCTGGGTAGTCGAGCGTACCTTTGCCTGGCTCACCCAGTGCCGCCGCTTACGTATCGACTACGAGACCTTGCCCGAAAGCAGCGAAGCTATGATCTACCTCGCCATGATCCGCCTCATGATCCGTCGTTTGGCTCCTGCTTGAGGCTTTCCAAACAGGCTCTGAAACAAAATCACGCGCGTCGGGGCCTGAAACAACGTGTTGTCCAGCGGGTAGCCCGCCGCGCGCTTGCGCTGCACCTCCCGCGCCAAATCATCCGCGCCATCCTTCGCCTCCCACACCCCGCGCACCAACTTGAAGGGGTCGAGCAGCGCCCCATCCACCCGAATCGAGCGCCCGCGCTGCCGCATCGAAAACTGCTCCACCAACTCCCACTCCCCCTCGCGCGCCGCATAGCGCAGCAACTCCGCAAACGCCGGAGCCACCGCCCCCTCGTGCGACGCCCCCAACCCCTCCATCGCCCGCACCTGCCGATAATACTCGCGCACCACTTTATACGAAGGCTTCAAAGAAATAGGAGGCATAGCCAAAACCTTTTTGGGATTTTCGATTTTCGATTTCAGATTTCAGATTTCAGATTGCGGCCTGCGTGCCCCGAATGGGGATTTCGGCGCGATTGTAACATGCCAGCGGGGAACAGGGAACGGGACAACCTGGGGGTGCGGGCCTCCGGCCCGCCTGTGATACAGAACCCCTGGGGCCGCGGGCCTCCGGCCCGCCTGTAATACAGAACGTAGAACCCCCGAAGGGGGTGGCGACAACAGGTAGCCGGGGGTGGAGCCGCCTGCCGTTGGCGGCGTAACCCTCGGCGGGCGCAGCACAGCACAGGGCAATCACATAGGATTGCCCCTACCGCCGTCCTCCGTTCAACCAGGGCAATCACATAGGATTGCCCCTACTTGTGCCTTTTCCCCTTCCGTTTCTGGACTTCGGACCTCGGACCTCGGACCTCGGACTGCCGTTTCTGGACCTCGGACCTTGGACTTCGGACTTCCGTTTCTTGCCTATTTAGGCAAGCAGGGTACGCTTTGCAGACTTTTTATCGGGGTGTGGCGCGAAGGGAGGCGGCGATGAGGCGCAGGTGGGTTTCATTGGTGGGGTTGGCGCTACTGGTGGGGGTGATGGCCCTGGCGCTGTCGGGGACGGCGGCGGCGGCGAGCAAGATTGACTCGCGTGTGCTGG
This sequence comes from uncultured Chloroflexia bacterium, assembly GCA_963845765.1. GTDB lineage: Bacteria > Chloroflexota > Anaerolineae > Ardenticatenales > Ardenticatenaceae > CAWJTI01. The sequence continues at coordinate 4,592 of CAWJTI010000019.1, forward strand.
CGGACACGCGCGCGGGCGGGCGCGCTCACTTTTTGCTGCTGCTCGACGAGCAGGCGGATTTGAGCGCGGCGCAGGCGCTGCGTGGCAAGGCGGCCCAGGGCGAGTTCGTGGTGGGGGCGTTGCGCGACATAGCAGCGCGCAGCCAGCCCGCCGTGCTCGCCGAACTGGACAAGATGGGCGTGAGCTATCGCCCCTACTGGATCGTGAACATGATAGCCGTCGAAGGAGATCGCAGCGTCGTCGAGGCGCTGGCGCAACATCCCGCCGTCGCGCGGATCGAGCCGGATCGCGTCATCCGCCTGGACGAGCCGGAGCGCACGCTCGGCGCGGAGAGCCTAGACGCGGCGAACGGGGTGGAGTGGGGTGTCATGAAGATTGGTGCGCCCGACGTTTGGGCGATGGGCAACACGGGGCAGGGGCGCGTCGTCGCCAATGCGGACACGGGCATTGATTGGGATCACCCCGCGCTGATCAATCAGTATCGCGGCTGGAATGGCAGCGCCGCCAACCATAATTACAGCTGGTGGGATGCCATCCATGGCGACATTGACGGTGATGGGACGAACCCCTGCGGCTTCAACCTACAAGCGCCCTGCGACGACAACGGCCACGGCACGCACACGACCGGCACCGCTGCGGGCGACGACGGCGGCGCGAACCAGATCGGCGTCGCGCCGGATGCGGAGTGGATCGGCTGCCGCAACATGGAGGAGGGCAACGGTCGCCCGCATACCTATATCGAGTGCTTCCAATTCTTCCTTGCGCCCACCGATCTCGCGGGCAACAACCCCGACCCCGCGCGCGCGCCGGATGTGGTCTCCAACTCCTGGAGTTGCCCCCTTGGCCCGCCGCCCGCAGGCGAGGATTGCCAGGTGAACAGCATCCTGCAAACTGTCGAGGCGGTGCGTGCGGCGGGCATCCTGGTCGCGGCGTCGGCGGGCAACAGCGGCCCCGCGTGCAGCACGGTGAACACGCCCATCGCCATCTACGATGCTTCCACCGCGGTGGGCGCGACGGATAGCAATGACAACATCGCCACCTTCAGCAGCCGTGGTCCGGTTGTCGTGGATGGCAGCAACCGCCTCAAGCCCGACATCTCCGCGCCGGGCGTCAGCGTGCGCTCCGCCTACAACAATGGCGGCTACGCCACCCTGAGCGGCACCTCGATGGCCGCACCACACCTCGCGGGCGCGGTGGCCCTGCTCTGGGCGGCCCGCCCCGAGCTGATTGGCGATGTGGACGCCAGCGAAAGCGCCCTCTTCGGCAGCGCCGTGCCTCGCACCACCCTGGAAAATTGTGGCGGGGTGTCGGGCAGCCAGGTGCCCAATAACACCTATGGCTGGGGCAGGCTGGACATTCTCGCCGCCGTCAGCGTCAGCCCGCCGCTCTATGTGATCGACTACAGCGTGCAGTGGAGCGATGGTAGCACGGGAAGTGGGCAGTGGGAGCTCTGGGAGGATGGCACCTTCACCGACGAGGCCGACGAGGGGGGTACCTGGCGCTACCAGCGCAGCCGCCGCCTGATGCGCCTTGCCTACAGCGCGGGCGAGCAGTGCACCGCCCAATACGCGGGCCGCTTCACCACGCCAAGCACCCTGCGCGGCCAAGTCATCTGCCAGGATGGCTCCGGCGCGCGCGGCCAATGGAGCGGCACCGTCGTCACCCCGTAACGCAGAGCACAGAACCCCTGGGGCCGCGGGCCTCCGGCCCGCCTGTGATACAGAATGCAGAACCTTCAGGGCAAGCGCACAGGCTTGCCCCTACTTTCCGTTTGCCGTTGACTTTCCGTTTTTGCCTTTTGCCTTTTGCCTTTCCGTTCTTCCGGTCCGTCCTCCCTCATCGCTCCGCAAAGCGCGCCTCAACGGTGGGCCAGTGCAGGTTGTCGAGGAAGGCGGCAAGGTAGGCGGCGCGGTCGGGGCCGCGATCATAAAAATAGGCGCGCTCCCGCACCTCCACCGCCAGCAGCGGGGTGCCCTGCGGGAGCGCGGCCTGCGTTTCCCCTTCCACCAGCAGGTTGACGAGCCGCTGCGTGTCCCGCTCCCACACCAGCAGCGCCCACGCCGCACGCGGGGCAAGCGCCGTGGCGAGAAGCTCCGCGCGCCACGCGTCGAGCGAGCCAAAGCTGCGTTCCAGCGCCCCGCGCAGCTCGCCGCTCGGGTTGCCGCCCGCGCCGCCCAACGCGTGCCAGCCCAACTCAAAGAGCCGCTGCCCCGCCGCGTGGAAAAGTTCCTGCCGCTTCAGGTCCGCAAACTCCCCCGCCGCGCCGCCCGCGCCCACCCGCCGCAGCCGCCGCTCGATCCCGTTGCGCGCCCGCACATGCGCCGCGTAAACCTGCTCCTGCTGCCACCTCACCGTCCGGCTGGACATGCCGCGCAGGGCCGCGTAGCCGTAGGGCAACGGGATCGCCTCGTGCTCGCCAGGGCCGCTCGTGCGCGGCTGCGCGTTGCCAAAGGGCGAGCGGTACAGGCGGTCCGCAATGTGTGGCCAGTGGAGCAGGTCGATCATCGCGCGCACATAGTCGGCGCGCTGCGGCCCGTATTGCAGGTAGTAGGCGTGCTCCCACACATCGCACGCGACGAGCACCCGCGCCCCCGGCACCCCCGCCCCGTCATGCTGCGCCACCGCCACGTTGCGCAGCCGATGGTCGGTCGGATCGTGGACGAGCAGCGCCCACCCGCTCTCCGGCACCCCCGCCGTGGCGACGAAATCTTCCACCCACCCCTCCCACGAGCCAAAGTCGCGGCGGAGGCGCGCCATCAGGTCACCTGTGGGCAGGCGCGGGCCGCCCGCGCGCATCCCCTGCCAGTACAGATCATGGAGGCTCACCCCCGCCGCATAGCTCGGATAGCGCCGCTTCAACTCCGCCCAGCGCCCCGCATTCGCCGCCCCCGCGCCCGCCACCTGCGCCAGCGCCCGCTCCGTCTCCCCCCGCGCCTGAACCAGCGCCGCGTGGTGGCGCGTGTGGTGCCACTCCACCACCTGACGCGTCAGCGCCGGGTGCAGCGCATGGTAGGGGTAGGGGAGTGGGGTGAGGGGGTGAGGGGGTGAGGGGGTGAGGGGGTGAGAGGGCATGGGGTTAGGGGTTGGGGGTTAGGGGTTAGGGGTTAGGGGTTGGGGGTGGGGGTTAGAGGTTAGGGGTTGGGGAATGGAGAATGGAGAATGGAAAATGGAAAATGGAAAATGAGTTAGGGATTTAGGGAGGAACATGAGTTTGATAGGGATGATACCAGAAGAAGCATGAGCGATTCAATTAGCCCAAGTATATTCTCACCCCCTCACCCCCTCACCCCCTCACCCCCTCACCCTCATCACCCCCTCACCCCCTCACCCCCTCACCCCCTCACCCCACCCGCCGCAGCTTCGCCGCAATCGCGCCGCCGAGGACGAGGGTATTGGCAAGGGTGGCGAGGAGCTTCGCCGCTGCCGCGCCGTAAAGCCCCCAGAGGGGGATGAGCAGGGCGCAGCCGAGCAGCAGGACGAGGATGCCCACGGCGTTGGCAACCATGATCATGTGCGGGATTTTCAGCGGAAAGGCGAGCAGCAGCGGCGGCAGGGTCAGCAGGTCGAAGAGGATCACGCCCATCAGCGCGTAAAAAAGGCCGACGGAGGGCGCGTAGAGGTTGCTGTACACGATCACGATAAAGGGGCGCGCGAGCGGCAGCAGGGCGAGCATCCCAAGCGCGAGCAGCGCGCCGCGCCGCAGGTTGCGCCGCACAAAGGCGCGCATCTCCGCGCGCCCGCTCAGGCGGGCCGCCTCTGGCAGGAGCACGGTGTGGAGGGTCTGGTTCACGATGTGCGCTTTAAACGCGAGGTTGAGCGCCAGCGCGTAAAAGGCGACCTCGGCGGCGGGCCGCCAATGGTTGAGCAGCAGCAGCTCTAGCTGTGCCAGCAGGATGGTGAGCAGGCCCGAGATGGCGAGCCATTTGCTGAAGCCAAGCAGGTGGCGCGTCGAGTCGTCCCACGCCCAGCCGCGCAAGAGGGTGTGACGCCACGCGGCGGGCAGCGCGCTGGCCCCCAACAGGGCGGCGGCGAGCGCGGTCAGCGCGCCCACCCCCAGCGCGTTGAGCACCGTCAGGCGGCCCGCGAGGAAGAGCGCGCCCAGCATCAGCACCGTCAGCACGATGTTGGCGAGCTGGGTGAGCACCAGCACCCGAAAGCGGTCCAGCGCGCGCAGGACGGTGCTCACCTGGCCGCTAAGGTTCGTCGCGAGCAGCCCCAGGCTCGCGACGCGGATCAGCAGCGGCCCGTCGGGGTGGGTGATGCCGAGCAGCCGCGCGGCGGGCGCGGCCCCGAGCAGCAGCGCCCCGACGACGAGCAGGCTACCCGCTACCTTCAGCAGCGAGTAACTGCGCGCCGCGCTCAGCCCCGCCTCGTCCGAGCCGCGCGTGCCGCTGGCAATCAGGCTCACCGCACTGCTGCTCAGCCCAAAATCCGAGACGGTCAGCGCGATGGCGCTGGCCGCGCCGAGCACCGAGAAGAGGCTCAGCCCCTCCGGCCCCAGCCCGCGCGCCAGCAGCGCGCTACTGATGAGGCCGATTGCCAGCCGCGCGAGGTGCCCCAAAAAGACCACGCTCAGGTGGCGGTTGCTCTCGCTGCGGAGGCGGACCCGCAGCCACTGGCCCGCGCTCACGCGCCCCGCGGCGGGCGCATCGCCAGCAGCTGCCACGGGCGGCGCTGGAGCGGGTAGAGGCGCGCCCCGCGCCACAGCAGGGCGCGGCCCCGCTCGCGCTCGCCGCCGCGCAGCAGCAGCCCGCCCCAGTGGGTGTAGCGCTGCGCCAGGGCGCGGCGCAGGATCAGCCGCTGCCGCAGGGGGAGCGCCTCCTCGCGGCGAACCCGCTCCAGGGTGTGGATCACGCTCTGGTAGCTGATCTGCTCGCGCTGCACGGAAATCTCGGCGGGGTGCCGCCGCACCAGCACGAGCGGCTCCGCCACAACCCCCACCTTGGCACGCGGGGCGAGGCGCACCCACAGGTCGTAATCTTCCGCGCTGGCAAGTGTCTCATCAAAGCCCCCTACCTGCTCTACATAGTCGCGGCGCAGCAGCACGCTGCTGGGGTGGATGAAACAATCTGCGAGCAAATCAGCTAGAATGAAGCCGCCCCGCTTTTGCTGCGGCTTCAGCACCGGCGCGGAGCGCGTGCCGTCCTCGAACAGGAGCCGCACGTCGCTGTACACCAGGCCAAGCGTCGCGTCCCCGTCGAGCAGCGCCACCTGGCGGGCGAGCTTGTCGGGGCACCACAGATCGTCGTCGTCCAAAAAGGCGACGAGCTCGCCGCGCGCGGCGGCTAGCGCGCGATTGCGCACCACGCTGGGCCGCCCGCTATGCGGCAAACGCAGCAGCCGAATCGGCGCGGGCAGCGCCGCCACCCGCGCCGCCGTCTCGTCGGTCGAGCCATCGTCCGCGACGATGATCTCGTAGTCGGTGTAACCCTGCGCCAGCACGCTCCCGATCGCGTGCAGCAAAAAGTCAGCCCGATTGTGGGTCGGGATAATCACGGACACATGCGGTGTCACAACACCTCGATCTTCTAGTTGGAGTGATAGGGGGACGACGACCGACGACCGACGACCGACGACCGACGACCGACGACGCGACGACGGACGAAGGATGAAGGACGAAGGATGAAGGACGAAGGACACAGCAAAACAATGGTGATTAGCCTTGAAAGTCACCGTTCTAGCAATGTGATCTCTCCCCTTCTCCCCTTCTCCCTGTCTCCCCTGTCCCCCTGTCCCCCTGTCCCCAATAGTATAGGGACCCCAAGTTCCCATGAGTTCCCACAAGCGCGATGAGTTCCAAGGTTGATGACGGGGTAAGCATTATGGAGAAGCTCGACGGGTCAAACAAATACACGTCGCCGCAGACCCCCCGTTGGTTCTGGATCGCCCTGCTCGCCCTGGGGCTCCTGCCCCTGCTGGCGGTGGGGGGGCTGCTCGCCGCCTTCCACTTCAACGGGCTCTACGGGCAGGACAGCTACGCCTACTACGACTACGCCACCGGCCCGCTACGCGCCGCGCTGCTCGCGGGGGGGGGGAGCGCCGCGCTTCCAGTGGCCGCCCGGCTATCCGCTGCTCGTTGCGGCGAGCACCCTGCTCGTCGGGGTGCGCCCGCTGGCGGGGCAGGCGGTGAGCCTGCTGGCGGGCGCGCTCGTCGCCCCGCTGACGGTGCTGTTGGCGCGGGAAGCGCTCGCGGGGGAGCGACACCCGCCGCGCGTGATCCTCTGGGTGCCGCTGCTGGCAGGGCTGCTCGTCGCGCTCAACGGTCAGCTCTGGCAGTCCAGCGCGGTCATCATGGCGGACACGCTGGGGCTGGCGGCGGCGACGCTGGGCATGGTGGCGCTGCTCCGCTACGGGCGACGGGGCCAGGCGCGCTGGCTCTGGCTGGCGGCGGGCGCGCTGGCTTTTGCGCTGCTGGTGCGGCTGGCCTACGCGCTGGTGGCGCTCCCCGCCGCGCTCTTCGCACTGCGCTGCCTGGCCCGCCAGCCGCGCGCCCAGGCGGTGCGCCACGCGCTCGGCGCGGGGGCCATCGTGCTAATCCTGCTCGGCCCGCTGCTCGGCAGCACCATGCGCGACCTGCTCGCGCCGTCGCGCGATTTTGTTTCCTTTGCGGCGGCGGGGGAAATTTACCGTTGGTCGCCGCTCACCGCGTTTCGCCGCGAGCATCAGAGCGCCGACGGGCTGCTCAGCTACACCCTCCCCAACGGCTTGTACTACGCGTGGATTCCCTTTCGCTCCTTCTTTCTGTCACCGCTCTGGGCGCTGCTGATCGTGCCGGGGGGGTGGGCGGTGTGGCAGCGCCGCCGCGCCTCGCTCTGGCTCGTCGTAGGGTGGGCGGCGAGCGTCTATCTTTTTCACGCGGGCACCGCCTGGCAAAACGTGCGCTTCACCCTCGCCTACCTGCCGCCGCTCGCCCTCCTCGCGGCGCTCGGCTTTGCCAGCGTAGCCGAGGCGCTGCGGGCGCGCGGGGTGGCGCGCGGGATCGTGCGGGCGGGGCTGCTGCTCTACCTGCTGCTGGGGGTCGGGTGGATGAGCGCGGGCGCGCTTGACCTCACGCGCGGCTTCATCGAGCGGATGCAGGGGCTCGTGGAAACGGTGCGATGGGTCGAGGCGCAAGTGCCGGAGGGCGCGCGCCTGCTCACCTTCTCGCTCACCCTCACCTTCGAGCACGAGAGCGCGCTGGAAACCCACGAGCTATTCTTCCTCTCCCCCGATACCCTCGCCCCGCTGCTCGCCGACGAGCGCCCGACCTACCTTTTCCTGGACGTCGGAAGCGTGGAAAGCCAGTGGCAGGGCAAAGCGCCCGCCCTCAACTACCAGTGGCTGCGCGACAACCCCGGCCTGCGCTCCCTCGCCGAGCGCCCGCCCTACACGCTGTTTGAGGTGCAGGGTGAATAGCGCGGAAATTTCTGGTGCGGGGCAACCAATGCCTGTTCGGGTCTATCCTGCTCGCTCCTCTGTGTTCTCTGTGTTCTCTGTGGTGAGGCTGTCGTTTAAGGGCAGCGGCGCATGAAGATTGCCCTGGTAACCCCTGGTTTTAGCGCGGACGAGCAGGACTGGTGCATCCCCGCCCTGCTGAATCTGGTGCGCCTGCTCGCGCGGGAGCATGAGGTCCATGTGTTTACGCTGCGCTACCCGCACCACCGCCGCCGCTATCGCGTTTACGGGGCGAGCGTGCATCCCCTTGGCGGGGCGACGGTGGGCGGCGTGGGGCGGCTCCCGCTGCTCACGCGCGCATTGGCGGCCATCGTGCGCGAGGCGCGGCGTGGCCCCTTCGACGTGATCCACGCGCTTTGGGCGGACGAGCCCGGCTTCCTCGCGGTGATGGCGGGGCGCGTGCTCGGTGCGCCCACCGTGGTCTCCCTGCTCGGCGGCGAGTTGGTGCGAATGCCGGAGTTGGGATACGGGCACGGGCTGAGCCGCGCGGGGCGGGCGATGATCGCCCTCGCCCTGCGCGGCGCGGATCGCGTCACCGTCGGCTCGGCCACGCTGTACCAGCGTGCGCTGGCCCACGTCCCACCGGCGCGGCTGGCGCAGATCCCGCTGGGGGTGGACATCGAGCGCTTCTTCCCCGCGCCCGCGCCTCCCTCCGCCTTCCGCGTGGGCGACCCCGCGCTGCTGCACGCCGCGTCGCTGCTGCCGATCAAGGATCAGGCAACGCTGCTGCGCGCCTTCCAGCGGGTTGTGGCCGCGCGGCCTGCCGCACACCTACACATCGTCGGGGAGGGGCCGCTGCGCGACGAGCTTCAGCGGCTGGCCGCGTCGCTCGGCGTGGCGGGGCACGTCACCCTGCATGGCAACGTCTCGCACGAGGCGCTGCCAGCGTGCTACCGCGCCGCCGACCTCTTCCTGCTCTCCTCGCGTTACGAGAGCCAGGGGATGGTGGTGCTGGAAGCGGCGGCGTGCGGGGTGCCCACCGTCGGCACCGCCGTTGGCATCCTCCCCGAGCTTGGCCCCGCCGCGCGCGCCGTGCCCATCGGCGACGCCGACGCCCTCGCCGGTGCCCTGCTCGCCCTCCTCGCCCAGCCGGAGCAACTCGCCGCGATGGGCCGCGCCGCCCTCGCCCTGGCCCGCCAGCGCTACGCCCTGCCGCACACGGTGGCGCAGTGGGTGGCGCTGTAGGAGGGGGTGAGGGGTGATGAAGGTGAGGGGGTGATGAAGGTGAGGGGGTGATGAAGGTGAGGGGGTGAGGGGACAAGGGGACAGGGAGCGATTGCTTGGTAAAAGTGTTGATTTTCGAGGTCAATCCTCGTCAATCATTGCTGTTCGCGGTCTCGCCTCCGTCGTCGGTCGTCGCACCCAGAGGGTACCCGTCGGTCGTCGGTCGTCGGTCGTCGCCCCAAGCAGCCCCAGCACCATCCAGAAGAGGAGCGCGAGGGAGGTGGTGCCGAAAAAGTAGTCGAGGAGGCCGTGGAGGAGCATGGCGGCGAGGGCACTGCTGAGGGCGAGGGTGAGGAGCCGCGTGCGCGGCGCGGGGTGGCGGAGCCGGGCGGGCACGCGGCGCAGGGTGGCGAGAAGGAGCCATCCGAAGGCGGCGCAGCCGAGCAGCCCCAGGGTGGCGAGCAGTTCCAGGTACAGGTTGTTGGCCGAGACGCGCTCGTCCCAGGCGGGCAGCCCCAGGTACTGCCCGTACAGGTGGCGGAAGTTGTCCGGCCCGACGCCGAGCAGGGGGTGTGCCTGCCACATGCGCAGGGCAGCACGCCACAGGTCGCGGCGGGCCACGGTGGGCAGGATAAACACCCTGTCATCGGCGGGGCCAGCGATGGCGACCGGCGGCGCGCTGCCGTTGCCCGCTGTGACCTCCACCAGCGTTTGCGCCTCCTGGACCCCGCGATGGCGAAAGGCGAGCACCCCTTCCTGCTGCATCCCCCACGATAGCCGGTAGCGGCCCGGCGGCAGCTGGGGCCGCACCTGGACGGAAAGGCGCACCGCCCCCCCTGGCAGCACGTCGGCGGGGAGGGGGACGATGGTGGGCGGCAGCGCCAGTTGCTGCGCCCCGCTCTCGTCGAGCCAGCGGTAAAGCAGCGAGTAGCGGTTGGGGCCTGTGGCCCGCCAGGGCAGCGGGCCTCGGTTGTGCGCCTCGATGGTGACGCGTTCGCCCGCCTCGCTCGCGAGGGTCAGGGTGGCAGGCGCGTGGTAGTCGGCGCGGTACCATGTGCTATCGTTTTCCGTGGCGAGGCGCGTGCGAAAGGTGTCGCTCCGCAGCGCCATCCCGCCTAGCGCCAGCAGCAGGGACGAGCATGGCTAGCCCGACCGACGGGGCCAGCCGGCGCGCGCTGCGGTCGAACAGGGCGATGCCGAGCCATGCCGCATACAGCACGAGCAGCACGACGATCCCCGTTCGCGTCAGCGTGAGGAGCACAACCAGTGTGCCTGCCAGCGCTACCCCGAGGGCCAGGGCGCGCCACAGGGTGCGGCGGGCCAGCACGCTCAGCGCCAGGGCGAGCGGGATCACCATCTCGAAGAACATGGAAGCGCTGGTCGCGTAGGCGAAGGAGGCGCTCACGCGCAGCTCGCCCCCGACGCGGCTGGGGGCCGCCTTGAAGAGCGAGAGCAGCGGTGCGACCCAGGGCCACCCTGCCGCTTCGCCCAGCCCCAGGGCAGCGCTGAGGCCCGCGCCCGCCACCAGCGCCGCCAGCACCCCGACCCGCCGCCGCTCGCTCGTCACCACCGCGCGCAGCGCTAGGAAGAGGAGCAGCCCATTGGCAAAGCGGGTAGCGAACTTCAGAGCTTCCAGCCGATGGGTGGGGGCCAGCAGCGCGGAAAGCCCCACGAAAAAGAGCCAGAGCAGGGCGGGCAGCAGCACCCCCCCGTGACGTGCTTTGGCCCATAATCCGCTAGAATGGAGCGAGAGGTGACGGAGCGAATCGAGCAGCCACCCGCCGATGGTTGCGACGAGCAGCAGTTCGAGAGTGGTCCATTCTATGCTGTGGAGCGTGAGCCGCACGCGCGTCACCTCGAAGGGAAGCGAGAGGGCCAGCACGAGCACGAGCCCGTAAAGCCAGCGCGCGCGGGGGGTGGGGTGCTCGGTCGTGGGGCTCATGTAGGGGATGGAATCGGAGGTGCCTGGAAGGTGGTTCAGCCAAGCGCAGAGGGTAGCCCCCCCGAGTGGTGGGAGCAAGTTGCGTCGTGTGGAAGCGCGAAGAAGCCCGCTGCTCGCCCGTGGGCGAAAGGTGGGCGGTGGGGCCATGTATTTTTCTGTGGCCCCGGGCTCTCTTATAATGTGCGCTCCAGGCAGGACGCTGCGCCGTCAGCGTGCCTTTCTGGATGCTGACACCCATCTAAATCTTTCGGCCCGGGCGGCTCTTCTCGCGCGTCGGTGCCATCTCCCTGCGCCTGGCGGGGCGGGCGCTTGCTTTTCGTCACCCTCGTCTCTCCCTTGGCGTCCTACACGTTACACAGGTAGTTCATGCGTATTGGATTCGACATCACCCCGTTGACCGTCCCGCAAAGCGGGGTGGGTACCTACACGGTGAATCTCTTTGAAGAGCTTCGCGTGGTGCTGGGTGATGATCTTCTGCCGCTGATCCATCGCCCCCTGCACGACCCCGCCATGATGCAGGGCTGCCGCGATTCCCTGGTACCCTGGGGGCGCGGGATGAACAAGACAGTGTGGATGCAGACCCTGCTCCCCTGGCAGCTGGCCCACGCGCGAACCACCGTCGCCCATTTTACCAACAGCGTGGCCCCGCTCGTGGCTCCCTGCGCCACCGTCGTCACCATCCACGATATGACCCTCTGGCTCTTCCCGGAGCATCACTACCGCCGCCGCCTGCTGGCGATGCGCCCCTTCGTGCCGCTCGCCGCGCGGCGCGCCGCCGCCGTGATCACCGTCTCGCATAGTGCCAAGGCGGACATCGTGCGCATTCTTGGGGTGCCCCAGGAAAAAGTGCATGTGATCTACGAGGCGGCTCCGCCTGCCTTTATGCCGCTGCCGCCCGACATCTGCCTGGAGGCGGTGCGGGCGCGCTACCACCTGCCCGAGCGCTTTTTGCTGTACGTGGGGACGATTGAGCCGCGCAAAAACCTGGTGCGCCTGCTGGAAGCGTTCGCCACGCTGCGCGCGAGCGGGCGCATCCCGCATGACCTGCTCTTTGTGGGGGCGCGCGGCTGGAAGGAAGACCCGGTCTTTGAGGCGGTGGAGCGGCTCGGTTTGGGCGACAAGGTGCGTTTTATGAACCATGTGCCCACCGCCGACCTCGTGGCGCTTTACAACCTGGCCGACGCGCTCGCCTTCCCCTCGCTCTACGAGGGGTTTGGGCTGCCGGTCGTCGAGGCGATGGCGTGCGGCACCCCCGTCGTCACCTCCGAGCAGGGCTCGCTCGGCGAGATCGCGGGCGACGCGGCGCAATTTGTAGACCCGCTTTCCGTGCCGAGCATCGCGCACGGGCTGGAAGCGGTCCTCGCCCACCCCGCCTGGCGGGCCGAGCTGCGCCAGCGCGGCCTCGCCCGCGTCCGCGATTTTACCTGGCGCGGGGCCGCCGCCCAGACGCGGCAGGTGTACGAGGCGGTAGCGGGCTAGCGGCGCGCCCGTAGCAGGGTCGCCAGGGCGATGCCACCCCACACCACATTCAACACCGTCGAGGGGTAGGCGCGGTAGTAATAGGTGTTGACCACCAGCAACACCGCGCCGATCACGTTGAGCGATTGGTAGGCAACCGAGTCCGCCTCCCAGCGCCGCGTAGAAACGAGCGCGTAGGCCACCACAAAAATAATGGCTCCTCCCCACCCCAGCAGGTCAATCACGTAGTGCATCCTCATTCTCCTTGCGTGCCTCTATCGTCGTTCCTGTCGTAGCAACCTGTACCGTCACGCTTCTTCCCCCTTCGTCTCTTTGCTACAATCTTTGCATCTGACTCTTTTCTGCTTTCCCGAGAGGTGCGGGTCCTTCTTACGGTTTTCTTAAAGAATGGACCGCACCCCGCCATGGTAACAGTTTTAAGGTAATGATGGCCGCCATGCTCAATCCGCTTTCGCTGCTCCCGCTCTTCGGGCGACAGGGGAGGCAACCGTGAATATTCTTGTGGCAACGGGCGGGGCTGCCCACTCCACAGTGGCCCTGACCTTCGGGGCGCATCTTGCCCACCTCTGCAATGCCACCCTGACCGCGCTCTCGGTCATTAAGCAGGAAACGGAGCAGCCGCGCGCGGATGCGATCCTGAGTAGTGCGCGCCAGGTGCTGGAACGGCTCCTGCCCGAGGCAAGCTTTCGCACGCTCACGCGCGTGGGGCACCCTGCCGAGGAGATTTTGGCCGAGGCGGAAAGCGGCCATTACACCCTGGTCGTGGTAGGGGAAAAGCAGCATCACGGGCTGATCACGCGCTTCGTGCTCGGCTCGACCGCGCAGCGCGTCATCGAGCACGCGCCCTGCCCGGTCCTCCTCGCCAAGGGCAAGATCGGTCCAATCCAGCGCATCTTGATCTGTGACAGCGGCTCCGACGAGGTGTCCATCGTGGAGCGCGTCACCCAGCAGCTACCCTGCTTTTTGGACGGGCCGCAGGGGATCGCGGTCCTGCATGTCAAGTCGCAGGGCGGCGTGCCGGAGGGGGAGCCCGGTGTGGCTACCGTCAAACTGATCGATGGGGACTCGCCGGAAGGCAAGGTACTCCACCGCGACCTGCAACTGTTGGGGCGCAACGGCTACACCTGCAACCCGAAGGTGCGGCACGGCCCCGTGGTGGACGAGGTGCTGGCTGAGGCGCGCGAGCGCAACTACGACCTGCTGGTGATCGGCACCCACCACGGCGGCGGCTGGCGGCGCATCCTCCTTGACGACAATGCCCATCAGATCGTCATGCGGCTCGACCGCCCCGTCCTCGTGGTACGGTAGACGACCGACACCGACCGACGACGGATTAACCACAGAGAACACAAAAAACACAGAGACGAGGATGAGACCACGGACGTACCAGCTTTGCGGGAACCCACCCCAGGGTGCGACGACCGAGGGGGTATAAAAGCTCTAGCCAAGTGTTGCGCCCCATCCCTCAAACCCCCTAACCCCTGACCCCTAACCCCCGACCCCCACCCCATGAACTACTCCCTAGACGACACCATCGCGGCCATCGCGACCGCGCCTGGCGAGGCGGGGATCGGCATCGTGCGGGTGAGCGGGCCGGGGGCGCTCGCCATCCTGCAAGGGCTGTTCCGGCCCGCCGCGCCCGCGTGGCAGCCGGAATCGCACCGCATGAGCTATGGCTGGCTGGCGAGCGAGGCGGGGGAGCCGTTGGACGAGCTGATGGCTGTCTGGTTCCAGGCCCCGCGCTCCTACACGCGCGAGGATGTGGTGGAGCTTCACTCGCACGGGGGGAGCGTGGCGGTGCGGCAGGCACTGGCGCGCGTGCTGCGTGCGGGGGCGCGCCTGGCCGAGCCGGGCGAGATGACGCTGCGCGCCTTCCTCAACGGGCGGCTCGACCTGGCGCAGGCGGAAGCGGTGCTGGACGTGGTGCGCGCCCGCACCGAGGTGGGGATGCAGGCGGCGATGGAGCAATTGGGCGGCGCGCTCAGCCAGGAAATTCGCGCGGCGCGCCAGCTTTTGCTAGAGGTGCTGGCGCACCTGACCGCCACGATTGACTTTCCAGAAGACGATGTGCCGCCGCAGGACATCTCGCCGGAGCTGCGCGAGGTGCGCGCCGCGCTGGAGCGGCTGCTGGAAAACGCCGAAAAGGGCATCCTGCTGCGCGAGGGGCTGCGCGTCGCGATTGTGGGGCGGCCCAACGTGGGGAAATCCAGCCTGCTCAACCGCCTGCTCCGCCACGAGCGCGCCATCGTCACCAACATTCCGGGCACCACGCGCGACCTCCTCGAAGAGTCGCTGAATTTGCGCGGCATCCCCATCGTCCTGACCGACACAGCGGGCATCCGCGACACCGTGGACGTGGTCGAGGCGATTGGCGTCGCCCGCTCGCGCGGCGCGCTCCAGCAGGCCGACCTCATCCTCCTCGTCCTTGACGCCAGCGCCCCCCTCACCGAGCAGGACCACGCCCTCGCCGACGCCGTGGCCGGGCGACCCGTCATCGTGGTCGAAAACAAGCAGGATCAACTGCGACAACCGACGACCGACGACCGACGACCGACGACCGACGGGTACCCCCAGGGTGCGACGGACCGACGAGCGACGGATACCCCAACCCCCAACCCTCAACCCTCAACCCCTAATACCCAATACCCAATACCCAATACCCCATATCCTCCCCAACGCGCCGCATGTGCGGGTAAGCGCGCTGGAGGGGAGCGGCATTGGGGAGTTGGAGGCGCAGATGTGGAAGATGGTGATGGGCGGGGAGCTAGCGGCGGGGGATATGGCGCTGATCACCAACCCGCGCCACAAGCAGGCGATCCAGCAGGCGCGCGATCACATTCGCGCCGCGCTGGAGGGCGCGCAGGGTGGGTTGCCCGCCGACTTCCTCACCATTGACCTGCACGCGGCGGTCAATGCGCTGGGCGAGGTGACGGGCGAGACGGCAACCGAGGATTTGTTGGACGCCATCTTTTCGCGCTTCTGCATCGGCAAGTAACGGCAGCAGGCGGCAGGCGGCAGGCGGCAGTGGGTTCCCACGAAGTGGGTAAGGCGGCAAACGGAAGCAGGCGGCAGGCGGAAGCAGGCAGCAGTGGGTTCCCGCAAAGCGGGTAAGGCGGCAGGCGGCAGGCGGCTAAAGGGCAAAAGTTTGACAGTCACTCATCACTCAATGTCATGAAGTTAAGGAGCCGCAAGGCACAAAGAGTGACTGATCACAGGCTTGTAGTGCTCAGTCAAGAGTTGGATGAGGGGGAAAGCGGGGTATGCGTCCGTCCGCGAAGGCGGACGCGTTGGCCGTAAGGCCCTTCAGCACGGACTTCTAGTCCGTGACCGCAACCCGCACTCATCGCTCATCACCGCTCATCACCCTACTGGCTCAGTTTCTGGAGCGCCGCGAAGATCTTTTCCTCCAGCGCCAACCCTGGTTCTGTGCCCTTGAGCGCGGCCTGCGCTTCCGCCACCGAGTAGCCCAGGGCGGTGAGCGCCGAGATCGCATCGGCGTCCGAGGCGGTGGCGGTGGTCATGCCGGTGGCGAAGCCGTCCACCTTGTTTTTCAGGTCGAGTACCATGCGCTGCGCGGTCTTTTGCCCCACGCCAGGGATGCGCGTCAAGATGCCCGGCTGCTCCCCCGCAATCGCCCCCGCGATGGCGTGCGGCTCCATCGCCGAGAGCGCGGCGAGCGCCGCCTTGGGGCCGACCCCCTGCACGGTCAGCAGCAGCTCGAACAGCTCTAGCTCGTCCTGGGTCTTGAAGCCAAACAAACTCCACTCGTTCTCGCGAATGGCTAGGTGGGTGAAGCAGAACACCTCCTGCCCCTCGCGCGCCTCCGTCAAAAATGGCATCGGCAGGCGCACGCGGTAGCCCACCCCGCCCACATTCAGGATGATAGCATCCTCTAACTTGGCTATCACCTTCCCATCCAAACTCGCTATCATCGTGCTGCGTCCCTCTCCTCAAAAATCGCCCCGCCCAACACGGGTATTGTTTGAAGCATCCCGATTCTATATCATAGCGCAAAGGTGCGAACGCGGCAGTTGGGCAGAGGGCCGCTCCGGCGCGCTGCCGCCCTCATGTACAAACTTTCACCCCTTAGTTGAAAATGCTTCATTGCCGCTTCATCTTGTAGCCATAGCTTTTTCAAGATGGCAGGGGTGTATGCTTCTGCCGCGTGTGCTAAACACCCCTTGCCCCTGACCCACCCGAAAGCTGGACTCATTACCCTTCCAACTGCCATGCTCCTGCCACTCGATCTTCTCATAGATGCCCCGCCGCTACAGGTTTTGCCCCTGTTGGAGCGGGTGCTGAACCATGGGGATGGGCGCTGGCAACCCCGCGTGGAGGGCAACGCTGTGCTGTGGGAGCCGGAGGCGATGGCGGCGGGTGGAGCCGCGCTGCCGGTCCGCTTTCGCCTGGCCCCCGCCCTCCAGGCGGGGCAAAGCCAGTTGACCATCGCCTGCATCGAGGCCGAGGCCCGCAGCGCACGGCTACAAGCGATGGTGGCGGGGGTCGTGCGGGGGTTGCGCGCCCACGATCTTCACGTGCGGCCCGCCGCCGCGCCGCCGCGCCGCGTGGCGCTCCTCGTGACCCCCACAGGCGGCGCGTACCGCGCGCTCCTGCCCCTGCTGATCCAGCAGCTCGACCGCGCCGGGTTTGAAAGCCATCACCTCCCCACCGAGTTGCAGCCGGAGCAGGCGCTCGATGCGCTGCAACGGGGCCTGGCGACGGCTGACCTAGTGGTGGGTGAGTGGGACACGCTGATGGCGCGCAGCGCGCTCCTCCAACTGTGGGCGCAGCGCCGCCCGGCGCTCGCCCTGGCCCGCACGCGGGGGGCGGCGAGCGGCTGGCCCGGCAAGGTCGTGCTGTACGGGCAGGCGCAGCACGCTTTTTGGGAGTCGCTTCGGCAGGCGCTTGCGGCGGTGACGGGGGGCGAGGCGGGCGCGCTCTGGCTGCCCGATGAGGCGGAAGCCGATGCCCCCGCAACCGCTGCCTCGTCGGCGGGGGCGGACAAGCGGCACATCTACCGCGAGGTGGCGCGGGACCCGCACGCCTCGCTGGAGCAGCGCTTTCACGCCGCGCGCGTGCTGGGCGAGGCGGGCGACCCGTTGGGGGCCGCCGAGGTGCTGGGGGTGCTCGTGCAGGAGGCGCAGGAAGCCGCCCTGGTGCAGGAAGCGCTCGCCATGTTGGGCGACCTGGGCGCGGAGGCGCGCTCGGTGCTCTGGCAGCTGGATGCCAAAACCATGCCGCCCCGCCGCGCGATCGAGGTGGCGCGGCAGCTTGTGCGCATCGGGGAGACGCAGACCGGCCTGTTTCGGCTGGAGCGGCTGGCCCAACACGAGCAGGAGGCGATCCGGCTGGCCGCGCTGCACGCCCTCGCCGAGGGGGGCGGCCCCGCGTCACCCCGCTTCGAGGCGCTCGCCGAGTTTGCGCGCGACCCCGAGGTGCGCTTGGAGGCGGCGCGCTGGCTCCAGGCGCAGGGCGAAGCGGTCGATCTGGTGCGCCGCACCCTCGTCGCGCTGACCTCCCACGCGCGCCGCCCGGACATCGCGCAGGCCGCCGTCGAGTTGCTCGGCAAGATCGGCGACGCGGCGACGCGCCTGGAATTGATCCGCATCGCCGGGCAGGCCCCCAGCCTGGAAGCGCGCCTGAGCGCTGCCGAGGTGATGATGCGCGAGGGGGACACCGGCGCGGCGCGGGCGGTCCTGCTGACGCTGGCGCAGGGCAGCGACGATATCGCGGCGGGCGCGGCGCTGGACATGCTAGCCAATGTGCCGGGCAGCGCGATCCAGGACACCGAGCGGCTGCTGAGCACGGCGGCGCTGCGCAGCGTGCGCCGTCAGGCGGCGGAGTTGCTCAGCCAGCCGCACCAGCCGGAAAGCGCGCAGCTCGCGGCGGCGCGCACCTTTATCGCCCTGGAGCGCCCCGCGCTGGCTCGCCCCGTGCTGGCCCGGCTGGTGCGCGGCGCGGCAGAGGTGAAGCTGCGCCGCTGGGCCGCCCAGCAGCTTGCCATGCTCGGCGAGTCCGCGCTGGAGGCGCTGCGCCTCACCTTCGAGGTGGTGGATGATCCGGTGGTGGGGCAATATCTCGCAGAAGGGATCCTGGCCAACTCGCTCGTGCCGGACGACCGCCGCCAAGCGGCCATCTGGCTGGCGGACCACTCCAACCTGCCGCGCGCCGTCGAGGTGCTGGGCGATCTGGCGCTTTCTGCGCGCGTGTCGGGGAGCGATGCGGTTCAGGCGACCGACGACCTGGCGCGCTACGCCGGTCGCTGGGCGGGCGCGGCGCGCACCCTTGCCATCCTCGCCAGCGATTCGCCCCATGCTGCCGTGCGCGCCCGCGCGCTGGACCTGCTCCTGCGCGAGTATCCTTCGGAAATTCCGCTCGCGCTGCTGGTGGACCTTGCCGTGACCGGTTCGATTGGCACGGGGGATCGCTACCCCGTGATGCAGCAGCTCAACCTGCTGGCCCAGCCGGTCGCGTCGCGCATCGTGTCCCGCATGGACGACGCGGATATCGACACCGACCGACGCTGGCAGCTGCTCCAACTGGTGGGCGAGCTACCGGACAACGCCGCCACCTCCGCCCTGCTCCAGCTGAGCGCGGGGCCGCTGCAAAATCGCATCCGCTACGTGGCGGCGGAGCAGCTGATCGCGCGCGGGCAGCGCGAGGCGGGCTTTGCCGCGCTCACCTCCATCGCGATCAACGAGCCCGACTGGCTGCTGCGCGAGCGCGCCCTCTACGAACTGGCGCAGGGGCTGCCCGACACCAAAGCGTTGTTTCACTCGATCATCGAGCGCACCCACTACGAAAACACCTTCCACCTCGCGCGCGAGCTGCTCTACCTCCATGCGCCTTCCGCCCTCGTGCGCTTCAACCGCCGCCTGGACCATCTTCTAATCTGGTGGGAGAGATGGGTGGCGCGCCTGCCGCTCGGCTGGCTGGACCGACTTTTGGGACGACGGACGACCATGGACGACCGACGACCGACGACCGACGACCGATGACCGACGACGGACGACCGACGACGGACGACGGACGACCGACGACGGACGACCGACGACGGACGACCCACGGATGACCGACGACGGACGACCGACGACCGATGACCGACGACGGAAGGGTAAACCGCCATGACGCCAAGAACGCCAAGAGTTTTAGTTTTCTGCTTAAAAGGAGGCGGCTGGGCGTCTGATAGAGCGCAGACAAGCTGAAATGGGAATATGCTACCCTATAGGATCGGCAGTATCTCTTTCATGCCATTTTTGATCTACTTTCATGAGAAGAGCGGCTCAAACAATCAAAGCGCTCTCTACTCGCAAAGAATCACTCTTGGTGTCCTTGGTGTTTCGCCTAAAGCTCCTACTGTTGGTGGCGGTAATCTTCCGTTATTCGGTCGTCGGTCGTCGGTCGTCAGTCGTCGGTCGTCGTCCCTTACAAGTGAAAGGAGCCGGTGGTGACAATCCAGGGGTTGCATCATATCACGCTGGTGAGCGCGGACGCGCAGCGGACAGCGGATTTTTATACCAGGGTATTGGGGCTGCGCCTCGTCAAGCGTACCGTCAACTTTGATGACCCGCGCAGCTATCATCTGTACTTCGGGAACGAGAGGGGCGCGCCGGGCTCCGCTGTGACCTTCTTTGAGTGGCCGGGGGCCGCGCGCGGGCGTTGGGGCATCGGCGGGACGCACCATTTTGCGCTGGCGGTGGCGGATCGCGAGGGGCTGCTCAAGTGGAAGCGGCGGCTCACCGACCTGGGCATCGAGGTGGAGGGGCCGTATGACCGCCACTACTTTGTCTCGATCTACTTCAACGATCCTGACGGGACGATTCTGGAAATCGCGACGCGCGGGCCCGGCTGGACGATGGACGAGGAGGCGGAGCGGATCGGCACTGAGTTTCGCGCGCCGCCCGCCGAGATGATGAGTCGCAACCGCGACGAGGCGCGCATCCGCGCGGAAACATGGCCGGAGCCGGTGCCCACGATCACCCCCGACATGGCGCTCAGCCAGGGGATGCACCACATCACCGCCATCGGCAGCGACATCGGGCGCACCCACGCATTTTTCGGCGATCTGCTGGGCATGCGCCGCGTCAAGATGACCTCGAATTTCGACGATCCCGACTCGGCGCACTGGTATTGGGGGGTCGGGGCGGGGGAGCCGGGAACCCTGATCACCTATTTTGAGCGCGACCCACGGCGCGTGCGCGCGGCGGCGATGGGGGCCGGGCAGACCCACCACTTTGCGCTCTCGGTGCCGGACGAGGAGAGCCAACTCGACATTCGCGACAAGTTGATCCGCGCGGGCTACGCGGTCTCGCCGGTGCAGGAGCGCGTCTACTTCAAGAGTATCTACACGCGCGACCCCGACGGGCACATCGTCGAGGTGGCGACGGCGGGGCCGGGCTTTGACGTGGACGAGGAGCCCGCGCGGCTGGGCCAGGCGCTGATGCTCCCGCCCTGGTTGGAGGCGCGCCGCGCCGAGATTGAGGGCGGGGTGAGGCCGCTCGTGGTGGGGCCGTGGCAGGGTGCAGGGGCGGAACAGTGAGCCAGGAAGCCGGGCCGCATCAGGGCCAACCCGTCTACACCATGGGCGTGCCGCTCGCCGAGGCGGAGGCGGCGATGATCCTGGTGCATGGGCGCGGCGCGACCGCCGAGAGCATCCTGACCCTGGTGCCGGAGCTTGACGGGGACGGATTCGCCTTTCTTGCGCCGCAGGCCGCTGGCAACACGTGGTACCCGAACAGTTTCCTCGCCCCGATTGCCAGCAACGAGCCGGGCCTCTCCTCCGGGCTGGCGCGGCTCGCGTCGCTGGTGGAGCAGGTAGAAGGCGGCGGGCATCCCTGCCGCGCGCATCGTGCTGCTCGGTTTCTCGCAGGGGGCGTGCCTGGCATCGGAGTTTGTGGCGCGGCACGCGCGCCGCTACGGCGGCTTGGCCGCGCTGAGCGGCGGGCTCATCGGCCCCGAGGGCACCCCGCGCGACTACGACGGCTCGCTGGAGGGCACGCCGATCTTCGTCGGGTGCAGCGACCGCGACTTCCACATTCCCGCCGAGCGCGTCCACCTCACCGCCGAGGTACTGGCGCGGATGGGCGGCGCGGTGACCAAGCGGCTCTACCCCAACATGGGCCACACCATCAACCACGACGAGATCGAGCAGGTGCGCGCGATGATGCGGCGGGGAGAGTAGATATTGGGTATTGGGATATTGGATATTGGGTATTAGAGATTGGAGACTATGTGCCCCGAATGGGGTATTGGACAATACCGAATACCGAATACCCAATACCGAATACCCAATACCGAATACCCATTATCCTGCTTGCCATGCGATTGGAAGTTGACGAAAAACGTGAAATTCCTATACTTAAACTCGCGTTATGGAGAGGTGCCGGAGTGGCCGATCGGGCACGACTGGAAATCGTGTGTCGGGTAACCCCCGACCGAGGGTTCGAATCCCTCTCTCTCCGCCTCGGTGGGTCGCGCGTGGGCGCGACAGAGTTTGACATAATATTGTCAACATGCTACACTGCTAGTGTGTTGTGCCACGGCTGCCGTTGGCACACAGAGAGGCTGCTTCAGCAAGAGCGGTTGGGTCCTGAGCGGCGAAAGGCCGTGAACGAGTCAGGTCCGGAAGGAAGCAGCTATAAGCGTGATCTTTTGGGTGCCTCGGGAGCGCCTGATCGAGATCGGCTGGAGCAGTCTCTCTGCGTGGCAACGGTATTGCGGGCACGACGGTACAGGAGGGAACTCACATGGTGGGTTCCCTTTTTCTTTTTGCCGGAGGGGGCGGCACAAGGCGGCTCTTTACTTTTCGGCGCGGTTGCGGGTACCATGGGAGTAGCGCAGTCCCTTTTCTATGATCTTTGGTTGGTTGGATAGATGGTGCCCCCCGACTTTCGCCTTGACCGATGGTACCCGCACGTGCGCGAGCCGCTCGCGGGGCGCGCGTGGGTTGCCTGGGTGGGGGGCGGGGCGCTGCTGGCGCTGCTAGGGCTGCTGCTGCTCTCCGCCTGGGCGACCGGGCAACGCGCGAGTGTGGCGCTCACCCTCGACATCAACGGGCAGCGCTACCCGGTGCAGAGCCGCCAACGCACGGTCGGGGCGCTGCTGCGCGAGCAGGGGGTTTTGTTGGCCGCGCAGGACATCGTTTACCCGCCCCGCTCCGCCCCGCTTTCTCCCGATGGGACGATTACCCTTTTTCTGGCGCGCGATGTGACGCTTACCGTTGATGGCCGCTCGCGCCGCCTGCTGACCCACGCGGAGCGGCTGGCGGAGCTGCTGCTGGAGCAGGGCATCACCCTGAAAACCGGCGACCGCCTGCTGCTGGATGGCGAGGCGGTGACCCCCGCGAGCCGCCTGCCGCTGCTGCCCGGGGTGGGGGAGCGCCCGCAGGGGCAGGTCGTGGTGGATCGCTCGCTGACGATCGTGGTGGAAGAGGGCGGCATCGCCCGCACCCTCGCCACGCACGAGCACACGGTGGGCGAGGCGCTTTGGGCGCAGGGGATCGTTCTGCACGAGGGGGATCGGGTGGTGCCCGCCCTGTCGGCGCGCATCGAGCAGGGGCTGCTGGTGCGGATCGAGCGCACTACCCCCTACACGCTCACCGTGGACGGCCACGCGCGCCGCACACGCAGCGCGCTCCCCACGGTGGGGGACGTGCTCGCGGAGCAGGGGGTTGCGCTCGGCCAGTTGGACCGCGTCACCCCGCCGCTGGACGCCCCCCTGCATGACGACGTTGCCATCCAGGTCACGCGCGTGGCGCATCGCCTGCTCGTGGAACAGGAAGCATTGCCCTACGAGAGCGTGTGGATGCCCACCGCCGAGTGGGAATTGGACACCGTGGGGCTGTACCAGGCGGGGCGCGAGGGGCTGCTCACGCGCGAGACGCTGGTGGTGTATGAGGATGGGGTGGAGCGGGAGCGCTCGCTTGTGCGGGAGGTTGTCGAGCGCCCACCCCAGGATGAGATTTACGCGTACGGCACCCGAATCGTCGTGCGCACGGTGGACACCCCGCAGGGGCCGCGTCAGTACTGGCGCAAAATCCGCGCGAACGCCACCTCCTACACTGCCGCGACCAGCGGCAAAAGCCGCGATCACCCAGAGTATGGGATCACGCGCACGGGGCTGCACGCGGGCTACGGGGTCGTCGCGGTGGACCCGCGCCTGATCGCGCTGCGCTCCTCCGTCTACGTGCCGGGCTACGGGGTCGCCATCGCGGGCGACACCGGCGGCGCGATCAAGGGGCGGCGCATCGATCTGGGTTACAACGAGGGCAGCCTCGTGCTTTGGTACCAGCCGGTGGATGTTTACCTGCTCACCCCCATCCCGCCGCTGGATGAGATCGACTATACGCTGCCGTAGCATGAGGGAGAGACAAAGGAGACAAGGGGACAAGGGGAGCATGTGCTCGTTGTAGCTTGAGTCATCGCTCACCACTACCGTTTGAATTACAGATATAGACCCAAACATGAACGTATCCGAGATGAAGGCGCTTCTGGCGCGCTACGGGCTGCGGCCCAACAAGAGCCTGGGGCAAAACTTTTTGGCTGACCCCCTGCACCTGCAACGCATCGTGGAGGCGGCGGAGCTGCGCGCGGGCGAGACGGTGCTGGAAATCGGGCCAGGGCTGGGGCCGCTGACGGAACTGCTTTTGGAGCAGGCCGGGTTGGTCGTGGCGGTGGAGCTCGACAGGGGGTTTATCCGCGTGCTCACCGACCGCTTTGGGGAACGCGCCAATTTTCGGCTCCACCACGAGGATGTGTTGCAGAGCGACGTGCCCGCGCTGCTCATTGCAGCGGGCAGCGCGGAGCCGCTGCGCTACAAGTGCGTGGCGAACATTCCCTACTACATCACTTCCGCCGTCATGCGCCACCTTCTGGAAAGCGAGGTGCAGCCGGAACTCATCGTGCTGCTCGTGCAGCGCGAGGTGGCGCAGCGCATCACGGCAGAGCCGGGCGACTTGAGCCTGCTGGCGATCAGCGTGCAGTTCTATGGCGAGCCGGAAATCGTGGGCACGGTGCCCGCCGGTGCCTTCTACCCCGCCCCGAAGGTGGATAGTGCGATTCTCCGCGTGCGCCCGTACCCGGCGCGGCGCTACGCGGTGGACGATCTGGATTTCTTTTGGCGCGTGGTGAAGGCGGGCTTCGGCCAGAAGCGCAAGCAGCTCAAAAACTCGCTCAACGCGGGGCTGCCGCAGTTCACCAGCGAGCAGATCACCGCTGCCCTCGGCACGGCACACATCGACGTCAAGCGCCGCGCCCAATCCCTCGCCATCGCCGAGTGGGTGGCGCTGTATGAGGCGCTGCGGTAGACGGCGGCAGGCGGCAAACGGATAGCAGGCGGCAGGCAGCAGGCAGCAGAGCGACGGCAGGCAGGCGGCAAGCGGCGAGCAGGCGGCAGGCGGCAGGCAGCAGGCAGCGGGGTTCCCGCAAAGCGGGTAAGGCGGGCGGCAAGCGGCGAGCGGGAGCCCCTGGGCCGCGGGCCTCCGGCCCGCGCAGAGCGTCTAGCAAACGGCAGCAGTGGGTTCCCGCAACGCGGGTAAGGCGGCAAGTAGCGGTTTCAGCTGTCTCCTCCCTGAGCCATTTTTAGGACCGCAACCCACAATCTCGAAATCCGAAATCCGAAATCCGCAATCCGAAATCCAATCTGTTTGATTGTTTTGTACCATATCTTGTATAATCCAGAGTCAGCGACGCGTTGAGTCGCTGTGTTTGTTACTTTTGAGGATCGATTTGTGGCTCATTCTGCTCCGACGCTTCGATATCAACCAGCCTCCCGCTCCCGTCGGGGCGGTAGCGTTTTTGCGTGGCTGCTGAGTTGGCTGCTCGGCCTGCTGCTGCTCGCGGGGGTGGTGGGCTGGCGCTACGACGCCGCCTACCAGAACCGAATCTTTGAGGGGGTGAGCGTCAACGGGGTAGCGCTTGGGGGCCTGACCCCCGCGCAGGCGGCGGCGCTGCTCAGCAGCCGCCTGCCCGCGATGGAGGAGGAGCGGCTGCTGTTGCAGGGCGCGGGTCAAAGCTGGGTCGCCACGACGAGCGACCTGGGGATTCGCCTGGATGCCGCTACCACCGCGCAAGAAGCCTATCGCCTGGGGCGCATGGGCAGTGGGGTCGAGCTGTGGCTGGAGCGCTTCGCGCTGTGGCGCGGCACGAGCGGCACCGGCGTGGGTCAGCCGCTCTACGCGCGCGATGGCGTGGCCGTGGAGGCGCTGCTCACCCGCATCGCGAACGAGGTGGCGCAGGACCCGCAGGACTCGCTGCTCCAGGTGCAGGGCTTGTCGGTGAGCGCGATTCCCGCGCGCCCAGGCCGCCAGTTGGATGTGGACGCCAGCCGCGAGCGGCTCGTGCAGGCACTCGCGGCGGGTGAGCGTTCGGTAGAGCTGGTGGTGACCGAGCGCTCACCGCACGTCATCGGGGCGGAGGTGGCGGCCCCGAAGGCGCAGGCGCTCATCGCTTGGCCCCTTGTCCTGTTTATGGAGCAGCCGGAGGTGCGCACGGAGGGCGGCAGCGTGGTACCCACCACGGAGCGCCGCCAGTGGATGGTAGACCGTGTGCGCCTGGCCGAGATGCTTTTTCTGTTTAGCGAGCCCACCGAGAGCGGGCAATATGCCTGGAACGTGCGCCTGAAGCCGGAAGCACTGCGCGCCGAGGTCGAGCAGATTGCGGCGGCGGTGGCCCGCGAGCCGCGTGACGCCCGCTTCGACTACGACCCCAACACGGGGCAGGTGACCCCCCTTGTGGTGAGCCAGGAGGGGCTGCGCCTTGACGTGGATGCGACGATGGCGAGCATCGAGCAGGCGCTGAGCGAGGGGCAGCACGAGGTGTCCTTGAGCGTGACGACGCTGCCGCCGCGCATCGCGACGAGCGACGCGGCGAAGCTCAACATTACCGGCCTGGCGGTGCAGGGCTTCAGCGACTACTCCGGCTCCGCCTACGAGCGCATCGTGAACGTGGGGGTAGCGGCGAGCATGTTCCAGGGCGTCGTCATCCCGCCCGGCAGCGAGTTCAGCTTTAACGAGTATCTGGGTTGGGTGGTGGACGCGACCGGCTACGAGGAGGGCTACATCATCGCGGGCAACCGCACCGAGGTGGATGTAGGCGGCGGGGTCTGCCAGGTCTCGACGACGATTTTCCGCGCGGCGGTCGAGGCGGGCTTCGAGATCGTCGAGCGCCACCCGCACGCCTACCGCGTGCCCTACTACGAGAACGGCTCGCCGCTCGGCTACGACGCTACGGTGTTTTCGCCCTGGGTGGACCTGAAGTTTCGCAACAACACCGACAATTTCTACCTGATGGAGGTAGAAAACAACCCCGACAATACCACGCTTGCCATCAACCTGTACGGTCCCCCGACGGGCCGCTCGGTCGAGGTGCTCTCGACGGTGGTCGAAGAGATGCCCAACGGCCCGCCGATCTACGAGACCGACCCGGCGCTACCCGCCGGTACGGTCAAGCAGGTGGATTGGGAGCACCCAGGGGCAACCATCAAATTGGAGCGCATCGTGCGCGACCTGAGCGGCAACGAGCTGGGGCGCGACACGTTTTGGAGCAATTACGCTCCCTGGCAGGCGCGCTTCCTGGTCGGCCCCTGACACCCATCATTGACCTTTGACCCAACACGAGGAGGGCGTTTTGCTCCGTCTGTTACTGCTAACCCTGCTGGTTTCTTTGTTTTTGAGCGCGTGCGGCCCAAGCAGCCCCGCGCCCACCACGCCGCCCGCTGTCCCGACGGTCAGCGGCCTGCCGGAGGCCCCGGATGAGGTGCAGCCCGAGGTGGTGACCCCCGTGGCGCAGCCGACGCCCAGCGCGGAGGTAGGGGCGGAAAGCTACCCCGCGCCGCCCGTGCTGCCAACCAGCGACCCGTACGCCCCGCCGCCGGTGCTGCCGACCGTCGATGCGTACGCCGCGCCCGGTCCTTGAGCGCAACACACCCAAACAAAAAGCCCCGCTTCGACTAGCGAAGCGGGGCTTTTTGATGTATGGAAAGCGGCTACTCGCTGCCGTGGCCGTTCGACCCGCTGACGTGCTCAGCCGCCTCGATCGTGCCATCCGCCACGACCTCCTCGTAGGCGCTCGCGCCGTTGGTAGCGACCGCCCCGTTGCTGCTATCGCTCGGGCTGAGGCTCAGCGTGTGCTCGTCGAGCAGGGCCATGCTGACGATGCGGTCCCCCTCGTGCAGCCCCATCACGCGCACGCCGCGCGTGGAGCGGCCATACTGCGAGATCTGCTTCACCGAGGTGCGCATCACCATGCCCTCGGCGCTGATGAGGGTGATCTCGTCCTCCAGGTTGACTACGCGCGCCTCCACGATTGGGCCGGTCGTGTCGAGCGCGCGCGCGATGGTGCGGTTGCCCTTGCCGTAGCGGTTCTGGCGCGAGTACTCGTCGAGCGAGGTGCGCTTGCCGTAGCCCAGGGCGGTGATGACGAGCAAATCGCTGCCACCGTTGCACACGTCCATCGACGCCACCTGATCGTCGCCCTCCAGCCGGATCGCCATTACCCCCGCCGCCGTGCGCCCCATCGGGCGCGCGTCATCCTCGTGGAAGCGGATCGCCTGCCCCTGCCGCGTGACAATCAGGACGTCGTTGTGGCCGTGGGTCATCTTGACCCAGCGCAGGTGATCCTCCTCGTCCAGGTTGATCGCGATGAGCCCCGACGTGCGGACGTTGCGGAACTGGTCGAGCGCCACGCGCTTGATGCGCCCCTGCTCGGTCAGCATCACAAAATAGTCAGCTTTTTCCCAGTTGCCAACGGGGATCACCGTCGTCACGCGCTCGTCGGGCTCGATGTTGATCACGTTGATCAGCGGGATGCCCTTTGCGGCGCGGCTCGCGTCGGGTATCTCGTAGGCTCGCTGCTGGTACACCTTGCCCTTGTCGGTGAAAAAGAGCAGGTCGTCATGCGCCATGCAGGAAAACGCGTGCATGACCGCATCCTCGTCGCGCGTCTTGATCCCCGTGATCCCCTTGCCGCCGCGATGCTGCGCGCGGTAGGTCTCGATGGGGAGGCGCTTCGCGTAGCCACGCTCGGTGATCGTCACGAAGAGCGGCACATTCGGGATCAAATCCTCGTCATTCAGCGAGCCATCGTTGTCCGGCAAAATCTCGGTGCGTCGCCCCTCGTTGTAGCGCTCGCGCAGCTCGTTCAGGTCGGCGCGGATCAGCCCCAAAATCTGCTCGGGGTGGTCGAGCAACGTTTCCAGGTAGCGAATCTGCGCCTGGATATCGTTGTGCTCGTCCAAAATCTTTTGGCGCTCCAGCGCGGCTAAGCGGCGAAGCTGCATGTCCAGGATGGCGCGCGACTGAAGCTCGCTCAGCGCGAAGCGCTCCATCAGGCGGGTCAGCGCGGCGTCGGCGCTGGGCGACTGGCGGATCGTCTCGATCACCGCGTCCAACTGGTCCAGCGCCTTGAGCAGCCCCTCCAGGATGTGCGCGCGCGCCTGTGCCTTGGCCAACTCGTACTCCGAGCGCCGCCGGATCACCTCGATGCGGTGCTCGACAAAGTAGCGCAGCACCTGCTTGAGCGAGAGCAGGCGCGGGCTGCCATCCACCAGCGCCAGCATGTTGACGCCAAAGGTGGTTTGCAGGTAGGTGTACTTGAACAACTGGTTGCGCACCTTGGCGGGGTGCGCGTTGCGCTTCAGCTCGACGACGATGCGCATCCCATCGCGGTCCGACTCGTCGCGCAAGTCGCTGATCCCCTCCAAGCGCCCCTCGCGCACCAACTCGGCGATCTTCTCGATCAGCCCCGCCTTGTTGACCTGGAAGGGAATCTCGGTAGCCACGATGCGGAAGCGGTCCCCGCGCCCCATCTCCTCGATCTCGGTGCGGGCGCGCATGATGACGCGGCCACGCCCGGTCGCGAAGGCACTCTTGATGCCCTCGGTCCCGAGGATCTGCGCGCCGGTCGGGAAGTCCGGCCCCTTGACGTACTCCATCAGATCGTCAACGGTGATCTCGTCGAGCCGCTCCCAGTTGTCGATCATGAAGATAGCAGCGTCGCACACCTCGACCAGGTTGTGCGGCGCGATGTTCGTCGCCATGCCAACGGCGATGCCGCCGCCACCGTTGATCAGCAGGTTGGGCAGCCGCGCGGGCAGCACCTCCGGCTCCTGCATGGAGCCGTCAAAGTTTTCCTTGAAGTCAACAGTCTCCTTGTCGATGTCGACCAGCAACTCCATGGCCGGATGCGTGAGGCGCGCCTCGGTGTAGCGCATGGCCGCCGCGCTGTCGCCGTCCACCGAGCCAAAGTTGCCCTGCCCGTCCACGAGCGGGTAGCGCATGGAAAAGTCCTGCGCCATGCGCACCATCGCGTCGTAGACCGCGCTATCCCCGTGCGGGTGGTACTTGCCGAGCACCTCGCCCACGATACGCGCGCTCTTCTTGAAGGGCCGGTCGGGGCGCAACCCCATGTCGTACATCGCATACAGGATGCGACGGTGCACCGGCTTGAGCCCATCGCGCACATCGGGCAGCGCGCGGCTAACGATCACGCTCATCGCGTAATCGAGATAGGCCTCCCGCATCTCCTCATTGATGCTGATGCGCTGTACCGACCCATAGGGAGTAACTGTTTCAGGTGTATCCATCCACAACGTCCTTTTTCATCTTTTGTGCGTGTTATTTCGCGAAGATTTGGCCAAATTTTGCTGTTTGATATCCCTGAAATTATAGCACAGCGATGCGTCAATCACTATTCCGCCGCGCCCCACGCGCGGCCTATTTTTGGCTAGGATTGCCCCCGCAGCGCGCTCCACGCAGGGCCCCGCGCGCCCCGCGTGCTTCCCTGAAACAGGGGACTTGACGCGCATAAAAAGTGCAGTTATGATGCGATTGCTGTCAAAAAGAGCGGATAATTTGTCCCTCCTTTGACATAATCATCTTCGGATGATAAGATAATGACCGCTCGCGCGTTTTGCGAGCTTTAGCGACACCGATGCAAGCCAGACAGGCTGTTCTGTTCGTAAAAGCGCGGGCCCGACAGTATAGGCGTCGCGTTTTTTTGTTGCCTCTTGCAAATCACTGAGCGGTCATCTCACCCCCATTCCTAATTTCTTTTTTTGCCGAGGAGGAGTTGTAGTATGGCTAGCCGCATGCAGGGTGTTGTCAAGTGGTTCAGCAACGCGAAGGGGTACGGTTTCATCCAGCCCAACCAGGGCGATGATGTGTTCGTGCATCACGCGGACATCGAGATGGAAGGCTACCGCACCCTCACCGAGGGCGAAGCAGTCTCCTTTGAGCTGACCGAAAACTCGAACAAAGGACCGCGCGCCCAATTTGTGCGACGTGACTAATCCTTGAATCCAAACATTCCGGTTGAGCCTCGCACAGCTTGCCTCACTGTGCGAGGCTTTTATTTTTAATTCCAAGCTCCAATCCTTTCCGGATTTCTGAAATCCTTGCTCTACCTTGTTCCAATCCTTTCTTTGAACTGGACTTGAATCCTTGTCGTCTACCCGTCGTTCTAGCTTAGACCGTTTTACACACAACCCAACCACCCCCGCCACACGCCATTTGCGTGGGGTGGGCTAACACCAAGGAGAACCATGAGTCAAAAATTGAAAATCATCCCGCTCGGCGGGGCCGGCGAGATCGGCAAGAACATGACAGTCTACGAGTACGGGAATGACATTCTCATCGTGGATGTGGGCGTCATGTTCCCCACCGAAACCATGCTCGGCGTGGACCTGGTGCTGCCCGACTGGCAGTACCTGAACGATAAAAAAGACAAGGTGCGCGGCATCGTGCTGACGCACGGCCACGAGGACCACATCGGCGCGCTGCCCTTCCTGCTCAAGGATGGGCTCGCCAATGTGCCCATCTACGCCACGCGCCTGACGCGCGGCCTGATCGAGAGCAAGCTGGAAGAGCACGGGCTGCTCAAAGACGCGAAGATCAACACCTACCAGGCGGAAGACCGCGTGCGCATCGGCCCCTTCGAGGTCGAGCCGATCCGCGTGAGCCACTCCATCCCCGATGCGGTGGCGCTTGCCATTCGCACCCCGGTTGGCATCATCGTGCAGACCGGCGACTTCCGCTTTGACCATACCCCGATGGACGGGCGCACCACCGACATGGGCCACCTGGCCAGCCTCGGCAACGAGGGGGTGCTGGCGCTGCTCGGCGACTCGACCGGCGTGGAAAAGAAGGGCAGCACGCAGAGCGAGGCGGTCGTGGTGGAAGCGCTGGAGCGGGTCTTTAACGAGGCGGAAGGTCGCATCATCATCGCGAGCTTTGCGAGCCAGCTTCAGCGCGTGCAACAGGTCTTCCGCATCGCGCGGCGGCACGGGCGCGTTGTCGCGACGACGGGGCGCTCCATGGAAAAGAACGTCGACATCGCGCGCACCCTGGGCTACCTGGAGGTGCCGCCCGGCCTGCTCGTCAGCGTGGAAGAGGCGCTCCAGAAGCCGCACGATCAGGTAGTTTTCCTGGCGACCGGCTCGCAGGGCGAGCCGCGCGCGGCGCTGGCGCGCATGGCGAACGGCACGCACCGCCAGGTCTCCGTTGAGGCAGGGGATACCGTTATCCTCAGCGCGGGCGCGATCCCCGGCAACGAGGAGAGCGTCAGCCGCGTGATCGACAACCTGTTCCGCCTGGGGGCCAACGTCATCTACGACGCCATCGAGAAGGTCCACGTGTCGGGCCACGGCGGGCAGGATGACATCATGCTGATGCAGCGCCTGCTCGACCCGAAATACGTGATCCCGCTGCACGGCGAGTATCGCCACCTGGTGCTGCACGCGCGCCTCGCGGCGCGGCTGGGGGTGCCGAAGTCTAACATCTTCATAGTCGAGAACGGGCAAACTATCATGCTGGACGAGGAGTTTGCCAGCATGGGCGAGCGCGTGCCCGGCGGCTGGGTCTTTGTGGATGGCAGCCGCGTGGGCTCCATCGGCAACGTGGTCCTGCGCGACCGCGAGTCGCTGAGCCGCGACGGTTTCGTGGTGGCCGTGGTGATCATTGACGGCGAGTCGGGGCAACTGATCGGGCGACCGCAGATCGTGTCACGCGGTTTCGTCTTCCTGAAAGACAGCGACGCGCTGGTCAAGACGGCGGAAGAGCGGCTCGTACAATCGCTCTCGGCTAATGGCTTCTCGTCCAGCGACACCACCGCCGTCGAGGGGCGCGTGCGCAACGTGCTCAGTCGCCTCTTCTACGACGAGACCCGCCGCCGCCCGATGGTGCTGCCAGTCGTCACCGTCGTGTAACGTTTGAACGTTCGAACGTTTGAACGTTTGAACGTGCTTGCCCCATTGCGGGCGCTGTGAGAGAATGCCTCCGTCATCTTCAAAGGACGGAGGCATTTCTGTTGGACGTCATTTCCGAGTGGGGATACCACGTCATCGACCTTTTTCAGGCGCGCAACCCGCTGGCCAATGTGCTTTTTGTAGCCCTTTTTTTTACGGGCGAGGAGCGGTTTTTCATGCTCCTTATCCCTGTGCTCTACTGGCTCGTGGACAAGCGGCTCGCCATCCGCTTCGCGCTGCTATTTCTGCGCTACTCCCTGCTCGGGCTGTGGGGGAGCGCGGGGGCACTGTGGGCCTTGGTCGCCGCGCCGGAGCCGCCTCGCCCCCGCTTGCGTCTCTTGGAGGTAGCCCAATGACCCAACCGCTGCCGATCCTTTTTGTACATGGGTTTAACGGGACAGCGGCGGGCTGGGAGCCGCTCCGCCAGGCGCTGGTCGCGCGTGGGGCCGACCCGTCGCTGCTCTGGTATTTTCACTACGGGTGGGTGGAAGAGGAGGGAGCGCCGCCGCCTGCGCCCCCCGCGCCGCCCAAGCGCCGCTCCCTCGCCGAGCGCCTGGGTCTCCCCGTGCGCGCGCGGCGCAGCGAGCCGGTCGTCGAGGCGCTACGTCGCTACAACAACCAGGGGGATATCCAGCAGCTTGCCGCCCGCCTCATGTTTCGCGCGAGCAACGACCCCGACACGCTGCACTCGCAGCTGGTGCGGCTGAGCGAGGCGAGCGTGGCGGCGGGTGGCCCCGCCAAAGTGACCATCGTAGCGCACTCGATGGGTGGGCTGATCGCGCGTTACTACCTGTCGCGGCGGGAGCCGGACGAGTGGGGGACGGTGAACGAGGGGGTTGTGGGGCGGCTCGTCACTTTGGCGACCCCCCACCAGGGGGTAGAGCTTGCCAGCCTGGTCCACCTCGTGCCGCCCGACGCCTTTATCTGGACGGTGCTGCGCTGGCTGGAAAAGCTCCCTTTCGTGCGCGGCACGCCGGTGGCCGACCTGGCACGGCTGGAAGCGGAGGTGCAGGCGCTGCAAGCGCGCGTGCTGGCCGAGGAGATGCCGCTGACGGCCCAGGGCTATCTGGACAGCCCCGCCGTCGCCCAGATGACCCCCGGCAGCGATTTTCTGGCGGCGCTGAACCGCCCAGGCGCGATGCCTAAGGAAGTGGAGTACCTGCTGCTCTGGGGGGATGTGCGTTTCAGCGCGGCGGTACGCTGGGGCTTGGTGAACCTGTGGGAGCGTGCCGTCACCTTCGGCGACCTGCTCGTGAGCGCGCACAGTGCGAGCACCCTGAACATGCCAGCGGGCCACGTTGCCTTTCCGTGGGGGCGCTCCGTCGAGGTGCGCGTCGGCGACCCCGCCGCCGCCCCGACTGGCATCTCCGACTTTTTACCCCCCGTCTCCCACAGCAGCCTTCTCCTCAACCCCGACGTGCACGCCGCCATCGCGCGGGCGGTTGGACTGTAGGAGCGAGATAGGGAGACAAGGGGACGAGGGGACAGGGAGACAAGGGGACAAGGGGACAAGGGGACAAGGGGACAAGGGGACAAGGGGACAGGGAGACAAGGGGACAAGGAGACAAGGGGACAAGGGGACAAGGGGACAAGGGAAAGCTGGGAGCGCGGGTGGGACGCCCGCCCGTAGGGAGTGAGAAGGAATCAGAGAGCACAGAGAAGAATCTCCTCTGTGCTCTCTGTGTTCTCTGTGGTGAATCTGTCGTCCGTCGTCCTCAGGCAGGGTGGCCGAGGGCGAGGGTGATCTGGCCGGTGGGAACGTCCAGGTGATCGAGCAGGGTGCGGAAAGGGTCGAGCGGGCCGGTGGTGGCGTAGCGGAGCGGTGCGGGGCGCGCGGGCTCCGGGTGGGCGAGCGCGTGCTGAGCCAGCACGCGCGCCACCTGCCGTGCAACAGCAGGCGCGGCGTCCACCACGTCGAGCGAGGGGGCCAGGGCACGGATAAGCGGGGCAAGGTAGGGGTAGTGAGTGCAGCCGAGCACGACGGTATCCGCCCCCGCCTCGACCATCGGGGCGAGGTAGTGCCACAGCAGCGCGCGCGTCGCCTCATCGTCCAGCGCCCCCGCCTCGATGCGTTCCACCAGGCCGGGGGCCACCTGCTCGATGACCGTGACCCCTTCCGCCCACTGCTCCATCACCTCGCGCAGCAGGCGGCCCTGCATGGTGGCGGGGGTCGCAAGAACCCCCACCACGCCGGAGTGGGTGGCCTGCGCGGCAGGCTTCAGGGCGGGCACCATCCCCACAAAGGGCACCGTCGGGAAGCGTTGTCGCAGCCAGTGGAGCGCCGCCGCGCTGGCGGTGTTGCAGGCGACGACGATCAGCTTCGCGCCCTGCTCCAGCAGCCAGATCGTATCGTCCAGCGCGAAGCGACGCAATGTCTCCTCGGAGTGGAGCCCGTAGGGGCAGCGCGCCTGATCGGCAAGGTAGAGCAGCGGCTCGTCGGGTAGCAGGGCATGCACCTCGCGCAGCACCGTGGTGCCGCCGACCCCGCTGTCAAAGATGCCGATGGGGCCTGCGCCCCGCGCGGGCTCGTTCGCGCGGGGCTCCATCGCAAAAGAGGAGGGGGCATGGATAGCGGGATCACCGCTGCCCCATGCCCCCTCCTCTTTGCGCATCTTCCGATTCCCTTTGGCCCGCTGCCGCTGTCAGGCAGCGATGCTTTCCTGCTCGTGCAGCTTGATGATCCGCTCCGCGCGGAAGCGGCTGCTCTCGCGGATAAACTGGCGGAACAGGCGGCGCATGCGCGGGTCGGTGGTGGCGAGTTCCTCGGGGTGCCACTGCACGCCGAGCATGTAGTGGTGGTTCGTGGATTCCAGCGCCTCGACGATCCCATCGTCGGCCCAGGCGGTGGCGACCAGCCCGTTGCCCACGCGGTCAATCGCCTGGTGGTGCATGGAGTTCACCTTGATCGAGCGCACCCCCAGCAAGCGACCGAGGTGCGACGCTTCGTCCACGCTGATCGAGTGCGTGAGCAGGTTACGCTCGAAGCGGCCCTGCATCGGGAAGTAATCGTGCTTGCGCGAGTTGGGCACCTCGGATGCCAGGTCCTGGAGTAGCGTGCCGCCGCAGGCAACGTTGATCACCTGCACCCCCCGGCATACCCCGAAGACCGGCTTCTTTTCCTGGATCGCCCAGCGCACCAGCTGCATTTCCGTTGCATCGCGGTCGCTGTCGGTAGCCCCGCATAGGTAGTGTCGGGGTTCCCCGTAGGAAGAGGGGTCCATGTCCACACCGCCACACAGGAACACCCCATCCAACTCGTCATAGATGGCGCGCAACGTCATCATGTTGTCGAGCAGCGGGATGATGAAGGGCACCGCGCCCGCGTCGGACAGGGTGGAGACGTACTTCTTGCTCATGATCCAGCACGTCGGTAGACCATCTGGGTTCCCTGGTTGGGTTTGTGTGGGCATTCCGATTACAGGACGTCCAGCCATAGCGGTTCTCCCTGTTGCAACAGCGTATCAACAAAATATAAAAATGCCCTTTGTCGCCAGTGATCGCGTCCGCGCGCCACCCGACAAAGGGTTTTCGGATGTTAGTATAGCAGTGTGGGCGGGATGTGGCAATCTGGGTGGAATGCGGAATGCGGAATGCGGAATGCGGATTTCCAGAGTGCCCACGAGTTTCGCGCTTGGGCGGGCCAGAGGCCCGCGGCCCCAGGAACGCTCAGGAGTGCCCACGAGTTTCGCGCTTGGGCGGGCCAGAGGCCCGCGGCCCCAGGAACGCTCAGGAGTGCCCACGAGTTTCGCGCTTGGGCGGGCCAGAGGCCCGCGGCCCCAGGAATGGCCTACGAGTTTACACGTACAAGCCGCCACTCACATTGATGACTGTGCCGTTGACATAG
Organism: uncultured Chloroflexia bacterium; assembly: GCA_963845765.1. Taxonomy (GTDB): domain Bacteria; phylum Chloroflexota; class Anaerolineae; order Ardenticatenales; family Ardenticatenaceae; genus CAWJTI01. Next base: position 40,693 of record CAWJTI010000019.1, read on the forward strand.
CTCGCCTCCTCGCTGGCGAGCCAGGCTACCGCGCGCGCCACGTCGTCCGGCGTGCCGAGGCGGCGCAGCGGGATCGACTCGACGATTTCTTCGCTCACGCCGAGCATGTCCACGATGCCGGGGTTGACGACGTTGGCGCGGATGTTGTAGGGCCCCTCGCTGCGGGCTATGGATTTGGTCAGGACCACCACCGCCGCTTTGAGCGCATGGTAGATGGCGGCGTTGGGGGCCCCACGCGCCACCTCCGCGTTCAGCGAGCCCAGGTTCACGATGCAGCCGCCACCCTGCTCGCGCATCAGCGGCAGCACGCACTGGCACATGTGGTACACGCTGTCCAGGTTGCCCGCTACCATCTTCTCGTATGCGTCGGGCTTGGTTTGGCTGAACGTGCCGGGGACAAAGGGGCCCACACTGTTGACCAGCAGGTCAATCGAATCCATCGCTCGTTGCGCCACGCGCACCACCTGGGCAGCGCCCTCGCGCGTGCTGACATCGCCCTGAATGGCAACGACGTGGGGAGCCACGCGCCGCAGTTCCGCCAGGGTGCTCGCCGCTGCCGCCTCATCCTCGCGATAAACTACCCCGAGTGTGTACCCTTCACATGCCAGGCGGCGCGCGATGGCGAGGCCGATCCGTCGCGTGCCACCTGTGATGAGGGCAACGTGTCCATCAATTGCCATAGAACGGTATTCTGCCACTGGTTATTTGATAACATGCGGACAACTGCCGATGCAGCTTCCTTAAGGTTGCCCGCGGATTTTGCAAGAATGGGGCCAGCACTCCTACCTGATTGGGCGCGCGGCAGCGGTTAGTTCTGGCGATGGCTAGCGGATTTCCTGCCAGAGTTGCACGCTTGGCCCGCTGTGTGGGGGGAGCGGTAGCTGCCCCTGCTCCACCGTCGCCGTGGCGCTGCCCAGCAGGTCGCGCAAGGGCGTGCCATCGGCGAGCCCGGCACCGTGCACGGGGAGCGCCCGCTGCCCGTCGTCCGCACGCCGCGCGACGACCAGCAGCCGCTCCTCCGGGGCCTCGCGCAGAAAGGCGAGGGTGTCGCGTTGCGCGTGGAGCAGCTGGTAGCCGCCCCAGCGCAGCGCGGGCGAGGTGCGTCGCAGCTGGATCAGCGTGCGGTACAGGGCGAGCAGGCTCTCGTTCCAGGCGTCCGGTTCCCACGGCATGGTGCGGCGGCAATCGGGGTCAGGCCCGCCGGCAAGCCCGATCTCGTCCCCGTAGTAGACGGAGGGAACCCCGGGGAAGGTGAAAAGCAGCGCGGCTGCCAAGCGCGCCCGCGCTTCTTCCCCACCGAGCCGCGTGAGCAGGCGCGGGGTGTCGTGGCTGCCCAGCAGGTTGAGCTGCTGTGTGGCGATCTGCCAGGGGATCGCCGCCAGAAACGTTTGCCACTGCGCGGCGAGCGCCTCGGTCGGCAGCGCGGGGCGGGTGTGCCACGCTGCATCGTGCGCCATCGTCTCGGTGTAGCAGCCCAGCCAGGCGAGCAGCGGAAAGCTGAAGCCGCGATAGTTCATCGTGGCGTCCAACTCGTCGCCCTGAAGGTGCGGCGACCCATCGAAAAAATTTTCGCCGAGGAGGTAGCTGTGCGGGTTTTCCGCCTTGACCGCGCGCCGGATGCCGCGCCCGATCTTGTGCCCCAGCTGGCTCTCGCCCTGCCGCGCGAGCATGTTTGCCACATCCACGCGCCAGCCGTCGATCCGGTAGGGCGGGCGCAACCACTGGCGCATGATCGCCTCCTCCCCCGCGTACATCCACTCGCGCAGCCGCTCGCTGCGGTAGTCCAGCTTGGGCAGGCTGCGCGCGCCAAGCCAGCTGTCGTACTCGTCGGGATGGCGGCGGAAGGTGAAAAACTCGGCGGTTGGGGCGTTGCGGTCGCGCTGCGCCTCGGTGAACCACGGGTGCGCGGAGCCGCAGTGGTTCGGCACGATGTCGAGCACCAGCTGCATGGCGCGCTCGTCCAGCGCGCGGCGCAGCGCGGCCAGCGCCTCGTTGCCGCCAAAGTGCGGGTCCACCTGCGTATAATCCGCAATGTCGTATTTGTGGTTGCTGGGCGCTACAAAGATGGGGTTGAGGTAAAGCGAGGTGACCCCCAGCGCGTCCAGGTAGGGCAGCTTCTCGATGATCCCCTGGAGGTCGCCCCCGAAGAACTCGCGCCCACCGGTGGCGCGGTGCGGCGGCTCGCCCCAGCCGCGCGCGACCACCGGCGCGCCGTAGCAGAGATACTCCCCGTCGCGCACGTTGTTTTCAGGGTCGCCATCGGCGAAGCGGTCGGGGAAGATCTGGTAAAACACCGCGTCACGCACCCAGTGCGGCGCGTGGTAGTTGGCGAGCAGCTTGAAATCGTTGGTGTCGGTCGGGGTGAAGCGCAGCAGCCCCAGCGCGTTGAGCCACCAGTTCCCCTCGGGCGTGAGCAGCAGGAAGCGGTAGCTCGTCTTCGGCATCGCCAGGTTTAGCGAGCCTTCCCACCACTGGCAGGCGCTGTCCGTCGCCACGCGGCGCATGGGGGTCAACAATTGCTCCCCATCCGGCGCGGTGCGGATCAACAGCTGCTCGATGGGGGCATCGCGCGCCGCGCGCAGCCGCACGGTGACCTCGGTGCCGATGGTAGGGGTCCGCGCGCTCACGTAGCGCGGCGAGCTGTCATGGTGGACCGACGCGGTCCAGTCGGGTGGGGTGTTCATGGGAAGGTGTCTCGTGTGGGATGGAGGACAGAGAACGGAAAGGCAAAAGGCAAAGAGCAAAAGGCAAAAGGTAAAAGGCAGCATTGTCTGTCGTCGCCCTACGTTGCGCTCGCAGTGCCACAACCCAAGACTATGCCGACGATCATCCAAAGTTCGTCCTTCGTCCCCTTTTGCCTTTTGCCTTTCCGTTTTTGCCTTTTGCCTTTCCGTTCACCCTCGCGTGGCGAGGCGGATAAAGTCGATGTCCTGCTTGCCGGTGTCGGACAGGTGCAGGAGCATGGCGGTGCGCTCCTTGTGGAAGCCCTGCTGGCCCGCCGCGCCCGGGTTGACCCAGAGCACCCCGTCGCGCCGCGCGATCTGCGGGATGTGCGAGTGGCCGACGAGCAGCAGCTCCGGGTGCTCGCGCGCGATGAGCGCCAACGCGTCGCGGTGCGGCTTCTTCGCGTTGCCCGCGATGTGCAGCATCGCGACGCGCAGCCCGCCGACGCGCACGAGGCGCGTCAGCGGGAGCTCGCGCGCCCAGGGGCCGCCGTCCACGTTGCCGCGCACGGCGAGGGTCGGCGCGACGCGCCCCAACTCGTGCAGGATCGTTTCGCTGCCTACATCGCCCGCGTGCAGGATCATCGCCGCGCCCGCGAACCAGTCCAGCAGGGCGGGGTCGAGCCAGCCATGTGTGTCAGAAAGGAGACCGATCTTCATGCGGGGAAGTGTAGAGCAAAAAGAGTGCCCTTTCAACTTGCCATCGAGACAAAAACGTCTATAATCATCCCCACGGGACGGCCTGCGGGCCGCCCGTTTTGTTGTGTCTTTCTGCTCCAGCATTCTGCCGGGGCCACAAGTCCAAAGAGGGGATTTTTTTGATGGTCGAATTACGACGATATGAGTTGTACGTCATCTTCCAGCCTGAATTGGAGGAAGAGGAGCTCGAGAACCGCATCGGGCGCATGGACAACTACCTGACGGGAAATGGTGGCGAAATCATCGAGTTGGTGCGCAAGGGCAAGCGCCGCCTGGAGTACTCCATCAAGCGGTACAACCAGGGGATCGACGTGATCTACCAGGTCAACCTGCCTGCCTCCCTGCTCGAAACGCTGGAGCGCCAGCTGAACCTGAACGAGGACGTGATCCGCTACCTGCTCGTCCGCCGCGACGATCTGGAAGAGAAGGAGCGTCTGGTGGCGACGGAGGCCGAGGTGGAAGCTGAGGTAGCATCGCTTCGCGCCGAGCCGACCGAGGTCGAGGTCGCTGAGGAAGCGTCGGTTGCCACCGATGCCACCGCCGAGGCACAGCCCGACGCGGCTGATGAGATTCCCGCCCCCGCGCTGGTGGACGAGGATGTCTCCCCGCTGGAAGGCACCGCTGAGAGCACCGACGCGGACGACGCTGCCGAGGAGCAGGACACCGCTGGCACGCAAGAGAACGATCAGGAAGAAGGAGAGTAAAGATGGCTCGCTACCAACGACGCGGACGACGGGTTTGCAGCTTCTGCACCGACAAGGTCAGCTATATTGACTACAAGGAGCCGGAGCAGATCAACCGCTTCATCACGGATCACGGCAAGATTTTGCCGCGCCGCAAGACGGGGACCTGCGCCAAGCACCAGCGCCGCCTTTCCACGGCGATCAAGCGCGCGCGGCACCTGGCGCTGCTGCCCTACACCGTCCAATAAGTTCATACGTTTCTACGCCTGAAAAAGGGCCTGCTCACGCTAGGGAGTGCGTACACTCCGCCGAGGCAGGCTCTTTTTTACACGTATGGGGTTCCAATCCAAGCAGTTGAGCTTCCCGACCGATGCGGGGCTGTGAAACGTGAAACGTGATGAGGCAATCTCATGTTTCACGTTTTCCATTTTGCCTTCTAACTGTCCCGCTCGGTCGGGGAGAGCGTCATCCACACATGCCGAGGAGAAAAGAGAGTAGCTGTTATGGCACGCAAAGCATCCACCCCCCCCTCTGAAAGGCCTCTATCGCGCAAGCACGTGTCGCGCGCCGAGCGTGAGGCGGAGCAGCGCCAGCGCGTCATCATCGGGACGACGGTGGTGACGATTTTGGTGGCGTTGATCCTTGCAGCGGGCGTGATTTCCGCCCTTTTTGTCGAGCCCGGCCAGGCCATGGCCAAGGTGGGCGACGAGACGATCACGCGCGAGGAGTTGTACAAGCGGATCAATTACGAGCGCTTCCGCATCTTTCAAGTGTTTGAGGATACGCGCTCGCAGTACATTGACGCCGCGCAGGACCCCCAGACGGCGAGCTTCCTGGGGCAATTTTTCCAGCAGCAGCTGACCCAGCTTTCCCAGGCGTACAGCGCCGTTGGCTCGCAAACGTTGGAAACGATGATCGAGGAGCACATCATCGAGAATGAAGCGGCGTCACGCGGCATCGCCGTTACCGACGCGGAGGTGGACGAGGAGGTTCGCCGCCAGATCGCCCGCCAGGAGGGCGCGCAGATCGAGCCGGATGTGACCGCGACGGCGGAGGCTGCTGTGGCCGCCACCGCCACCGCTGAGTTGTTCACGCCGACCCCCACGCTGGAGCCCTCGCCCACCGTGGAGGCTACCGAGATTAGCGGCAGCGACACGGTGACGCCAACCGTCACCGCCGGACCGACCTTTACCCCCGCGCCCACCGCCACCCCCAACATCCTCACGGATGACACCTTCCAGGAGCAGTACCAGACCCTTCTGGACGAGATGAATCGCCGCACCAGTTTCACGGAGGCCGATTACCGCAACGTGATCCGCCTGCAGGTGCTGCGCACCAAGCTGGGCGACGAGTACAAGGCGGAGGCCGACGTTGCCTCCACGGCGGAGCAGGTCCACGCGGCGCATATCCTCGTGGAAACCGAGGAAGAAGCAAAACAGGTGGCCGAGCGGCTGGACGCGGGCGATGCCTTCGAGGAGCTCGCGGCGGAACTCAGCACCGACCAGTCCAACGCGCAGCAGGGCGGCGACCTTGGCTGGTTCGGGCGCGGCCAGATGATCCAGCAGTTCGAGGATGTGGCGTTTGCGCTGGACGAGCCGGACCAGATCAGCGAGCCTTTCGAGACGCAGTTCGGCTGGCACATCATCAAGCTGATCGAGGGGCCGGAAGAGCGCGAGATCCCTGAGGAGCAGTTGGAGCAGGAGCGCACACAGGCGTTCACCACCTTCCTGCAAGAGGCGAAGACCGCCGCGAACGTGGAGCGCTTCTGGGACATCGACGACCTGCCGTCCGATCCCTTTATCGACGAGCTCCAGGAGCCGCTGCCCACCACCGTCCCGCTCCCGACCTCGACCCTCGCGCCGGAGGGGGAAAGCACCCCCGCCGCTACCGAGACGGTGGAGAGCGACGAGTAGGACGGACCGACGACGGACGACCGACGACGGACGACGGACGACCGACGACGGACGACCGACAACAGATAACGAAAAGAGACTACGGCGAACACGAAGCCGTAGTCTCTTTTCTATTGTCGTCGTTCTGCGTTCTGCGTTCTGCTGCCTGCCGCCTTACCCGCTTTGCGGGAACCCACTGCCGCCTTACCCGCTTTGCGGGAACCCACTGCCGCCTGCCGCCTGCTGCCTGCCGCCTGCTGCCGTTCGTTCTGCGTTATCCCGTCGCGCGGTGCGCCTCGAAGACGTTGGGCAGGCGGTTGATGCGCGACAGGATGCGCGAGAGCTGCGAGGCGTCGGTCACTTCCAGCACGGCGGTCACCACGGCGGAGCCCTCTTCGCGGCTGGTGACCGCGTTGACGGAGCGCATGTTCACGCTCTCGTTGCCCACCACGTCCACGATGTCCCGCAGCAGCCCCTCGCGGTCCAGCGCGAGCACGCGGATCGGGGCGAGAAACACGTCGCCGCTCCGGTCATTTCCCCAGTTTAGGTCAATCACGCGATCCCTATCTTTGTTGTTCAAAACGTTTGGGCAGGTTTGACGGTGGACGGTGATCCCGTTGCCGCGTGTGATGTAGCCGGTGATGTCGTCGCCGGGTACTGGCTTGCAGCAGCCTGCCATGTGCGTCATGAGGTCGCTCACCCCGCTGACGCTCACCGCGCGCTGCGTGAGTTTGGGCTGTTCCGGCGGGCGCTTGCTTTGGAAGGCGGCGACCTCCGCTTCGATGCCGGTCGCGGTGTTCTGGGCGCGCTGCGCCTCCAGCAGCTTGACAGCGATGGTGTGCGGGCTAATGTCGCCGCAGCCGACCGCCGCCAGAAAGTCGTCTAGCCGATCATACTTGCTCTGTTGCGCGACTTTTTCCAGGCTGTCGTTCAGCCCCAGCTTGCGCAGCTCGCGCTCCATCAGCTCGCGGCCCTGCACGATATTCTCGCCGCGATCCTGCTTGCGGAACCAGGCGCGCACCTTGGAACGGGCGCGGGAGGTGTTGACATAACCCAAAAACGGGTTGAGCCAGTCGCGGCTCGGCGCGGCGCGCTTGGCGATGATGATCTCGACCTGATCGCCGTTCTTGAGCTGATAGTTGAGCGGCACGATGTTGCCGTTCACCTTCGCGCCACGGCAGCGGCTACCCACATCGGTGTGGATGTGGTAGGCGAAATCAATCGGGGTGGCGCCAGCGGGCAGGTCGATCACCTCGCCCTTGGGGGTGACCACATAGACGCGGTCGGGCAGCACGTCCTCGCGCACCTGCGTCGAAAAGTCTTCGGCGTCGATGTCCTCATCCTCGCGCCACTCCAGCATTTGGCGCAACAAGCGCATCTTCTCGTCGGTAGCTGTCGCGCTTGATCTGCTCCTTGTAGCGCCAGTGCGCCGCAACGCCGTACTCCGCAACGCTGGTGCATCTCCTGCGTGCGGATCTGCACCTCGAGCGGTCTTGCCCTTCCGGTGCCACCACCGCCGTGTGCAGCGATTGGTAACCGTTTTCCTTGGGCTTGGCGATGTAGTCATCGAACTCGGCCGGGGATCGGCCGCCACAGGCTGTGCACGACGCCCAGCGCCGCGTAGCAGTCGGGCTAGGTTCTTCACCAGACGCGCACGGCGCGCACGTCGTAAGATCTGATCGAGAGTCGCGCTCCTTGCGCTCGCATCTTCTTGTAGATGCTGTAGATGTGCTTCGGGCGGCCGGTGATGTCGGCCGTGGATGCCGATCGCTTCCAGCGTCTGCGCGCAGCATGGCTGATGGCGCGTTCGATGCAACTGCTCGCGCTCGTCGCGCCGCTCGTTCAGAGCTGCGCCGGCGATCTCCTTGTAGATCATCCGGCTCCAGGTAGCCGGAACGCACAGGTCTTCCAGCTCCCACTTGATCTGCCAGATGCCGAGGCGGTTGGCCAGCGGCGCGAAGATGTCCAGGGTCTCGCGGGCGATGCGCTTCTGCTTCTCGCGGCGCAGCGCGTGCAGCGTCCGCATGTTGTGCAGGCGGTCCGCCAGCTTGATGAGCACCACGCGCACGTCGTCGCCCATCGCCAGGAACATCTTGCGCAGGCTCTCCGCCTCGCGATGGTCCAGGTCGCGCTTGCGGTGGCCGGTCATGTCCGCAATCTGGCTCAGCTTCGTGACCCCATCGACGAGCTTGGCGACCTCCTCGCCAAATTCCTCGCGGATGTCAGCGAGGGTCACGGTGGTGTCCTCGACGGTATCATGCAAAAGACCCGCCACAACAACGGGCGGGTCCAGGCGCAGCTCGGCAAGGGTGGCGGCGGTCTCAAGACAGTGAATCACGTAGGGCTCGCCGGTTTTGCGTTTTTGATGCTCGTGGGCCTCAGCCGCCAACTCATAGGCCTGTTGCAACCGCGCCGGATCGAAATCCGGCGCGTACTTGCCAACCTGGGTGATGATTGCGTCTATGGTGTGCGGTACCATCGCTGCGCCTCGTGCGAGTCTAGCCTTATGGATGGCCGAGCCCTTTATCCTGGGTATAAAATAGACGCCCCAATAAAATTGGGGCGCGTGCTGCCGCATGTGATAATGGCGCAATGATAGCACAACGCACTGCGTCATCCAAGCAAGGAGCGACCGTGCAATGAGATAAAGCACAAAAGGGGCCGAGGATGCAGAAACACCCTGGGGCGGATTTATTCTAGGCGGGACAGGGGGACAGGGGGACACGGAGGGGACACGAGGGGACAAGGGGACGGGGGACACGGGGAGCACACAAAACGTCGTCCTCCGTGTTCTCCGTGCCTCCGTGGTTCGCTTTCGTTCTGCGTTCCCCGCGCCCGCCGAGGGGTACGCCGGCGGCGTAGTGTTCCCTCATATGTCCTGCCCTCTGCGCCTTTGCGCCTTTGCGCCTTTGCGTTTTGTCGTTCTGTTCTGTCGTTCTGCGTTCTGCGTTCTGTTTGTCGAAGTGTGCGCTCGCTGCAAGAATAGGGACCTGCGGACAGAGAAGGGTAGTTTATTCATTCATGGATCGCGGCGCGGAAGAGAGGTGAAAGATGACCGACGCTATTGACCTGTGGGAAGAACCGAAATCGGAAGAGATGTACATGATTGCGGGCTGGCGTCAGTGGGCCGACGCGGGCTCGATCTCGTCGCGCTTGCCCCGCTACCTGATCCAGCAGAGCGGGGCGCGGCAGATCGGGACGATTCGCCCCGATGGCTTCTACCTCTTTCAAATTCCGGGCACCCACGACCTGGTTCGCCCTGATATCCAGTTTGAGGAGGGGTTCCCCACCGAGTTGGACGTGCCGGAAAACCAACTGTTCTACGCAGGGGACAAGCGGCGCGGCCTGCTTTATTTTGTGGGCGACGAGCCGCACCTGGACATCGAGCGCTATGTCGCCACCCTCTTGCAGGTGGCGAAGCGCTTCGGGGTGAAGCGCATCGTCGCCTTTGGCGGGGTGTATGGCGAGCTTCCCTACGACAAGGAGCGCATGGTGTCCTGCGTGTACAGCCAGCGCGTGCTGAAGGCGGAATTGGACAACCTGGCGGTGAACCTGTCCAACTATCGTGGCGGGGCCAGCATCGGCTCCTACCTGTGCAAGCGCGCGGGCGAGCAGGATGTGGAGTTTATTGGCTTTTACGCGTTCGTCCCGACCTACGACTTTTCCGAGATGGCCGAGATCAGCAACTCGATCCGCATCGAGAACGATTTCATGGCCTGGTTGGGGGTGATGCGGCGCGTCAACTACATGCTTGGGCTGGACATCGACCTGACCGAGCTGGAAGAGAAAAGCGCCAACCTGCGCCGCGTCGTGGGCGAGAAGGTGGAGGAGTTGGACCGCGAGTCGCCGCAGTTGGGGGTACGCGCCTACCTGGACCGGCTGGCCGAGGAGTTCACCGAAACCCACTTTGACCCGCTCGATGTAGGGTGGGAGGAAGAGGTGCGCCGCCTGCTCGACGACTTCGACCCCGGCGAGCTGTAGCCTTGTGTGCTTGAGCGGACAACGCTTGTCGCTGCCCGACCCTCATTTTAAACCGTTGCCCTTTAGCGATGAGCTCGAGAGCGCAGAACCCTCTGCGCTCTTTTTGTTGGAGCGCGAAAAGGGAGAATGGAGAATGGAAGATGGAGAATGGAGAATGGAGATAGAACCCTGAATCCCTCCGCATTCCGCATTCCGCATTCCGCATTCCGCATTGCCTTAGCACTCCCTTGTAACGAGTGCCAAAAACCTTGACAGAAGGACGCTAAAGGGATATAATATGGCCGTACGTAAGATAGGGAAAACACCAGACTCATACAACAAAATGACCTTTTGAAAGGAGTCAAAGCAAGATGGGTAAGATAGTTGGAATTGACCTGGGAACGACCAACTCCGTGGTCGCGGTGATGGAAGGTGGCGAGCCGACCGTCATCCCGAACGCCGAAGGCGGCCGAACCACCCCCTCGGTCGTCGCCTTTTCCAAGAACGGGGAGCGGCTGGTCGGGCAGACCGCCAAGCGCCAGGCGGTGGTGAACCCGGAAAACACGATCATACTCGGTCAAGCGCCTGATGGGGCGCGCCTTCGATGACCCCGAGACGCAGCGCACCAGCGATCATGGTCTCCTACGAGATCGCGACGGGGCCGCACGGCGACGCGCGCGTGCGCGTGCCGCAGACCGGCAAGACCTACGCGCCGCAGGAAATCTCGGCGATGATCCTGCAGAAGCTGAAGGCCGACGCCGAGGCCTATCTGGGCGAGCCGGTCAACCGAGGCGGTGATCACCGTGCCCGCCTACTTCAACGACTCGCAGCGCCAGGCCACGAAGGACGCGGGCAAGATCGCGGGGCTCGAGGTGCAGCGCATCATCAACGAGCCGACGGCGGCGGCGCTGGCCTACGGGCTGGACAAGAAGAAGGACGAGACGATCCTCGTCTTCGACCTGGGTGGCGGCACCTTCGACGTCTCGGTGCTGGAGGTGGGCGACGGGGTGGTCGAGGTGCAGTCCACGGCGGGCGACACCCACCTGGGTGGCGACGACTGGGACGAGCGCATCGTGGACTGTATGGCGGACGAGTTCAAGAAGGATCAGGGCATCGACCTGCGCAGCGACCGCCAGGCCCTCCAGCGCCTGCGCGAGGCGGCGGAGAAGGCCAAGATCGAGCTTTCCAGCGTGATGGAGACCGAGATCAACCTGCCCTTCATCACGGCCGACGCCAGCGGGCCGAAGCACCTGCAGCTGAAGCTGACGCGCTCCAAGTTCGAGCAGCTGACGGAGGACCTGGTCGAGCGGCTGCGTGGCCCGTTCAACCGCGCCCTGGAAGACGCGGGGCTGAAGGCCAGCCAGATCGACGAGGTCGTGCTGGTCGGTGGCTCGACCCGTATGCCGATGGTGCAGGAGCTGGTGCGCAAGCTGACCAACGGCAAGGAGCCACACAAGGGGGTCAACCCCGACGAGGTGGTGGCCGTGGGTGCCGCGATCCAGGCGGGCGTGCTCGGTGGCGAGGTCAAGGACGTGCTGCTGCTCGACGTGACCCCGCTGAGCCTGGGGTTGGAGACGCTGGGCGGTGTCATGACCACGCTGATCGAGCGCAACACGACCATCCCGACGCGCAAGAGCGAGATCTTCAGCACGGCGGAGGACATGCAGACCGCGGTGGACATCCACGTGCTCCAGGGCGAGCGCCCGATGGCGCGCGACAACATGAGCCTGGGCCGCTTCCGCCTGGAGGGGATCCCCGCCGCGCCGCGTGGCGTGCCGCAGGTCGAGGTGACCTTCGACATCGACGCGAACGGCATCCTGAACGTGACGGCGCAGGACAAGGCCACCGGCAAGGAGCAGAAGATCACGATCACGGCCAGCACCAACCTGGGCCAGAGCGAGATCGACCGCATGGTGCAGGCAGGCCGAGCCGCAGCGCGACGCCGACTATGGCGCAGCGCGAGCGGATCGAGACGCGCAACCGCGCCGACCAACTGGCCTACCAGATCGACAAGCAGCTCAAGGAGATGGGCGACCAGCTCCCCGACCGAGACCAAGGCCGATCTGGAAAACAAGGTTCAGGAAGTGCGCGACGCGCTCAAGGCGGAGGACGACAACCGCATCCGGCGCAGCGTGGAAGCGTTGGAGCAGGCCGCGATGCAGATGGGCGAGGCCGCCTACGCGCAGCAGCCCGGTGGCCCCGCCGCTGGCCCCGACGTGGGCCAGAGGGCACGGGCCGCAAGGGCGGTGACGACGAGGACGTCGTCGAGGGCGAGTTCCGCGAGGCATAAGTCACACCTATGAAAAAGGGAGGCGAGGGCGACATCGCCTTTTAGCCTCCCTTTTTTCTAGGGATTAGGGATTGGGTATTAGATAGTAGGTATTAGATAGTAGGTACGGGTGATGTATAAGGAGTGAAATGAAGCTTCGGTTTTGTTCGTCCTGAGCTCTAATTTCCAATATCCAATACCCAATACCCAATACCCAATACCTAATACCTTCAAAGGAACGAGCATGTTTTGGGACCCTTATGATCGGTACAATCGCGACCAGCGGCGGCGGCTCGCCGAGCAGGAGGCGGCGCGGCGGGCGCAGGCAGAAGCGGAGTTGCGGCGGCGCGCCCAGGCCGAGCAGGAAATGCGTAGCCAGCAGCAGTCGCCCCCGCCCGACGTGATCGTGCGTTTTGCGGAGGAGTTGGCCGAGGCGCGGCGCGAGCGCGACGCGTGGGCCGACCGCTACGACCAGCTGATGGGCTCGCTCAACGAGCAGCGTGACGCGCTGGAGGCCGAGCGCGAGCAAATGCGGGAGCAGGCGCGCAGCGAGGCCACCGCGCAGCGCGAGCGCCTGCAGCGCAACGCGGAGCAGCGTGCCTTCGAGGAGACGCGCAAGGTGCTCCAGCGCATGTTGGACGTCTCCGACAACCTGGACCGCGCCGTTGCCCAACTGGCGGATGGGGAGCAGGGGGGGGTGGCCGAGGGAGTGCGCCTCACCCATCGCGAGTTTCAGCGCGCGCTGGAGCAGGCGGGGGTGGAGCGACTGCAGAGCATCGGCGTGCCCTTCAACCCGGAGCTTCACGAGGCGGTGGCCTCCGCGCCCGCCGAGGTCGCGAGCGGGACGATCCTGCAAGAGGTAGCGCCGGGCTATGTCTATCGCGGCGCGCTGCTGCGCCCGGCCAAGGTGGTAGTGGCAAACTAACGACGAGAGAGCCGCGCGCTTCCTCCCTGTTGCGGAGGCTGGCTCTCGCCAATCCCCCTGAAAAAGAGCCAAGATGGAATATCGAGATTACTACAACCTTTTGGGCGTGGACCGCAAAGCGTCGCAGAAAGACATCAAACAGGCGTACCGCAAGCTCGCGCGCCAGTACCACCCGGACGTAAATCCGGGCGACGCGTCGGCCCAGGAAAAGTTCAAAGAAATCAACGAGGCCTACGAGGTGCTGAGCGACCCCGACAAGCGCAAAAAGTATGACATGCTTGGCGCGGATTGGAATCGCTACCAGCAGCGCGGCGGCACCGGCGGTTTCGACTGGGGGCAGTACACGCGCGGCGGGGCGGGCGGTGCCTCGGGCGCGCCGGGCAACTTTGGCAACGGCGACTTTTCCGACTTTTTTGAGTCGCTCTTCGGCGGCCTGGGCGGGCAGCGCCCCCGTAGCGGCCCGACCTCTACCGCCCAGGTGGGGCGGGGCCGCGACATCGAGTCGCCGGTGGACGTGACCCTGCGCGAGTCTTTCACGGGCAGCAAGCGCATCGTCACCGTGGATGGCGAGCGGCTGGAAGTGGATATCCCGGCGGGGGTGCGCGACGGCTCCAAGATTCGCGTGAGCGGCAAGGGTGGGCGCGGGGTCAGCGGGGGGCCGCGCGGCGACCTGTTCCTGACCATCGAGATTCTGGCTGACCCGCAATTCCGCCGCGACGGGGACGACCTGTACGTGAGCGTGCCGATAGATTTGTATACGGCGGTGCTGGGCGGCGAGGCGCGCGTGCCCACCCTGGAGGGCAAGGAATTGATAGTCACCATCCCGGCGGGCACCTCAAGCGGGAAAAAGCTGCGGCTGCGCGGCAAGGGGATGCCCCGCCTGCGCGGCGGCGGCATGGGCGACCTGTTCGCCGAGCTGCAGGTAGAGGTCCCCGCGCGGCTGACCGAGGCGCAACGCGCACTTTTTCAGCAATTGAGGGAGCTTGATTAAAGTTCGGGGGCGTGGTGTGACCGCGTAGCAGCGAAAGATCATAGCAGGAAAGGAAAAGGTGGATGAGCAATCGGAACTTGATTGGGGCGCTGGCCGCCCTGGCATTGTTGGGGGTTCTATGCGTCTGCGGCTTGGGCGCGTTTCTGATAATGGGGAGCGGTGGGCTGGCCCCCATCCAAAGTGCTTTTGGCGGGCAGAGTGAGGATGGCACCGTCCCCGTGCCGCAGGTGGGGCCCACGGCGACCCGCGTTCCCGCCCAACCCCTGACGCTGCCTTCCGATTCGCTGGCGGTTGTCCGCGCCGAGGAAGAGGTGGTCGGTCGCGTCTATGAGATTGTGATCCCCAGCGTCGTCAACGTCAGCATCAGCGGTGAGAGCAACAGCCTGTTCGGCGATCTGGGCCAGGGCAGCGGCTGGGTGTGGGACGCGGACGGCCACATCGTGACGAACAACCACGTGGTGGCGAACGCCCAGACGGTGATTGTCACCTTCCACGACGGCACGCAGCGCACCGCCGAGGTGATCGGCACCGACACCAACTCCGATCTGGCGGTGATTCGCGTGAACGATCTGCCTGAAAACGCGCCCCCGCTCGTGCCCGGCAGCAGTGCCGACCTGCGGGTGGGGCAGCGGGTCATCGCCATCGGCAACCCGTTCGGCTTCGAGGGCACCCTGACCCTCGGCGTGGTGAGCGCGACGGAGCGCGCGGTGCCGCTGACGACGCAGCCCACCGAGAGCGGCGGCTTTTACAACATCTCGAACCTGATCCAGACCGACGCCGCCATCAACCCTGGCAACTCCGGTGGCCCGCTGCTCGATGTCGAGGGGCGCGTGGTGGGGGTCAACTCTATGATCTACTCGCAGGCGGGAACCAACAGCGGGGTCGGCTTTGCGATTCCGGTGGACAAGGTGAAGGCGGTGGTGCCGCAAGCTGATCGCCACCGGTTCCTTCGAGACCCCCTACCTCGGGGTTTCCTCGCAGATCCAGTCGCTGACCCCCGACCTGGCCGCCGCGCTGGGGCTGCAAAATGTAGATCGTGGGGTGCTGGTAACCGAGGTGGTGCCCGGTGGCCCTGCCGATCAGGCGGGGCTGCGCGGCAGTGAGGAGCAGGTTACCCTGCCGGGCGGCGCGCCTGCCCTGACCGGCGGCGACGTGATCACCGCGATCGACGAGCGCCAAGTGAGCGATTTTGACGATCTGGTGAACTACCTGGACACGCGCGCCGTGGGCGATCAGGTCACCCTGACCATCGTCCGCGAGGGCGAGACGATGCAGCTGCCGCTCACGCTGGGGGCGCGCCCGTAGCAGGCGGGCACGCGCCCCAGCCGGGTGGTATCCAACGGGCGGGGGCGAGCGTGAACCACGCTCGCCCCCGCCGCGCGCTCTGTCTCACCCGTTGTTTTCTGGCGAAGAGGCCCATCGACGACCGGTCGCCACGGTGCCCCCATCACCCGACGCGGAAGAGGAGTTTCCATGCAGCGCAACAAGCCCCAACAAGATGAGCCGCTCTATGTGATCAGTGTCGCGGCGCGCATGGTAAATCTGCACCCCCAAACCTTGCGCCATTACGAGCGGATCGGCCTGGTAGAACCCGCCCGCACTGAGGGCGGGATGCGAATGTATTCCCCGCAGGATATCGAGCAACTTAAAAAGATAGCAGGGCTGATTGAAGACCTGGGCGTGAACCTTGCAGGGGTGGAGGTTATCCTCAACATGAGCAAGCAGATCGAGGAATTGCAGGAAGAACTGAACCAGTTGCGAGCGATGGTCCGGGGGGTAGAAATCGAGCGGCAGCGCGCCTCGCTAGAGGACAAGCGCCATTTCCGCCTGCGCCTGCCCGATCGGGCGCGCGAGCCCTAGCACAAGGAGGGGACTACCATGACGGGGTGGGCTTACAGGATGATCGTTGTCGCTATCGTCTGGATGGCGCTGCTGCCAGCGTCCGCGTTGGCGCAGGGGGTGGACCCCGCTAACCAACCCTCGGCGCAGATTCGCTTTGTGTACGCGCAGGCGGGCGCGCCGCCGCTGGATATCTTGTTGAATGGGCAGCGGATCGTAGCGGGGCTGCCCGCCGGGCAGGCCACGGCCTACGGGATCACGAGCGCTGGCCCGCAGAAGATCACGCTGAGCGCGGCGGGTAGCGCGGGGGCCCTGCTTTCTGAGGAGCCGGTGAGCCTCCAAAAAGGCCATTCCTACACCTTCGCTATCGGCCCCGACAGCCAGGGCGCTCCCACCGCCTATGTCCTCACGGACGACACCGGCATCCCCAGCGATGGGCAGAGCACCCTGCGCGTGGTGAATCTGCTGTCGGGCGAACCTGCGATCACCGCCGTGATCAACAACCAGCGCTTCCCGCAAATGTACGCGCTGGGCGAGGCGAGCGCGCGCCTTCCGGTGGGGCGGGGGATGCGCGAGTTGAAGGTGCTGGGCAACGCGGGGAACGAGCTGATTCAGCCATTGTCCCTCCCGATGAACAATGGGGAGTTTTACACGGTTTTTGTGATGGGCAGCGCCGGCAACGCGCGGGCACTTGCCATCAGCTACCCGCTCACGAGCGGCGAGCTTCCGCCCGCGCAAATCTGGATCCCGCTCGCTACCATGGGCCGCAGCCAGAGCGATAGCGCGGGCGCAGCCTCCGCGCCGCCCCCCGCGCAGACCCTGCCGGTCACCGGGCGTGGCCTGCTGGACGATGCCACCGTGCCGGTGTGGCTGATCCTGGATGGCTTTCTGGTAGCGCTCATCGGCCTGTGCCTTCCCTGGTGGCGGCGCGCCATGCGGGGCCAGCGGCGTGCGTAGCGCACGGAGCCCATAAACCAGTTCCACATTTCAAGTTCCAGGCGGTTCAGGAGGAAACAATGGTATCAGCCGTGGTGTTGCTGACGATTGAGCGGGGCGCGATCAACCAGGTGGCGGAGAAACTGGTCGAGTTGGAGGGGGTGCGCGAGGTCTATTCGGTGGCGGGCCGCTACGACCTGGTGGCGCTGCTGCGCGTCCCCGACAACCGCGCGATGGCGGAGTTGGTCACCGAAAAGATTCTTAGCGTGCCGAGCATCGAAAACACGGAAACCCTCCTCGCCTTCAAGGCGTACAACCATGATGACATGGACGCCATGTTCTCGGTGGGGTTTGACGAGCCGTAGCACGAGCTTCTAGGACCTCTGGGAGCGCGGCGTCTCGCCTCCCAGAAGGGGACAAGGGGACAAGGGGACAAGGGGACAGGGGGACAGGGAGCGCGGGCGTCTCGCCCGCTCCAACCCTCAACTCCCAACCCCCAACCCCTCACCCCCGTAAAGCAATTTCAGAAAAACGCGCATTTGGTTATCCAGATGCGCGTTTTCTGTCGCAGGGGCATGTTATAATTCGAACGGACGTTCTGTTTGCCCCTTGACAACAGAACATCCGTTCCCTTATACTGCCTCCAGAGAAGCATTCTCGGGGCGGTCTCCCTTCGCGCGCCTCGTGCGCCGCATGCACACCCCCTGCACGCGCCTGTTGGACCGTCCTACCTGCCACCTGGAGGTAGCCCATGTCATCCTTTGCTGCTGCCGCACCCTCCCCCAGCAAGGCGACGCCCAATGTCGCCAACTGTTTCACGACGGAGGCCATTCGCCTGGAAGAACTGCTCGCCAACCACGGAGTGGCGGCGCGCGTGGGCCAGGCGTCCTTTTCGAGCGATGCGATCCGCTTTCCGCTTCAGCTGGGGCTGGGCACCACCACGCGCCGCGTGCTGGGGCTCGCCCATGCCCTCGCCCGCGAGGCCGGCTACTCCCGCTGCCAGTTGCGCCGCGAGGGGCGCTCACTCTTTCTGGAATTGCCGCGCGACGAGGGGGCGGGCCTTCGCTACGGGGACCTGCTGGAGCGGAGCGGCGAGCTGCCCTCCGGCAGCGCGCTGCTGGGCATGATGGAGCACGGTGGGGCCTCGCTGATGCTGCGCCTGACCAACCCGACAGTTCGCCACCTGCTGATTAGCGGCGACGCCGCCATCGGCAAGTCCGAGCTGCTGCGCGTGGTGGGCCTGGGCATCGCCGCGCACCACAGCGCGCGCCACTGGCGGCTGACCCTGCTGGACAGCCGCCCGCGCGGGAGCCTCGCCTCGCTGCGCGCGCTGCCCCACTGCTGGGCGTGGAGCGAGCAGCCGGAGCACGCGGTCGGCTGGCTGGTGCGCCTCTTCACCGAGATGAAGATGCGTGAGCGCGACCCGCACCCCTGCGCGCAGGTGCTGGCGCTGGTCGATGAGGGGGAGCGCGTGTTGGAGGCGGGCGGGCCGGTGGTGCGCGGGGTGCTTCGCGCCCTGCTGGAGCGCGGGGCCGCGTCGGGCATCCACGTGGCGCTGGCGTGTCGCTCGGGGGCGGCGTTGGGCGACGAGCTATGCGATCTTTTCCCCGCTCGCCTTGCGGCAGCAGAGGGAGCGGTGCCGGGGCGCTTCCGGTTTCAGCACGAGCAGTCGTCCATCCCGATCACCACCGCGCGGCTGGACGATCGCGAGGTGGGGGCGGTGGTGGAGCGTATCCGCTTCGGGCGCACGCGCCTCGTCGCGCGGGCGGCGGGCGGTGCCGCGTGAAAGCGTCCAGTTGGGCAGCCCTCTCATTTGGATGCACGCTGGGGCTCGTGGTGGGGCTACGGCTCAACCCGCTGGGGCTGCTCGTCGTGGCAGGGCTGCTGGTCGGTGCGGCGCTGCTCTGCCCGCTCCTGCTGCGCCGCTGGATCGAATGGTATCTCGATCAATTGCTGCCGGAGGTGTGGGTGGAGCGGGGCAGGGCGGGGGGGCTCGGCGCGCCCGCCACGCGGCCCCACGCGCTGGGCCACCCGCCCCGGCAGGCGCGGCGCGGCGGGTGGCCGCATCTGGAGCGGATGGTGCGGGGTGCCGAGATGGCGAATGTGGAACGCTGACGCAAGGGGCGCAACGGTGCGACGACGGGGCAAAGCCACGACGAGGAGGGTAGGATGATCGGTGTGCTGTGGATGGATGATTCGGGGAGCGAGCTGGCGAAAAAGGTGCGCGATGCAGCAAAATGTTACCGCAACCGCTTCGGCGTGGCCGCCACGCTGTGCTACGCCAACCCCGCCGATGTGGGTGAGATTACCAGCGTGGACAAGATCCGCGTGGAGCCGCGCGGCAATATCTTGCGGTACCATTTTCTGGTGGGCAGCGACCCACACGCTGCCGCGCGGCTCGAAGAAAAAGCTGCGTGAGAACCACCGTACCTGTCAAGTTGCCTTTAACTGAGCCCTAACTCTCCGGTAAAAACAGATGGACCTCTGAGCCAGCTTCGTCGTACCGTCCGCGCAGGCGGACGGTCGGCCAAAGGCCCATCAGGACGGACTTCAAGTCCGTGGCCGTAATTACCGGCTGCTCGTCTCGGCTTTGCGCCCGGCCAGCTCCACGATCAACATGTTGATCGTTAGGGTCTGATCCGCGCCGCTTTTCAGGGCAAGGTCGGCGTCCAGCAGGCGATCAAACGCTTCTTCCAGGCGCTCAACTGTAAAGTTGGGTGCCTGTTTCATTATTTTGCCCAGCACGAAGCTGTTCATGCCCAGGTTTTTCTGGATGTCCTCTGAGTTTTGCCCTAGCGACTGTAGCTCGGCCACCTGGAGCAGCAGGCGAATCTGCCGCGTGATCATGATGTGAAGGTAGATCGCCTTGCCCGGATCGTCGTTGAGGATCTGCTGCGCCGCAGCGAGCGCGCCGCGCACGTCGCGCGCGCCGATGGCGTCCACCATCTGCCAGACGCTCGCCTCCTGCACGTAGGGCACCAGCAGCCGCACATCCGCGCTCGTGATCGGTCGCTGCCCCGCGTAGGTGGCGAGCTTGCGAATCTCCTGATCGAGCACGCGCACCTCGTGGCCGACAAAGGAGGCCAACTCGGTGGCGGCCTGCCGCTCGATCAGCCCGCCGTGGAGCCGCGCCCGCTGCTGCACCCACTCCGGCAGCTGAAACTCTTTGGGCAGGGCGAACTCTTTCATGAACAGGCCGGAGCCCTTCTGGGTCGAGAGCTTGTTCATCGTCTTCCACAGCGTGGTGCGCTTGTCCACCGTCCCCTCCAGCAGGAAGAGGCGCGTGTACTCCGGCATCGTCGGGATATACGCCTTGACCTGCTCCGCGAACTCCTTGGGCCCGCGCTTTGCCAGCTTTTCCAGCAGCCCCTCCACGATCACGATGCGGCGGTCGCTCAAAAAGGGCAGCGAGTCGCAGGCGTGGCGTAGCTCCGCGAAGGTCAGCCGGTCGGGCGAGAGGCGCGTCTGGTTCAGGTCGCCCATCGGGTCCTGCACCCGCGCCAGCAGGCCCGTCAGGTACTCGTTGCGCGTCAGGTCGTCGTCCCCGTGGAAGAGGTAGATCATCGAGTGTAAAATCCAAAGTCAATCGGCGGGGCAATTTTTACGATTTTCCCTTTACCCCTTCACCTTAACGAAGGAAACGGTGAGGTTCCCCTTTTTGCTCTGGCGGATGGTGCCAATCGACAGGCGGGAGGCGTCGGGGCAGGTGGTGTAGGCTTCCTGCACGGCGAGCCCGGCGGGTTGCGCGACGAGCATCGCGGCGGTCGCCGCCAGGATGACGCGTGGCAGCTTGTCGAGGGTGCGCTCGTTCTTGTAGAGCGACAGGCTCGCCAAAAAGCTGCTCACGCCGGTGAGCAGCCCCGCCACCGCGAGGTTGGTGCCACAACGCGGGTGGATGGCTAGCTCGGCCTCCCCACCCTGGAGGCGGCGCAGCGCCTCGTTGACCGCGCGCTCGATCTCCGATTCGTCCACCTCCCCGTAGAGCCAGAAGCCGTTGGGGGTGGAGCGCCCCACTATGTTCAAGTCGCGCTTGCGGCGGCTGAGCAGGGTGATCGTGGCGTGCTCCAGCGCGTGCACGCGCCGCACCTTGCCAATGCCGGGCAGTTCCAGCAACCATTCTTTTACACTCATTCAACTCTCCTGCTTGACAGCGCGTGGGATCGATGACGACCGACGGCGGACGACGGACGACGGACGACGGACGACCGACGACGGAAAGGCAGCTTGATGGTGGCGTGAGCATGCAAACGAGATTGCCCGTGTCGTGGCGCGTGGTGAATGTCGTTCCATTCACCATTCACTCCACCTTTGAGCCGCCCTAGAACGGGCGCATCTCCTGCTCGATGCTGTCCCAATCCTTGAGGAAGCGGTCCAGCCCCTTGTCGGTGAGCGGGTGCTGGAACAGTTGCTTGAGGGTGTCGAAGCCCATCGTCGCGATGTCCGCGCCCATCAGCGCGGATTGGACCACGTGGAGCGGGTGGCGGATGCTCGCCGCCAGAATCTTGCTCTCGTAGCCGTAGTTTTGCTTGATCGTGACCAGTTGCTCGATCACTTCCATCCCATTGTGGCTGATGTCGTCCAGCCGCCCGACGAAGGGGCTGATGTAGGTAGCGCCCGCCTTCATCGCCAGCAGGCCCTGGCTGGCCGTGAAGACCAGCGTCACGTTGGTGCGGATGCCCTCTTTGGAAAGCTGGCTGACCGCCGCCAGCCCCGCCGGGGTGCAGGGAATCTTGGCGACGATGTTGTCCGCCCAGGAGGTGACCAGGCGCGACTCCTCGATCATGCGCTCGGTTTCCAGGGCGACTGTCTCGGCGCTGACGCTGCCCGCGCGTGTGCCGATCAGGTCGGAGATGGCGAGGATGTTGCCCTTGAAGTCGCGCCCCGCCTTGGCCGCCAGGCTCGGGTTGGTGGTAACGCCGTCCAGGATGCCCCACGAGTCGGCGAGGCGAATCTCGTCGAGGATGGCGGTGTCAAGAAAAATTAGCATGGTTACTCCCTCTTTCTTCCTCTTCCATTTGCCGCAGAAGTCGGTCGTCCTGATGGGTTTGCCACCACAGGACACCCCCGAAGCCAAGCAAAAAGCTCGCCATAGTCAGGAGCCAGCGCCAAAGGGGGAACGTGTTCCGAGAGTTGTCATTCATAGTTGCGGGCTGGCACTCGTGCGGGGTGAACGGTTGGCGGTTATTGTAGGGGGGCGGCGCACAATTCGCAATCTGCAAGAGGGTTTGTCCTCCGTCCCGCTCCATGTTATTATCTGGCTCTTGTGACCGCAGACAGCCACGTCCCTTCTCGTTCGCGCAGGGGCCAACCCTTTTCCCGGGCCTGTCTGAACGCGCCTCGGGGCCGATTCGACCCCCTCACGCCATCCGTAAAACGGTAGACCTCTGCCACCCATGACACGGGTTGCTCCTGACCGATGTAGCTGTTCAACCCGTGCTTCCCAACTTTCCCTAGGCTAACGCCGCTGGAGGAAATGTGACCTTCGGACGTATCACCGCTCTTTTAGGCGGGATCTTTTTGGTGCTAGTAGCCCTGATTCTGGCCTACCCTCACGTACCCTGGACCCTTCCCATCGCTGCCTCGCGCGAGGCGATTGGCATAGACAACCTTTTCTTGCTGATGCTCGTCGTGAGCGTCGGCATCTTTGTCTTCGTGCAGGGCTTCTTGCTCTACTTTGTCTGGATTTACCGCGTGCGCCCGGACGATGAGCCGGACGCCGTGGGGCGCGCGCTCCACGGGGACAACCGCCTGGAAATCGCGTGGACGATCGCGCCCGCTGTTTTTCTGGTGGTGTTGACCATCCTCAGCCTGCGTGTCTACAATGACCTGAACCTGGGTGGGGTGCCGAGCGAGGGATCACAGATTGTGGATGTGACGGCGCAACAGTTCTTTTGGACCTTCGCCTATCCGGAGACCGGCATCAGCGAGGTGGGCACGCTGACGATGGAGAAGGGGCGCGCCCACATCCTGAACATCACCTCCACGGATGTGAACCATGCCTTCTGGGTGCCGGAGTTCCGCATCAAGCAGGACGCGACGCATGGCTTCGTGCGCAGCATCCAGATTACGCCAGAGATGACGAACGAGGAGGCGGGCCTCCCCGACGGCTTCCCGCTGCGCTGCGCCGAGTTCTGCGGCGCGGGCCACTCCACCATGCTCGCCAAGGTGATCGTGCTGGAGCCGGATGCCTACGCCGCGTGGGAAGCGGAGAAGGTGGCCGCGGCGGAGGCGGTGCCGGATGCCAACGCTAGCCCAGAGGAGCTCGCCGCGTTCGGGCTTGAGCTGTATGAGGCGAAGGGCTGCATCGGCTGCCACCAGTTGGACGCGGCGGGCTCGACCTCAGAGGTAGGGCCGTCGCACAACGGGCTCGGCGCGCGTGCCGCCGAGCAGATCGCCGCGCCGGACTATAGCGGCGAGGCGACCACCCCGGAAGAGTACATCGCCGAAAGCATTCGTAACCCCGGCGTGTACGTGGTGCCTGGCTTTGCCAACATCATGCCGCCTTACACCGAGGCGCAAATCAGCGACGAGGAGCTTAACGCCCTCGTGCAGATGCTGCTGCAACAATAACGCGGTCAGCAGGCGGGTCGGGCGCAGCGATTCGGTGCCCCGCGTTGTGGGTCATCGTCAAGCGGTGACCGTCCTGCCTGAAACCGGCAATCTATGGAGGAGGCCGCATGGCCGAGCGTATTCGTGAGAAGGGGTCCTGGATGAGGGGCGCAGCACGCCGCGCCGGGCTGGCGCTGCTGGCGGCTCTGTTCCTGGTGGCGATTGGGGGCGGGCGGGCCTTTGCCCAGGAGGCCGGGGCCGCGGAGAGCGGCAGCCCCGCCGCCGGAACCGTGTTGGGCCTGCTGCTTGGCCTGCTTGGTGTAGGCTTTCTGACCTTCGTGCTGATAGCGTTTGTCATCTGGGCCACGGGCGGGCGCGTGCCCTACCCGCGTGGCGAGGAGCTACACGACTGGAAGCGTTACCTGTGGTTCAGCACCGATCACAAGGTGATCGGCATCCAATATTTCTGGACCTCGTTCGCCTTCTTCTTTTTGGGCGGGCTGATGGCCCTGCTCGTGCGGTTGGAACTGGCGCGCCCGGGGATGAACTTCTTCAGCGCTGACCAGTACAACCAGTTCTTCACGATGCACGGGACGATCATGATCTTCTTCTTCATCATCCCGATGCTCACCGGCGCGTTCGGTAACTTTATCATGCCGCTTCAGTTGGGCACCTTCGATATGGCCTTCCCGAAGCTGAACGCGCTTTCCTTCTGGCTGATCCCGCCCGCCGGGTTAATGCTGATCGGCAGCTACTTTGTTGAGAGCGGCACCGCCAAGGCGGGCTGGACCGCCTATCCGCCGGTCGCGCTTCAGGGCGGGACCGGCCAAATCTTGTGGGTGCTCGCGATCTTCACGGTGGGGTGGAGCAGCATCGTCGCGGGGATGAACTTTCTGGTGACGATCATCAACATGCGCACCAAGGGGGTCCACTACTTCCGCCTGCCGCTCTTCACCTGGGCGATTGCCGTGACGGCGGTGCTCCAGGTGCTCGGCACTCCCTCGCTGGCCGCCGCGCTGACCCTGCAATTCATGGCGGGGGCACTCAACTTCCCCTTCTTCAACGCGGATTTCGGGGGCAGCCCGCTCCTTTACCAGCACATCTTCTGGTTCTACTCCCACCCGGCGGTCTACATCATGATTTTGCCCGCCTTCGGGATCATCTCGGAGATTATCCCGGTGTTCAGCCGCAAGCCGCTTTTCGGCTACCGCGCGCTCGTCTACGCGACGGTGGGGATTGGGGTGCTGAGCTTTGTGGTATGGGCGCACCACATGTTCGCCTCGGCCCTGATGCCCCAGCTGCGCATCCCCTTCATGCTCACCACGATGCTCATCGCGGTGCCATCGGGGATCAAGATCTTCAACTGGCTGGGCACCCTCGCCTTCGGCAAGATTACCCTTTCCAGCGCGATGCTCTTTGCGCTGGCGCTGGTTTCCATGTTCGTGATCGGCGGGATCAGCGGGGTCTTCATGGCGTCGGTGCCGGTAGACCTGCACCTGCATGACACCTACTTTGTGGTGGGACATATCCACTACGTGCTCTTCGGCGGCTCCGCCTTCGCGATCTTCGGCGGCATCTACTTCTGGTTCCCCAAGATGTTCGGGCGGATGCTGGACGAGCGGCTAGGCAGGATTCATTTCTGGTTCTCCTTCGTCGGCTTCAACCTGACCTTCCTGCCGATGCACGCCCTGGGCGCGCTCGGCATGCCGCGCCGCTACGCCGACTATGCGCCGGAGTTCGCGGGGCTGAACCTGACCATCACGATTGGCGCGTTCATCCTGGGGTTGGCACAGATTTTCCTCGTGTACAACATGGCAAAGTCCCTGACCGCTGGCGAAAAAGCGCCCGCCAACCCGTGGAACGCCCGCACGCTGGAATGGCTCACCTCCTCGCCGCCGCCGCACCACAACTTCGACGAGCCGCTCACGGTGGACCACGATCCCTACGACTATGGTCGCCGCATCTCCTCGCCCGAGGCTCTGCCCGTCCCTGGCGATTGAACGGCGGTTGCTAGATAGATATTGGGTATTAGATAGTGGGTATTGAACGGCCTAGACGTTTCCGATCTCCACTCCCTACTACCCAATACCCAATACCTAATACCTAACTTTCACGCATGGAATGTTGTTGAATGAATCCCGAAATTGCAGCAAAGTTTAACGCCAACCAGGAGACCGGCTCGGGGGTGGCAAACGACAAGCTCGGCATGTGGATCTTCCTCGCCTCCGAGGTGATCTTCTTTGCCGTGCTCATCTCCTCCGTCATTGCCTTGAGCTTTCGCCCAGAGAGCAATTGGAACGCCCACCAAACCCCCTATGCCGAGGATGCCATCGTCCTGGCGACGATCAACACCTTCATCCTCATTCTGAGTAGCGTCTTTGTGGTGAGCGCGATCGACGCGGTGCAGCAGGGCAAGCAGAAATGGATGATCTTCTGGCTGCTTCTGACTCTCGTCGGCGGCCTTTTCTTTCTGTTCAATCAGTCGCGGGAGTGGGCGGAGCTCGGCCACATTTTGGAGGAGTTGGTAGGGGAGCCCTGGTTCGCGGGGGCGTCCGAGAGCATCTTCGGGGCGGCGTTCTACACCGTTACCGGCTTCCACGGGCTGCACGTCGCCATCGGGGTGCTGCTGCTCACCTACGTGCTGATCCGCGCCCTGCGGGGGGATTTCACCGCGCGTAACTACAACGCCCTGGAAATGTTCGGCCTCTACTGGCACTTTGTGGACCTGGTGTGGATTCTTCTCTTCACCATCCTTTACCTGATCTAACGGTCGGGGCGGGGCAGGATCGCGCCCCTCCCTTTTCCTTTGAGGAAGCACATGGCTGACATCTACGACGACACAGTGGAGCACGGCGCGCACGATGGGGCGCACCACGGTAGCTCCTTCAAGCTGTACTGGGGCATCGCGCTCATCCTGGGCGCGGCGACGGTGCTCGAAGTCTGGCTCGCCGAGTTCCTGAAGGTGCAAGGCTTTGGGGGTGGCACCGTTGCCGGAACCATGATGGCAATTGCAGTTTTCAAGGCGGTTCTGGTGGTGCTCTACTACATGCACCTGAAGTACGAGAAGCGCATCTTGTGGATGATCTTTCTCATCCCTTTCTTCCTTGTCTCGCTCCTCACCCTCACCCTCTTCGCACAGCCGTAACCGCTTTTTACATCCTTCATCAAGCGGGGGCGTCGCTCAGCGAGCCATGCCCCCCGCTTGTGCGTTGTCGCGAGGGAGAGCGTCCCCTGTTCCCCTCTCACGTTTCCACTCTTTTCCTACCTTTCTGCCATCCCTGCTCTACCCCTCCGATCCTTCATTCCTGCCCGTCCTAGTTCTACCGGCGAGCTTGGTCGGTCGCTGCACCGATGGCTTCCAGCCTCCGATCCGTCAATCCTGCCGATCCTGTTCTCCCCTCACCGCCCCGTCTCCACCCACAACCCGCGCCCATCCGTCCACAAATGGATCGTCCCCTGCTCGTCCGTGCGCAGGATGCGCACCCCCGCCGCCACCAGCCGCTCCACCACCTCCGCGTGCGGGTGCCCAAATCGGTTGTCCGCCCCCGCCGAAATCAGCGCCACGCTCGGATGAACCGCCGCCAAAAAAGCGGGGGTCGTCGAGGTTTGACTGCCGTGGTGCGCCACCTTGAGCACCTGACAGGGCGCGAGCGCCCCATCGCGCAGCAGCCGCGCCTCCGCCTCCGCCTCGATATCTCCGGTGAGCAGCGCGCAGAAGTGGCCGTAGCTCAGCCGCAGCACCACCGCATTGTTGTTCAACTCCTCAAAGGGAGTCCCCTCAGGCGCGAGCACCTCCAGCACCGCCCCGCCGCCCAACTGCCAGCGCTGCCCCGGTAGCGCCACGAGCGGCACGATTCCGCGCCCCTGAAGCGTCGCCTGCCACGCCGCGTACAGCGCCGTCTCGCCCGCGTGCCCCGACTCCACCACCTGCGCGGCGCGGTAGCGGTCGAGCAGCTCCGGCAGGCCGCCCAGGTGGTCCGCGTCGGCATGGGTGAGCACCACCATCTCCAGCGTGCGATCCCAGGGCGGCACATGGTCGCCAAGCTGTGACAGCAATGGCACCGGGTCCGGCCCCCCGTCCACCAGCAGCTGCTTCCCGTCCGGCGCGACGATCAGCAGCGCGTCGCCCTGCCCCACAGCGAGCGCATACAGGTGCAGCCGCCCGTCGGGCAACTGCCCGCGCAGCCACCAAAGCGCACCTATTACGAGTGCCGCCCCGCCCCACAGGAGCCATTTTCGATTTTCGATTTTCGATTTGGGATTGACGGCGGTAGGCGTGAGTGTAGTTGAATCGGAAATCGAAAATCGAGAATCCAAAATCCACACCCCCCACAGCGCATAGATCCACCAGATCATCCACGCGGGGAGGGGGCCAAGCTGGATGCTCGCGAGGGGGAAGGTGGCGGTCCAGCGCACCACGCCGAGGGTCCAGGTGATGCCCGCATAGGGCACCCACGCGAGCAGTTGCCCGAGCGGCAGCCAGAGCAGCCCCGCCAGGGTTGCCAGCCCGCCGCTCACCAGGAGCCAGCCCTGCACCGGCAAGATCAGCAGGTTGGTGAGCAGGCTCACGAGCGAGAAGCGCCCGAAGGTGCCGACGATCAGCGGCGTGGTGATGAGCTGCGCCGCCAGCGTGATGAGCACGGCATCGCTCAGCAGGGCGAGCCAGCGCCCCCGCCGCGCGGGGTCCAGCCCGCCGCGCGCCAGCAGCCGATCCGCGAGCAGGGTCAGCGGCGGCACAAAGAGGATCAGCCCCAGCGTGGCGAGCGCCGACAGTTGGAAGCCCACATCGTGCAGTTGGCCGGGCTGCCAGGCGGTCATGAGCAGCACCGCCAGCGCGAGGGTGTTCAGCGCGACCCCCTGCCGCCCCAGCAGCAGCGCCAGCACCGCGAAGCCGCCCATGAGGGCGGCGCGCAGCACCGGCGGGTCGCCGCCGACCAGCAGGGCGTAGAGCGCGATGCCGAGCAGCGCCAGCAGCGAGCCCCACTTTTCGCCGAGCAGGCGACGGCCCAGGAAAAGGAAGATCGCGGAGAGGATCGCGAAGTTGGAGCCGGAAATCACGAGCACGTGGGTGGTGCCGGTCGTGTTGAACGCCTCCATCACCTCGTCAGGGATGCCGCTCTCGATGCCGAGCAGGATGCCGCTCATCAGCGAGGCGTGCGGCTCCGGCAGCAGCAGTTGCAGGGTGTGCTCGGCGCGCTGGCGCAGGGCGAAGAGCACGCGGAACAGCGCCGCGCCCTGCCCGCTCGCCACGCGCTCCCCGTAGCCGTTGCGCACCAGCGAGAAGATGCCCTTGTGCGCGAGGAAGGCGCGGTAGTCGAAATCGTCCAGCACCGGCGGCGTGACAGGCTCGCCCGAGATGTCGAGCAGGTCACCGTATTGGTAGGCGGGGTAGGGGGCGAGGTTGACCAGGAAGCGGCCCGTCACGGGAAGCCACGCGCCGCCTGCCTCCTGCTGGAACGCCTCCGCCGCTATCTCGTAGCGCGTGGTCGCGCCGCGCGCCTCCGGGTACTTGACGACCGTGCCGCGAATCGTCGCGCGCCCCGCGTCGTTGTAGCTCGCCAGATCACCCTGGTCGAAGCGGGGCTGATGCGCGGCCCCGCGTGCGCCGCCGAGGGTGAGCGCTAGCAGCAGCAGGGTGCCATAAATCGGCGGGTGGGCGAGCAGTGCTCCCTGTGCGGGCGAGCGCCGCGCCAGCCCGATGCCGATGGCGAGCCCGATGGCGCTCAGCGCCAGCCAGTGGGGCCACCCCAGCGCCAGCCGCTCGCTGAGGAGCAGGCCAGCGATCCAGGTTAGTACGAGGGGAACGAGGGGAGCGGACATGGGAGATTGGAGATTGGAGATTGGAGATTGGAGATTGGAGATTGGAGTAGGACTTACGCAGTTGACCGAATCCCGACGGGTGCCCTGCGGGCGCGAAGACAGGGAAGTTGGACAAGGTTCATGGCTGCTTGATTTTGGCCGCATCATGCTTGTGGATAGCGGGCCTTGGACTGTGGAGTAGCCCTATCAACGCGGCGATGGCCCTTTTTGGCTGTTTCGTGTTCGGGCACGGCGGTTGTATAATGGCAACGTCTTTTCAATTGGATAGCCGCGCACACGGGGCAATGTGGCCCCTCTACAAGGAGGTAGATTGTGCACATCTTGCAGTACATGACCGAGCACGGCCATGCTGGCCTGCACTTTTTCACGGATGTGGAGAGTGGCCTGCGGGCCATCATCGGCATCCACGATACGACCCTCGGCCCCGCCCTGGGCGGCACGCGCATGTATCCCTACGCGTGCGAGGAGGACGCCATCCTCGACGTCCTGCGCCTCTCGGAGGGGATGAGCTACAAGGCCGCCATGGCAGATTTGCCACTCGGCGGCGGTAAGACCGTCATTATTGGCAACCCCCGCACCGACAAATCCCCTGAGTTGTTCCGTGCCCTCGGGCGCGGCGTGGACTCGCTGTGTGGGCGATACATCACCGCTGAGGACGTGGGCACCACTGTCGAGGATCTGATCGAGGTGAGCCGCGTGACCGATTTCGTCACGGGGTTGCCGGTCGAGATGGGCGGGGGCGGCGACCCCTCGCCGCAAACAGCATTGGGGGTGGTGCGGGGCATGGAGGCGTGCGCGCGGCACCTGTGGGGCACGAGCGAGTTAGCCGGGCGGCGCGTGGCGATTCAGGGGATCGGCAAGGTGGGCTACGCCCTGGCGGCGCTGCTCCACGAGCGCGGGGTCGAGTTGGTCGTCACCGACGTGAGCGAGCGGGCGTTGAGCCAGGCACAGGCGGAGTTGGGGGCGACGACCGTCGCGCTGGACGAGATTTACGGGGTCGAGTGCGACATCTTCGCGCCCTGCGCGCTGGGGGCGATTCTCAATGATGAGACGATCCCCCATGCTGCGCTGCGAGATCGTGGCGGGCTCGGCGAACAACCAACTGGCGGAGCCGCGCCACGGGCAGGGGCTGCGCGAGCGGGGCATCCTGTACGCGCCCGATTACGTCATCAACGCGGGCGGCCTGATCAACGTGGCGTCGGAGTTGGAACCGGAGGGGTACGACGCGGCGCTCGCGCACGAGCGCGTGCTCGCCATCTTCGACAATGTCACCAGCGTCCTCCGCCGCGCCGAGCGCGAGGGGATTCCCACGAGCGTTGCCGCCGACCGCGAGGCCCGCGCCCGCATCGCCGCCAAGCGCGCCGAGCGCACGGCGATGGCGCAGCCCATTCTAGCGTAGCGACGACCGACGACCGACGGGTACCCCGGCGACGACCGATGACGGACGACGGACGACGGACGACGGTCGACGGATGACCGACAACGACCAGGGCGGACGGAATATAGAACACCGTCACCAACAGTAGGCGCTTTAAGCGAGACGCCAAGAACGCCAAGGAATAGAGAATTTTCCTTGGCGTTCTTGGCGTCTTGGCGGTAATCCGTCGTTGTCTGTGGTCCGTTGTCGGTCGTCGCACCCAGGGGGTACCCGTCGGTCGTCGGTCGTCCGTCGTCGGTCGTCCTACAACAAGTAATCCTTCAGGCGGCGGCTGCGGCTGGGGTGGCGGAGCTTGCGCAGTGCCTGTACCTCGATCTGGCGGATGCGCTCGCGGGTCAGCCCGTACTTTTTGCCGACCTGCTCCAGCGTCAGGCTGCGCCCGTCCTTCAGGCCGTAGCGCAGTTGGAGAATCTGCACCTCGCGCGGGTCGAGGGAGGAAAAGATGCGCTTGAACTCTTCCTGGAGCATCCGCTGGGAAGCGGTCTCGCCCGGGGGCAGGGCCGCGTCATCCTCGACGAAATCGCCAAGGTTCGACTCCTGGCTTTCCCCGACGGGGGTTTCCAGGCTAAGCGGGTGCTGGGCGATCTTCATCATCTTCTGGACCTTGTCAGGGGTCGTTTCCAGGTGCTCGGCAAGCTCCTGGATCGTCGGGTCGCGCCCTAACTCCTGCACCAGCCGACGGCTGACGCGGTTCATCTCGGAGATGCGCTCGGTCATGTGGACCGGTACGCGGATCGTGCGGCTCTGGTCGGCGATGGCGCGCGTGACCGCCTGCCGGATCCACCAGGTGGCATAGGTGCTGAACTTGTAGCCGAGGTGGTAATTGAACTTGTCCACCGCGCGCATCAGCCCAATGTTTCCCTCCTGCACCAGATCGAGCAGGGGCAGCCCTCGCCCCTCGTACTTTTTCGCTATCGAGATGACCAGGCGGTAGTTGCTCTCGATTAGCTTGGCGCGGCACTGGTTGCCCTTGTAGACCCGTTGCCGCAGGCGTTCCCGCTCGTCTGGGCACTGGGTAGCTTCCAACTGCTTTTGCGCCTCCAGTCCCGCCTCCATGTTCGCTGCCAGTTCGCCCTCCTGCTTGGCGGTGAGTAGCGGGTGGTGGCAACTTTCCATCAGGTAAAGCCCGACGGTATCATCGGGGCTGAGCGAGGTCAGATCGAGCAGCATCTGTTCGGCGGCGGTGGCGGCGGCGCGAGCGGCTGGCGTTGGCGAATCGCTATCCTCGTCCTCGCGCGTCTCGTATTCCTCTATGGACGTTTCATACAACGGGGAAAGGGGTGAGTGATACTCTCGTGACGATCTCTCGATACGGCCATGATCGTCCGCACGGCTGGACCCATCGCCAACCAGCGACTTCATGGGGGTCATAGGGGATAAGGCTCCTTGCAGGCAGGAAAAGTGATCAAAAAGTGTAGGCCTCACGGGGTAGTACGCGGCCTCTGATGCGTCGGGCGACACAGCCGCGTCTAATAAGCCCGCGATTATAGGCTGTGATTGGTAAAGAGCAAATGGAGGGGACGGACAGGGGTTGGGGGTTGGAGGTTAGGGGTTGGAGGTTAGGGGTTGGAGGTTAGGGGTTGGGGGTTGGGGGCAAAAGGCAAAAGGCAAAGGGCAAAAGGCAAAGAGGTCAGAGACGGTGGGCTGGGGTAAGCGAGCGCCCGCGCTCCCCTTGTCCCCTTGTCCCCTTGTCCCCTTGTCCCCTTGTCCCCTTCGTCCCCCTGTCTCCCTGACCCCTGTCCCCTGACCCCTCCGCTCCCAAGCTGCCCCAAGTTCCGACGAGTTCTACAGCGCGTAGGGCGCGGGGCGCTCGTGGAGGCGGTCGGGGGTGGCGCTGTCGGCGATGAGGGTGAGGAGGGCGTCGCCGTAGCGGTCGCGCTTGTCGGGGCCGATGCCGTGCAGGGCTTCCAGCGCGTCAAGGGTGCGCGGGCGCGTGTGGGCGATGGCGTGCAGGGTGGTATCGGAAAAGATGGCGTAGCTGGGCTGGTTCTGCCGCTTGGCTTCCGCGCGCCGCCATTCGGTGAGCCGCTCCACCAGAAGTTGCTCCTGCGCGGGGAGCGCCAGGGCCGCCTCGGTTTCGCCCGCGTGCTCCATCGCCGCGATGACGCAGCGAATCTCCCCAAAAGAAACCTCTTCCGGCAGCCGCGCCTTGATGGGGGAGAGGTAGAAGCTGCCCACCTCGCGCACCGTCGTCTCGATGAGGGCGCGCTTTTCCGCGCTTACCACCTTTTCCAGGGCCACCGCCCCGCGCTTGATCAGCTCGGCCAGGTGGTTGAAGATTGTCCCTTCCTTGAGCCCGCGCGCCTCGGCGATGCCTGCCACGTCCAGCCCCTCGTCGAGAAGGCGGTGCGTCTCTTCCGCCGTGTCCGCCACGCGTTGCGGCGAGACGTGCCGCGCGCCGGGCATTGGCTGGCTGCTGATCCTGCTGCCGAGCGGGATCGCGAGGCGGCGCGCCACCGCCTGCTGGCCGCTCGGGGTCAGCGCGAGGGTCGGGTAGGGTCCCGACTCGATTTGGAGGTAGCGCTCGCGGATCAGATCGTCCACGAGGGTCTGCGCCTCCTTGCGCCCCATGTGGCGCAGGATGCCGTACTGGGGGTGCTCAAA
This sequence comes from uncultured Chloroflexia bacterium, assembly GCA_963845765.1. Lineage (GTDB taxonomy): Bacteria > Chloroflexota > Anaerolineae > Ardenticatenales > Ardenticatenaceae > CAWJTI01. The sequence continues at coordinate 74,021 of CAWJTI010000019.1, forward strand.
GTAGCGCTCCAGCCCGCTCGCGCCGCTGCCGGTGACGATCTTCGCCAGCAGCGCGCGCCCCACCCCAAAACCGAAATCGCGGTGCGTTTGGAGGTAGTGCAGCGCATCGAGGATGCAGAGCGGGGCTTTTTCTTCGGGCGAGCTCGCCACGCCGAGCGTTGCCTGCTCGCCCTGGCGCTGGCAGTTGTCGCAGCACCACTCCGCCACGGGCGGGGTGGCGTCACCGAAGTAGTCGAGGAGGTACTGGCGGCGGCACTCGTGGGTCTGCGCGTAGGCCATCATGGTACGGAGCAGCTGCCGCTTCTGCACGCGCCGCCGCTCGATGTCGCGCATCGGGGCGAGCATGTCCAGGCGGCCCAGCGGCTCCTGCCAGCGCCAGTGGCCGGTGCCGCCGCTCTCGCCCAGCGCCTCCAGCACCCCCACCTGCTCCAGCAGGCTGAGCCCCACGCGCGCCTTGTTGTCCATCTTCCAGTCGAGCACGGTGGCGAGGTGCGCGGCGGTGGTGACAAGGTGCCCGCCGCTGCGCCGCGCCTCGTTGCGCAGGTGGACATAAAGCATGCGCATCTCGTCCAGCGTCGGCGCGTCATTCTCGATAAACCACTCGTGCAGCCGCGCGTCGCCCGGGTCGTGCAGGACTACGCAGTGCGAGGGGTCGCTGTCGCGCCCCGCGCGGCCCGCCTCCTGGTAGTAGGCTTCCAGCGTGCCGGGCAGGGTGTAGTGGACGACGAAGCGCACGTTGGGCTTGTCCACCCCCATCCCGAAGGCGTTGGTCGCCACGACGATCGAGGCGCGCCCGCTCATCCAATCGTCCTGCACGGTGTCGCGCTCCCACGGGGTCAGCCCGCCGTGGTAAAAGACAGTGCTGCGCCCGCATAGCTCCTGCACGAAGCCCGCCACATCCGCCGCCTCGCGCCGCCGCCCAACGTAGATGATGCCGCAGCTGTTCGGCTCCTGCTCCGCCAAAAAGGTGCGCAGCGCCTGCTGCTTGAGCGTGTCGCCCGGCGTGAAGCGGGCATCAAAGCGGAGGTTGGGGCGGTTGAAGCCGGTGACGAGGCGGAAGGGCTGCTCCAGGTGGAGTTGCCGCTCGATGTCTTCCTGCACCTGGGTCGTTGCCGTCGCGGTGAGCGCGACGATGGGCGGGCGGCCCATCGCCTCGACGAATTCGCCGATGGAGTGATAGTCGGGGCGAAAGTCGTGGCCCCACTGCGAGATGCAGTGCGCCTCGTCCACGGCCAGCAGCGAGACCGAGGTGCGGCGCAGCGCCTCGCGGAAGCCGTGGTTGCGCAGCCGCTCCGGCGCGATGTAGCAGAGCTTCCACTGGCCGCTCGCCAGCGCGTGGAGGCGCGCGCCCTGCTCCGCGCCATCCAGCGAGGAGTTGATGAAGGTGGCGGGCACCCCGTTTGCCAGCAGCGCGTCCACCTGATCCTTCATCAGCGCGATGAGCGGGGAGATGACCAGCGTGACCCCCTGGTGCAGCAGCGCGGGCAGCTGGTAGCAGAGGCTCTTGCCCGCGCCGGTGGGCATGACGACGAGGGTGTCCTGCCCCTGCATCACGTGGCGCAGAGCGTCCACCTGGCCGGGCCGAAACGCATCAAAGTGAAAGTGTGTGCGGAGTGCGTCAAGCAGCGGGTCGTGCAGCATAAACCATGTAAGGGCGACCCTTGTGGTCGTCCTCCTCAAAGGGTGAAAGCGGTGGGGAGCAGACCATACCAGCCCGCGCCCGCTCTGTCAAAGCGAACACTTGTGCGAGATACCGAGCTAAACGACCCCAGCGCCTTTTTTGAGAGGATGAAGCAAATTTTAAGCTTTGGAGGACCGACGACGGACGACCGACGACCGACGACCGACGGGACCCTTGTGGACGACCGATGACGGACGACGGACGACCGACGACCGACGAGGCTGCATTGCGTTGCAACTATGGGTTGCCTTGCTTCTCCCCTTTCCCCTTCCCCTTGTCCCCTTCTCCCCTTGTCCCCCTGTCCCCTTCTCCCCTTGTCCCCTTCTCCCCTTCTCCCCTGTCCCCCCCTGTCCCCTTGTCCCCCTGTCCCCTTGTCCCTAACCCCCCACCTCCCGCTTGAGCGCCGCCAACTCCTCCTCTACCGCGCGCTGGCGGCGGGTGCGCTCCGCCTCGGCCCAGCTATCCTGGGATAGGTTGCCCATGTCGCGCAGGGTGGCGAGCAGCTCGCGCTCCACGTCGTAGGCGAGGGCGGTGCCCGCCTCGCGCAGAAAATCCCGCGCGCTGGCATAGTCGCCGCGCTGCTCGGCCACCTGGCTCAGCGCGTGGCGTGCGGCGGCGGATAGCTCGTACTGCGCGGTGGTGCGTGCCAGCATCTCGCTCTCGCGCAGCGTCAGCGTCGCGCGGCGCACATCGCCCTCGCGCAGCAGCGCGTGCCCCAGGTCGAGCAGGACGAGGGCGCGCTCGGCGGGCTGCTCGGCGAGCAGGCGCGCGGCCATCGCGAGGTCGGGGACGGGGGAGTGCTCGTTGGCGAGGGCGAGCGCCGCGCGGCGGTGCAGGACCAGGGCGGCCACGCGCGGCTCGCCCTGCTGGAGCGCGAGGTGCGCGGCCCCCTGGAGCATCGCGAGCGCGGCGTCGGGCTGCTGCGCGGCCAGGCCAAGCGCCTGCTGCGCGAGCACGCGCGGGTCGTCGCTCGGGGGTGGGAGTTGGGGTAGGGGGTGGGAACTCATGGGAGATCGTAGAAACTCGGTAGGAATGAACGGGCACTTGGTGGGGCGCGGGACGGAAGACCTTAAAATGGCGGAAGCTCGCACGAAAGGTGCAAGATGCAACGTTTAGAGCGGCAAAGTGTTATTCGCGCTTTTCAGGGGCTACCGAGGGATACCACATGGACACTGTGACGCTTCAGTTATCATTCCCGCTTTCAGGGGCAGCGAGCCTCGTTGGATCGGGGCGCGGCCCGCGACGGGCGCGGGGCAGCACCAGCCTTCCTGATAGCTACGAGGTGGAGGGGGTGCGCGTCCTCGTGGCGTGGCTCCCCTCCATGACGGAGGCGGGGCGATGGGCGCTGCACGGCTCGGTGCTTGTGCGCGACGGGAACCCGCGCCACTACCAGGGCGCGCGCCTCCATCTGTTCCGGGGGACTTTCCTCCTGCGCGCCTGCCCCCTCACCCCTTTTGGCAGCTTTGCCTTTGAGGACTTGGGGGGCAGCGACTATCGGCTGCTGCTCACGCTCGGCGCGCGCCGCCTCTGGTTCAATCTCTGAGCGGCGACCGACGACCGACGACCGACGACCGACGACCGACGACCGAGGACCGACGGGTGCCCTCTGGGCGCGAGGACCGAACCCTGCAACACCCACGAGGCACAGCGCCTCCAATCTCTACTCTCCAATCTCCAATCTCTACTCTCTACTCCCCCACCATGTCGCGCACCTGGGCGGCGATGGCGTGGAAGGCGGCGGCGGCGGGGGAGTCGGTGCGCAGGGCGACGGGCTGGCCGTCGTCCCCGCCCGCGCGCACGAGCGGCTCGAAGGGTATCTGGCCGAGCAGCGGAACCCCCATCTCGTCGGCCAGTGCCTGCCCGCCCCCCTCGCCGAAGAGCGTGTGGCGCGTGCCGCAGGCGTCGCACTCGAAGTAGCTCATGTTCTCGACCACGCCGAGCACCGGAATTTCCAGGCGGCGGAACATGCTGATCGCCTTGCGCGCGTCGTCCGCCGCGACCCCCTGCGGTGTCACCACGGCAATCGCCCCGTCAGGCTGGGCATGCTTGCTGAGCGAAAGCGCGATGTCGCCGGTGCCGGGCGGCAGGTCTACCACAAGCGCGTCCAACTCGCCCCAGGCCACGTTTTGCAAAAACTGGCGTAGCAGCTTGTCGGTCATCGGCCCGCGCCAGAGCACCGCCTGCTCCGTTCCCACCATGAAGCCCACCGACATCACCTTGAGCCCATGCGCCTCGGCAGGCTGGATCATCCCGCTCTCGCCTGAGGGCGGCAATTCGGTGACCCCCATCATGCGCGGCACGTTGGGGCCGAAGATGTCGGCATCCATCAGCCCCACGCGCAGCCCCTGCTGCGCCAGCGCGAGCGCCAGGTTCACCGCGACCGTGGATTTCCCGACCCCTCCCTTGCCGCTGCCGACCGCGATCACATGGCGGATGCCTGGCAGGTGGGCGCGGCGCTGCTCGGTGGGGGCGGCGGGGGCGGGCATCGCGCGCTGCGTGGCGAGGACGTGGACCGTCTCGACCCCCTCCAGCGCGCCCACCGCCGCGCGCACCGCCTCGCCAATCGTTTGCTGCGGTCCTTTTCCCAGGTGGTTGATCGCCAGCGAGATCGTCACCTCGCCCCCCTCGATCTCCAACCCCTGCACCGCGCCCAGCACGCTTCGGTCGAAGCCAGGGAACATCACCTGCTTCAACACCTCCCAAACTTGCTCACGTGTTGCCATGCTTGCCCCTTGTTTGACCGACGGGTGCCCCCTGGGCGTGACGACCGAGGACGGACGACCGAGGACGGACGACGTGTAATCTGAAATCTGCAATCTTCGCAATCTAAAATCTATCCCCGAACCGTGACCGTCCCATCCGCCGCGACGGTAAGGTGCTGGCCGGTGCGCAGGCGCTGAAAGTCGGCGCTGGCGAGCACGAGGACGGGGAGCGGGGTGCCGTACATCTCGTCGGCCACGATGGAGGCGAGCGCGAAAAAGTGATCCTCGGCGCGGACGAGGATGGCGGCGGGCGCGGTGCCCGCGCGGATCGCTTCGAGCAGCACCGCCGTGGTGGTGCTGGAGCCGCGCGAGAAGGGGAGCGCCAGCACCCGCCCCGCCGCGATCTGCCCCGATAGCGGGTGGCGGCGGTCGATGATCTCGCCGGTGTGCTGGTCGTAGCCGCCCCAAAAGCTCAGCGGCTCGTCGCTGACGAGTGCCACGCCCGCCGCCGCGCCCGCCACGAGCGGGCGGCCCCGCATTACCTGTTCCATCGAGCATCGTCCCGTATCACGCGCCCCGCGACCGCCGAGCGCACGCAATCCGCCAGGCTGCCAAATAGTACGCGCGTGTTGAGCAGGCCGGGGGAGTAATAGGCGTATTTGGCCGAGTTGGTCATCAATGTCTCGATCTCGGGCGGCAGCATCGGCGTGGTCAGGATGCAGGTGTCGAGCGTTACCGTGCCGCCAAAGTCGCGCAGGGCTTGCAGGTGGCCCGCGCGCTCGGCCAGGGCTGCCATCGCGCGGCTGGAGGTGACGAGGAAGCGGACGCGCTCGTGGCGCTGCTGGCCCGCCAGCAGCGGGGCGAGCTTGGCGAACTCGGCGAGCGAGAAGTGCGGGCTGCCGAGCACTACCATGTCCAACTGCTCCCCGTCGGCGGTGGACAGCGCGCGGCGCGCGGCGCGCAGCCGCTCCATCGTGACCGCTTCGGTTTTCTGCGGCGCACGCCCCTGGAAGGCAGCGTCGAGCGTGGGCGCTTCTGGGGTCACCCCGACGATGTGGAAGAGCGCCACCGCGCCCGACGAGGCCATCGCCGCGCTCAGCGCCTTGAGTTGATCTTCCTGCGGGGTCACCTCCAGCCCCGCGATGACGGGGATGCGCGTCTGCGCGATCCCGCCGATCAGGTGGCCCAGCACCGGGTAGAACTCGTCAGCTTCCTGAAGGTCAAGTGGAATCTGGTGGAGCTGAAAGAGCAGATCGCCCGCGCGGTTTTCCGTCAGGTGCAGGCCGATGGCGGGCACGCGCGCCGTGATCGCCGCGCAGATGTCGAGCAGGTCGGGGTAGCGCTCGGTACGCGCGCCCAGCACCGAGTTGGCAAAGGCTATCGCGTTGGACTCGCCCCACGCGATCTGCTGGCCGAACGCGGGGCGCATGGCTGTCTGGTAGGGGGCGCAGGTCCAGGTGGGGGCCGCCCCCATGCTCGCGTAGGCGGCCATCTGGCGCTGCGCCTTGGTCGCCCACTCGGGCGGCACCGCCCACTCTTGCCAGCCGTGTTCGTCCACCCCGCTCACATTCAGGCTCGTGGGCACCGCCACGCGCGCCCCGAGCGACGCCAGCCGCTCGGCGAATTCCAGCGTGGCCTCGCCCATGTACAGGGTGCTGTCAATATGCGCCGCGCTGATGTCCATGAGGCACGCCGCGCCGAAAATCTCGGCCATGCGCACGATGATGGACATCGCGAGGCGCGCGGCAGGGCCCTGCTCGCCCGCCAGCATCGCCTGATCGCTCTCGCTCAAGGTTAGGGGCACGGTGCCTCTCTGGAGAATGGAGAATGGAGAATGGAGAATGGCCGTCTGCTATCCGTTCGCTGTCTGCCGCCTTACCCGCTATGCGGGAACCCACTGCCGCCTACAAGTATAGAGGAGGCAGACGGTCGGGGCGAATTTGGGCAGCAAAAAGCGGCGCGCCTGTTCGTTAGGCGCGCCGCCCCCGCCGACGGTGCGGTTGTTTAAGCGCTCGAACGTTCGAACGTTTGAACGTTTCAACGTTTGATCGTTTGATCGTTTGAACGTTTGAACGTTTGAACGCTTTACATCTGCATGGTGTTCTGCCAGAACGCGAGACGGTTGCCCGAAGGGTCCGTGAAGAAGGCCATCCGGCCCATGTTCGGGATATCGATTACCTCTCCCATCGTCTTGCCACCCAGCGACTCGACTTTCTCCAGGTCGCTCTCGATGTCCTCGCTGTCGATGTAGATGATCACATCGCCCGGGGCGTACGTGTGGTCAAGCTTTGGCAGACCGATGCCGGTGTTGCCCGCCATGCCGGTCGTGTAGTGGTACGGCGCGCCCATGTGCTCCAACTCCCATCCGAACATCTCCTGGTAAAAGCCCGAGTCGCTTTCGGGGTCCACAACCGGGATTTCGATTTGTACGATTGAACGCTTGCTCATGCACGCCTCCCTCTCAAAACAGTGAATAGAATACATGTTCTATACACGGCGAGCGAGGATTTGGTTCAAGTCGCGTCTTTTGCTACTGCAACGCTGCCACGATCTCGTCCAGCATCTCTGCCGAGAGCGGGCCGATGTGGCTGCCGACGATCTGCCCCTCGCGGTTGATGAAGAAGGTGGTGGGCAGGCCGATCACGCCGAGTTGGTCGCTCAAGGTGCCCGCCTTGTCGAGCAGGATGGGGAAAGGGATACCAAACTCGGAGACGAACCCTTGCGCCTCCGCCGCGCTCTCGCGCAGGTTCACCCCGACTACGACCACCTCCCCCTGCTGATGCACCGTCGCCAGAGCGGGCATCTCGGTGCGGCACGGGTAGCACCATGTCGCCCAAAAATTGAGGAGCACCGGCGTGCCGCGCCACTCCTCCAGCGACCCCTCCGCGCCGTCCAGCGTGGGCAAGGTTACGTCGGGCAGGGGTCCGGGGGTGACCGTTGGGATCACGGGGAAGGTGGCGATGCTGGTGGGGTAGGGCTCCAGCGCGGGCGGGGCGGCGACGGCGCACCCCGCCAGCAGGAGGGCGAGCAGGAGCCCGCCCAGCAGCCGCCTATTGCCCATACGCTACTCTGTAGATGCGCCCCGGCCCCCAATCGGCGATGTAGAGCGCGCCATCCGGCCCGACCGTGACATCCAGCGGCAACTCCAGGTCGGTGACGAAGGGGGTCACGGTGGTGGTGAAGCTGTCGCCGCTCGGCGTCAGCTGCACGCGCACGATGCGGTACGCGCCCTCGATGTGGCTCCACAGCGCGACGAAGAGGTTGCCCCGGTAGCTCGCGGGGAAGGCCGCCGCCTCGTAGGCGGTGACCCCGTTCGCGCTGGCATGGGGCACGAAGGTGGCGATGGGGCCGCGCGTGCCCGCGCACTGCGCGGGGTCGTTCCACGTTGGGTGGACCACCACGTTGCCCGCGTCGTCAGTCGCGCAGTAGGGCCAGCCGTACCCCTGGCCGGGGATGATGTGGTTCAACTCGTCGGGCGGGCCGTAGTCCGCGCCATTGTCGGTAGCGAAGATCGTCCCGTCGGTGCGGATCGCGAGGTCGTAGGGGTTGCGGATTCCCGTCGCCACGTACTCCAGGCTCGCCTGACCCACATTCGGGTCGGCGCGCAGGATGCCCGCGTGCCAGGTCGCGTCCGCCGCCTCGCCGTGGTCGCTGCTCGCGCCCTGCGCGATGTAGAGCCACCCATCCGGCCCGAACTGGATACCGTTGGTCTGGTGCAACTCGGCATAGCAGCAGAAGAGATCGGTCAGGAAAGGCTCCTGCACCTCCGCCACCCCGTCGCCGTTGGGATCACGCAGCGTCGTCACCCCGCCGCGATGGGCGACGTAGAGCGTGGCGGTGCCGGGGCGGAAGGCGAGCCCCGTCGGTACCTCGAAGCCCTCCGCGAAGGTGGTGCGCGCGCCAGCGGGGGTGATGCGGATGACCTGCCCCTCCACGCGGCTGACGTACAGGTTGCCCGCCGCGTCCCACGCCAGGCTGGTGGGGTGCTCGATGGGCTGCTCCGCGCTGTTGGCGACGAGCGAGACGGTGAAGCCCGCCTCGCTCGCTTTCGGGTAGCGGCCATCGGTGGCGGTGGGGAGCGGTGCGGGGGTCGGGCCGCCCGCCACCGACGTCGGTGGCAGGCGGCGTGGCCAGCGCGATCGCGCCGACACTCTCTTTGAAGGCGTCGCCCAGCAGGATGCCGCGCGTCACGCCGCTGGTCGCGTCAAAGTGCATGATGCCACGCTGGAAGCGCTGATAAACGAAGTTGTCGTTGTTCGGGTCGCGCGCGGGCTCGCTCGTCGGGAAGCCCCAGACTTCCAAAGCGATCAGCGGGCGCAAACCGCCTGCGGCGGCGGGGGCCGCACTCAAATAGTAGTCCAGAAAGCCGAGCGCCGCCCCTTCCCACTCGTTCGGCACCGTCGCCTCCAGGTGCTGCTGCACCGCCACCCCATAGTCCGCCGCGTCCGGCGCGGGGGCCAGCTTTGCTAGGGCAGCATCATAGGGGGGGAAGGTCAGGCCACCATAGCTGTTGATCGGCAGCACGTCGGGGTCGAGCAGGTTGAGCGGGCGCACCGCCGCCCCGTTGAGTTGGAGCACGTGGCGCTGGAAGATTTGCACCGGAAAGCCATCGTACTGAAAGACGAGGCTCACCGGAAAGCCGAAGGTATCCACCCCGCCGCGCGCGCCGAAGTACTCCCAAACGGAATCGTTGTCGACGCGGAAACCGGTCTGCGGAAAATACCGCTCCTCCGCTGAGGGGCTCTGCGCGCGGGATGTCAGGGTGCCGACAAGGGCAAGGCCCACCACGAGTATCGTGAAGAGGCTGATTTTTAGGGACAAGCGTGAAGACTTCATCTAAACTCCGAGAGTTGGTGAGGTGGCGAGTGGCTACACAGTGCTGCGGAAACGTTGGAACGTTGAAACGTTCAAACGTTGAAACGTTCAAACGTTCGAAACGTTCAAACGTTCGAACGTTCCAGCGTTCCAACGTTTCCGGTTCCAACGTTCCAACGTTTCCGGTTCCAACGTTCCAACGTTTCCGGTTCCAACGTTCCAACGTTACAGGCCCAGGGCCAGCCCGTCGGCGCGCGACTCGCTGCCCGCCATCAGGGTGTCGTGGGGGGTGCGCCAAATGATCTGGCCGCGCCCGAAGGTGCCCGCTTGTGGGAGCAGTGTGATCTCGTGGCCGCGCTCGATCAGCCCCTGCACGATGTGGTGCGGGGTGTCTGGCTCCAGCAGCACGCGCAGACCCTCCTCCCAGCGCCAGCGCGGCGCGTCGAGGCTGGCCTGCGGGTTCAAGTGCCACTCGACGGTGTTGAGCACCATCTGCACGTGACCCTGCGGCTGCATGTGCGCGCCCATCACCCCGAACGGGCCGAGGGGCTCGCCGCCGCGCGTCAGGAAGGCGGGGATGATGGTGTGGAAGGGGCGTTTGCCCGGCGCGAGCGCGTTGGGGTGCGCGGGGTCCAGGTGAAACCTGCGCCTCGGTTGTGCAGGGCGATGCCGGTGTCCGGCACGACGAGGCCGGAGCCGAAGCCCATGTAATTGGACTGGATAAAGCTGACCATCATCCCGTCGCGGTCCGCCGTGCAGAGGTAGACGGTGCCGCCGCGTTGCGGCTCCCCGGCAGGGTGCCGCTGCGCCCGCTCCCCAATGAGCGCTCGGCGCGTGGCGGCGTAGGCTTTGGAAAGTAGCGCCTCGGTCGGCACGTCGCTGTGCTGCGGGTCAGCCACATAGCGATGGGTGTCCGCGAAGGCGAGCTTCATCGCCTCGATTTGCAGGTGGTACGCCTCCACCGAGTCGCGCGGCAGCGCGGCGAGGTCGAAGCCCTCCAGCAGGTTCAGCGCGAGGAGCGCGGCGATGCCCTGCCCGCTCGGCGGGATCTCCCACACCTCGTGGCCGCGATAGCGGGCCTGGATCGGCTCGACCCACTCGCTGCGGTGCGCCGCTAGGTCGTCCTGGCTCAAAAAGCCGCCGGTTTGCTGCGCGAAGGCGACGATCTTCCCCGCAAGTTCCCCCTCGTAAAAGTCGGTGCTGCCGCTGGCAGCAATGCGGCGCAGGGTTTGAGCCATCCCCGCCGAGCGCCACACCTCGCCCGCGTCGGGCGCGCGCCCGTCAAAGGTGAAGGTGCGAAACCACGCCTCGAACTCCGGCGCGCGATTGACGCGTCCGTACACGCTGGCGGCGCGCTGCCAGTTCTGCGCGACCACCGGCGATACCGCGTAGCCCTCCTCCGCCGCGCGGATGGCGGGCTGGAGCAGCTGCTCGAAGGGGAGCCGCCCGAAGCGCTCGTGCAGCTCGTACCACGCGCGCGGTGCGCCGGGCACCGTCACGGGGAGCCAGCCGTGGTCCGGCATCTCGCTGAGGCCGCGCCGCTGGAACTCGTCCAGCGAGAGGGCGGCGGGTGCCCTGCCGGAGCCGTTGAGCCCGTGTAGCGTGCCCCCGTGCCAGACCAGCGCAAAGGCGTCGCCGCCGATGCCGTTCGAGGTAGGTTCCACGACGGTCAGCGTCGTTGCCACGGCGATGGCAGCGTCCACGGCGGTGCCGCCCGCGTCCAGCATGGCGAGCCCCGCGCGCACCGCAAGCGGCTGTGTCGTCGCCACCATGCCATTTTTTGCCACGGTGGGCAGGCGGCGGGAGGGGTAGGGGAGGGAGAGTGGGTTCATGGGGTGGGGGTGGAGATCAGGATTAGAGATTGGAGATTGGAGATTGGAGATTAGGGATTAGGGTGTGGGGGGTGCCAACCGGCGGACACCCAGGCACGGCGTACCATCACCGAGATGACGTTGTTCAGTTGGAGTGCGAGTACCGTGGCGCGACCACATGGCGTGCGACCAATGATCTGTGTTCCATCTTCGCTCCACAGAAAGTGGTGGCTCCATCGCTCGTGTCGAGGATTGAAGAGCTTTGTCGCGGCCCCGCTTTGTGGGTCAAGAGCGTGGGTTTGAACACCTTTGTAATTGTTGCATAGGCGGCAGGCAAGCCAGAGATTGTCCTCATGATCGGTTCCGCCCCTTGCCTGGGGAACAAGATGATCAATCTCGAGCGCCCCAAGTACAAGTTCCTGAGGGCTGAGACAGTAGCCGCAACGATTGCCTGCCTGCTGTCGGACCTGTGCTCGGACAGCAGGCGCGACAGGACTCACGGAGCAAGGGGCTCCCGAAGCCCACGCCGTACGGCTTCTTCCAGCGCTCTGGCTTTCAGCAGCCATTTATTCTGATACAGCTGAATCAGGGCGCGAAGCTCGTCCTCATTTGTTCCAAGCTGACCTGCCTGTTGGGCATCCAGAAGCTGACTCAGCCGCTTGTCTGCCTCTGGCTCTAACTCGCTTGTCGAAAGGTCGAGAAGAGCGCTGTCCGACAGGTCGTCCAGGGCGTCTGGCTCAGTAGCAGGAAACCCCAGTGGTGCAAGCGAGAGTTCCACGGTGTCAGCGAGCACCTCCGCTACCTCGCGGCTTGTGAGTTGTGCCAGGCGAGCCGCGCGCTGAAACGTTTCGTCAGGCAGGGTGATGGTAACTTGCTGGCTCATGATAGCCCCCGTTGTGCGGCTCGATAAACTCAGTGCCGGAAATGGCGCGTGCCGGTGAGGAGCATGGCGACCCCCTGCGCGTTGGCGGCGGCGATGACCTCGTCGTCGCGGACGGAGCCGCCGGGCTGGACGATGGCGCTCACCCCCGCGCGAATCGCGGCTTCGACCCCATCGGGGAAGGGGAAAAAGGCGTCAGAGGCCATGACCGCCCCTTGCGCCTGCTCGCCTGCTTTTTTCGCGGCAAGCTCCACCGCGTCCACGCGGCTGGGCTGGCCGGTGCCGATGCCGACGGTGGCATAGCCGCCCTCGGTGGCGCGGGCAAAGACTATGGCGTTGGATTTCACCCCGACGATGGCGCGCCACGCAAACTCTAGCGCGGCGCGCTCCTCGTCGGTGGGGGCGCGCTCCGTCGCGACGCTCATCTGCGCGACAGCCTCCGGCTTGTCGCGCTCCTGCACGACAAAGCCGCCCGGAATCGCGCGCACCTCCATGTCGCTGCCGCTCAGCTCCGGCACGCGCAGCAGGCGGCGGTTCTTTTTCGCCCGCAAGCGCTCCAGTGCCGCCGGTTCAAAGTCGGGCGCGAGGAGGATCTCGGTAAAAATCTCGTCAATCGCCTCGGCCAGTTCGACCGTCACGGGGCGGTTCACCGCCACCACCCCGCCAAAGGCGCTGACCGGGTCGCTCGCGAGCGCATCCTGCCACGCTCGCACCAGCGACTCGTTCGTCGCCACCCCGCAGGGCGAGGCATGCTTGACGATGACGATGGCGGGCGCGTCAAAGCCCTGCGCGCTCGTCCACGCGCCCTCCGCGTCGAGCCAGTTGGTGTAGCTCATCCCCTTGCCGTGAAGCTGCTCCGCGTTGGCGAGCCCGCCCGCGCCCGGCAGCTGGTAGAGCGCGCCGCGCTGGTGCGGGTTTTCCCCGTAGCGCATCTCCTCAGCGCGACCCGCGCCGAGGGTCAGGCGGCTGGGGAAGAGTGTCTCTTGCTCGCCCCCAAGGGTCTGGGCCAGGTAGCTGGAAATCGCCTCGTCGTAGCGCGCGGTTGTGTGGAACGCCTTCACCGCGAGGGCCGCGCGCGTGGCCTCGTCCACCTCGCCCTGCTCGCGCAATTGGCTCAGCACCCCCTCGTAGTCTGCGGGGTCGGAGAGCACCGTCACATCGTTATAGTTTTTGGCAGCCGCGCGCAGCAGGGCCACGCCGCCGATGTCGATCTGCTCGACGGCCTCGTCCAGCGTCACCCCCGCACCCGCGATGGTTTCCTCGAACGGGTACAGGTTGACCGCGATCAGCTCGATCTTGACGATCCCCTGTCGGTGCAGGTCCGCCTCGTCCTGCGCCACATGGCGGCGCGCGAGCAGCCCGGCATGCACCATCGGGTGCAGCGTCTTGACGCGCCCGCCGAGCATCTCGGGGTAGCCGGTCACCACCTCGATGGGGGTCACCGGCACGCTGGCCTGCTTGAGCAGGCGGGCGGTGCCACCCGTGGAAATAATCTCGATGCCCAGCTCGGCCAGGCCCCGCGCCAGGTCAACCAGCCCGCTCTTGTCCGAGACGCTGATCAATGCTCGCTGAATCATGAGAGGTGCCTCCGCTCCAATTCCTGCTCGATGCTTTCCCACGGAATCTCGTGGCTCGCCAGCAGGACGAGCAGGTGGTACACCAGGTCGCTCGCCTCGTAGACCAACTCCTCGCGGCTCTGATTCTTGCTGGCGATGATCGTCTCCGCGCTTTCCTCGCCCACCTTCTTCAAAATCTTGTCCTGCCCCTGATCGAAGAGGTAGGTCGTGTAGCTGCCCTCGGGCCGCTCCGCCTTGCGCTGGGCGATCGTCGCCTCCAGGCGCGCTATCATGCTCGATGTTGCCATAAAAATATCCTGTCGGTTTCCGGCGATTGTAGCCCGCGCTCGCCGCACAGCCAAGGTGGGTGAGGGGGTGAGGGGGTGATGAAGGTGAGGGGGTGATGAAGGTGATGAAGGTGAGGGGGTGAGGGGGTGAAGGTCGTTCTCCGTGTCCTCCGTGCCTCCGTGGTGAGAAGTCGTGTCCTTTGCCCCTCACTCCCAGGCTACTCATTGTCACCACCCGCTACGCGGGTTCCACGGATTATTGCCCTCCATTCACACCTCACCCCCTCACCTTCATCACCCCCTCACCTTCATCACCCCCTCACCTTCATCACCTTCATCACCCCACTCACCGGAAGGAGAGCGAGGCCCCGCCGTCCACGACGATGGTTTGCCCGCAGATCATCGCCGCGTCGTCCGAGCAGAGGAAGGCGACGACGTTGGCGATGTCTTCCGGCGTGGCGATGCGCCCGCCCGGCGTGCGCGCCGCCGCCGCTGCGATCCACTCCTCGCCCCCCGTGAAGTGCAGCAGCGCATCGGTGGCGACCACCCCGCCGCTCACCGCGTTGGCGCGGATGTTGTGCGGCGCGAACTCTACCGCCACGTAGCGCGTGATCGCCTCCGCCGCCGCCTTGGAGGTGCCGACCACCACATATTCCGGCAGCACAAACTGCGAGCCGAGGCTGGAGAGGGTGACGATCGAGCCGCCGCCGCGCTTCTTCATCAGAGGCAGGGCGTGCTGCGCGCTGAACAGGTGGGCGCGCGCGTTGATGTTCAGCGTCCACTCCCACCCCTTCGCCTTCTGCTCCTCGACATAGCGGTTGTAGCCGCTCGCCGCGTTGTTGACCAGAATATCGAGGCCACCAAACTGCTCGTCCACCTCCTGGAACAGCGCCTCCAGCGACTCCAGGTCGCCCACATCCGCCTTGATCAGATGCGCGCGCACCCCGTGCGCCGCGCACGCGGCGGCGGTTTCCTCGGCGGGCTTGCGATTGCGGAAAAAGTTGATGACCACATCCGCCCCCTCGCTCGCCAGCTTGACCGCAATGCTCCGCCCGATGCCCCGCCCGCTGCCCGTCACCAGCGCCGTTTTTCCTTTGAATCGCATGCTCTCTCCCACTGTTGTTGCTCTACGGACGACCGACGACCGACGACCGACGACCGACGACGACCGACGACCGACGACCGACGGACGACCGACGGGTACCTCTGGGTGCGACGAGGGATGACCACTGCAAGAAATCCCAAATACCCAAAGGGCACGGTGTCCGAAATCCGAAATTCCAAATCTTGCTTGTCGCTTCATAGGGGTTACGGTACAATCCACTCCCTTTCCGCGACGGTTCCACCTTGATTTCTGAGAGATTATCCCATGAATAAACGAGTTGACCAACTTCGGGCGGCCATGGCGGAGCAGGGGCTGACCGCCATGCTCGTCACCAATGGCATGAATCGCCGCTACCTGAGCGGCTTCACTGGCTCCTCCGGCGCGCTGTTTTTGACGCTGGGTGCGGCCTACCTTGTCACCGATTTTCGCTATTTCGAGCAGGCGGCGCAGCAGGCAGGGCACTGGACCCTGTGGAAGCAGAGCGGTGATCTGACGGCGGCCATCGTCGAGCTGCTCAAGGAGCAGTCCCCGACGCGCCTCGGCTTTGAGGCGGATGACCTGACGGTGTCGATGTACAACACGCTCACGCGCGGGGCCCCGTCAGCGATTGAGTGGGTGGAAACGCAGGGGCTGGTCCGCAGCCTGCGCGCGGTCAAGAGCGCGGAAGAGGTAGCGCTGATCCGGCAGGCGCAGGCAATCACCGACGAGGCCGCCAAGCAGCTGCCGCGCCTGATCCAGCCGGGCAGGCGCGAGCGCGAGGTGGCCTGGGAGTTGGAACAATTGCTGCGCGAGCTGGGCGCGGACGAGCCCGCCTTCGCCATCACCGTGGCGAGCGGGGCGAACGCGGCGCTGCCCCACCACAAGCCGAGCGAGCGGCAGATCGGCCCCAACGAGACGGTGCTGGTGGACTTTGGCGCGAAGCTCCAGGGCTACCACAGCGACATGACGCGCACCTACTTCACGGGCGAGCCGAGCGAGCAGTACCGCCGCGTCTATGGGATCGTGCTGGACGCGCTGCAAGAGGCGGAGCGGCAGCTCAAGGTGGGCCACGACCTGCGCGCGGGCGACGCCATCGCGCGCGACCTGATCGGCGCGGCGGGCCACGGCGAGGCGTTCGGCCACTCGCTCGGCCACGGGGTGGGGCTGGACATCCACGAGCTTCCCTCGCTCTCTTTCCGCGCGGAGGAGGGGTCCACGCTGCCCGCCAGCAGTGCGATCACCATCGAGCCGGGCATCTACCTGCCGGGCTGGGGCGGGGTGCGCCTGGAAGATTTGGCGCTCATCACCGACGAGGGGGTCGAGATTTTGACGCAGACCCCGCTCGATGTGGACGCGTGGCGCAAGGGGCAGGAGGACGGGAAGTAAAGGTAAAAGGCAAAAGGCAAAGGGCAAAAGTCAAAAGGTAAACCGAGCCTCATGTTTCAATGCAAAAGGCGATTCCTTGGCGCTCTTGGCGTCCTTGGCGGTTCATCTGTTTGTCGGTGGTCATGAGTGATTCAGCGCTGATCCCCAGCGTGCCCTCGCTGGCTGCGCATGTGGTGGGCGACGCGCGGCTGGCGGCGGCGGGGGGTGGGCTCGTCTTGGTGCTGGACGGGGCGAGCGCGGCGCGCTACAGCGACAGCCAACTGGATGACTTCCACGGGCGGGCGCGTGACGAGTTTTTGTGGGAGCCGCCGCTCTGTTTGGCGCTGCGGGCACGCTTCTCGCACGGGCAGGCGGCGCTACGGGGCACCGCTGGCTTTGGCTGGTGGAACGCACCCTTCGAGGGCGACCGCGCGACGGAGGTCGCCGTGGGGCCGCAGGTGCTCTGGTTCTTTTTTGGGAGCCCGCCCAACCGCCTTGCCGCCACGCCGGGCTGGAGCGGCGATGGCTGGTTCGCGCAGGGCATGGTGGTGCCGAGCGCGCCCGGCTGGCTCGTGGAACTCGGGATGCGGCTGATGCGGCTCCCCTTCGTCCAGCCGCTCGCCCGCCGCGCCGCCAGCGGCGTCAGCCGCGCCGCCGAGCAGCCACTGCACTACCTTGACATAACCCAATGGCACGAGTACCGCATCGAGTGGCGCGCGTCGGGGGTGCGCTGGCTCGTGGATGGGGCGACGGTGCTGCGCTACGCCGCGCCGCCGCGCGGCCCGCTCGCCCTGGTGATCTGGATGGATAACCAGTGGGCCACCTTGGACGGCGCGGGTGGCCTGCTCGACCCGCCCGACCCGCAGTGGATGGAAGTGGCCGACCTGTCCGTCGAGCCGCTGGCTGAGCCGTCTTGAGCTTTGGAGCAGCTTCAACCGCTGCCGCCCGCCCGACTCGTTTTCACCGATGACCCTGGAATCACCTATGAGAATCCTCGCCCTGACCCCCGACCTTTTCTTTTCGACCCGCATCAAAAGTGCCCTGGAGCGCGCCGGCCATGCCACGCGCATCGTTGACAGCAGCGACCCGGAGGCGCTGGAAGAGGCGCTCTTTGCCCTTGCCCCCGCGCTCGCCATCCTCGACATCGGCGCGACCGGCTGGGCGTGGGAGGCGGTGCTCCAAACGGTGCGGGAGGCGGAGCCCTCGCTCCCCGTCCTTGCGTTTGGCAGCCACATGGACGTGGAGGCGACCCGCCGCGCCCAGGCGCTCGGCGCGACGCGCGTCGTCGCCAAGTCGGAGTTTGTGAACAACATGCTCAACCTGGTGGAGCGGTACGGGCGCGGGTAGGGCGGGTGTAGAGCAAGGATTTCAGAAAATAAGGATTTGATCACATCGTTTTCATGCAAGGAGCCAGCGAGGATGGACGTTGATCCTTTCTTTCTGAAATCCTTGCTCTACCCAGGAGCAGCAACGCCATGGCACTTGAAGCAATCAACCCCGCGACTGGCGAGACGATCCAGCGCTACGAGGAGATGTCCGCCGAGGAGGTGGCCGAGGCCATCGAGCAGACGCACGAGGCGTGGACGCAGTGGCGGCACACCTCGTTTGAGGCGCGCGCCCCCCTGATGCGGCGCGCGGCGGCGATCCTGCGCGAGCGCAAGGACGAGTACGCGCGCCTGATGGCGGAGGAGATGGGCAAGCCGCTCGCGCAGGGGGTGGCCGAGGCGGAAAAGTGCGCGTGGGTCTGCGACTACTACGCGGACAACGCCGAGCGTTTCCTCCAGCCGCAGCCCATCGAGACCGACGCCTCGACCAGCTACGTCACCTACCAGCCGATCGGCGTGGTGCTCGCGGTGATGCCTTGGAACTTCCCCTTCTGGCAGGTCTTTCGCTTTGCCGCGCCCGGCCTGATGGCGGGCAACGCGGGGCTGCTCAAGCATGCCTCCAACGTGCCGGGCTGCGCGCTCGCCATCGAGGCGGTGTTCCGCGACGCGGGCTTCCCCGAGCAGCTGTTCCGCACGCTGCTGATCCCCTCGTCGAAGGTGGACGCCGTGATCGAGAACCCGCGCGTCGCCGCCGTGACGCTCACCGGCAGCACCCCGGCGGGCAAGGCGGTCGCCGCGAAGGCGGGCAGCGTCCTCAAAAAGACAGTGCTGGAACTGGGCGGCAGCGACCCCTACCTGATCCTGGACGACGCCGACCTGGAAGAAGCCTCGACCATCTGCGTCAACTCGCGGCTGATCAACAGCGGGCAAAGCTGCATCGCCGCCAAACGCTTCATCGTGGTCGAGGCGGTGCGCGACCGCTTCGAGACGTTGTTTGTGGGCAAGATGCGCAAAAAGAAGATGGGCGACCCGCTGCGCGACGGCGCGGTGGACCTTGGCCCGCAGGCGCGCGTGGATTTGCGCGACGAGCTACACGAGCAGGTGAAGCAGAGCATCGAGCAGGGCGCGCGGCTGCTGCTCGGCGGCACGATCCCCGAGCGCGACGGGGCGTTTTACCCCCCGACGGTGCTCAGCAACGTGAAAAAAGGCATGGCGGTCTACGACGAGGAGACATTTGGCCCGGTCGCGGCCATCATTCCCGTGAGGGACGAGGCGGAGGCAATCCGCGTCGCGAATGATACGGTCTTCGGGCTGGGCGCGGCGGTCTTCACGCAGGACGCGGCGCGCGGCGAGCGCATCGCGGCGGAGGGGTTGGAGGCGGGGGCCTGCTTCGTCAACGGGCTGGTCAAATCCGACCCGCGTCTGCCCTTTGGCGGCATCAAGGAGTCGGGCTACGGGCGCGAGCTGGCCGATGTGGGGATTCGTGAGTTCATGAACATCAAGAGCGTCTGGGTGAAGTAGGAACGTGGAATGCGGAATGCGGAATGCGGAATGCGGAATGCAGAACGCAGAACGAACGACAACCGCGCGCTGTGGAACCCGCGCAGCGGGTGGCGACAAGGGGTAGCCGGGGGTGGAGCCGCCTGCCGTTGGCGGCGTAACCCTCGGCGGGCGCGGGAACGCAGAACTATGGAAACAAGGGGGAGTGATGCGCTTTACCGAGGTCAAGACGCGGCTGAGCGGGGAGCGCTTGGAGTATACCTGCCAGTTGTTGGAGCAGGAGGCGGGGCGCTTGGTGCTGCGCTACGACCTCGCCCACGGGGACGCGATTGAGGGGGTGGAGCTTCCCGCTGGCAGTGTGTGCTACGGCTACTTTTGGGAGGAGCACCCGTACAACGTTTACCACTGGATGAGCCCGGCGGGCGAGACCATCGCTTTCTACGTGAACCTGAGCGGGCCGACGGTGATCGGCGAGGACTTTGTGGAGTGGAGCGACCTGGTGGTGGACGTGCTCCTCGTGCCGGACCCGACGCTGGGCTACCAGGTGCAGATTCTGGACGAGCGCGAGATCCCGCTCGACCTGGATGAGGCAACCCATAACCATATCTACGACGCGCTGGAGGAAGTCATGGGCGGCTGGCCCGCCATGGTGCGGACCCTGGCAGCGCATAGCGCGCGCCTGCGGGAACGTTTGAACTGAGCTTTTTGGAAGCGGTCAGCGCGCAGAGGAGAGGCACGAATGAATGAGAGCGGCAGCCAAACCGTGGGAACTATCCTTGAATCGCTGGGCTATGCGGACCCGATGGACGCCGCGCGGCAGCAGGGCCGCATGATCCTGCTGGGGCGAATCGCCCATTATCAGGCGGCTATCCAACAGTTTCAACAGCAGCGAGGCGTACCGTTCGAAGAGATGCAGGCACGCTACGAGGCACAGGGAGTCGAAGATTTCGATGAGGACGACCTGTACCTGGAGTGGCACTGGTTCCGGGATGCCCTTGAACGTGCCGAGGCGCAACTCGCCGCGCTCTCCGCTTCCTGACGATGCTTCAGCTTTTCGATCAGCACGCTGTCCTGTTCAAGTCGTGGCGAGTCGCTCGCTACGAACACGAGGGGAAAGCCTATTTTTTACAAATTGAAGCGCTTTTGTGGGACGGAAGCCAGCTTGAGATTCGCGATTACCTCTTTCAGGATGGCAAGCGTAAGTATGCTTATCACTGGATGGAGCCGGATGGCACCCTGCGCCGCCGATGGGACAACGCGCCTCACTGGCCCGATGTTATGACGGCTCCCCATCATGTGCACGTGAAGGAGGGTGAGAGCCCTGAGCCTTCCGTGGTGACCAGTTTGGAGGAGTTGATGCGAGCCCTCCAGCAGTGGTTTGCGGAGAGGTAGGCGCTTTCTCTTTCTCGCTTGCTTCCATAAATTCGGCCAACGCCTCGGTTGGCTTCCACACCAACTCAAACCCCCACAGTTCCGCTAACTGCCGCGCCACCTCCTGCTTGACCGGTTCCAGCGCCACCGTGCGCCCCAGTTCGATCTCCATCGAGGTGACGCCGCGATCGTCCAGGCCGCAGGGAACTATCAGGTTGAAGTCGTCGAGCAGGGTGCTGACGTTGAGCGCGAAGCCGTGAAAGGAGACCCAGCCCTCCACACGCGCGCCAATCGCCGCGATCTTGCGATCCGGGAAGGCAAGCACCGTCTTGGCGAGGCGGGCGCGCGTGGCCTCGTCCAGATCGGCTCGGGAGGGAGAGGGGCGCGGGGCGGCGCACCCAGACCCCGATCACCTTGTCGATGCGCTCGGCGGGAACCCCGTAGCGGGCGAGGGTGCGAATGATCGCTTCCTGCATGTTCCACACAAATTTGCCCACGTCTTTGCGGTTGGGCAGGTGGCGCAGGCTGACGATCGGGTAGCCGACCAGTTGCCCCGGCCCGTGGTAGGTCACGTCGCCGCCGCGCTCCACGTGGTAGACGGGGATGCCCCGCGCCGCCAGCGTTTCCGGCGCGGCCACCACGTTGGAGGCATCGCCGCGCCGCCCCAAGGTGATGACGGCGGGATGCTCCAGCAGCAGCAGTAGCTCCGGCTCGAAGGTGCCCCCCTTCTTCGCCGCCACGATGCGCCGCTGAAGCTCCAGCGCCTCCAGGTAGTCGATGGTGCCCAGGTCCACCGCCCACAACTCGCGCGGCGCGTCGTCGCTCATGCGTCGCCCCCGCCCAGCCGCGCGCCGACAAACCCGCCGTAGCCATTGACAAAATCGGTGGCATCCATCGCTTTTTTCCCCGCAAGCTGCACGCTGAGCAGGCGCAGCCACCCCTCGCCGGTTGCCACGGCTACCTGATCGCCCGCGCGGGCCACGGTGCCGGGCGTGGCATCGGTCGGGAAGCCCGCGCCCGCTCCCGCAACCTCCGCCGCCAGCACCTTGAGCCGCGTGCCCTGCCAACTGGTGAAGCTGCCCGGCCACGGATCGAAGGCGCGCACCTGGTTGGCAAGGCTGCGCGCGGGCTGCTCCCACTTCAACTCGCCCTGCTCCTTGCGGATCAGGCGCGTGTAGGTCGCGGCCTCGTTGTCCTGCGGCTGCGGCTCGATCTCGCCCGCGACCCAGCGGGGCAGCGTCTCCGCCAGCAGCGCCGCGCCGAGCTGCGCGAGCTCCGCCATCAGCGTGTCGCGCCGATGCTCGGGGCGAATGGGCAGGGCGCGCATGGCGAGCATCGGGCCGGTGTCCATGCCCGCGTCCATCAGCATGATCGTCACGCCAGTCTCGTCGTCGCCCGGCCAGCAGCGCCCCCGCCACCGGCGACGCCCCGCGATGGCGCGGGAGCAGGCTCCCGTGGACGTTGATCGCGCCGCGCGGTGGGATGGCGAGGAGGGCGGGGCGCAAAATCTCACCGTAGGCGGCGACCACCAGCAGCTCCGGCGCGAGGGCGCGCAGCGTCGCCTGCGGCTCCTCCCCCTTGAGCGTCTCGGGGGTCCAGACGGGCAGCCGCGCCTGCTGGGCGTGCGCCTTCACCGCCGAGGGCTGCACGGTGCGGCCCCGCCCGGCGGGGCGATCCGGCTGCGTCACCACGCAGACCACCTCCACCCCATCCAGCTTCAGCAGTGCCTCCAGCGAGGGGACCGCGAACTCCGGGGTGCCCATAAATACAATGCGGATTGTCATGTGCTTCATCCTTGAACTTTTTAAAGCCGCTGCCATTTTAGCGCGTCGACCGCGCACGGAGAAGCGGTCGGCCCGGCTGCTGCGGGGCGATTGCCTGGGTCGCGCCCTGGCAAGGATAGTGCTTTAGGGAAGGTTAGAAGAGAGCGCTAAAAAGACACAATGTCCTTTTAATGGACAAGAGGAGCCGAACAGTGGACAATAAAGTGACAGGGCAAACCGTAGATGTGAGCGACATGGATTTTCAAACGCAGGTGCTGGAAAGCGACCTGCCGGTGGTGGTGGATTTTTGGGCTCCCTGGTGCGGCCCGTGCCGCATGGTCGCCCCTATCTTAAAGGAATTGGCGGGCGAGTACGAGGGTCGACTGCGCATCGCCAAGCTGAACACCGACGAAAATCAGATGTTTGCGGCGAAGTTTGGGATTCGCGGCATCCCGACGATGATCTTCTTCAACAACGGGCAGGAAGTGGATCGCGTGGTGGGCGCGCTGCCCAAGCCCGCGCTGCAGCAGCGCTTCGAGCACGTCTTGCGGCAGGTTGAGGACGTTGCTGCCTGAGTTTCTTTTTCCTTCCACTATCGAGCGCGCCCCCCAGGGGCGCGCTTTTTTGCTGCCCCGCCGAGCCGCCCCCGCCAGGAAATCCCGAGGAGGATAGGCGAGCAGGGGGCGAGCGTGCGCCCTTGGCCTTTGGCAACTGGTGCGTGCAACAGTAAGATTGGGCAGGCATGCGTCCCATGCGGCTGACGGTGACTGAAACCAAGAAACAGGTTGTTCCCTATGACAGATTCCCCCCACGCGGCCTTCTCGCGGGAGATAGACCGCGTGCGTACTGAGGTGCAGATACTCGATGTCCACTCCCGCTTTCGTGCTCAGTTGAGCGCGCTGGAGCGGTTGGAAGAAAGCGTGTATCGCTTACCGTCGCGCTTGCAGGTGCTGCACGACCGCAAGGTGCTGTATCGGCGCGAGATCGGGCAGGAGGTGGTGCGGATGACCACCCTGTTACGGGCCGCCCTGAAGGAAACGCACGCGCGGGCCGAGCGCTGGCAGCAACAGATGCAGGGCGAGTTGCTCACCCTGCAATACATGATCGAGGAGATGGAGGCCGCGCCGCAGGGCGAGGCGCTCGCGCGGGTGGTGGCGCGCCTGGAGGCGAGCCGCGAGCAGGCGACGCGCGGCGCGGCAGAGATCGAGAGCGTCTTTTCGGCGCTCATCCCCGACGTGGCCGAGCTGGAGCAGCGGGTCAAACGCTTGGAATGGGCGGCGGAGGCCCTGGCCCAGGCCACGTTTCGGCTGCGCGCGGGCGAGGTGCTCGTGGACGCCAGCCGCGCCACCACCGCCGTCGGGCGCGGCGAGGTCGCGGAGGGGGTGCTCTTCCTTTCCGATCAGCGGCTGCTGTTCGAGCGGCGGCAGCAGCTCCCGCGCGGGCCGCGCTTTTTGCCCTTTCGCCGCACGCGCCAGGTCGAGATGCTGCTGCTGGACGAGCCGCTCGCCCAGATCGTGCAGGTGGACGTGGGCCGCCCCCTCGGGAGTGCGACAGCGGACGACACGTTGAACATCAAATTCGTGCCGGAGGTGAGTACCCGCAAGTTCTGTTTCGACCTGGGCGGCTACCAGGGCTTGTGGCGGGAGCTAATCGAGACGGCGCGCACGCGGGAGCGCGAGGCGCGGCACGCACGGAGGGCGTCATGAGCAGCAAGATTGCGCTGGAGTGGATCGGCGGGCAAAGTTTCCAGGCGACGGACGAACAGGGCACCCTCGTGCGCCTGGGCGGCGCGGGGGCGGAGCCGCCCGCCATGCGCCCGATGCACATGGTGCTGGCGGCGCTCGCGGGCTGCGCGGCGCTCGGCGTGCAGAGCATCCTCGACAAGCAGCGCCAAACTGTCACGGCGCTCCGCTTCGAGGTGGAGGGGGAGCGCCAGCCGGAGCCGCCCACCACCTTCACCCGCATCCACGTCCGCGTCATCGTGCGCGGCCACCACCTTGACCAGGCGCGCGTCGAGCGGGCGGTGCAGCTCACCGAAGAAAAGTATTGCTCGGTCTACGCCCTCCTGCGCCAAGCGGTCCCCATCGAGACGACGGTGGTGGTGGAAGAGGGGTAGAAAGTTGAGGAGTTGGTGAGTTGTGAGTTGGGGAGAGATCGTCGCCCATTTCCTCTGTGTTCTCTGTGTTTTCTGTGGTGAATCGTCGTCCGCCGAGCCAAAAGTCCGGGCGGCACTGGTACCGCTCCGCTATTTTCTTGTACCCCTCGCTCGCCCAAGATGAAGCAACCCCCCTGAGGGTCGCTAGAAAGGATCCCTTCTCGTGAGGTCTCATCTAGATCGCGTGCTTTGGCTGTTGCTCGTCACCGTCTATGGTGTAATGGCGACGATGCTCCTCGCTATCATTCTTACCCGTCTTTGACGACATCATCCACGCGGCGCAAAAAGCCCCAGCATCTGGGGCTTTTTGTTTGCGTGCCTCTATTTTCCCCCAGGGTCTTTGTTTTTCCGCCGCTGCCCCCTACAATCCAGCCCACAAGTTCCAACTGAGTTCCAACGAGTTCCATCCCCCAGACACGCGACGCAACAAGGAAACCCTATGAGCATCTACCATCAAGCCGTGGGCGCGCTGCACATGCACACCCACCACTCCGACGGGAGCGGTAGCGTGGCCGATTTGGTGCGCGCGGCGAAGCAGTGCGGCCTGGACTGGATCTGGATCACCGACCACGACACGATGGGCGCGCGGCCCCAGCAGGGCATCCAGGATGGGGTAGTGACGCTGGTCGGCTACGAGATCACGCCCGACCGCAACCATTACCTGGTTGGCAACGTGGGCGAGTTGGTCTCGCGCGACTTGCCCCCCGCCGAGTTTGTGCGCGCGGTCCACGAGCGCGGCGGCGTCGGCATCGTCGCGCACCCCGACGAGCGCGCCACGAACGAGTACACCGAGCCCTACCGCTGGGACGACTGGGACATTCGCGGCTTCGATGGCATCGAGCTGTGGAACTACATGAGCGATTGGATCGAGCACTACACCCCGCGCAGCAAGTACCTCAACGTTTTGTTCCCCACCCTCGCTCTAAAAGGCCCAACCCCCGACACCCTGCGCTGGTGGGACGAGCTACAGGTGGAGGGCGCGCGCCCGACAGGGGTGTTTGGGGTGGACGCGCACGCCACCAAGGTGCGCCGCCTTGGCATTGAGTTCGAGGTGTACTCCTACGCGCACTGCTTCGCGCGGCTGGTCAACTTTCTCCAGTTGGATGAGCCGCTGAGCGACCGCTTCGAGCGGGCCGAGGAGCAGATCTGGGACGCGATCCGGCGCGGGCGCGTCATCATGGCAAATCAGGGGCAGGGGAGCGCGGCGGGCAGCACCTTTCTTGCCCGCGCGCCGGGCAGGGATGAAACGGTCACCTGCGGCGACGAGATCGCCCTGGGCGACGGGCTCACCCTGGAGTTTAGCTGCCCCCAACCCGCCGAGCTGCGGCTGATCCACAACGGCTCGCCGGTGGCCCGCAGCGCCAAAAGCCAAAAGCTGCGCTTCGACTGCCACGAGCCGGGCCACTATCGCGTGGAAGCGTGGCGGCGCGGCCCGTGGGTGATGACGAACCCGATCCATGTGGTGGGGTGAGGGGGAATTTTCGATTTGGGATTTGGGATTTTCGATTTCAGACGCAGCATGCCAAGGGTGGTGCTGCGCTTCATCCTTGGTAGCTCGTTGTTGTCATTCCCGTGGGAAGCGCTCCGTTGGCGAAGTACCCTCCTTGACGGGCGCTACCTCGCGAAAAATCGAAAATCCCACCCGGGCGTTTCAAAAATCGGTTAGTGATGGCTACAATCCCCGCGTCTGCTTGAACTATGAGTGTTCTAAGCCTGTATAAAAGATATCCAGGACGAACAGAGCGTCTTTGCCAGCAATGGTGTGCCCGCGCGGGGTGATCCTCGTCCCTGTACCGCGATGGCTGGAAATAAGGGTTTATGCGTAGTTTTCAAAGAGTTTCGGTTATTTTTCTGCTCGTCGCGCTTCTTTTCGTTGCCTATCGCGCGGGTCCCCGGTTGTCGGGCCTGGAGGAGCGGGTGCGCTGCCTGATCACCGCCTGCCCGACCCCGCTGGCGCTCCCCCTGCCGACCGCCCCCCCCGCCCCGAGCCCGCTGCCCAGCCCGACCCCCCTCCCGTCGCTGGTTCCCCCCGCCACCCCGCCGCCCGAAATTATTGTGGTGCCCTATGGCAGCGACGTTCAGGAGGGGCGCATCGTCGCCACCCCGACGCCGCGCCCGCGCTTCGTGCGCGAGGAGGTGCTGCGGGAGCGCTACGGCTCGACCGGCTACCCCTCCGTCGAGGCGATGCCGGAGGAACTCCGCTACTACGTGCTCTCCACCGTGCAGGAGGTCGCCGACTTTTTTGCGCTTCGCCCCGAGGAGCTGCTGGCCCTGTTGCAGGCGCAGAACGGGGGGCAGCTTCGCCTCCAGCGCGAGCCGGAGCCCGACGCGACGGTGCTGGGGGTGGCAGGGCTTTCCCCGCGCGAGTGGAGCGGCTGGGCGGCCCCCGACCATGCGGGCTACCTGGCCGACCTGCGCGCCATCGAGCAGTTTGGTGGGGTGGGCTTCGAGTGGAGCGCGCGTTTCGCGTGGCGCTCCTGGAGCGGCAACCGCGCCAGCAGCGGGGCGCAAATCAGCACCCGCGCCACCCCCGACCGCTTCGACAACAACGTGGCGGCCCTCGCGCGCTTTTTGCTGCGCTACGGTCTCACTGCGGAGGCGGCGACGCGCGAGCCCGCGCGCTTTGCAGAGCGGCTCGCGGCGGCGATGGCCGATTTGCAGCATGCCCACTCGCTGCCCAAAGCGCTCGCCGCGCCGCAGGAAGCCGATACCGTGCCGGTTGCGCCCGCCGACGCGGCGGGGCTGCGCGTCGCCTTCAGCGAGGCGATGGACCGCGCCTTTGCCGTGCGGCTCAGCGAGGAGGATCTGGTGGCCCTGGTGGATAGCTCGCCGGTGGCCGCCGCGTTTGTGAATGGGGAGGTGAGCGCGGCGGACGGGGCCGCGCGCCTGTTGGATCAAACGCGCGCCCGCTACCTGGACGAGGGGCGCGCGGCGCGGGCAGCGGGGCTGCCGCTGCCCTGGCCCTTCGCGACGAGCGAGAGCGAGTTGGCGGCGCAGCAACTCGTCGTCGCGCACCTCGGCCACACGCTGGCGGGCTGGGAGATCCAGCTTGCCCTGGTAGCGGCAGGCGGCGACCTGCCAGCGCTGGAAACCGACCTGGCCGCGCGCGGGGACGCCGCGCTCTTCGGGGAGGCTCGCCAGCGGCTGGAGGAGGATTTGCAGCGCCGCGTGTGGGCGTACGAGGTCGGCGGCGTGGTGCAGGAGGTGCTCGCCCCGTACAACCAGCGCTGGCTTGGTAGCTGGGACAGCCGACGCGTCGAGGCCGATTTGGAATACGTGATCCGCCGCCTGCCGGAGTTCCGCGCGCTGCACGGCGACCTGTTCTTCGCGGCGACCCCGCTCGACCCGATGCCGAGCCGCGTGCTTCAGCCCTTCGGCGTGCCCGCCAGCTACCAGCCTGAGGGCTACCACACCGGCCTGGACCTGCGCGGGGATCGCGTCGGTGGCAAGCAGCCAGCACTTTACGCGATGGCGGCGGGCACGGTGGTGCATGTGGGGCCGCTCTACTGCCTGCGCGAGGGCGCGTGTCGCGGCCCCTACGCCATCGTGATCCACCACGGGAACCAGGTGTACAGCGTTTACAGCCACAACAGCATGGCGACGGTGCAGGCGGGCGACCCCGTGGAGGCGGGGCAGATGATCGGGCGGCAGGGGAACGAGGGCTACAGTCGCGGCCCCCACCTTCACCTGGAAATCCACGCGGGATCGCCGTACAGCGGCGACTGGCAAAGCCCCTGGTATGGCGGTGACTTTGTGGACCCCTGGCCCTGGCTGCCGCGCGCGGGGGAGCCGTGAGCCTCGCGCTGCGCCTCGCCGCGCCGCGCGACGCCGAGGCGGTGCTGGCGATCTACGCGCCGCTGGTGCGCGACACGATCATCTCCTTTGAGGTGGAGCCTCCCAGCCGCGACGAGATGGCGCGGCGCATCCGCACGACGCTCGACACCTTTCCCTGGCTCGTGCTCCAGGGCGAGGGGAAGGTGGTGGCCTACGCCTACGCCAGCCCCCACGCGAGCCGCGTCGCCTATCAGTGGTCGGTGGATGTCACCGTCTACGTGGCCCCATCGATGCAGCGACAGGGGTGCGGGCAGCGCCTCTACCGCGCCCTTTTTCGCATCCTCCGCGCGCAGGGCTACCGTAGCGCCCTGGCGGGGATCACGCTTCCCAACGATGCCAGCGTGGGGCTGCACGAGTCGCTCGGCTTCGAGCGGGTTGGGGTGTACCACAACATCGGCTACAAACTGGGCGCGTGGCGCGACGTTGGCTGGTGGGGGATGCCCTTGCAGCCCTACGACCCCGCGCCGCCCGCGCCGCGCCCCCTGCCCGTGCTCGTCGCCTCGGGCGAGCTTGAGCGGTTGCTTGACGAGCTTCCTCTGACGAAAGAGCCAGTTAAATGAAATCCTCAGTCGCGCAGATTCGCGAGCGCTTCGACAACGATGTGGAGCGCTTTTCCAATTTAGAAACCGGCCAATCCGCCACCATCGACGCGCCGCTGTCCCTGGACCTGGTGGTGCAGGCCGCCGCCGCCACCAAACCGGACGCCACCCGCGTGCTGGATGTGGGCTGCGGCGCGGGCAACTACACGCTCAAATTGCTCCAGCGCCTGCCCCACCTGGATGTGACCCTGGTGGACCTGAGCCTGCCCATGCTGGAGCGCGCGCAGGCGCGCGTGCGCCCCGCCACCTCCGGCAGCGTGACCGCCATTCAGGCGGACGTGCGCGAGCTGGAACTCGGCGAGGCCGCGTACGATTTCATCCTCGCGGCGGCGGTTTTCCACCACCTGCGCGGGGACGAGGAGTGGGAGCAGGTGTTCCGCAGCTGCCACCGCGCCCTCAAGCCCGGCGGCTCCCTGTGGATCGTGGACCTGATCGCCCACTCCACCCCCGCGATTCAAGCGCTGATGTGGCAGCGCTACGCGCGGTACCTCACCGAGCTACGCGGCGCGGCCTACTGCGAGCAGGTCTTTGCCTACATCGAGCAGGAAGACACCCCGCGCCCGCTGGTGTATCAACTGGAGCTGCTGCGCGCGGTGGGGTTCAGCCAGATCGAGATTTTGCACAAAAACAGCTGCTTTGCGGCGTTCGGCGGCATCCGATAGGCGCCCGTTGCTGGGATGACCGACGGGTACCCTTTGGGTGCGACGACCGACGACCGACGACCGACGACCGACGGGTACCCTTTGGGTGCGACGACCGACGACCGACGGATACCCCTTGGGTGCGACGACCGACGACCGACAACGACCGACAACGACCGACAACGACCGACGGGTACCCTTTGGGTGCGACGACCGACCTGCCCGCTAGGCGGGAACCCACCTCTGGGCGCGACGACCGAGCTGCGTAACTCCTACTATCCTGTCCCACAATTGGCCCGTCGCGCGGCCCGTTGATGGGCGTCAGGTGACACATTTCTTGTTAGCGCCGATCCATCATATCCCCATCGTCAGTCGTGGCCCCACCCTGCCCACATCGCACCCCGCTACGCTGCTTACCCCTTATCGACACAAATACTTACGCAGTTGAGCGGAGACCGAGAAATTGTGGCTGTCGCGCCCAGTGGGTACCGGTCGCACCCAAGAGGTACCCGTCGGTCGTGGTCGGTCGTCGGTGTCGGTAGTCGTCCCAACGCGTCACTCCTAGAGACAAGATACAAGAGGTTGAGCGATGGTTCCTTCCCCGTCTCACTCCCTATCGGCGGAACATGAAGCGTTGGTCCGCATGGCGCTCGCCAGCCTTCCGGATGGCTCCGTGAGCGTGCTGGACCGCGAACTGCGCTACCTCTACGTGACCGGCGAGCGACTCAAGCAGGTGGGGCTGGAGCCCGCCGCGCTCCTCGGCAAGTCGGTGGCGGAGGCGCACGAGCCTGAGCTCGTCGAGCAGATCGTCCCACTCTATCGGCGCGTGCTGGAGGGCGAAAGGGTGAGCTTCGAGGTGCCCGTCAATGGCCGCTGGCTTTCCCTGAGCGCCGCGCCGGTTCGCCCGACCGATGGCCCCGTCGAGGGGCTGGTGGTCATCGTCCTGGACATCAGCAAGCGCAAGGAGGCCGAGCACTCCCTTGTAAAAAGCAGCCACGACATCTCTGCCATCTGGGAAAGCATGAGCAATGGCTTTATCGCGCTCGACCCCGACTGGCGCTTTGTGTACGTCAATGCCGAGGGGGAGCGGGTTTTGCAGCGCGAGCGGGACGAGCTCTTGGGTCAAAGTATCTGGGAGGCGTTCCCGGAAGCGGTCCACTTGCCCGCCTTTGAGCTCTATCATCGCGCCGTTGCCGAGCAGGTAGCGGTGCACTTTGAAGCCTTTTACGCGCCGCTCGATGTTTGGGTGGAGGTGCGCGCCTACCCGTCGGCGGCGGGCTTGATGGTGTACTTCCACGACATCACCGAGCGCAAGTACGCCGAGCAGGTGCAAGCCCAGTCCCAGCGCTTTTTACAATCCATGCTCAACTCGCTGTCGGCGCACATCGCCGTGCTGGACGAGCAGGGCAACGTGCTCGGCGTGAACGACGCGTGGCAGCGCTTTGGCAGCGCCAATGGCGGGGACAGCCGCTGCGGGGTCGGGGCCAATTACCTGGAGGTGTGCGAGCAGGCCAGCGGCCCCTGGTCGGCGGAAGCGCCACCCGTGGCGCAGGCGATCCGCGAGATTTTGGCGGGCGAGCGCGAGGGGTTTCACCTGGAATACCCCTGCCACAGCCCGCAACGGCAGTGCTGGTTCACCCTCCACATCACCACATTCAAGGCGGATACCGTCATGCGCGTGGTGGTGGCCCACGAGGAGATCACCGAGCGCAAGCTGGCCGAGCTGGAGCTGGCGCAAAGCGAGGTGAAGTTCCGTACCATCTTTGAAAGCGTGCAGGACGCCATCCTGCTGGCTGACGACACGGGCCGCTACCTGGAAGCGAACCCCGCCGCCAGTGAGTTACTGGGTATGTCGCGCGCCGACATCCTGGCGCACACGGTGATCGACCTTGCCCCGCCGGAAGCGCGCCCCGCTGCCACGGCGCTCTGGCAAACCTTTTTGCGCGAGGGGAAACAGAGCGGCGAGTACGAGTTGCTCCGCCCCGACGGCAGCGCGCGGCTGGTGGAGTTTCGCGCCAGCGCCAACTTTTTGCCGGGGCAGCACCTGTCCGTGCTGCGCGACATCACCGAGCGCCGCCAGGCGGAGCGCACCGAATCGTACTTTGCCTCCATCGTGCAATCCACCGACGACGCGATCATCGGCGCGACGCTGGAGGGGATCATCACCAGTTGGAACGGGGGCGCGCTGCGTATGCTCGGCTACAGCGCCAGCGAGATGATCGGCCAGCCCTTCGACCGCCTGGTGACCCCCTCCGACATGACCACCTATGAGCACTTGAAAAGCGAGCAGATCGCCTCCGGCTTCAACCAACTGCTCGAAAAGCCGATGCTGTGCAAAGACGGCTCCACCGTGGACGCCTCCATCCACTCGACCCTGGTGCGCAGCGCGGCGGGCGAGCTGTTGGGGGTCTTCATCATCGCGCGCGACATCACCGAGCGCAAGCGTGCCCAGGAGGCGCAGATGCACCTGGCGACGATCGTGGAAGCGTCCAGCGACGCGATCATCAGCAAGACGCTGGACGGCACGATCACCAGTTGGAACCGGGGCGCGACGCAGATGTACGGCTACCACGCGGCGGAAGCGATTGGGCAGCCCATGGGGATGCTGCTGCCCCCCGCCCAGCGCGACGAGGAGCAAAGGATTTTGGAGCGGCTCCGTCGGGGCGAGGCGGTCCCGCCCTACGACTCCCAGCGGCTGCGCAAAGATGGGCAGCTGATCGACGTGTCGGTTTCCAGCAGCCCGATCAGCAATGCGGCGGGCGAGGTGATCGGCGGCTCCTCCATCGCGCGCGACATCACCGCGCAAAAGCAGGCCGAAGCGGAGCGGGAGCGCTTTTTCACCCTCTCGCTCGACATGATGTGCATCGTGAGCGCGGAGGGGACCTTGTTGCGGGTCAACCCCGCCTTTGAGCGGGTGCTCGGCTACCCGCCCGAGAGCTTGGTCGGCACCCGCGCCTTTGACCTGCTCCATCCGGACGACGTTGAGGTGTCGCTCGTGGCGCTGCGGCAATTGATCGAGGGAATCCCCGTCGTGAACCTGGTCAATCGCTGGCAGTGCCGCGACGGCTCCTACAAGAGCATCATGTGGGCGACCGCGCCGTATGGCAGGATGATGTATGCGGCGGGGCGCGACATCACCGCGATCCGCGCGGCGGAGACGATGCTGGCGCAGTCGCTCGCGATGCTGGAAGCGACGCTGGAATCCACAGCCGATGGCATCCTGGTGGTGGATGGCGCGGGGCGCATCTCGCACTTCAACCAGCAATTTGTGGACATGTGGCGCATCCCGCAGGAGGTGATAGCCTCGCGCGACAACGACCTCACCATCGCCTTTGTGCGGGATCAACTGCGCGAGCCGCGCCACTTCGAGGAAAACACCCGCGCCCTGTTGGCGAGCCCCGAGCGGGAAGGGTTCGATCTGTTGCACTTCAAAGATGGGCGCGTCTATGAGCGCTACTCCAAAACCTTGCCCAAAGATGGGGGCGGGCGCGTGTGGAGCTTCCGCGACATCACCGCGCGCGAGCGGGCGGCGCGGGCGCAGGCGCGGTTGACTATGGAGGTGGAGCAGCAGCGCCGCCGCCTGGACGATATTTTGGCGAACGTGCCCGGCATCGTCTGGGAGAGTGCGGTGGACCCCGCTACGGGTGAGCAGACGATGCTCTACATCAGCGACTATGTGGAGGCGATGCTGGGCTACAGCAAGGAAGAGTGGGCGCAGAGCCCAAGCGTGGGGCTTTCCAGCATGCACCCGGACGATCGAGAAAGCGTGTTTGCCCAGAGCGAGGCTATCATTCGGGACAGTCGGGCGGGGGTGCTGCGCTACCGCCTGCGGGCCAAGGATGGTCACACCGTGTGGGCGGAAACCCACATGGTCGTCGTTCATAACGATCAAGGCGACACCATCGGGCTGCGCGGGGTCACGATGGACATTTCCGAGCGCATGCAGGCGCAGGAACTTTTGCGGCGCACCAACGAGGCGCTGGAAGAGCGCGTCGCGGAGCGCACGGCGGCGCTGAAAGCGGCGGTGCAGGCGGCGCAGGCGGCGCGCCAGGAGGCGGAGCAGGCCAACCGCGCCAAAAGCGACTTTTTGTCGCGCATGAGCCACGAGTTACGCACCCCGCTCAACGCGATTTTGGGCTTCGGGCAGATTTTGGAGATACGCGGGCTGCCGCCCAAAGAAAACGAGTGGGTGCAGCAGATCCTCAAAGGGGGGCGGCACCTGCTGGGGCTCATCAACGAGGTGCTGGAAATCGCGCGCATCGAGGCGGGCCACCTCTCCGTCTCGCTTGAACCGATCGAGGTGCTGCCGCTGCTGAGCGAGGTGCTGAGCCTGGTGCAGCCGCTGGCGGCGCAGCGCGGCATCGCCCTGCTGAACGCGGAGGCGGACGCGCCCCCCACTGGCTGGTACATCATGGCCGACCGGCAGCGCTTGCAGCAGGTGCTGCTCAATTTGCTGTCCAACGCTATCAAGTACAATCGCGAGGGCGGCAGCGTCATGCTTGGGCTGGAGGGGGGTACGAGCGAGAGCGCGCAGCCGATGTGGCGTATCACGGTGCGGGACACCGGCATGGGCATCCCGGCCCAGGCGCTGTCGCGCATCTTTTTACCCTTCGAGCGGCTGGCGACGGAGGAGCAGAGCCGTATCGAGGGCACCGGCATCGGCTTGACGCTGGCGGACCGCCTCACCGAGTTGATGGGCGGCACACTGGGGGTGGAAAGCGAGGTGGGGGTGGGCAGCACCTTCTGGGTCGAGCTGCCCATGGCGGAAAGCCCGAGCACCCACTTCGCGTACAAGGAGAGCGAACCGGCCAGGGCGGTCCCCTCCCTGCTCTCGATCTCTCAGTCGGTGACCCTGCTCTACATCGAGGACAACACCTCGAACCTGCGCGTGATGAAGAGCCTGCTGGAGGAAGCGCCCCAGGTGCGCCTTTTGACCGCCATGCAGGGCGGGCTCGGGATCGAGCTGGCGCGGCAGCATCGCCCCGACCTGATCTTGCTGGATTTGCATCTGCCCGATCTGTCGGGCAGCGAGGTGTTGCAGCAGCTTCAGTCGGAGCCGAGCACGCGCGCCATTCCGGTGGTGATCGTCAGCGCGGACGCAACGTTCAATCAGATCGAACGGCTGCTCGCGGCGGGGGCCAGTCGCTACGTGACCAAGCCTATCGACATCAAAAAGTTGATAGGGATTTTAGAGGAGATATTGGGTGGTTAAGGAGAGAGCACCATGCTACAGGACATTTATCAGACAGCCAAGATTTTGATAGTAGATGACCAGCCTTCGAATATTCTGGTGCTGGAACAGATGCTGGCCCAGTGGGGCTACCTGCATGTGAAGAGCACCACCGACCCGCACGAGGTGCTGCCGCTGGTCGTGGAGCAGCAGCCCCACGCCCTGCTGCTCGACCTGATGATGCCAGGGCTGGATGGCTTTGGGGTCATGCGGCAGGTGCGCGCCGTGATCCCCCCGCGCCGTCGGCTCGCCATCATCGTGCTGACCGCCGACATCAGCCAGGAAACCAAGCGCAAGGCTCTGGTCTCGGGCGCGCAGGATTTCCTCGCCAAGCCCTTCGATGCCATCGAACTGTCGCTGCGCCTGCAAAGCCAGCTTGAGATCAACTTTTTGCACGATCGCCTGCGCCTGCAAAACCAGGTGCTGGAAGAGCGGGTGGCCGAGCGCACGCGGCAGTTGGCCCGCTCGGAGCATGAAACCGCGATCTGCCTGGGGCTGGCGGGGGAGTACCGCGACGACGAGACGGGGCACCACACGCAGCGCGTTGGCTCCATCGCCGCCCTGCTGGTGGAGCAGAGCGGGCTGTGGGGGAACGTCCACACGCGGCTGTTGAGCCTGATCAAGCAGGCGGCCCCCCTCCATGACGTCGGTAAGATTGGCATCCCCGACGCCATCCTCCTCAAACCGGGGCCGCTCACCGCCGAGGAGATGAGGGTCATGAAGATGCACTGCCGGATCGGCCACGGGATTTTGTCGCGCCACAACACCCCGCTGCTGCAATTGGCGGCCACCATCGCGCTCACCCACCACGAGCGTTGGGATGGCAGCGGCTACCCGGCGGGCCTCGCGGGCGAGGCGATCCCCATCGAGGGGCGCATCGTCGCCATCGCCGATGTGTTCGACGCGCTCACCTATGACCGTCCCTACAAGCGGGCATGGCCGGTCGAGGATGCCATCCACGAGATCCAGTCGCAGGCGGGTCGCCAGTTCGACCCGTTTCTGGTCGAGGTGTTCAACCAAAGCCTGGAGCTCATCTTGCAGGTGCGCGCTGAGTCCCTGCTATGGTGAGCGAGCCCGGGGGGGTGGCGGCGGCCTATGATCGCTGGGCCACCGAGTACGATAGCGACGAGAACCGCACGCGCGACCTGGCTGCCGCGCAGCTGCGGGCGAGCGGGCTGCACCTGGCGGGCCGCCGCGTGCTGGAAATTGGCTGCGGCACGGGCCGCAACACCGTCTGGCTGGCCGAGCAGGCGCGCAGCGTGCTCGGCCTGGATTTTTCCGAGGGGATGCTGCGGCAGGCAACTGCCCGCTCGCTGCCCCCGCACGTCCGCTTTCAGCGCCACGACCTTCGCGAGCCGTGGCCGCTCGCGGACGACGCGGTAGACGTGGTGGTGGCGATGCTCGTGCTCGAACATGTCGAGCACCTCGCGCCCCTCTTCGCGGAGGCGGCGCGCACCCTGGCGGCGGGCGGCGAGATGCTGCTCGTTGAGTTGCACCCGATGCGGCAGATGGTGGGGCGACAGGCGCGCTTTGTGAACCCGCGCTCGGGGGAGGTGGAGCGCGTGGCGGCCTTCCTGCACGATGTGTCCGACTATGTAAACGGCGCGCTCGCGGCGGGCTTCACGCTGCGGCACCTGGGGGAGTGGCGCGACCCCGACCCCCCGCCCCACGCTCTGCCGCGCCTGCTGTCCCTGCATTTGGGTTAGGGGTTGGGGGTTGGGGGTTGGGGGTTGGGGGTTGGGGGTTGGGGGTTGGGGGTTGGGGGTTGGGGGTTGGGGGTTGGGGGTTAGGGGTTGGGGGTTGGGGGTTGGGGGTTGGGGGTTGGGGGTTGGGGTTAGACGATAACCTTCACCAACAGCAAGACGCCAAGAACGCCAAGGAATTTTCTGGATTCCTTGGCGTTCTTGGCGTCTCGCCTAAAGCGCCTACTGTTGGTGGCGGTTATCTGTTGTCGTCTGTCGGTCGTCCGTGGTCGGTCGTCGTGTCGGTCGTCGTGGTCGCCGTCGTCGCTCGTCGCTCGTCGCCCTACAGCTTTGGCTCGGCGGGGAGCCAGCAGTAGTAGGTGCTGCCCTTGCCTAGCTCGCTGCTCACTTCTATGTGCCCGCCCATGATCTGGCTGAGGCGCTGGGAGAGCAGCAGGGCGAGGCCGGGGCCGCCGAGTTCCAGCGCGGAGCAGAATTCATCGGCGCTGCTGGGGGTGCCCATCTCTTCCACCTGCTGCGGCGTGAGGCCGCTCCCCGTGTCGGTCACGCACAGGTGAAGCCACGTCGCCCCGTTGCGCATCGTGTGGCTGGCGGCGAGGGTGATCTCCCCCTCGCGCGTGCTCCAATTGGCCTGGGTCAGCAGGCAGCGCAGCAGTCGCTCCAGCTTTTTCTTGTCGCTGTGCAGGGTGCCGAGCGAGCTGTCGGCCTGAAGGGTCAGGCGATTGCCATTTTTGCCCAGCACATCCTGCACGCTGGCGACCACCGTCTCGATCATCGGCTGCACCTCGAAGCGCTGCGGCTGAAAGCGGAGCCGCCCCATCTCCATCTTCGAGATGTCAGAAATGTCATTGAGGATGTCGATCAGGTGCTGCCCCGCCTCTTGGATGGCGCGAATGTCCTTGATCTGCAGGTCGCTCAGCGCGCCATCCATGCCTTGCAGCATGATGTAGGTGAAGCCGGTGATCGCGGTCAGCGGGGTGCCCAGCTCGTGGCGCATGTGCGACAGAAAGGTGCGATGGCCGCGCCGCAGCGCGCGCTCCTTTTCCTCGATAAAGCCCACCGTCATCTCGCTGAGCAGCTCCGTCACGCGCGGGCGCAGGGTGACCGCCTGGGTCTCGCTCACCCCCTCCAGCAGCAGGCGGGACAGGGCCTGCTGGCTTTTCGCCATCACCTGCGGCTCCCAAAAGCGCTCCGCGAGCGCCGCGCCGATGGCCTGCGCGCCGTCCCGATCAAACCCTTCGTCGAGCAGCAGCGCGATGACCTGCTCGGTCAGGTGGTGCAGAAATTGTTGTGCGGCAGGCAGGTCGCTCACGCCGTTGGTCACGGGGCGGATGCTCTCGCACCAGCCATGCGCGATTACCTTGCTACGGCTGAACCAGAGCGGGAGAAGTTGGGCGTGCCACCCAAGGCTGTTTTGCTTGTCCTGCATTCGTAGATGCATCCTGAGTTCCTCATTCATCAAGGTAAGCGCACCCTCAACCCGCACACGCTCATACGGATGAAAAGTGTTCAATATAGAGTTGCTAGTGGCTTAATAATATGCAAGAGTGGACCGCCTGCCTATGGCGGTTCGGTACTACTTGCCTTACACATCAGTCCCTTGAAAGTTGCGGCGAACGGATGGCAGGCGGCAGGCGGCAGGCGGCAGGCGGCAGGCGGGGCAGGCGGCATGCGGGCGGCACGGGGCAGGCGGCAGGCGGCAGGCGGCAGGCGGAGTGCGGAATGCGGAGTGCGGAGTGCGGAATGCGGAGTGCGGAATGAACGGCGACGGGTGGGGCCGATTAGGGGGGGCTGTCTTCTGCCAGAATCCGTAAGAAGGCTTCCACCACGCGCGGATCAAACTGCGTCCCCGTCTGCTCCTTGAGGTAGGCGATGGTCTTCTCGCGACTCCACGCGGGGCGGTACGGGCGATTGGAGGTGAGGGCGTCATACACGTCCACCACCGCGAAGAGGCGCGCAGCTTGCGGGATCTGCTCGCCCCGCAGGCCGCGCGGGTAGCCGCTGCCATCCCATCGCTCGTGGTGCGAGTAGGGGATGTCGAGCGCGGGGCGCAAAAACTGGATCGGTGCGAGCATCTCGTAGGCGAGGATCGGATGGGTTTTCATGACCTCCCACTCCTCGTTCGACAGCTTGCCCGGCTTGAGCAGGATGGAATCGGGGACCCCCATCTTGCCGATGTCGTGCAGCAGCGCCCCGCGCCGGATGTGTATGATCTCCTTTTGCGTGATCCCCATCTCGCGGGCGAGGCGCAGGGTCAGCTGCGTCACCCGCATCGAGTGGCCCTCCGTCTCCTCGTCGCGCAGGTCCAGCGCGCGCGACCATCCCTCGATCGTGGCATCGTAGGCCTGCATCAATTGAGTGTTGGAGCGCTGCAAATCGGTGAAAAGCTTCGCATTCTCGATGGCGATGGCGGACTGGGTGGCCAGTGTGTTGGCAAAGTCTTTCCACTCTTCCTCGGGCTCGAGCGGCGAGCGGTGGAACAGTTCCAGCACCCCCTGCACCTCGCCCTTGGCAACCAGGGGCACGAGGTAGGCGTACACGAAGTTTTCTTCGTGGAGGAGCCGCTGGCGCACCCAGATTTTGCCGAGGTGGGCGATGTTGGGTATCTCGCGCGCGCGCCGCTGGAACACCACATGCCCCGCTTGGCTCGCGCTCAGTCGCAGGACGGTTCTGTCCGGCGTCAGGGAGCGGAAGCCACGGCTCGCGGCATGCTCCAGGTCCAAGGTGTGTGGGTCAAGCAGCAGCACGTCGGCGGCATCCACGTGCAGTTGGTTCACCACCTGCTCCAAAAAGACGTTGAGCACCACGCGCAGGTCGAAGGAGCCGGTAATGGCGCGGTCAATCTCGTGCAGGGCGGTCAGGCGATGCAAGTGCCTCAAGCTGGTGTCGTACAGTTCCGCGCGGAACAGGGCGTTGGCGGCCACATCGCAGATCGACATGACCAGCGTGCTTTCCGCCTCGGAGAAGGGCTGCGCGCGGTTGAGCCACAAGACCCCCAACACGCGGTCGTGCGCGATGAGGGGAGCGCCAATCGCCGCGACGGAGCGAGCCCACCTTCGGGCTGCCAGAGGAGGTTCTTCTCATGCAACATATCATCTGACAGGAAGGGGCGCTGCATTTGGATAATTTCTGCGCTGCGGCCGGTTCCCCGATAGATGCGCTGCCCCGTCTCGCCCAGGGCGTTGCCGTAGCGTTCCCTGACGACAAGGTCGCCGCTTTTGGATTCCAGCATGGCGAGCGCCGCCCCGTCTGCCCCCAGTAGGGACGTTACCTGATAGAGGAGGAGGGGCATCATCTCCCCAGGGGTGGTCGCGCTACGCATTCCCTGGCTGACCTGCGCGATGGCTTCCATCTCGCGCTCGCGCTGTTTGCGCTGGGTGATGTCGCGGTCAATGCCGATGATGCCGCGCGGCTGCTTGGCCTCGTCCTGCACCAGGGAAAGCAGGGTGTCCACCCAGATAGTGCTGCCGTCGCGCCGCTGGTACAGGTGCTGCCCGTGCCACTGCTCCTTGCGGAGCACCTCGCGCAGGCGCGCGCGGCCGCTGGTTGCCTCTTCTTCCCCCATAAACACCGTATAGGGCTGGCCCAGCGCCTCCTCTGCCGAATAGCCGTACAACAGCTCGGCTCCCTTTCCCCAGTACAGAATCGTGCCCGTCAGATCGGTGGCGATCACCGACTCGCGCACGCTGTCGAGCAGCTGCGCCTGGAAGCGTAGCTGCTCTTCGGAGCGCTTGCGCTCGCTGATATCGGTCGAGATGCCGATGATGCCTATTAGCTCCCCTGCCTCGTCGTGCAGCGGCGAGTCGGTGACGAGCGCGGGGAAGCTGCTCCCGTCGCGGCGCTGCACCTCGAACTCGCCGGACCAGCTTTCACCCTGCTGCAGCGCCTCCATGATGGCCACTGCCTGCGCGCGCGTGGTTGTGCTAGGCGTGACTTCCAAGATGTTCTGCCCCGCCACTTCCTGGGCCGACCACCCATACAGCGCCTCGGCAGCTTTGTTCCAATAGTTGATGGCACCATCCATGTTAGTTGCCACCACCGCCTGCCCCACCTCATTGAGGAGATAGCCTTGGAAGCGGAGTTGTTTCTCCGTCTCGTGGCCTTCCAGATAGCTGTGGAGCATCTGCGCTATCGAGTTGATCAGCCCCCACTTTTCGGGTGTAAAGGGCTCTTCCCCCTCCGCCCAGCGCTGCTCCAGGTAGGCCACCTCCACTGTCACGGTTTCGTGGTGGTTGGACGAAAACATCGCGCGCTGGGTCCAGGGCGATTCCTGGAAGTTCTCGCTCGTGTACGAGGTGCCATTCAAGCTGATGCGTGCCACGGTGACATCCCGGTGCTGCCACCCCTCTGGCAGCAGCTGCGCCAGCCGCGCCAGGGTCTCCTCCAGCGAGTAGTCGTGCCCGTGCAGCAGGTCGCTCGCGTCGCGCAGCAGCCGCAGCTCTTTGACGCGCTCCCCCAACTTGTAGAGCGTCTTTGTCTTTTCCTCTTCGGCCTGCCGTCGCTCTGTCACGTCCCGAAAGTTTACGACGATGGCCCCAATCGCGGGGTTGTGGATCAAGTTTCGGTCGGTGGCTTCGATCCAGCGCCAGGAGCCATCTTTGTGGCGGATCCGATGCTCGAAGTGGACCAATTCCGAGGTTTGGACTGCCCGCGCTGCCTGCTCGATCGTGTGGCTCAGGTCGTCGGGGTGGACGATGCTGAGCACGTTTTGGCCGACCATCTCCTCGGTCGAATAGCCGAGCATGCGCGTGCTGGATTGGCTGGCGTACAGGATCGTGCCCTCCAGGTCCACCAGGGCGATAGCGTCGGCGCTGTTCTCGATCAGCGTCCGGAAGTGCTCTTCCCGCTGCTGGAGCGCCTGCTCGGCGCGCTTGCGCTCGGTGACATCCTCGATGGTGCCCTCGTAAAACAGCGGAGTTCCCGCCGTGTCAAAGATCACGCGCGCGTTTTCACGGATAAAGATGGTGCTACCGTCGTGCCGCCGCACCGGGGATTCAAAGCCGACCACCTCGCCCTCGCGATCGAGCCGCTCGCGCAGCTGCTCGCGCTGGTAGTCATGCATGGCAGCTACCTCGCTCAGGTTTACCTGCGACATCGCGTCGAACGAGTCGTAGCCAAACAGATCGGCGATGGCCGGGTTGGCAACCAGCAAGCGCCCCGCCGGGGTGCTGCGGTAGATACCGATGGGAGCATTCTCGAAAACAGTGCGGAAGCGGGCCTCGCTCTGCTGGCGCAGGCGCAAAAAGACAGTCAGGCGCGCCGCCAATTCCGCCTTGGTGAGGGGCATACGCAGCACGTCATCAAAGCCCGCCTTGAGCCAGGGGGTACTGTCGGTGCTTTGCGGCAGCAGGACCAGCATCGGCAAAAAAGACGCTGCCTGCCTCTTGGCGTCGAGGAGTTGGCTGCTATACCTGCCCGCGTATAGGGAATCGGTGAGGACGATGCTGCCACGAATCCAGCCCCCCTTGTGCGCTGCTTTCTGGCAGGTCGCTGCTGACCCCATAGCCAAGATCGCGCAGATAGTCCGCCAGCAGCCGTTGGTCGGTGCGGTTGCTCAGCAGAATATTGACTATATGGGTGGGGGGGGTGGCTGATGGATTCATATAGGCTTCTAATAAAGTTACTGTGAAACGATAGCCTTCCAGACTTAATTCCGATTCGGGGTATGAGCATAGCAATGGCGCTGTCATGCCGAATGGGGCGTAGCAAAATGAGGAATCTCGACCGAGCTTCTCTTAGGCTAAGCTTCCAACTTTCGGTCGGAATGACAAGGATTGTGCTTTGCTACGCTGTCAGTCGGAATTGTTGTAAACAAAACAATGACAGATAGCCCCGGTCGTGCGTTGCCCCTCTCTGCCTGCTCTTCCATCGTTAGCAAAGGAAAGCGGCGTGAATCCAGGAGTCTTTTGCCCTGCTGCGCGAGGCGACCGTCATGCTGGCGCAGTGGGACAAAGCAGCCCGTCATCGGAGGCAGGGACGGGTTGGACACAGCAAGAGCGATCGTCTATTTAAGAAGCAATAGCCGATCGTCGAGCCGGAGACGTTCGCGTCGTGCGTAAGGTGAAAGATTACACCTGGCAGAGCGCTTTTCTACCGAAGGGTAGCGGAGGGCAATGAAGAGGTATAGAAAAGCGTGGGACAGTACGTTATTTTCGGTTCAGTGTCGCGAGTTGGAGGCGTGCTCCCCCTTATGAGGCGGTGGGCGGTACGTGGGCGTGCCGGTAAGCACCCCCTGCATGTGCTCCATTTTTTTGCCAACCTTGATCCCCTCGTCAGTGATGATGAACTGGCGCAGTTGGGGTTCAAAGTTGCCTATCCGCTTCTTCAGGCAAGCGACAATCTTGATGACCTTGCCCTCAAGCTCGGCGTACCGCAGCAGGATAATGTTGTCGGCCAGGTGGCTCACCCCCATGCCGGTGGCGCTGATCAGTTGGGTAAGCTCCTCCACCTCGTTGATGAGCAGGGTGGTAACCAGGTTGCGGTTCAGGTAGGTGACCATGTTGTGAATGTTGGCGACCGGTGATCCAAACTCGGTCATCGCCAGCTCGTAGCCGCGCAGGCTATCGAACACCAGCACGTGGCGATTATTGTTTTCCACTTCCTCGCGTATCCTGCTCAGAAACTCGTCAGGATACAGCTCCAGCGGGTTGATGCGGACGATCTTGAGCGCGCCGGATTCCAGCAGCGGTTCCGGATTCAGCCCGATCGTGCGGGTGCGCGTGAGCAAGGAATTGATCGACTCCTCGAAGGTGTAGATGATGCCCCGCTCGCCGTTTTCCAGCGAGTTCACCAAAAACTGGATGCCGAGGGTGCTCTTTCCCACGCCGGTTGGCCCGGACAGGATGGTGGTCGTGCCCGATTCGAGCCCCCCACCGAACAGCTCGTCCAACTCCTCGATCCCCGTTTTGAGCAGTTGCTTGCCAGGCTGGCTGTCGCCGATCTTTTCCACGCGATGCGGGTAAATGGTCACGCCGCTGTTGGTGATACGAA
The DNA here is from genome assembly GCA_963845765.1 of uncultured Chloroflexia bacterium. Taxonomy (GTDB): domain Bacteria; phylum Chloroflexota; class Anaerolineae; order Ardenticatenales; family Ardenticatenaceae; genus CAWJTI01. Next base: position 117,313 of record CAWJTI010000019.1, read on the forward strand.
ACGAGTGGAGCCCCGACATAAAGTCCGAGCCACGAAATTTTTCTACCTGAATGTTGCGCAGGCCCACAAAGCGCGCCTCCGAGATCTCGTGCCGCAGGCGCAGGATGCCATCGACCGCCAGCCCCACCGCCATGTCGCGCGCCATCTCGCTCGGCTCAAAGGCGAGAAGGGAGGTGCAGCCAATCCGGTTGAGGAAATTGACCAACCCAAGGATGTGTTTACGAAATTGGTAATCGTCGGTGGAAAGGTAGCGCAGCTGGGTAACCGAATCGATCACCAAGCGATCTGGCTGGTAGGTGTTCAGCAACTCATATATTTTTTGCCACAAAGGCACACGTTCCACCTCGCTCGGTGGGAACAGATGGTACTCGGGCTCGCTCAGTTCGTCCGAGTCGCCTGCGGGTGACAGGTCCACCATCGTGACCCCTGAGACATCCCACCCCAGCAGGGAGGTGTTTCGGATAATCTCGTCGCCCGCCTCCGCAAGCGTCAGGTAGATGCACCGCTCGCCTGCTTCCACACCGGCCAGGAGCCACTGGAACGAGAGAAGGGTCTTCCCCGTGCCCGCGCCGCCCACGACTAAGTAGCTTCGGTTAGCCAGTAAGCCGCCATGTAGTATTTCGTCTAACCCTTGAATTCCACTCGGAATTCGACGACCAGAAGTGGGCATGAAGTTTAGGTGCCTTTTGATGGTGCAAGAGAGATTGTAACAGCGCCCTATCCCTTTAGGGAATAGGATGCTAGTACAGTAGCATGAACTGTATATTAATCAAGCCCGAGATTTTGTGTAGAGTAGTTGACAACACATAGCCATTCTGAAGCGTGGAGCGATGGGGTTACCAGGGAGCGGCGCAAGCGTGGGGCGGCTCCGCTGCCCTGTTCCGCGCGGGGACAAGCCAGCCACCCGTCTTTTATCAGGGGCAATTGCCCGCCATGTAACGTTATGATACACTCCCTGTCGCGCCCAAACAAGCGTTTGGTTGAGGGGGAGAATGATAGAACGTAGCCGACGGGATGAGTTGTTGGACAAGGCGGCCCACTTGTTTCGCGAGCAGGGCTACCACGCCACCACGATGAAGGACATTGCGGCGGAGCTTGAAATTTTGCCCGGCAGTTTGTACCACCACATTGACAGCAAAGAGTCGTTGCTGGTGGAAATCATGGAGCGCGGGATCGAGGTGCTGCTGGAGCATGTGCGCCCCGTTGTGGCGAGTGCCGCCCCGCCAGCCGAGAAGCTGCGCGAGCTGGTGCGCTTCCACATCGTCGCGATCGCCGAGCACCCGGACGTGCTCACCGTCTTCCTGCACGAGCTTAAAGCGCTGCCGGAGGCGCGCCGCGCGGAGCAGCTTCGCCTGCGTGCCGAGTACGAGCAGCTGCTGAGCCGCATCCTGGAAGAGGGGATCGAGGCGGGGGTGTTCCGCCCGCTGCACCAGCGCATGACCACCTTCGCGATTTTGGGGATGGTCAACTGGTTGTATGCGTGGTATCAGCCCGATGGCCCGCTCACCCCCGAGCAGATTGCCGACGCGTATCTGGCGCTCATTTTGGGGGGGCTGTGCGAGGACGATTGAGCGACGACGGACGACCGACGACGGACGACCGACGACGACGACGACCGACGGGTGCCCTCTGGGCGCGACCACGGACAACCGACGGGTGCCCTCTGGGCGCGACGGGTGCCCTCTGGGCGCGACGGGTGCCCTCTGGGCGCGACGACCCCTTGGGCGCGACCCAACACAGACGTATTCCTCGACTTAGTATCTCGTCAAGGCTGAAATGAGGGATACGACCAAAAGTGCCACCCTGTTCGTAGTCCCGCCTTCAGGCGGGGGCCGTTCAATGCCCGCCTAAAGGCGGGACTACGAACCTATCATTTCACACTTGACGAGACACTTGGTTATCTGAGCGTTCCCGCACAATCGCCAATCGCCATGCACCATGCACCAGACGCACCTGATTGCTACCAAAACTTCTACCTTTGACATGTTGGGAGGATGACGATGAGCGGCTTGAGCTTTACCCTGTCGGAAGAGCAGCGCATGCTGCAAGAGATGGCGCACGACTTTGCCGTGAACGAGTTGCTCCCCGTCGCGGGGCACTACGACCGCACCTCGGAGTTCCCCTGGCCGATCGTGGAAAAGGCCCGGACAGATCGGGCTGATCAATACCAACGTGCCCACGGACTTTGGCGGCGCGGGGCTGAACGTGCTGGAAGAAAGCATCGTGGCGGAGGAGCTTGCCTATGGCTGCTCCGGCATCTCGACCGCGCTCGGCATCAACAACCTGGCGGCCATCCCGATCCTGCTGGCGGGCTCTGACGCGCAAAAGCAGGAGTGGCTCGGCAAAATGGCGGAGGGCGCGATGGCCGCCTATGCAGTGACCGAGCCGGGCGCGGGCTCCAACGTGGTGGGCATGAGCACGAGCGCGCGGCGCGAGGGCGACCGGTACATCCTGAACGGCTCCAAAACCTTTATTTCCAACGCGAGCGTGGCCGATTTCTTTGTGGTGTTCGCCAAGACCGACAAGGAGGTGGGGCACCGTGGCATCAGCGCCTTTGTGGTGCCGCGCGACAGCGAGGGCTTCAGCGTTTCCAAGCACTTCGACAAACTGGGGCAACGCGCCAGCGACACCGCCGAAATTTCGCTGGACAACGTGGCGGTGCCCGTGGCGAATCGCCTGGGGGAGGAGGGGCAGGGCTTCTACGTGGCGATGGGGGTCTTCGATTATAGTCGCCCGGTGGTGGCGGCGGGCGCGGTCGGCGTGGCGCGGCGCGCCTACGACGAGGCGCGTCGCTACGCGGGCGAGCGCGAGGCATTCGGCCAGCCCATCGCGAGCTTCCAGGGCATCGGCTACAAGCTGGCCGACATGGCGATGAACATTGACGCGGCGCGGCTACTCACCTGGCGCGCCGCCAACGCCATCGACAGCGGCCAGCCCAACTCCATGTGGTCCTCAATGGCAAAAGCCTTTGCGGCGGACATGGCGATGCAGAGCACGGTGGAGGCGGTGCAAATCTTTGGCGGCTACGGCTACATGAAGGAATACCCCGTCGAGAAGCTGATGCGCGACGTCAAGATTTACCAGATTTACGAGGGCACCAGCCAGATCCAGCGCAATATCATCCTGCGCGAGATGTATCGGTAGGGAGAGAACAGAGAAGAGACGACGGCGTGGCTTTCTTTTCTCTACCTCACATGCCGTCGTCCGTCGTCCGTCGTCAGTTCTCTCCTCTCTCCTCTCACCCCCGCTGTGGCGGAACCACAAGAGGCGTCGCCCTTTGTGGTGGATTCACCACAGCCTGGGGTGTCAATCGGTGGGGGGAGGCAGAGGCTCCGGGGACCCCTCTTGGCAGGTTGCGCGGTTATGATGGAAAGCCCACGAAAAGACTGTAGCAAACGGATAGTGACTTGCCCCCTAAAGCTCGGTATTCTATGCCTGTGAGTGGTTGATCGTGCTGCTTTTCGTGACAAGGTGAACTTCTCGACGGTGGGTATGCTTTTAAGGGGGGCTGCTCATTGAAGGAAGAAAGCCTTCGTTCCCTCACATTCGGGAGTCTGGGTTCGCGACCACCCAGGGTAACGATGCAAGGGGCGTCACAAGTCATCCACATAGAAAAAAGCCATCCGACAGGATGGCTTTTTTCATTGTTTGGACCGGTTGCCGGGTTACTTCTGGCGCTGCGCGAGGTCATCTAGGTGGGTGCGAATCTCCTTCAAGGAGCCGCTACGATCCTTCTCGCGCTCCAGATGGGGCGGAATCCCCTTACGCTTTTTTTTCTTTTTTGGGCTTCCGCGTTGGCTTCTTCGGCATACTTCGTTCGTGTGACATGTCCCTCTCCTTTCCTGAATAGCTTACCATAAAAATAACCCCATTTGGGGTAAAATGCAATACCACCCTGCGTTCCACGGTCGAGCGCCCCTGTCCCGTCCCCTGTCAGTTATGCGCCCCGCCCCTCGTTTTGCCCGTCGAACCACTCCTTGATCCCCGACAGCCCTTGCGCCTCACCCCCGCGCACCCGCTCCACCAGCACCGCGTTGGCGCGGCAAAAATCGTACAGGTGCCCGAGCACCGTCAGCCCGCGCTCGTACGCGTCGAGCACCGGCGCATGGAGCCGCGCCTCCGGCACCCCCTGGATCGCTTGATCAGCCCCTCCGTGCGCTCGGCGAGCGCGCACAGTGCCTCGCCCACCCCTGGCGGGCGCGGGGGCCGCGAGCGCCGCCTGCAACCCTTCATCCCTCGGATGCACCCCTTCCAGATACACCGCCTGCACCTGCAGCGCAAAGCGCAGATGATCCGCGATCGGCTCCGCTAGCGCCTCGCCCCACACCCGCCCCTCCAGAGCCGCCTCCAGGCGAAACAAATCCGTGCGCAAAAACGCGCTCAACGTGTGCCGATGGTCGGTGGTTGTATGCATGTAGGTTCCTTTCATGGACGAAGGACGAAGGACGAAGGACGACGACCGACGACCGACGACTGACGACCGACGACCAACGACCGACGACCAACCGACGACCGACAAATCAACCGCCAAGCCGCCAAGAACGCCAAGGAATTGTTTAGTTGCCAAGGAAGAGTCTGGTCGCAAAGGGGAGCGCTTTTTCCTTGAAGAGTGACTGAGTACGCCACCTTTTTGCCTCGTGCTCGCTAGACGGAGGGTAGCCAAACAACAAAATTTAGCCTTGGCGTCCTTGGCGTTCTCGTCGTTCTTGGCGGTTATCCGTAGTCCGTTATCCGTAGTCTGTGGTCGGTGGTCGGTGGTCGGTGGTCGGTGGTCGCACCCAGGGGGTACCCGTCGCTCCTCCCTCGTCGCTCCCCCGTGCTATCATGACGGCGAACAAGTCAGCCATGCGAAGGTGTAGGAACGTATGAAAAAATTGGTGATTGTGGAAAGCCCCAGCAAGGCGAAGAAGATTCAGGGCTACCTGGGCGCGGGGTGGACGGTGCTGGCGAGCATGGGCCACGTGCGCGACCTGCCCCCAAGGCGCTTGGGGTCGAGGTGACGAAGGATTTCGAGCCGACCTACGAGACGGTGCGCGGCAAGGGCAAGACGATCCAGGCGATCCGCGCGGCAGCCAAGGAGGCGGAGGCGATCTACCTGGCAACCGACCCCGACCGCGAGGGCGAGGCCATCGCCTGGCACGTCCTGGAATCGCTCGGGGGGGCGGCGCGCGGCAAGACGCTGTTCCGCGTGGTCTTCCACGAGATCACCAAAAAGGCGATTCAGGCGGCCTTCAACAAGCCGCGTGCCCTGGATATGGACCTCGTCAACTCGCAGCAGGCGCGGCGCGTGCTGGATCGCCTCGTCGGCTGGAAGGTGTCGCCGGTGCTGCGCCACGCCTTCGGCACCTCGCTCTCGGCGGGGCGCGTGCAGTCGGTGGCGGTGCGCCTCGTGGTGGAGCGCGAGCGCGCCATCGAGAGCTTCGTGCCCGAGCAATCGTGGACGCTGGAAGCGCTCTTTGCCCGCCAGACCCCCGCGCGGGAAGCCTTCGGCGCGCTGCTCGCCGCCCTGCTCGACCCCGCCGACAAGGAACTTGACCCCAAGCGGCTACCGACCGCGCGCGTGCACGCCATCGCCGCCGAGCTGGAGCGGCCCGCGCTCGCGTGGCGGGTGCTGGGCGTGGAAAGCAAGGAAACGCAGCGCCGCCCGCCGCCGCCCTTTATCACGAGCACCCTCCAGCAGAAGGCGAGCAGCGCGCTCAAGCTGTCGCCCAAGCGCGCGATGCAGGTGGCGCAAAAGCTGTACGAGCGCGGGCTGATCACCTACATGCGCACCGACTCGCCCGCCGTGGCGGCGGAGGCGCAGCAGGCCGCGCGCGAGGTGATCGCGAGCGTCTTCGGGCCGCAGCCGCTGCCGGATCGCCCGCCCTTTTACCGCTCCAAGGGCAACGCGCAGGAGGCGCACGAGTGCATCCGCCCCACCGACCCCAAGGCTCTGCCCAAGCAGCAAAAGCTCGCGGGGGAGGAGGCCGCGCTCTACCGGCTGATCTGGATGCGCTTTATCGCCAGCCAGATGAAGCCCGCCCTCTACGACCTCACCATCGCCACCATCCAGCCGAGCGAGGGCGGGCGCGCCCTGCCCTACCACTTCCACGCGCGTGGGCGCGTGCTGCGCGAGGCGGGCTGGCTGATGGTCTATGGGGTGCAGCCGGGCATGGAGGACGAGGAGGAGACGGAGGAGGATGACGCGAACCAGACCCTGCCGCCGCTCCTCGCGCAGGAACTTGTTTCCCTGCTCGAACTGATGCCCAAAGAGCACTGGACCCAGCCGCCGCCGCGCTACACCGAGCCCTCGCTGATCAAGGCGCTCGAAAAAGAGGGCATCGGGCGACCGAGCACCTACGCCTCGATCATGGACACGATCCAGCAGCGGGGCTACGTGGAGCCGCAGGGCAAGAGCCTTGTCCCGACCGAGGCGGGCCGCGTCGTCACCGATTTTCTCACCGCGCAATTCCCCGACCTGCTCGATCTTGGCTTCACGCGGCAGATGGAGGACGACCTGGACCGCGTGGCAGAGGGGCAGATCCCTTGGACCACGCTGCTGGGTGGCTTTTACACCCCTTTGGAACAGCGCATCGCCGTCGCGCGGCAGGCCGCCGCCAGCGTGCCCGCCGCGCAGAGCCTCGCGGGGCAATGCCCCAACTGCGAGTCGCCGCTGGAAGAGCGGCACAACCAGTATGGCAAGTACGTCACCTGCCCGACCTGCGGCTACAAACCAGGGACGGCCCAACCCACCGGGCGCGAGTGCCCGCAGTGCGGCAAGGAACTGTTGCAGCGCAACAGCAAGCGCGGCCCCTTCCTCGGTTGCTCCGGCTACCCGGAGTGTACCTACACCGAGAACGTGGCGGGTAGCGGCTCCAAAGCGAGCAAGCCGCTCGACCCGGAAAGCGCTGCCGTCATCGGCCAGCCCTGCCCGCAATGCGGCAAGCCGATGATCGAGCGCAGCGGGCGCTACGGCCCCTTTGCCGCCTGCTCCGGCTACCCCGAGTGCCGCTTTATCTTCCGCTCGTCCGCCCAGGCCGCGCCGCGCAAGGGCAAAGGGAAGCGCCAAGCGCCGTCGGCACAGGGCGACGCCGCCGCGCCCGCCACCGAGCTACCCGGCGCGGGCGAGCCCTGCCCGAAGTGTGGCAAGGTCATGATCGTCAAAAGTGGGCGCTACGGTCCCTTCGTCGCCTGCCCCGGCTACCCCGCCTGCAAGTACATCCACAAGGGGTGAACGGCGGCAGGCGGCAGGCGGCAGGCGGCAGGCGGCTAAACACCGAACGCGAAGCCGTAGGCCGTAGAACCCGCGTAGCGGGTGGCGACAACGGGTAGCCGGGGGTGGAAAGCCGCGTCGTTTGCGGCTTGAAACCCTCGGCGGGCGCTGAGCGAACGGCAACGCAGAACGCAGAACGCAGAACGAACGACATGACGCAGAGACGCAGAGACGCAGAGGTCTGAAGTCGTTAATCTCCAATCTCCAATCTCCAATCTCTATCCCCTCACCCACAGCGGCGAGAGACACAACGGGTCGGCGGGGCTGTAGCGCAGGGCGGCGAGCGCGGCTTTGGGGTCGAGGGCGAGCGGCGGCAGGGGCGATTTTGGGCCGGTGGCGGCGAGGAGCGGGGCGTCGTGCGGCAGCGCGGCGAGTTGCCGCGCCTTGCGCAGCGCATCGTCGAGGCTGCCTAGCTCGTCCACCAGGCCGCGCTCGTGCGCCTGCTGCCCGGTCCAGACCCGCCCGCCCGCGATGGCGTCCACCGCCTCCGTCGTCATGCCGCGCCCGCGCGCGACGCGCTCCAAAAATAGCTCGTAGGTGCGCACGATATTTTCCCACATCTTGTGGCGCTCCGCCTCGGTGAAGGGCGCTTCCGGGTCCCAGATCGTCGCGTGCTCGCCGCGCGCGACCTGCTCCCGCCCCACCTGTAGCTTGTCGAGCAGGCCGCGCACCACCGGCTTGAGCGTGTAAACGCCGATGGAGCCGGTGATCGTCCCCGGCTGCGCCACGATCCACTGCGCGGGGGTGGCAACGTAGTAGCCGCCCGATGCCGCGACCGCGCCCATCGCCACGACCAGCGGTTTTTTGGCGGCGAGTTGCTCCAGCGCCGACGCCATCGCCTCCGACGCGGCGGCGGAGCCGCCGGGCGAATCCACGTACAGGACAACCGCCGCCACCTCGTCATTGTCCAGCACGGCGCGCACCTGCTGCACCACGCTCAGGTCGCCGCTCTGTTCCTCGGTGAAAATGGGCAGCGGGAGCGGGGCCTTGAAGGGCGGGCGACGGCTCTGCCCTGGCACGATCATCCCCTCGATGCGAAGGAGCGCCACGGCGCGGCCTTTGGGAGAAGGGCGGGGCAGCAGCAGCGTTTTGTGCGCGCTCGGCCACGGCTTGAGGGTGGCCGCCCTGTGCCCGCGCGCGAGATGGGCGGGCAGCGCCTCCTCGTTCAGCACCCCATCCACCACCCCCGCTTCCAGCGCCTGAAGGTCGGTGTAGGGAGCCGCGTCCACCAGGGCACGCGCCGCTTCAAGGGAGATGCCTCGCCCCGCCGCGATGCCGCGCAGCAGATCGTCGAACGCATCCTCGATCAGCCAGTTCGCCATCGCGCGCGTCTGCTCCGTGCTCTGGCTGCGCGTGAACATGTCGGGGCCACTCTTGAAGGGGCTGATCTGCACCGCATCCATCTCGATGCCCGCCTCCGCCAGCGTCTCTTTGAGGAAGAGCATCTCGCGGTTCAACCCCACCGGCGCGACGATGCCGCCCGGCTGCACGAGGAGCTCGTCCGCCGCGCAGGCAAGGTAGTAGGCCGCCGTGTCGTAGCCGTGCGACCAGACCACCACCCGCTTGCCCGCCGCGCGCAGCCGCTCGATCATGCCGCGCAGCGTTTGGAGCTGGGCGAGCGGCATGGTGAGCGGGCGCAGGTGGAGCACCACCCCCGCCACGCGCGGGTCGCCCGCCACCTGGTCGAAGCGGGCGGCTAGCTTGCGCAGGCTCTCGTCATCGCCCGGCAACAGCTGCTGCCACCACTTATCGCGCGGCGGCCCCAGTTCGGGCAGGGCACCCTCCAGCAAAAAGAGCACATACTCAGGCGCATCCCCCCGCCCCCGCTTCCAATTCTGCACGCGCCAGCGCAGCACCCGCGCCCCGTGCGCGGCCCCGTGCGTCACCTTCTTCGCTTGATTCATCCCCTCATCCTTTCACGGCACTCCAAGGTCCAGAGTCCAAGACCCGTGGCACCCTCTTGCCTTTTGCCTTTTCGTTGTCACTTCGCCGTTCTCTCTGATCTCGTCGTCCCCTGACCCCCGCTCCCTTTACGGTGCCAGCGCCGCCTGGATGATCTGCTTCGCGATGGGCGCGGCGATGTCGCCGCCCGCGCCCGCATTCTCCGCGATGACGGCGATGACAATCTGCGGGTCCTCGGCGGGGGCAAAGGCGATGAACCAGGCGTGGGGCTCCTGCGTGCCGCCGAGCTGCGCGGTGCCGGTCTTGCCGCCGATGGAGATCCCGTCCGGCTTGCCCGCCTGGGCAAAGCCATCGGTCGCCGACACGATCATCGCCTGCTTGACCTCCGCCGCCACCCCCTCGCTCAGCGCGGGCTTCCAGGCGCGCGGGCTGTAGCGCAGGATCGTGTCGCCCTCGCGGCTGCGAATCTCCTGCACGATGCGCGGCTCCGGCACGACCCCCCCGTTTGCCACCGCCGCCGCCACCAGGGCCATCTGGAGCGGGGTGACGAGCAGTTGCCCCTGCCCGTAGCCCGTGTTGGCGAGCCCCACCTGATCGAGCAAGAAGGCGTCGGTGCCGATCTGGCTGGCTGCGGTGGGCAGGCCGTCCAGCGGCGGCTCCTCGCCAAAGCCAAAAGCGCGGGTGATCTCGCGCAGCCCGTCAGGGTTCAGGCGTAGCGCGAGTTGGGCGAAGGTCACGTTGCTGGAATAGGCGAGGGCATGCGACAGGTCGTAGGGCGCGTTGCGCTGCGGCAGATCGGAGCCGTCGCGAATGGGGAAGCCCTCGACTATAAAGATTCCGTTCGGGTTCTCGAAGCGCTCGTCCAGGCGCGTCACTTCCTGGGACAGCGCGCCCGCCAGCGTCACCACTTTGAAGACGGAGCCGGGGCCGTAGAGGCCGCGCGTGGCGCGGTTCAGGGTGGGCTGCTGCGGGTTATTGACCAGCGCCTCGGCATTTTCCGTGTACGTGTTTGGGTCGAAGGTGGGGCGCGAGGCGAGCGCGAGGATCGCGCCGGTCTTCGGGTCGAGCACGATCACCGCGCCGATTCGATCCCCCAGCGCCTGATCCACCGCGAGTTGGAGGCGCGGCTGGATGGTAGTGATCACGTCCGCCCCGACAACCGTCTCGTGCATGGTCTCATCAAAGGCATGGAGCCCCTGCTGCCCGCGCTGACCGCTCAAAAAATCGTTAAACTCCCGCTCGATGTTGGCGGTGCCATATTGCAGCGTCCAGTAGCCGGTGACCGGCGCGAGGAGCGGGTAGGGGTAGTAGCGCACCGCCTCGTCCTCCTCATCAAAGCGCGTCTCGGCCATCGGGCTACCATCGGCGGCGAGGATGCGCCCGCGGTCCACCGCAAGCTCGCGCTTGAATTGGCGGCGAATGTCCCACTCGTCATAGAGCGAATCGGCGCGGACCACGCTCCAGTAGCCCGCGCCCAGGCTGACCAGCATGAAGAAAGCGAGGAGGAACGCGGCGAGCCGCTGAAAGGGAGCATCGGGAATTTTGTAGCGCATAGGGTTTCCAGAAGGGAGGGTGGAATGCGGAATGCGGAATGCGGAATGCGGAATGCGGAATGCGGAATGCGGAATGCGGAATGAACGCAGAACGTAGAACGCAGAACGCAGAAGCAGAACGAACGTCGAACGATGCGTCAATTATGATAGGCGGCGCGACAAATGCCAACGTTCCAACGTTCCAACGTTTCCAACGTTTCAACGTTCCAACGTTTCAACGCTCGTCCTCGGGGACGGTGCGGAAGTAGAGGAGGATGCCGAGGGTGAGCAGCAGCATGAAGACGAGGGCGATTGCGGAGCCGAAGGGCCAGTTGCGCCCGGAGCCGAATTGCAGCGCGAGCGAGTTGCCCAGCATCGCCACCTTGGCCCCGCCGAGGATGTCGGGGACGATGTAGGAGCCAACGGTCGGGATAAACACGAGCACCGAGCCAGCGGTGATCCCCGGTAGCGTGAGCGGGAGCATGACGCGTAAAAACGATTGCCAGCGGCTCGCGCCCAGGTCGCTGGCCGCCTCCATCAGGGTGAAGTCGAACTTGTCCAGCGAGGTGTAGAGCGGCAGGATCATGAAGGGCAGCCCCCCATACACCAGCCCGATCATGACGGCGGTGGGGGTGTTGATCAGGGCGATCGGGTGCCAGGTCGAACGAGCGCAGCAGGTTGTTGATGACCCCGTTGTTGTTGAGCAGCACCTTCCAGGCGTAGGTGCGGACCACAAAGTTGGTCCAGAAGGGGATCATGACCAGAAAGAGCAGCAGGGTGCGCCACAGCGCGCTGCGCTCGCACGATGGCGAGCGCCATCGGGTAGCCGACCAGCAGGCAGAGGATCGTGGTGAGGATTCCATACCAGAAGGAGCGCAAAAAGATGCGCACAAAATCGGGCGTGGTGAAAAGCTTGACATAATTGTCGAGGGTGAACGCCCACACCGCCACCCCGTTTGCCCCGCGCGTGGCAAAGCTGTAGGCCAGGATAATCAGCAGCGGCAGCAGGAAAAACAGCGACAGCCAGAGCCCTGCCGGGAAAAGCAGGCTCGCCACCTGAAGCCCGCGCCGCTCCCTCCATGCTTTGATCATCTTTTCCCTCGATTCAGATTGGAGATTGGAGATTGGAGATTGGAGATTTACGGATAACGGATTTACGGCTAAAGGGATTTATGGATTACAGAGCGGAGTTGGCCTCCGTTAATCCGAAATCCGAAATCCGAAATCCCCTAATCCCCCAACACCAGCGCGTTGGAGGGCTCCCACGTGATCCACGCGTGTCGCCGGGGGCGTAGTAGGCTTCTTTGTCGAGCGTGGAGCGGTTGTTGGGCTCCCAGATGTCCAGCTGAAGGTTGTGGGGCAGCAGCACGCGGATGCGCGTATCGCTGCCGACATAGGCGATGCTGGACACATGCACGGGAAAGGTATTGGTGCTGCTTTCCAAGGGGTGGTCGCTGATCTGAATCTTTTCGGGGCGGATCGAGAGCGCCACCGCCGCGCCCGCCGCGAGGCCGGGCTGCGCGCGGCCCTGCACCTGCGCACCACCGGGCAGGCGCACCGTGCCGACCTCCCCGCTGACCCCGGCCAGCGTCCCCTCCAAAAAGTTGCTCTCGCCGATAAAATCCGCCACAAAGCGCGCCGTGGGGCGCTCGTAAATCTCGGTGGGGGTGCCCACCTGCAAGATGTGCCCCTGGCTCATCACCGCGATGCGGTCGCTCATCACCAGCGCCTCTTCCTGGTCGTGCGTGACATAGATGAAGGTGATGCCGACCTGCTGTTGCAGCGGTTTTCAGCTCTATCTGCATCTCCTTGCGCAGCTTCAGGTCCAGCGCGCCGAGCGGCTCGTCCAGCAGCAGCACCTGCGGGCGGTTGATCAGCGCGCGGGCCAGCGCCACGCGCTGCTGCTGCCCGCCGGACAGTTGGCGCGGGTGGCGCTCCGCGAACGTTTCCAGCCGCACCATGCGCAGTGCCTCCTCGACGCTGCGCTGCGATCTCGTCACGCGGCACCTTTTTCATCTTCAGCCCAAAGGCGATATTTTCCGCGACGCTCATGTGCGGGAAAAGCGCGTAGCTCTGGAACACCGTGTTGACCGGGCCGCTGGAAGGCAGGGCGCTGCGCCATCTCCACCCCGTGAATCGCCAGGGAGCCCGTGGTGGGGGTTTCCAGCCCCGCGATCATGCGCAGCGTCGTCGTTTTGCCGCAGCCGGACGGCCCGAGCAGCGAGAAAAACTCGCCGTCCGCGATCTGGAGCGACACATTGTCTACCGCTACCACGCTGCCGTAGCGCTTGGTGACATCCTGCAAGTCCACTGCTGGGTTCGCCATGTGTGTTCAGCCTCCAAAGAAAGAAGCGATTCCCTGTCTGAGCTCGCCACGCGTCGTGTCCGTGAAATCGCAAAAGCATACCTGGAATCGCCGCATCGACCAATTTGGCGAGGACGGAGGATGGAAAATGGAGAATGGAGAATGGAGAATGGAGAATGGGACAACATTTGTAGCTGAAGGGCTACGAGTGGTAGCGTCCGGAAGGCGGACGATTGGCGCTAGGCCCATCAGCACAGACTTCCAGTCCGTGGTGGTTTCGAGCGTCCGCGAAGGCGGACGATTGGCGGCTAGGCCCATCAGCACGGACTTCCAGTCCGTGGTGGTTTCGAGCGTCCGCGAAGGCGGACGATTGGCGGCTAGGCCCATCAGCACGGACTTCCAGTCCGTGGTGGTTTCGAGCGTCCGCGAAGGCGGACGATTGGCGGCTAGGCCCATCAGCACGGACTTCCAGTCCGTGGTGGTTTCGAGCGTCCGCGAAGGCGGACGATTGGCGGCTAGGCCCATCAGCACGGACTTCCAGTCCGTGGTGGTTTCGAGCGTCCGCGAAGGCGGACGATTGGCGGCTAGGCCCATCAGCACGGACTTCCAGTCCGTGGTGGTTTCGAGCGTCCGCGAAGGCGGACGATTGGCGGCTAGGCCCATCAGTCCGGACCACTACGCGAGTCCGTCGCCATCCTTTCCCAAAGCTAAACAAGGATTTTGGCGCGGGGCACAGGCAAAAACCCTCGTTTCGGGCGCGGCTACGGCGCTTCAACTTTCAACGCTTTCCGCTATAATGCCGCCCATGAGACGCTTTGCTTTTACGCTCCTCCTGCTCCTATTTTTTGCCCTCTCTTTCCAGCCCGCCCGCGCCGAGGGCGAGGGCTGGCTTCTGACGGCGCGGCGCACCGAGGGTCAATCGGATATCTGGGCGATCCCCGCGAGCGGCGGTGCCTGGCAGCGCCTCACCGAGACCCCCGACGACGAGCGCTCGCCCGCGTGGAGCCCCGACGGGCAAACGGTGGCCTACAGCGCGCGCCGTGATCGCAACTGGGATATCTACACGCTGGAACTGCGCACCGGCAAGGAAACGCGCCTCACGAGCGACCCCGACTTCGATGGCTGGCCCGCGTGGAGCCCCGACGGCAAGCGCCTCGCCTTTGCGTCCGTGCGCGAGGGCGACCTGGATTTGTTCCTGTTGGAGCCGGGGAGCGACGAGCCGCGCAACCTGACCCCGGAATCCGGCGCGCACGACTTTGAGCCGCGCTGGGAGGACAACAACCACCTGCTCTTCGTCTCGACGCGCTCACGCTCCCACGACCTGCTGCGCCTGACCGTGAGCGATGGCAGCGTGGAGGCACTCACCGATACGCGCGACCTGGACGAGCGCGGCGCGCTCCCGCTGGGCAAGGGCGAGTTTCTTGCCCTCACGATCTCCATAAACGAGCGCACCCGCGACCTTCAACGCTTTGCGAGGGATGGCACGCCGCAGGGCGCGCCCTTTTCCTGGACGAGCAGCGTCACCGCCGCCGCCCTGTCCCCCCAGGGGGATGAGGTGGCGTGGCTGGAATACCGCGAGACCGGCATCACCCTGTACCGCCGCGCGCTGGCGGGCGGCGAGCCGCAACGCCTCAACGGGCCAACCCTCGGGGTGGAAGAGCTAGCCTGGGGGCAGCCCGACGAGGCGGCGATGCGGCAGCGCCTCCAGCCGCCGACGGTGCTGGCTACCGAAAGCTACCGGAGCGCCCCTGCCTCGCTGGTGGCGGTTCCTTTTCTGGACGCGCCGCAGCCGCGCATCCACGAGCACGTGCTGGACCCCTTCGAGGCGCTGCGCGCGCGGCTGCTGAGCGAGCTGGGCATTGATTTTCTCGCCTCGGTCAGCGAGACGGTGCGCCCCGTGGATTACGAGACCAACGCCAGCGACTACCTCTCGTGGCACAAGGCGGGGCGCGCGGTGGACACCGTGCTCTACCTGCCCTACCACAGCGGCCACCGCTGGATGGAAATCGTGCGCGACGAGTGGAACAACGATATTTACTGGCGCATCTGGCTGCGCTGCCCCGTGCAGGATGGCAGCTGCGGCGAGCCATTCATCGAGACACCGTGGGAGTACTCGCCCGCCGCGCGCGAGCTGGACCCGGAGCAGGGCGGGGTGCGCGCACTCTTCCAGGCGGGCTACTACGTGGACTTTACGCGCCTGGCCGCCGACGAGGGGTGGACGCGCATCTCCTCGTATGAGGTGCCAGACTTTGATTGGCGCGAGTCGCTGGCGGCGATGGAATATTGGCACTACCAGCACAACGACGGGCTGCTCTGGTACGATGCCATGCGCGAGCTATTCACCGACGAGGACCTGCAAGCGTTGTTCAACTGGGACGAACTCGTCGAGCGGGAAACCCCGCGTTGGGTGCTTCGCGCCAAGGGGGTGCCGCTGCCGCCCGCCCTGCGCGTCGCGCCCGCCGAGGTCGTCATCCCGTAGAACGCCCACGCTACAAACCCGACTCTGCCATTTTCCAGTCGGGACAAACAATCTGAAATCCAAAATCCGAAATCCGAAATTGGGGGGAGCCACCATGATCAAGCTGATCGTACACGCGACGCACGAGGCAGGGGTGAAGGTCGGGGGCATCGGCGCGGTGCTCGACGGGCTGCTGGGGAGCGAGGCGTACAACAGCGAGGTGGAGCGCACGATTTTGCTCGGCCTCTACAACGCTGACGACCGGCTGGAGCAGGAGCGGCTGCGCGCCCCGCGCAACAAGTTCACCCTGCTCTACCACACGCGCGAGGGGGTCTCGGATGTGCCGGACGAGCTCGCCACCGCCTTCCACGACGCGCAAACCTTTCACAACGTTTCTATCCTCTATGGCAAGCGGCGCTTCGGCAAAGCGGAGCACGAGGTGCTGCTGGTGGACGCGAGCCGCGCCAACCTCGGCCCCCAGAGCGAGCTGAAAGCATGGCTTTACCGCTACCATGGCATGCACGCGCAGCGCTACGAGAGCAACCCGGAATTCAACGAGCACGTCGGCGGCGCGGAAGCGAGCGTCAGCGCGCTGCGGGCGCTGGTGGGCGACCAGATGGAGCAGCCCTCCTTTTTTGTGGCGCATGAGTTTATGGGGCTGCCCGCCCTCTTCGCCGCGCAGCGCCACCTGTACGGGCAGTTCCACACCATCTTTTACGCGCATGAGACCGCCACCGTGCGCGCCATCGTCGAGGGGCACCCCGGTTACGACCTGCGCTTTTACAACGCCATGCGCGTTGGGCGCAGCTACGGCATGTCGCTGGAAGGGGTTTTCGGGGATTACAGCCACTTTTACAAGCACGCCCTGCTGCGCGCCTCGCTGGGCCTGGAGGGCATCTTCGCGGTCGGCGACCTGGTGAAGGAAGAGTTGATCTTCATGGAGCCCGCCATCCAGGGGCGCGAGCTGGACATCGTGTACAACGGGGTGCCCAGCAGCCGCCTGAGCCTGGAAGCCAAGCTGCGCAGCAAGGCGCTGCTCCAGGAGTACGCGCTGAACCTCTTCGGCTTCGTGCCGAGTTGGATTTTCAGCCATGTCACGCGCATGGTGCCCAGCAAGGGGCTCTGGCGCGACTTCCGCGTGATGGAAAAGCTGGATGATCGGCTGGCGGCGAGCGGCGAGACGGCAGTCTATTACCTGCTCAGCAGCGTCCTGCCCGCCGGGCGGCGCAGCGAGGATGTGTTCCGCTGGGAGCGCGAGTACGGCTGGCCGCTGCACCACCGCGCGGACACCGGCGACCTCGTCGCCTATGAGTGGGATTACTACCAGATGGTCGAGCAGTTCAACCGCAACGCGCGTGCCACGCGCGCCGTGCTGATCAACCAGTTTGGCTGGAGCCGCGACCGCGTGGGCAACCGCATGCCGGAAGAGATGGAGTTTATGGACCTGCGCCACGGCATCGACGTGGAGTTTGGGCAATCCATCTACGAGCCCTTCGGCATCGCCCAGGTGGAGCCGCTCTCCTTTGGCGCGCTCTGCGTGCTGAGCACCGCCTGCGGCTGCATCGGCTTTATCCGCGACGCGGGCGGCCTGGATCTGCCGAACGTGGTCATCGGGGATTACCTCTTCCTGCCCGACTGGGCGAACCCGCACAACCTGTCGAGCGTCCTCAACATCGGGGGCGGCACGCGCGACGCCGTCGAGAACATGATCGCCGAGCAGGTGGCGCAGCAGATCATCGAGCGGCTGCCCCGCACCGGCGAGGCGCTGCAACAGCGCCTGGACGATGGCTACGAGATCGGGGCCCGCATGAGCTGGGAGGTCGTCGTGCGCGACTACTTCCTGCCGCCGCTGGAACGGATTGTGGGGTGAGGGGGTGAGTGGGTGAGTGGGTGAGTGGGTGAGTGGGTGATGAAGGTGAGGGGGTGAGCGCGGTCCAGAAGCGGGTGCAGATTGCAGATCACAGTTGGGTATTGCAGATGAATGGCAGGGGCTCCAGGGCGAGGCTGGGAGGGCGGGCCTCTCACCCGCCCGTGGGGGATGGGGGTTCGGGCAGTGACGGGGTGATTGTTTTGCCTGGGGCCCTGATAAATTATCAGAGTACTAGAGTTCTTGTTCCCGCGTTTACAAGTTGATTTAAAGGTAAATTATGAATCGAATCGACTCAGGATTGCATGATTCCTTTTTGATACAATTAGGAAGGATTACTGCCAACTTTGCCCTCCTAGAAGAGGTGATTGGGCTTTTCATAGGTAGGTTGTTAAATAGTCCAATTCAAATAGGACATATAGTAACTTCTGAACTTTCATTCCGCAATCTTATATCTCTACTGAGTTCGATTTATCAGTATTGGAACGATGACGAGGTAAGGTTAAACGAGTTGCGAGCATTAGTAATTCAAGCAACTAACTTGGAACAAAGACGAAATCAATTTGTTCACTCCATATGGACAGGAGGTATATCTCCTGAAGTACCTGCAATTAGAGTGAAGATAACTGCAAAGCAAACTAAAGGTTATAAGGTTCAAGCAGAAGAAGTGTCAGTAGAAGATCTTGTTGAATTCGCTGATGAACTGGCTGCTCTTGCCTTCCGTTTCAATGATTTTATGCATAAGCAATAAACGAGCTTGATTGCTCTCTAGCTTATATTGGTTAATCTTCGAGTATTTTAACTTGTGCCGTGTCGGGACGTGAACCCAGCCATAACCCTGTCATTCCGAATGGAGCGAAGCGGAATGAGGAATCTGGGCAACGCTATAACAAAGATGAGATTCCTCTCTTCGGTTGGAATGACAACGTTATCTCGTTTTGCCACTCCATCGATCGAAATTGGTATGGATCGAAGTTGACATCATAAGCGACAAGTTTATAAAGCGCATCTCGTCCTACTGACAGAACGCCATCCCATGCACGGAAGGCGCAAAGGTACCATCATGAGCAAGGACCGCCTGGAAGCTTTCAGCGATGGGGTGATCGCGATCATCATCACGATCATGGTGCTGGAACTTCGCGCACCGGAGGAAGCCAGTTGGTCGGCGCTGCTCCCTCTTGTCCCCGTGCTGGTGAGCTACGTGCTCAGCTTTGTGTTTCTGGGCATTTACTGGAACAACCATCACCACCTGCTCCAGGCCACGCAGCGCGTCGATGGGCGCGTGTTGTGGGCGAACATGCACCTCCTCTTCTGGCTGTCGCTCGTCCCGTTTGTCACCGCTTGGATGGGCGCTACCGGCTTCGCGGCGCAGCCGGTAGCGCTTTATGGGGTGGTCCTCCTCTTTTCGGCGATTGCCTACTTCCTCCTGACGCGCGCCCTGCTTGCCCTGCACCACCACGACTCGGTGCTGGCGCGGGCACTGGGGGGCGACCTCAAGGGTAAAATCTCGCTTGCTATCTACCTCGTCGCGATCCCGCTCTCGTTTAAAGCTCCCTGGGTAGCCTTTGCCCTGTATGTCGTGGTCGCGATCATGTGGTTGGTGCCCGACAGCCGCATCGAGAAGACGCTAACCCCCTGATATTTGGGCCGTTTTTCCTTCTAGGACTTACGCACTTGGGTAGACGACCGACGACGGACGACCGACGACCGACAGTCGTACATTGTGCAATTCCCCTGTCCTCGGCCCTTGGTCCTCGGTCAACTGCGTAACTCCTACCTTCAATGGCAAAAACATAGCCCGCTGGAGCCTTCCAGTACATTCTGAGAGGAGAAAAGATGACAACCTCACAACTTGGCTCTTCCCCAATCGAGACGCTCTTCCGGCACAACCTGTGGGCCAACCGCTGCCTGTTTGAGCAGTGCGCCGGGTTGACCGATGAGCAACTGGACAACAGCAGCACCGTTGGAAGCTACGGCTCGATTCGCGACACGCTGCGCCATATCGCCCTCTCCGAGCGCTCCTATCTGCATCGCATCACGACCGGCCAACCCTACCGTCACCCGCACGCCGCGCCGCCGCTCACGCTGGACGAGTTGCAGGGGTCCATCCAGCGGAGTGGGGAAGGGTTTGTTGCCGCCGCACCCCAGGTGCAGCCAGAGGAGAGCGTGGAGGTGGATTGGGATGGCACGCCGAGACGCGTGCCCAAAACCGTGCTCCTGCTTCAGGCGATCAACCACGCCACCGAGCACCGCACGCAGATCATGGCGATGCTGACGCAATTGGGGATCGAGCCGCCGGAACTCAGCGGGTGGCGCTATTTTGACGAGCATGGGTGATGGATGGTGAATAGTGAATGGGGCGTGGTGAATGGGTACGTCCGCACCGCCCATTCACCATGCCCCATTCACCAATCTGACAATGAAGGAAAAAGCTGTGGAACAAAAATCCGGTTATGCAGAAATCGGCGAGGCCAAGCTGTACTACGAGATAGCGGGGGAGGGGCCGCCCATCGTCCTGATCCACGCGGGCGTAGCGGATAGCCGCCAGTGGGACGAGGAGTTTGCCCACTTCGCCCAGAGCTACCGCGTGCTCCGCTACGATCAGCGAGGGTATGGGCGGAGCGAGCCGGTCGACGGGGAGTTTAGCCACATGGGCGATCTGGTGGCTCTCCTCGATCACCTTGACTTGTACGAATCGCTCGTGCTGGTGGGCTGCTCGATGGGGGGCGGGCTTGCAATAGACGTCGCATTGTCCTATCCAGACAGAGTAAAGGCGTTGCTCCTGTTAGGGGCGGGGCCGTCAGGCCTCACGCTGGATTTACCCGACCATCCACAAGCGGCCGAGGCCGTGGAAGCGTACCAGGAGGGCGATCTGGAGCGACTCGCCGAGCTGGAAGCGCAGATCTGGTTCGATGGCATGGGGCGAAGCGCCCAGGCGGTCAACCAGCCGATGCGCGAGTTGGCGCTCGCCATGAACCGTCTCGCCCTCGCGCATGAGGTGAAGGGGGTAGGGACGCGGCTGCCTAACACAGCGTCCCCCTCGGCAGAGCGGTTGGATGAGTTGACGATCCCTATTTTGGTAATCATCGGCGAGCATGACCTGCCCTACCAGCAGGCGGCGGCGGAGTACATAGCGGAAAAAGCCCCCTTTGCCCGCAAGGTCGTTCTGCCGGATGCGGCCCACCTCGCCAATATGGAGCACCCGGCGCTATTCCAGAGCATCGTCCGCGACTTTCTGGATGAGCTTTTCCCGTTCGACCCGATAAAGGGCTGAGGATTGCCCAGAAAAGAAGGTGTCATGGAAATTGGAATCGATAGTTTCGCCGCCAAAGAGGCCAGCAACGAGGAGGACAGTGCGCTGCACAGCAGCCGCGCGCTGGGCGAGTTGCTCGACCGGATGGCCTATGCCGACAAGATGGGGCTCGATGTGTTCGGGATCGGGGAGCACTACCGCAAGGAGTTTCTGGATTCCGCACCGGTCCTCATCCTGGCCGCCGCCGCTGCCCGCACGTCGCGCATCCGCCTGACGAGCGCCGTGACGGTACTGAGCGCCGCCGACCCGGTGCGGGTCTTTCAAAACTTCGCGACGTTGGACCTGATCTCGCAGGGGCGGGCGGAGATGGTGGTCGGGCGCGGCTCGTTTATCGAATCGTTCCCACTTTTTGGCTTGAATTTGAATGACTACGATGCGCTGTTTGCCGAGAAGCTGGAGCTCCTGCTCACGATTCGCGCCAACGAGGTGGTCAGTTGGTCGGGCCGTTTCCGCCCCGCGCTGAGGGAGCAGGCGATCTACCCGAGGCCCTTGCAGGAGCCTCTGCCCATCTGGCTGGGGGTGGGCGGCACCCCCGCCTCCTTTGCCCGCGCGGGCGCGTTGGGGCTGCCGCTCATGGTGGCGGTCATCGGCGGGGAGACGCACCGCTTTCGACCTCTGGTGGATCTGTACCGGCAGGCGGGCGCAAGAGCCGGTCACGCGCCGGAGCAGCTAAAGGTGGGGCTGCACTCGCTCGGCTATGTGGCGGAGAGCATGGACGAGGCGGTGGAGGCGTACTATCCGGGCTATGCCGAGACCTTTACCCGCATCGGGCGCGAGCGCGGCTGGCCCCCCGTGAGCCGCCCGCAATTCAACGCGCAAACCGGCCCCTCGGGAGCCATCGTGATCGGCAGCCCGGAAGAGGTGGCGCGCAAGATTCGTCGGCACAGCGAGGCGCTCGGCGGCATCGCGCGCTTCACCTTTCAAATGGACAATGCGGGGCTCTCGCACGACCAACTCTTGCGGGCCATCGAGTTGATCGGCACGCGCGTCGCGCCACTGGTCAATGCGTGACGGTGGGGCCGTGGCTGGCACGCTCAGCGGCCTGATCTTCCCAACCGCGCAAGTCTGAAAAGGAGCCGTATATGATCGAGAAGGAGGCGCGCCTGCTGCGGGTCGGCGTGCTCGGCGCGGGTCCGATCTCCCAGTTCGCCCACTTTGATGCCACGCGCAAGGCGCGCAACGCCGAGTTGTACGCCATCTGCGATGCGGCGGCGGAGTTGCTCGCGCAGGTCGCGGCGACGCACCAGCCACAGGCCACCTACACGGATTACGATGCCATGCTGGCCGACCCGCAGGTGGAGGCGGTCATCATCGGCACCGCCGATGCCGTTCCATGTGCCGCTGGCGCGGCGGGCCATCGCGGCGGGCAAGCATGTGCTCGTCGAGAAGCCGCTCGGGATCAACGTGGAGGAGTGCGAGGCGCTACGCGACGAGCTACGGGGGAGCGACCTCGTGCTCCAGGTGGGGAACAACAAGCGCTTCGATCCCGGCTTCGCCTTCGCCCGGCGCTTCATCCGCGAGGAGATGGGGCAGGTGTTGGCCCTCAAAGCCTGGTACTATGACTCCTTTTACCGCTACACGATGACCGACAACCTCCAGCCGCTTCCCTTCAGCAGCAGCCAGGCGCGCCGCCCCGAGGGCAACCCCAAGGCCGACCGGCGGCGCTATTTCATGCTGACCCACGGCAGCCACCTGGTGGACGCGGCGCGCTTCCTCGGCGGCGAGATCGTGCGGGTGCAGGCCCGCTTCGTGAGCAAGTTCGAGAGCCATTGCTGGTTCGTCGCGGTGGAGTTTGCCAACGGGAGCGTGGGGCACCTGGATCTGATCGTGCCGATCCATGGCGATTTCGAGGAGGGCTTTCAAATTTTTGGGGAGGGGGGCAGCGTGACCGGGCGCGCCTATCTGCCCTGGTACCACAAGGCGAGCCACGTGGAGTGCTTCTCCGCCGCCGACCGGCAATACCATCGCGTGCTCGGCGAGGATGCTACAGCTACAAGCGCCAGATCGAGGGGCTGGCCGACACGATCCTGCATGGCGCGCCGCAGCAGGGCGCGACGGTGGAGGATGGGCTGGCGGCGATGCGGGTCATGGTCGCGATCATGCGCTCGGCGGAGACGGGGGAGTGGGTGCCCCCCGCCGAGGTCAGTGGCGGCGTCTAGGGGGCAGAATGGAAATCGGTATCTTTGCCAAGACCTTTGTGCGGGAAAGCCTGACCGCCACGCTCGATGCGGTGCTGGCGTCGGGGCTGCGTGTGATCCAGTTCAACATGGCGTGCGCGGGGCTGGCGAGCCTGCCCGAAACGATCCCGCCCGAACTCGTGCGGACGATCCGGCGCGAGCTCGCCGCGCGCGACATGCGGATGGCGGCGGTGTCCGGCACCTTCAACGTGATCCACCCCGATCGCGAGGTGCGCGCGGAGGGGATGCGCCGCCTGCGCGTCCTGGCCGCCGCCTGTCCCGGAGATGGGCACATCGGTCATCACCCTTTCCACCGGCACCTGCGACGCGGACGATTTGTGGCGTGCGCACCCAGGGAACGCCAGCCCGGCCGCGTGGCAGGCGATGGACGATGCCATGCAGCAGATCGCCGCGATCGGCGCAGCGTTTGACGTGACGATGGCCTTCGAGCCCGAAGTGAGCAACGTCGTGGACTCTGCGGCCAAGGCGCGGCGGCTCCTCGACACGCTCGGTTCCCCGCACGTCAAGGTTGTGATCGACGGGGCGAACCTGTTGCATGCCGGGCAGATGCCCGCGATGCAGGGCATCCTGGAGGAGGCGTTCCGGTTGCTCGGCCCCGACATCGTCCTGGCGCACGCCAAGGATATCAGCCCCGATGGGACCACCCACCTGGCTGCCGGGCACGGCGTGCTGGACTACCCACTTTACCTCCGCCTGCTGAGGCAGAGCGACTACGCGGGCCCCCTCATCCTCCACGGGCTGAGCGAGGCGCAGGTGGCTGGCTGCGTGCGCTTCCTCCGTGCCCAGTTGGTTCGGGCAGCCCAAGCGGAACCGTAGCCCCGCCCAGCGAGAGCGCGGCGGAGGTGTTTGCATGGTTGCGCGGCAGGGGGTTAAGGATGAGGAACGCGCAGCGTGGGGCTGGCGAGTGACCCTTTGATTTTTCACAGATTTAGCGCCAGGAAGCCCACGCGCTTTAGCAGTGGGAGGAATGGCGCGGCATTGTTGAGCGTTGCCATTCGTTCCTGACTCCCCTTTCTTCTATACTTGAAACGGCCGCGCCTCTGTGCTACAATAGAGGCATGAAATTGATTGCACAGGTCAAACTGGTTCTGACGGGTGATGAACGCCGCTTGCTCCTTGAGACGTTGGAGCGGGCGAACGAGGCGTGCAACTACTTGTCGGACGTGGCCTGCTGGATCGTCCTCAAGGCATCATGACGGGTCGTTCTTCCATCCCGTAGCCCGACGAGTACAATATCACTGGTTCGTGGGCTGCACCCGCCGTGCGTGGCGGCTTCCGCAATACTTCGCGGAGCTTGCCCCTCATGTGGGATCAGATTGCAGCCAATCCCCGTGCAACGCGAGGCCGAGGGGGCGTGCCACCTTCCTTTCGAACGCCGAGCGACAGCGCGCTCGCGCTGAAACCATGCTCCGGTTGCCCACCTTCCACGTGGCGACATGGAACTCTACAAGTGCATCACCCTCATCTCGACGACGACGGTGTGATTCGCAAGGTGTTTTACCCCGGCGTTCCTGCCCGGCGAGAACGCGGCGGAGGTCCTTGCCTGGTTGCGCGGCAGGGGATGAGGGACTGCAGAACGCAAGCGTGGGGCTGGCGAGTGCCGCTCAGCTTTTCACAGAACGGAGCAAATCAGTGCAACTTTTGAGTCTTAACCGTGGCCGCGCCGAGCCGATGGAGCATGCCAAAGCATCGGGCGTCACGGGCATCTACAAGCGCCCCGTGGTGGCCGCACTCCGGGTGGATGCATTGGGGCTGGCGGGCGATGTGATTTGCGATACCGAGAACCATGGCGGCGTCGATCAGGCACTCTACCTGTACGGCGCGCCCGATTACGAGTGGTGGAGCGAGCAGCTTGGTTTTGAGCTTGCCCCCGGCACCTTTGGCGAGAACCTCACCCTCAGCGAGCTTGAAAGCGCGGCCCTGCTCGTCGGTGATCGCTTCCACATCGGCGACGTGACAATCGAGGTGACCTCGCCGCGCATCCCCTGTGTCACGCTGGCGCGCCGCATGGGCGATCCCGCCTTCCTGAAGCGCTTTCGAGCGGCCGAGCGCCCAGGCGTTTACTGCCGCGTCATCCAGGGCGGGACGATCCAGCAGGGCGATGCGGTGCGCTACGAGCGGTACGACGGGACGCAGGGTGGTCGGGGTGATCGAGCTTTTCCGCTACTTTTTCAACCCCACCCACGACGAAGCGACGATCCGTCGCCACCTTGCGGCCCCTATTGCGATACGCGATCGGGACGAGAAGGAGCAGCAATTAGCCACCCTTCTGGCGAACCAGGCGCAAGCGTAGCCCCTCCGAGTTGGATCATCCCATGGCAAGCCACGTCCGCACACCCTACCCCGAGGTGAATCAGCTCGTTCAGCAGCTGGATGAGCAGATTCGAGCGATCCTCGGCGTTCATCTGGTAGGGTTATACCTCGACGGCTCGCTTGCGCGCGGCGGCTTTGATAGCGCGAGCGACATCGACTTCGTCGCCGTGACAGAGCAAGGGCCGCTCTCGGAGCCGCACTTTCTTGCCCTTCAGGCGATGCACGAGCGGATCGCGCAGGGCGACGCGCGCCTGGCGACGGACATCGAGGGGTACTACGTCTCCCGCGCGGCGCTTCGTGGCATCGCGCCGCCCTCCGACCGCTTCGCCAATCTGGAGCGTGGGGCGGGGGAGCGGCTCAAATGGGTGACGCTGGGCCAGGATTGGATCATCCATCGCTACATCCTGCGCGAGTATGGGCTGGAGCTACGTGGCCCGTCACTTCGCTCCCTCATCGACCCGATCCCGCCTGATGAGCTGCGTCAGGCGATGAGCAAGATTTTGGAGGAGTGGGGTGGCGACCTGCTCCGCGATCCTGAGGGACTATCGCACTCGGCGTATCAATCCTACGTCGTGCTCTCTGTCTGTCGCATCCTCTGCACCCAGGAAACAGGCGATATCTTTTCCAAAGCAGACGCGGCGGCATGGGCCGCGGCAACGCTGGAGGCACGCTGGCAGCCCCTGATCGAGCGGGCGGTGCGGGATCGGATGGGACCGTACGGGGAAGCGACGCAGGAGGCAGTGGCGGCGACCCTGGCGTTTCTGGCGTATGCTCAGGGCGGCGGGCGCGCCCCCGACGATGGACACACCAGGCACGTTGATCAGGCGCATGGACAAGGAGCTATCGAATGACCTCAGCAGATTACGAATACAAGGGCCTCATGGCCCAGGCGTGGGACGTGCTCCGAGGCGATACGTCTCAGTGGGCGGATCGCTTTTTCTATCTCGACTTGATTGAGCGGCACGGTCAGCCGGTGCTCGACATTGGCTGTGGGACGGGGCGGCTGTTGCTGGACTATCTCGCGCAGGGGATCGATATCGATGGCGTGGACAACTCGCCCGAGATGCTGGCGCTCTGCCAGCAGAAGGCCGACGCGCACGGGCTGGCCCCCACCCTCTACTGTCAGACGATGGAGCAGCTGTCGCTCCCGCGTTCCTACCGCACCATCCTGATCCCCTCCAGCTCCATCCAGCTAATCTTGGAGCCCCGGCAGGCGCTTCAGGCGCTCCAAAAAGTGCACGAGCATCTGCAGCCCGGCGGCGTGGTGGTGGCTTCCATCATGACGCTGTGGAAAAGTGGTGACCCGCTGACGGAGGAATCGGAGAGGATGGCTGTTCGCCCGGAGGATGGCGCTACTTTTCGGCACGTGGGCCGCACCCGCTATGAGCCAGAGAGCGAATACGAGCACACGGAGGATCTTTACCAATTGCTCGTCGCCGGGGAGGTGGTGGCCGAAGAGCATCATCGGCGCTCGCCCGCCACGCGCTCCTACAGCCAGGAGCAGGCCCGTACCCTGTTCGAGCAGGGCGGCTTCGTTGACGTCACACTGTACAGCGAGTTTACCTTCGAGCCGGTCAAGCCCGAGGATACCCTCTTCACGGTCGTCGCGCACAAGGCAGCTGATGATCGCTAGTGCTCAGTCGAGCATTAGGCGCAACGGACCGGAACAAAGCGCCTACCGTTGGTGGCGGTTTTTCTAGTCGCTCCCTAACTCCCTACTCACCCACTCACCTCCCTCACCCCCTCACCCCCTCACCTCGACCTCACGGTGGACCCAGCAGGTAAGGTGCCCCTTGCGCGAGCGGTTGCGGCAGCGCGTGCCGCTCAGCGTTTGGGCCGCGCATTGCGTGGTGGCGTCGGCGGTGCTTTCTTCCGCGAGGGCGGTCAGCAGCGCGAGCTCGGAACGTAGCATCTCGATGAAGGCGCGCAGGTTGGGCTGGATGCGCGCCCCGTCCGCCTGAATCCCAAGGCTCAGCCTGCGGTTGTAGGAGGCGATGGCGATGCCAAGGCCGATGTGTCCCGAGAGCGGCACCAGCGGCACGATGTGCCGAACGGTTGCCCCCGCCAGCCCCATCTTATAGGGTGGGCCGGGCACGTTGGTGACGATGACGGACGCCTTGCGCGACACCTCGTCAAACATGCGCGCCACCAGGCCAGGGGGCAGGATGCCCGCCGTGTTGAAGACCCCCGACACTACCGCCGCCTCGGGCGAGCTTTTCAGCCGCTCCATCGTGCGGTGGAGGCGCTGCACCCGCTCGCGCGGGTCGGCCTCGCCAAGCGGCAGTGGCACCAGCACGAGCCCAAAGTTGTTCCCCGTCTCGATGCTGGTTGTGGAGCCCAGGTAGATGGGCACCGAGGCGTGCAGGGTTTTGGGGACATCCTGCCCCTGCGCGATAAAGTAGCGGCGCAGCGCGCCGGTGATGACCGCCAGCGCCAAATCGTTGATCGTCACCTCGAAGGCGCGCGCGATGCGCTTGAACTCCTTGGTAGGGATCGGTGGGGTCCACGAGACTTCTTTGCGGCGGCTCAGCTCGCCCGTCAGGATCGTGGCGGGGTCGCGCACCAGTGGCGACAGCTTCAGCGAGAGCTCTACCGCCTGCTCCGCGCCCAAAATCAACTCCTCCGCCTTGGGGAACCCTTGCTCTGCCTGCTCCCTCACCCACGTTCCGACTTTCTGCGTCGTGTCCACTGCCTCGGCGATGGGCTCGAAAAAGCGGCCCAGCAGGCTCTTTTTTGCGCTTGCCTGCGGCGGCGGCACATCCTTGAAAAGGTCGAGCGTCGTTTTGAGCAGCGTCATCCCATCGCCGATGGCGTGGTGGACACGGATTAGCAGCGCGTCGCCGAATGGCCCTTCCTCGATCAGGTGCATCGTCCAGAGGGGTTTGGAGCGATCGAGGAGCAAGGACATCAGCTCGCCCACCGTCTGGCGGAGCGCGTCGATGTCGTGCGGGGCGGGCACGGCCACGCGCCGGAAGTGCGCGCGAATGTCGAAGGTGGGGTCCTCCACCCACTGCATCCGCCCAAACGCCAGCCGCTTGATGCGCTGCCGGTAGCGCGGGTAGCGCAGCCATGCGCGCTCGACCTGCTGGACGAGCTGTTCCTCATCCAGCTTGCCTTTAAAGAGCAGCAGCAAGCCCATCGTGTCGGGCGCGGTCGGGTCCTCCACATTCAGGATCGCCGCATCCATATTCGAAATGGGTTCGGGTCTCATGGGCTCCCTTCCGGTCGGAGGCAGATGTTCACCACAGAGAGCACAGAGAACACAGAAGAGGCATATCTATCTCGCCTCTGTGTCCTCTGTGCTCTCTGTGGTGAAAAGTCGTTTTGTCGTTACGTTACCGTTACTGCTCCTCGGCGACGATCTCCTTGGGCGGGATCGGCTCCGTGCCGCGCTGCCGCTCCAGCGCCTTGCCCTTGAGGCCGATGTGCAGGTCATTGAGCTGCCGCGTGTCCACCTCGCTGGGCGCGGCGGTCATCAGGTCGGTGCCCGCCGCCGTCTTCGGGAAGGCGATCACCTCGCGAATGTTCGGCTCGCCCGCATACATCATGACGGTGCGGTCCAGCCCCCAGGCGATGCCGCCGTGCGGGGGCGCGCCAAACTCGAACGCTTCCAGCATGTGGCCGAACTGCGTCTGCTGGTGCGTCTCGTCGATGGCGAGCAGCTCAAACATGCGGCGCTGCACGTCGCGGCGGTGGATACGGATCGAGCCGCCCGCCAGCTCCCAGCCGTTCGCCACCAGGTCATAGGCCTTGGCGCGCACCGCGCCAGGGTCACTCTGCATCTTTTCCACATCCTCGTCCATCGGTGCGGTGAAGGGGTGGTGCATCGCGTCCCAGCGCTTTTCGTCCTCGTTCCACTCCACCAGCGGGAAGTTGATGATCCAGGCGTAGGCGAAGACGTTCGGGTCGCGCAGCCCCAGCCGCTCGCCGATTTCCAGGCGGAGGCGGCCCAGCACCTGCACCACCACGCGCCACTCGTCCGCTCCGAAGAGAAGCAGGTCGCCGCTCTCCGCGCCCGCCGCGTCCAGGATGGCGCGCGCTTCTGTCTCGCTGAGGAACTTGGCGATGCCGCCGCTGAGCGCGCCGCTCGCGGCGTCGTCCACCTTCACCCAGGCGAGCCCCTTCGCGCCAAGCTCCTTCGCGATGGCCTCCAACTCCTCGATCTGCTTGCGCGAGTAGCTGGCGAGCCCTGGCGCGCGCAGCACCTTGACCGCGCCGCCGCTTTCCAGCGCGCTGCTGAAAACGCGGAACGTGGACTCCTTGACGATCTCGCTCACATCCGCGAAGGGCAGGCCAAAGCGCAGGTCCGGCTTGTCCGAGCCGTAGCGGTCCGTCGCCTCCGCGTAGCTCAGGCGCGGGAAGGGGGTTTGGAGGAAGCGCTTATTGGGGAGCAGGGTAGTGACCAGGTCGATCACGAGCCGCTCGTTCAGCTGGAGCACGTCCTCCATGTCCACAAAGCTCATTTCCAGGTCGAGCTGCGTGAACTCTGGCTGGCGGTCGCCGCGCAGATCCTCGTCGCGGAAGCAGCGCGCGATCTGGAAGTAGCGGTCGAAGCCGCTGACCATCAGCAGCTGCTTGAGCTGCTGCGGGCTCTGCGGCAGCGCGTAGAAGCGACCGGGGTGGACGCGGCTCGGCACCAGGTAGTCGCGCGCGCCCTCGGGCGTGGACTTGATGAGGATCGGGGTCTCGACCTCGACGAACGCCTGCTGGTCGAGCCACTGGCGGATAAAGTTGAGCACCTTGTGGCGCAGCACGATGTTCTGTTGCAGGCGCGGGCGGCGCAGATCCAGGTAGCGATACTTGAGGCGCGTCTCCTCGCCCACCTGCGCCTCGTCGCTGATGACGAAGGGGGTGGGGAGCGCCGCGTTGAGCACCGTCGCCTCCTCCACCAGCACCTCGATCTCGCCGGTCGCTAGGTTGGGGTTTGCCATCTCGGTGGGGCGCTTGGCGACAGTGCCAGTCAGCTGCACCACGTATTCCCCGCGCAGCCGCGTTCCAACCTCGTGGGCCTCGCGGCGAGCTTGCGGGGTTGAACACCATCTGGGTGACCCCGTAGCGGTCGCGGATATCCACAAAGATCAGCCCACCGTGGTCGCGGCGGCGATGGACCCAGCCCGCCAGTGTCACCCGTTGCCCCGCATCGCTGGCCCGAAGCTCGCCAGCCGTGTGTGTTCTCAACATCTTGTTTCGTCCTTGCGCGTGTCTCTTTTTGTAGAAGCTCTACATAATAAAAAAAGCTCTGACCAGCAGAGCGGAGGTAGATATGGGATATTGGGTATGGGATATTAACAGATACCTAATATCCCATACCTAATACCCAATATCCAACATTCTCCTGAAGGGAAGTGTATCATGGGGGGTGGCAAAGCCCAAACCATCCCGGCCTGACGGGTTGGACGATTTGGGCGGCAGCAGGCATAATCTCCCTGCTGCCGATCAATGGGGATGGGCCGCGCGCGAGGCCAAGGGCGACCGGACAATGTCTCTTTGACAGCAAAAAAGGAATGGAACAGGTCTCATGGCGGATCAACCAATCGTGTTTACGCGCGGGGTGCCCGCGCCGGAAAGCTTTCCCCTTGATCGGGTGGCGGAGGCGGCGGCCCACGCCGTGCGCGCGTACGGTCAGCAGACGATGCAGTATGGCAAAAGCTACGGCTTGCAGCCGCTGCGCGAGGCGCTCGCGGCGCAGTACGGGGTGAGCGCCGAGCAGGTGCTCGTCTCCAATGGCTCGCTGCAAATCATTGATTTTCTGGGGCAGGTGCTGCTGGGCGAGGGGACGACGGTCTTCACCGAGTCGCCCACCTACGACCGCACGCTTACCCTCTGCCGCCGCCACGGAGCCACCATCGTCGGCATCCCGCTGGAAGCCGATGGGCCGAACATCGCGGCGCTGGAGGCGGCGCTGCAAGGAGCACAAGCCTGCCTTCTTCTATCTTATCCCCGACTTTCAGAACCCGTCGGGTGCTACCGCCTCCCTCGAAAAGCGGCAGCGGATCGTCGAGCTGGCACGCGAGCATGATATCTGGCTTTTGGAGGACGCGCCCTACCGACCGCTGCGCTACCGGGGCGAGCAACTGCCCGCGCTCTTCGACCTCGCGCCCGAGCGCACCCTGCACATGTCGAGCTACACCAAGCAGATCTCGCCGGGCGTGCGCGTCGGCTACATCGTCGGCGACGCGGCGCTGCTGCAACGGGTGGCGAAGGTGGCGGAAGATACCTACATCACCCCCAACCTGGTAGGGGAGGGGATCGTGTACGAATTCTTGCGGCGCGAGTGGCTGGACGAGCAGTTGGCCGAGCTTCGCGAGTTGTACGGGCCGCGCCTGGAAGCGGTCACGGCGGCCCTGCGCCGCTTTTTGCCCGATGCCGAGTGGATCGAGCCGGATGGCGGCTTCTTCCTCTCCGTCACCCTCCCCGAAGGGGTCACGAGCGAGACGCTGCAAGCAGCCGCCAAAAAGCAGGGGTTGGTCCTCTCCGATGGGCGCGGCTTCTTCCCCGACCCCTCGCAGGGCGAGCGCTTCCTTCGCCTCCCCTTCTGCGCCCTCTCCGAGGCGGAGTTGGAGGAGGGGGTCAAGCGGCTGGCCGCGGCGGTGGAAAGTTTGGTCGGCGAGCCCGCCTAGAAACGTTGAAACGTTCGAACGTTGAAACGTTGAAACGTTCGAACGCGGACTACAGGCGTTTCTATTATGTCGTACAAAGTAAGCGTCATCATCGAGAAGGATGATTATGGTTACTATGCCTATGCGCCTGAGCTTGAAGGATGCCAGACGCAGGGGTAGTAATACCAATTCCGATTGAAAGCGTGGCAATGAAAAAACTGTGTCATTCCGACCGAAGGGAGGAATCTCAGCCTTGAAAAAGCGTTGCTGAGATTCCTCATTCCGCTGCGCTCCATTCGGAATGACAGCGCTATTGCTAGGTTGACATCCCGAATTAGTATACCTTGGCTAGGATATCGTCAAGGCTACAGTAACTGTATATAGAAATATTAATATCCGTGGAGCGAACAGCGCAAAACTACAATTGTAAAGAATATAATTAACTTTGTGTAGAGAGGGAGGCATGCATGGTTAATACTTACCTAAGTAAAGCAGAGAGGGATGAATATTATGAAGGTGTGGAAGGGAAAAATTTATTAAAACCTCTAAAAGATTACATTAACCGAAATGGTACAGAATGGGTCTATTCTATACCTCATCCAGTGTGTAAGAATCAGTTACTTGAGAAGTTCCATAGTACTACTTTAGAAAATGTCCTGTGTTGCGCTGCATACTTGTTGCATAATAATCACACCATAGATCATGCCCATTTCGCGTTCAATATTGTGAATACACTGAAACGCTCTCATAGCGAGAGGGATCTTAGACGTGGTAAAAACCTCTTGTCGGCGATGAAAGCTATTGTTTTTATTGTATTTACTACAGACATGACACGTGACACATTGTTGGAGCGACTTAGGAGTGAAGAGGTCTCATCGAGCGATTTGAAAGTAATCTTGTGGTTAGTATGTCTGTACTATCACACGATTAACCGCTTGTACCCGAATCGATTTTTTCAGTCAAAGAATTTCTCAATAATTCGTACTCCGGCCCCAGGGGGTGCGATCTCTGGGTATGTAGCGCCGCAGTTCTTTGAAAGTCCTGAAGATCTGGATGAGTACTTGAGTTGTGTGGGCAAACCATACGATCGGGGAGGGAGCCGATCACCTTCAACAGGAAAAGTAAGACATTGGACAGGCTAGAATTATACAACTTACTTATCTTGAAAAGCTTCAATAGGAGTTATCATGCCCCTTGAGCCCTGGCGCACCCTGGACGAAACAGTCCCCTTTGAGAACCGTTGGGTGCGCGTGCGCCTGCAAAATGTGCGCCTGCCCGATGCGCGCGAGTATCAGTACACGGTGGTGGATCGCCCCGCGCAGGGCGTGGGCATCCTGCTTTTCGACGAAGCGGGCCGTTTGCTGCTGGAGCGGGAGTACCGCCACGCGGTGGGGCAAATCGTCTGGCAGCTACCGGGCGGGCTGATGGACGAGACGGAGCCCCCGCTCGTCAGCGCGCAGCGCGAGCTGCGCGAGGAGACCGGCTACGAGGCGGCGGAGTGGAGCGACCTGGGCGAATTCTACGACAACCCAGGGCTCGGCAACGCCGCCTCGCGGCTCTTCCTCGCGCGCCAGCCGCGCCTCGCCCACGAGACCGACCCCGATCAGGCGGAGTGGGTCGAGCTTCATTGGGTGACGCTGGAGTGGCTGCGCGAGGCCGTGCGCGCGGGCGAGATCGTCGATCGCGTCGTGCTCGGCGGCATCGCGCTGCTCTGGGCGCGGGGCGCGGTGTAGAGATTGGAGATTGGAGATTAGAGATTAGAGATTAGGGATTAGATTGCAGGTTGCAGGTTGCAGATTACAGATTGCAAATGAAAGCCACTTAGAGGCTCTAAACCCCTCATGTAGAGCTTCATCTTAATACCCGTTCGGGGCACTTCTGCATCTTTCAATCTCCAATCTCCAATCTCTAATCTCCAATCTCCAATCTCCAATCTCCCTTTCAGGAGGCAGGTGAGCGAGCAGGAGCTAGTCGTTATTCCGGGGGAAGCGAGCGAGCGGGCGGCGCTTGCGGTGGCGCTGCGGGCGCTGCGCGCGGTCAGGCCGGAGGTGCAGCTTGTTGACGCGGGAGCGCGCGTGGGGCTGCTCGATCTGGCGACATTGGCGCGGATGCGGCAGGCGCGGCGGGCGCTGTTGGGCAGCGCGCTTGACAGCGGCTCGCTGGCGCAGCTGAGCGAGGTGTTCGACCTGTTCGCCCGTCTTTATCCCCTGCGCGACCAGGCGCGCGGGATAAATCTGCTACTGCTCATGGCGCAGCCACGCCCCGCGCTCGCCGCGCCGTCCGCCGCGCGCGGCCTGAGCCCCTTCGAGGCGTGGTCCGCGACGCGGCTGGGCAACCTCGCCGCGCAGTTGCTTCGCTGGGGGCAGGGGCGCGTCATCCTCGCCCACGACTCGGAGCCTGCCTTTGCCCATGCGGTGCAGGGCGGGCTGGGTCAGGGGGTCGAGGTGGAGCGGCTGGACGCCATCTTTTTGCTCAACCACCTCCAAAGCATGGCCCCGCAGTTGGACCTTCTCGTGACCAGCGCACCTACAGGCGCGTTGCTGCTTGCCCCCCTTGCGCGGCTCGTGCAGCCGCTGGAGCGCGTGGGCTACCTGCTGCTCGGCCCCGACAGCGCGATAGCCGCGCCTGCTGCCCTCCCCTCGTCCCCTACCAGCGACACCCATCGCCTCGAAGCGCTGATCCGCAGCGTGGTTGCCCTGCTGCGCTTTGCCTGGGCCGACGACGCGGCGGCCACGCGCCTGGAAGCCGCGCTCGACCCCCTTAGCGACGCGGAGGGAGCCAGCCTGCAAGAGGTGGCCCACGCCCTTCTGACTCGCTTGTAACCCCCCGAATCCTCTCACGGGTGGGCGAGAGGCGCGCTCCCCCCCGAGTTCCCCTAGCCTTCACAGCACACTAAACCCCACCAGGGCCACCAGCCCGATCCCCTTCGACCAGCGCAGCGCCCACGCCACCACGCGCGGCTCGTCGGGGCGCGCCCAGAGCGGAACGAGGACAAGCAGGGTCGCGAGGGCGGTCAGCGGCAGCACCGGCCAGCCCGTCGGTCGTGCCAGCGCCCACCCCGCGAGCAGCGCCAGCGCCAGCGCAAAGCAGAGGGTCGCCGCGAGCAGCGTGGCCCGTGGCCCCGCGACGACGGCGAGGGTGCGCAGCGCCTGCGCGCGGTCGCCCGGCAGGTCGTGGATCGTTTTGAGCAGCTCGCGCCCGCCGAACAGCAGGCCGAGCGTGGCGGCGGGCAGCAGCACGCTCGGCACATCGCCCGCGAGCAGCCCCCCATACCCCATCGCCATGCCGGTCAGCAGCCCCACCACCGCGTTGCCCAGCAGCGGGATCGCTTTGAGTTGCGTCGTGTACAGGAAAAGCAGTGCGATCCCCGCGAGTGTCCCCAGGGTGGAGCTTGTCCCGAAAGGCAGTGCCAACAGCAGGGCGAGCGCGGCGCACCCGTAGGCGACGCGGCGCGCCTGCCCCACCGTCAGTGCGCCGCGCGGCACCGGGCGCTGCGGGCGGTTGATGCGGTCGATCGCCACATCGTGCGCGTCGTTGAAAGCGTTGCCCGCCGCGCTGAGCAGAAAGGCCACCGCCATCGGCGCGAGCCACCCCCACCCCCAGGCCGCGCCCGCCACCCGCGCCCCGACCCACACCGTCAGCGCCGCGCCCGCCGCGCTGTGCGCGCGCACCAGTTGGAGCAGGGCGGTGAGTGAGGGGGGGTGAGGGGGTGAGGGGGTGAGGGGGTGAGGGGGTGAGGGGGTGGCATAAAAACCCTTGGCGTGCTTGGCGTCTTGGCGGTTGATTCTCCTGTGGAAGTATGGATCAGGGTGAGCGGTCGCCCAATTCTGGAGCAACAACAGGGCCCGGAAGCAGCGCTGCTTCCGGGCCCTGTACGAGCTTTTAGATTGTGGAAAGAGTGGTTACGCCGCGCGTCGTCGCAGCAGCGCAACGCCCGCCAGCAGGGTCAGGCCCAGCGGGGCGAGGGCGAAGAGCAGGCCCTGTCCGTCCGTGCTCGCGCTCAGGTTGCCCACCGTGACGGCCGTGACCGGCTCGAAGGGCTGGAGGCTGAGGTCGTCATAGTAGATGGCCGAGGCACCGTTGGCGTACAGGTCCACCGCGCCGATGTTGAGCGCGCCGCCACCACTGAGGCCGTCCGTCCAGCTCGAGGTGTAGAGCAGGTCGCCGCCGTAGTAGAAGCTCTGCATGTCGGCATCCAGGTCGATCTCGACGCGAATCTCGACCCACTCGCCGGTGATGAGGGGGAGCATGTCGCCCGTCCCGTCGGAGATTACCATCCCGGACGTGCTCTCGAAGAGGACCTGGGAGGACCAGTTGTAGGGACCGCCATCGTTGTAGGTGTTGAGCAGCAAGAGGTAACTGCCGCCCGAGAAGTCATCGGGCACGTACTGCCACAGGGTGTAGACCCACTGGCCGGAGGTGTAGC
The DNA here is from genome assembly GCA_963845765.1 of uncultured Chloroflexia bacterium. GTDB lineage: Bacteria > Chloroflexota > Anaerolineae > Ardenticatenales > Ardenticatenaceae > CAWJTI01. Next base: position 153,478 of record CAWJTI010000019.1, read on the forward strand.
CCTCGTACTCGTGAACGAGGTCCGCGCCACCCTCGATCTCTGCCGAGTTGGGGGCACTGTGCGCGTAAGCGTCTGAGGTCAGCGCGCCAGCGAATATCTGATTGTCCCAGCCTTTCCAGCCACCCTGCCCATGGAGCTGGCTGCCGGTCGCATACGAATCGAAGTTGTCCATCCAACCTAGCTCTTCCGCCATCGGCTGGAGGCTGAGGTCGTCGTAGTAGATGGCCGAGGCACCGTTGGCGTACAGGTCCACCGCGCCGATGTTGAGCGCGCCGCCACCACTGAGGCCGTCCGTCCAGCTCGAGGTGTAGAGCAGGTCGCCGCCGTAGTAGAAGCTCTGCATGTCGGCATCCAGGTCGATCTCGACGCGAATCTCGACCCACTCGCCGGTGATGAGGGGGAGCATGTCGCCCGTCCCGTCGGAGATTACCATCCCGGACGTGCTCTCGAAGAGGACCTGGGAGGACCAGTTGTAGGGACCGCCGTCGTTGTAGGTGTTGAGCAGCAAGAGGTAACTGCCGCCCGAGAAGTCATCGGGCACGTACTGCCACAGGGTGTAGACCCACTGGCCGGAGGTGTAGCCCTCGTACTCGTGAACGAGGTCCGCGCCACCCTCGATCTCTGCCGAGTTGGGCGCACTGTGCGCGTAAGCGTCTGAGGTCAGCGCGCCAGCGAATATCTGATTGTCCCAGCCTTTCCAGCCACCCTGCCCATGGAGCTGGCTGCCGGTCGCATACGAATCAAAGTTGTCCATCCAGCCGCCAGAGGGAACCACCGGCTGCTCAGGGTCACCCGCCTCGCTGCTCGCGCCAGGGGTGGCGCGGTCTGCGGGTGGGGCAGCCATCGTCGCGGCGGTGAAAGCCACGCTCAACAGCAGTAGCAACATGGTCACTGACAATAACTTACGGGTACTTCTCATCTCGTCCTCCTGGAATATGGGTTTGACAGGGAAAACCTATGGCTTGGCCCTGCGCCGTGGCAGGCATGGGCTAGATGCATGCGACGGCGCAACCGAAGGAGCAGGGCAGGGCGGACCCCCGCCCCGGTTCGTTGCTCGTGATGGATGAAGAACGATGTCAGGAACATGGTTCTTTAAATTCAATCATCGAGCATTACCTTCGCTTGCCTATGGTACAGCCTATTGCGACGCTGTCAATTTAAGGTAAGCAGAGGGGGCTCGCCTCTGATCCCTGCCCCCCGCCTATCCCTCTTCCTCAAGATTGAAGATCTCGACCGGCTCGATGGCCTCGGCGAGGGGGAAGCGGAAGATGCGCGAGTAAAAGTAAAGCTCCGCCTCCAGCGCGCGCTGGATGGTATCGGCGCGGCGGAAGCCATGCTGCTCCCCCTCGAAGGGGAGGTAGGCAACGGGGATGCCGCGCTCGCGCAGGGCGTCCACGATCATCTCGGATTGGTTGGGCGGCACCACCATGTCTTCCAACCCCTGCAAGACGATGAGCGGCGCGTCGATCTGGTCGGCGAAGTGCAGCGGCGAGCGCTCGCGGTACAGGTCGCGCGCCTCGGGGTAGGGGCCAATCAGCCCGTCAATGTAGCGCGACTCGAACTTGTGCGTGTCCCGCACCATAGCTTCCATATCGCTGACACCGAAATAGTTCGCGCCCGCGCTAAACACGTCGCGGAAGGCGAGCGCGGCGAGGGTGGTGTAGCCGCCCGCGCTGCCGCCGCGAATGGCGAGCCGCTCCCCATCCACCAGCCCCTGCTCGACGAGGTAGCGCGCCCCGTTGACGCTGTCGTCCACATCCACCACCCCCCACTGCCCCTTGAGCCGCTCGCGGTAGGCGCGCCCGTAACCGGTGCTGCCGCCATAGTCCACATCGAGCAGGGCAAAGCCGCGACTGGTCCAAAACTGGACGGCCAGGCTGAACAGCGGCGAGGTGTTGCTGGTCGGGCCGCCATGGACGATCACCACCAGCGGGGGCACCTCTTCGTCCGGGCCGCGAAAGTCGCGGTTGTGCGGGGGGTAAAAGAGCGCGTGCGCGCTCAGCCCGCCCTCGGTCGGAAACTCGATGGCCTGCGGGATGGACACTGAGGGGGCGTCGAGCGTGCTGTTCCTGCGTGCGGCGCAGCACCTCCACCGGCGCGCCCTCCACGTCGAGCAGCAGGATGGAGGAGGGCACAGTGGGCGAGCCGCCGCGCAGCACGATGCTTTCTCGGAGTGACACGCACCTCCTGGATGACCGAGTAGGGCACGTCGAGCGGCTCAAGGGCGAGGGTGGCAAGGTCAAGCGAGGCGAGCCGCGCGCCGTCCGGCTCGTCGAAGGTGCAGATCAGCCGCTCCGCCGAGGCGAAGCCGTACACCGATTGGCCGAACACCCACTGCGGCTGCCCAAACTCCACCTCGCGCGCCGCGAGCGCCCCCACCTGCCTGTCGCGCCAGCGGTACAAGTTCCACCAGCCGCTCCGGTCAGAAATAAAATGCAGCACCCCGTCGGGCGACCACTCCGGCTGAAAAATCGACTCGTCCACCCCGCCCGCAACGAGCGCCCGCTCGCCGAGCATCCCCTCCGCGTCGATCTCCGCCACCCATAGCTCGGTGCCATCCCAGGGCATGTTGGGGTGGTTCCACGCGAGCCACGCCAGCCGCGCGCCGTCGGGGCTCAGGCGCGGCGACGAGTAAAAATCGTGCCCCTCGACGAGAATCTGCCCCCCGTCCACCTCGTCCAGGGGCAGGCTGACCAGGGTATTCACCGCCTCGTGCCCCGCGTCGCGGTGATCCTCGCGCACGCTGATCAGGCGGTTGCGCCGCTCGTCCAGAACCATATCGGCGTAGCGCAGCGGCTCGGCGGGGGTGAGCGGCTCCGGTGCGCCGCCCGCCTGCTGGCGGTACAGCCGCCCGTCGCTAAAGTTGGAAAAGTAGACAGTCCCTCCCGCCACGCAGAACGCGCCGCCCCCGTACTCGTGGACGCGCGTGCGCGCGTTGAAGGGTGGCGGGGTCACATCGGTCAGCGTGCCATCGGGCGCGCGGCGCACCACCACGTTGCGCCCCTGCTCGGCGGGGCGCGACTCGATCCAGTACACATCCGGCCCGTCCGTCGCCATTTCTAACAACCGGATGCTCGCCTCCGCGATCTGCGCCGCACTAACCGGCGAGCGCCACGAGCCATACGGTGCTACCTGCTTGCTGTCCATCTGCTTGGGGTTCCTTTCGGGGTGGGAATAGTCGCTTCGCGTGGTGAATGAGAACGACGTGCGAACCGCCACCAACGGTAGGCGCTTTAGGCGAGTCGCCAAGGCCAATTTTAATCTGCTCCATCTTTCCTGGGCTGTCGAGAAAGGGAACTGCCTTGGCGCTCTCAAAAAGTCTCTTGGCGTCCTTGGCGACTCGCTTAAAGCGCCTACCGTTGGTGGCGGTTTACGTCGTCGGTCGTCGGTCGTCGGTCGTCGGTCGTCGGTCGTCGGTCGTCGGTCGTCGTCCGTCAGCGGGCGGTGGGGCTGTCGGGCGAGGTGTCTTCCACCTCGCGCAGGTCGCTGATCGGGATGACGATCAGCCGCAGGAGCACCTCGCGCCCGATGGCCTCGGTGACGGCCTCGTCGATCTGCTGGCGCATTTCAGGGGTGACCTCCGAGGCGGCGTAGACGACCACGCGCACCGGAAGCGGCACGTTGGAGGGCACGTCGCGTTGCCAGTCCACGCTGAAGAGGGACAGGTCGGTCTGCTCGCTCAGCGTCCCTTCCAGCACCTCGTTCAGCGAGCGGTCCAGGATGCCCTGCGTGGTGTCGCGCGCCAGCGTGCGGGCGAGGGGAATCGTGACGCAGAAAGAGCAGCAGCAGGCTGATGACCATGCCACGCCGCAGCAGCTTGTGGCGCTCCTGCTCCTCCCGTTCGGGCGGTGTGAAGCCGAGCAGGATGAACATCATCGCGCCGGCAAAGGCGATGGCTACCAGGTTGGTGCCAAAGAGCAGGGCCGCGCCGAGTGCTGCTGTCCAGCGCGCGGTGGCAAGGCAGATGCCCACGACGGCGAGCGGCGGCACCAGCGCCGCCGCGATGGCGACCCCGGGCAGGGCCGCCGCCACGCTCTTGCGCGAAACGCTGTACGCCCCCGCCATCCCCGCTGCCAGACCGACGGTCAGGTCCAGCAGGTTGGGCTGCGTGCGCGACGCGATCTCGGTGGTGAAGGCGACCAGCGGCGCGAGCCAGGCGAGGAATGCAGACACCGCGACCGCCAGCAAAAAACCCTTGAGCGTGCTCATTGCGGACATGCGCAGCATGCGCGTCTCGCCGGTTGCCACGCCCAGCCCCAGCCCCAGCATCGGGGTCATGAGCGGGGCGACGAGCATCGCGCCGATGATGACCGCGCCGCTGTTAAGCAGCAGCCCCATCGTGGCGATGATGACCGAAAAGAGCATCAGGATGTAAAAGTCGTGGGTCGCGCGGGTGCCGCGCCGCAGCCGCTTGTACGCGTCCAGCCGGTCCTGTTGGGGGACGTTGGGCAGGCTCTCGTCGAGGGTGCGCCACAGGCGGCGCACCCAGTAGCGCGTGAGGCCCCGGTAGCGCTTCACCACGATGACCGGCACGGGGATGGCCTGGGCCAGCCGCTCCACCATGGTGCCTACCAGCAGTTGGTTCATTACCGAGTCGTTCGTCGAGCCTAAAAAGGCGAGCGTGTGGTTGTTGGCCGCCGCCACAATCGCCTCTTCCGCATCGGGCGCGCGAATCACATGCTTGACTACCATCTCCGCCGCTTCCGCCTCGCTCACCCCCGCGCCGCGCAGGGTCTGGTCGAGCATCGCTTCCGCTTCTTCCTGCTCCGTCTCGTCCGCCTCCTCGCCCACCACGGTGATGAGGGTGACGGTCGCGTGGTAGAGCCGCGCCAGCGCAAAGGCAAGCCGCGCCGCGCCCTGCGTGTTCGGCCCACCCGCCGTGGCGAGCAGGAAGCGCGGGCTGGCATCGTCCAGGACTCCGTCACCCAGGTCGCCTTCCAGCAGCGCCACGTCGCACGGGGTGTCCTCCAGGATCGGGTCGAGCACGTGGCCGAGCTGGTTGCGGAGCGCATGCGGGCGGCCCCGCCAGTACAGCAGGATCAGGTCGCACTTTCGCTCGCGCGCCACCTCCAGGATGCCCTCGGACACGCTGTCGTTGCGATGGTAGATCAACTGGTAGGGCACATCGTCGGGGGTAAGGTCGTCGGGCGGGCTCCAAAGCGAGCGCGCTTCGGGGCTGTCGGTGCGGATCACATCGAGCGCCAAAATCTCGCCGCCGCAGGCGCGGGCCAGCGCCAGGGCGAAGCGGAACAGTGCCGGGCCGTGCCCATCGTGGCGATCCAGCGGCAGCAGGATACGGTAGGAAGGCTTTTCCTGTGGGGTTCCGGCTTGTGCGGGGGGCTTCTCGTTTTTTAGGGTCAAGGGGGCACCTTCTTGCTTGCCAGAGGGGGACAGGGGGAACGCCGACCCTATGGGAGCGGGAAAAACGGCTCCACCAGCACCTCCATGATGCCGCCGCACACCCCCAGGCTCTGCATGGAGATGTCCTCAGTCAGGTCGATCTCCAGCCGCTGCGCGCTGCCGGAGTGGATCGCCGCCAGCCCCGCGCGGATCACATCGCCCTCGCCGCAGCCGCCGCCCACCGTGCCAACGTGCTGCCCGAGCGGGTGAACAATCATCTTCGTGCCTACCTCGCGCGGCACCGAGCCGCGCACGCGCACGATCGTCGCGAGCGCGACGGGGGTGCCATTTTCCAGAAGAGTGGCAAGGGTACGGTAGCTCTCGTCCATCGTCAGGGCTTCCCTCAACAAGATGCATCAACCTGCAAAAGGATAGCCGATGGAAGCAGCAAGGCAAGGAGGACGACCGATGACGGACGACCGACGACGGACGACCGACGACCGACGGGTGCCCTCTGGGCGCGACGACCGACGAAGGACGCCGACGAACCGACGAAGGACGGATGAACCGCCAAGAACGCCAAGGATGTCAAGAACGCTAGGATGCGATGGAACTTTTGTAGGAGAGCCCACGTTACACTATTGAAGAGACAACCGGCCCAAAGCCGCGTCCCCTTCCATGTTGCCGTTCGTTCTGCGTTCTGCGTTCCGCGTTCTGCATTCCGCATTCCGCATTCCGCATTCCGCAGTTCCGCATTCCGCATTCCGCGTTCCGCATTCTGCGTTCTGCGTTCCGCATTCCGCATTTTGCCTGCGGCCCTAAAGTTGCTGAGCCCTTTTCAGCGATTGTTCACAGAAGAGAGAAGAAGGAGAAGTTACCCTATGAAACGATTTGTTTTCCCCATCGTGGTCGCTGTGGCGCTACTGCTCGGCAGTGGCGTTGCTTTGAGCATTGTGAGCGCGGCCCCCGCCGCGCAGAGTACGAGCACCCCGACGGTGCGTGCCACCGCCACCCTCCGCGCGACCACGACGCGCACCCCGCGCGCCACCGCGACGGTTGAGGCGGAGGAGGCGCTGACCGATACGGAGACGCTGACCGATACGGAAACCGTGACCGACACGGAAGCCGTCACCGATACGTCGGTGCTCACGGAGAGCGGTGCACTGACGGCGACGGCGGTCATCACGGGCAGCGTGCTGCCCCTGCGGCTGGCGACCGTGCAGGATGTTACCGAGACGCGCACCTTGACAGTCATGGGGCGCGGCGAGGTGACGGCGGTGCCGGACATCGCTTCCATCACGCTGGGGGTGGACGTTGCGGGCGATAACTTGCAGGAAGCGGTAGCGGAAAACGAGAAGACGATTCGGGATGTGCTCAGGGCGATCAAGGCAGCGGGCATCCCCGACCGCAACGTGCAGACGAGCAATTACAGCATCTATGTCGAGCGCAACCCGGAAGGGTTGGAGACGGCAGGGAGCACCATCTACCGCGTCAGCCAGCAGGTGACGGTGCGCATCGAGAATCTGGACGAGAATCTAGACAAGCTCGGCGAGTTGATCAGCGGGGCGGTCGAGGCGGGGGCCAACACGGTGTACGGCCCGAACTTCCAATTGGACGATGACCGCACCCTCCAGCAGGGCGCGCGCCGCGCCGCCGTGGAAGATGCCTACGAGCAGGCGCAGGATTGGGCCACGCTGACCGGCGTCGAGATCATCGGTGTTGCCCGTATCAGCACGGTGGGCGGCAACGAGGGGCCAATCCCCGTGGCGGGCCGCCTTGAAGATTCGGCGGCAGGGGGAAGCATCCAGGCGGGCACGCTGGGCTACAGCGAGCAGGTGCAGATCGTGTTCTACATCCGCTAGCCTTCACGGCTTTGTAGCTCCGCCTTCGGGCGGACAGGTAAGGGCTTTGTTCGGCTAAAGCTGGACCATCCAACCCCCGTCAGCGGGGCGACAAGCAAGGAGGGGCGACGCGTAGGGATACGCGTCGCCCCTCCTTGTTTGTTTGCTTCCTGCTACTGGCGCGTCCAGGTCAGCTCGGCCTCTGCCATCCCCGACGATTCAAAGTACTCCACGCGTACCTCGTGCTCGCCCGCGCTCAGGCTGCGCGTCACGTCGAACTCCCGCACCGCCTGGATGCGCCACTCGTCCAGGATGAGTGCCCCGTCCAGCCAGATGCGGATGCCATCGTCCGTGCGGGCGTGGAAGCGGTAGCTGCCAGCCGAAAAGGAAAAGCGCCCCACCCAGCGAGCCGAAAAATTGTCGCTGCCCACGCCGCTGCCGGGTCCGCCATTGCCCCAGTTGAAGTCGAGCACCCCATCGCAGCGCACAAAGGCGGGCGAGCCGATCAGGGTAGCGTTGTTGTAGTACTGCCCATAGAATTGCCCGGTTGGGCAGGTGCGCGCCCAGGTAAGCTGGGCGATGGCGTTGTCGCCCGCATCGTAATACTCCACGCGCACCTCGCGCTGCCCGGCCCCCACGCTCGTCACGGTCTGGTAGCTCGTCTGGCTCTGGTCGCGCCATTGATCCAGGATGAGCCCGCCGCCCACCCAGATCCGCATCCCGTCGTCGGTGGTGGCGTTGAAGCTGTAGGTGCCCCCATCAAAGCTGAACTGGCCGCTCCAGCGCACCGAAAAGTTGTCGCTCCCGACCCCGTGCCCCGGCCCGCCCGTGCCCCATGGTTGATTGACCGCGCTCTCGCAGCGGGAAAAGGTGGGGTTGCTGCTCAGCGTCTTGTTGTTGAAGTAATCCGCTCGGAACTGGCCCACGGTGCAGGTGGCACCCCACGCCACATCCGCCGTCGCGAGCCCCGTCCCTTCGTAGTACTCGATCCGAAGCTGATGATCGCCCTCGGTCACGGAGCGCGTCACCGTGTAACTGGTCGCTGCCTGCTCGCGCCACTCGTCCAGGATCAGGGTGCCGTCGAACCAGAGGCGCATCCCGTCATCGGTGAGGGCGGTAAAGGCGTAGTTGTTGGCGGCGAAGTAGAAGTCGCCGCTCCAGCGCACGGAAAAGTTGTCGTTGGGAATGCCATTGCCCGGCCCCAGTGCGCCCCACGCGTTGTCAACGGCGCTCTCGCAGCGCGTAAAAAGAGGGGTGCCGCTGAGAGTACGATTGTTGTAATACTCGGCGTGGAATTGACCGACGGGGCAGCTTGGCGCGCTCCACGAGAGCTGCGCGATGGCGTCGCCCACCCCATCGTAATACTCCACCCGAATGTCATGCTCGCCCTCGGACAGGCTCTGCGTGGCGCTGTACTCGCTCTCGCTCTGGTTGCGCCACTCGTCCAGGAGGAGCGCGTCATCCACCCACAGGCGTATCCCGTCGTCGGTGGTGGCGCTGAAGGTGTAGAGCTCGGCGGCGAAGGTGAAGGTGCCGCTCCAGCGCACAGAGAAGTTGTCGGCGGGGACCCCGGCGGCGGGGCTGCCCGCGCCCCAGCGGTAGTCAATCGCCTCCTCGCAGCGGATGAGTACCGGCTCGCCCGCCAGCGTGGGGTTGGCGAAGTACTCGGCGCGGTACTGTCCCATGGGGCACTCGCTGCCCTGCCACGACAGCTGCGCGATGGCGCGGCCCACCCCCTCGTAATACTCGACCCTCACCTCATGCTCACCCGCCGCGACGGTGACGGTTGTCTGGAACTGTGTCTCGTCCTGGTCGCGCCACTCGTCCAGGATAAGGGTGTCATCCAGCCAGATGCGCACCCCGTCGCTGACCGTCGCGTCGAAGGTGTAGACCCCAGCGGCAAAGGTAAAGGTGCCGCTCCAGCGCACGGAGAAATTGTCGGGGTTGACGTCGGGCAGCGGGCTCCCGTCGCCCCAGCGATAGTCGATGGCACTCTCGCACTGGACAGCGACGGGGCTGCCGCTCAGCGCGGGGTTGTTGAAGTAGGAGGCCAAAAAGCTGCCGCTCGCGCAGCTATCCGGGAAGCCCTTGTGGACGATTGGCAGAAAAGTTAGTTGCTCGCCCGCCGCGCTCGCCACCGCGCGCGGCCCTGCCTGCCAACAGAGCGCGAGGACCAGCAGCACTGCTCCCACCAGCGAAAAAACACGGCGCTTCATTGCATCGTCTCCTTTCATATTCTAGGTTCTGCATTCCTCACGCCCGCCGAGGGTTCTACGGCGCACAGCTTTCTTCCGTTATCCCGCCCTCTGCGCCTCTGCGCCTCTGCGTCTCGCCTAAAGCGCCTACCGTTGGTTGCGTTACGTCGTTCGTTCTGCGTTGCCGCCGAGGGTTGCGCCGCCAACGGCAGGCGGCTCCACCCCCGGCTACCTCAGTCGCTACCCCCTTCGGGGATTCTACGGCCTCCCATTCACCACGCGCCACTATTTCAGATGCTCATGATCGCGCATTACGGGAAAAGTACGCAAAAAGGGCGAGGCACCTAATAGACGATGCCTCGCCCCGAATAGTTCCCGCTCGCCGACGATTAATCTTGTAGCGTACTGGTGTCGCCCAGCGGCTGGCCCATGACCTGGGCCTTGAGCAGGCGGCGCATGATCTTGCCCGAGCGGGTCTTGGGCAGCGAGTCCACAAACTCGATCTCGCTGGGCACGGCGATGGGCCCCATGACCTCGCGCACGTGCTGCTTCAGCTCGCGCTCCAGCGTCGCGGAACTGCTCACCCCGTCGCGCAGGATGCAGAAGGCGTGGATGACGCTGCCGCGCACCTCGTCCGGCACGCCGATGCACGCCGCCTCCGCCACGGCGGGATGCGAGACGAGCGCCGACTCGATCTCGGCGGTGCCGAGGCGGTAGCCGGAGACCTTGATCACGTCGTCGGTGCGCCCGATGATCCAGAAGTAGCCGTCCTCGTCCTGCCGCGCGGCATCGCCGGTCAGGTAGTAGCCCTGATCCTTGTACTTTTCCCAGTACTGGCTCACGTAGCGGTCCGGGTCGCCCCAGACGGTGCGCACCATGCCGGGCCAGGGGCGCTTGACGACCAGGTAGCCGTCCTCGTTCGCGCCGACCGGGTTGCCCTCCTCGTCCACGACCTCGGCCAGGATGCCGGGGAAGGGCTTGGTGGCGCTGCCCGGCTTGAGCGGCTGCGCGGGCACGGGGGTGATCATGAAGCCGCCGGTCTCCGTCTGCCACCAGGTGTCCATGACCGGCAGCTCGCCGCGCCCGATCACGTCGCGGTACCAGCGCCATGCCTCGGGGTTGATCGGCTCGCCGACCGTGCCGAGCAGGCGCAGGCTGGACAGGTCGTGGCGCTTGGGCCACGCGTCGCCGAAGCGCATCAGCCCGCGGATGGCGGTCGGCGCGGTGTAGAGGATCGTGATCCCGTACTTCTCGATCAGCTGCCACCAGCGGTTGGGGTAGGGGTAGTTCGGCGCACCCTCGTACATGAAGCTGGTCGCGCCCAGGATCAGCGGCGCGTAGACGATGTAGGAGTGCCCGGTGATCCAGCCGGGGTCGGCGGCGCACCACCAGCGATCCTCGTCCTTCAGGTCGAAGACGCTGTGCAGCGTGGTGGAGGTGTAGAGCTGGTAGCCGCCGTGGGTGTGCATCAGCCCCTTGGGCTTGCCGGTCGTGCCGCTGGTGTAGAGGATGAAGAGCGGGTCCTCGGCATCCATCACCTCGGTCTCGCCCTTGGGCTGCGCGATGGGCAGCGCCATCAGGTCGTGCCACCAGTAATCGCGCCCCGCCTCCATCGTCACCTCTTGATCGGTGCGCTTGTAGACGATCACGGTCTGCACCACGGGCGACTTCTCGACCGCCTCGTCGGCGATCTGCTTCAGGTCGACCGTCTTGCCGCGCAGCCACGCGCCATCCTGCGTGATGAGCACCTTGGACTGCGCGTCCTCGATGCGGTCCGCGAGCGACTGCGCGGAGAAGCCGCCGTAGACCACCGAGTGGATCGCGCCGATCTTGGCGCAGGCGAGCATGGCGATGGGCAGCTCCAGCACGCGCCCCATGTAGATGGTGACCGTGTCGCCCTTTTTCACGCCCATCGAGCGCAGCACGTTGGCGAACTTGGTGACCTCGCGGTTCAGCGCGAAATAGGAGAGGGTGCGCACGTCGCCGGGCTCCCCCTCCCAGATGAAGGCCAGCTTGTTGCGCGTGGCGGTCGTCTGGTGGCGGTCCAGCGCGTTGAGGACGATGTTGGTCTTCGCCCCGACGAACCACTTGTAGAAGGGCGCGTTGGACTCGTCGAGCACCTTGTCCCACGTCTGGTACCAGCTCAGATTCTCCGCCTGCTTGGCCCAGAACGCCTCGATGTCCTGCGCCGCCTCGTCGCGCCACGCGTCGTAATCCTTGACGTGCGCCTGCGCCACCACCTCGGGCGAGGGCGCGTAGCGTCTGCGCGTGCTCCGAGATCGCCGCCACCTCCGCCGAGCGGTCGGTCGAGGCGCTCTCGCCCATCACGCTTGTGTTTTCTTGCTCGTCAGCCATGTTTCCTCCTTGAAATCGCTGCACGTCCTGGCAGCCTGGCGTTGTGGGACCTTGTGGGAACTCGTAGGAACTCCCGACGGTGCCACGGTGAATCGCTCTGGTTTGGGTGTCCCAATAATGCCAGAAGTGTGGGGAAGTGCGCAATTTGGGGGGGAGAGAGGGGGAGAGGGGGAGGAGGGTGAGGGGATGAAACGATTAGGCGAGCTCGAAGCCATCCGCCAAGAAGGAGTGTGAAGAATGGATTTTGCTATTGCATTCGAATAGTCAAACACCTTATACTGTGCCTGTCCCGCTGCTACGCAGTTTGGTCTTTGCCTAGGCCTTGTAAGGATGGTGCTGCCTAAGTGGCTCCAAAAGATGCTTCGACCGTAGCCGCGTAATATCGAGTTAAACCCCCGTAAAAGTGGTTTGCAGTTATCTGTGCATTTGCTTTAAGCCTACAACTATACTGCGTGCAGTTTGAGAACTGGAATTTTGGAAATCCGCAGGTTGCCGAGTGGCGTCGATCGTTGCCCGAAGTACATAACTATTTGCGCCCTGCGACCGGCTCCTAAAACTCCGGTTTTCTATCCGCTTTCAGTATAGTAGACCTACTCTCTCGTCATTTCTGTCGAACATATGTTCTATAATGTGAAGGAGATTTTAGTGGCTCCTGCTGTGAAGAATCAACTAGCTCAACCTGTACAAATCCAATTAGAGGCTTTAGCCCAAAAAGCACCTGTTATTCCTGAAGAGGCTGTGCCTTTTTATAAACAAAATTGTATGGTTTGTTTGGACAATCAGGGACATCAGAGTGGAGTTGCGTTACATGTAGATAAAGATGGTGAGTACAAGGAATTTGCGATTGTTTGGCTCGGCGAAGTTACTGATCAAATGCGGCAGAACCAATATACTGATTTAGTAAAAGCAACAGACTTTGCTGCTTGTACAATTGCATTATTGCTGATATCTGAGTTAAGTCCGTATCAAGCCATTGAACAATCTATTATTGGTACTACTATCGACTACTATTTGATACCTCGAGAACAGGATGAGACTTTGATTTTTAATCGTGCCGCAAGGTTGGAGGTTTCAGGAATTCTATACGAGAGTGAAAGTAACACGGTGACTCGCAGAGTACGTGAAAAGCTAAAGAGGCTAAAGCCGGAAGGTGATCTACCTGACTATGTGATTGTTGTGGAGTTCAGCAAACCGAGATCACAAGTGGTTAAAACATGACTACAGTGCGAGAACTACATAAGGAAGCAATGCGTTTAGCCCAACTTGCTTTGGTAGCACGACATTCAGGAGATCATGTGCGAGCGAAGCAGTTGTCTCGTGACGCCTATAAACTAGAAGCTCAAGCTGCTGACTTGGTTCCTGATGATGAAACATCTGAACCTACTCGATCCATCCTTTATCGGAGTGCTGCTTCTTTAGCATATCAGTGTGATGAACTATATGAAGCGCAACGCCTTATAGGCCGTGGCTTAGCGGGTTATCCTCCGCCCAATGTTGAAGAAGAGCTTAAGCAACTTTATGATCAGGTGAACTTCGAGCAGCATCTACAGGTCAAAGGGGTTGTGTTGGCTGATGCTGATTTCCAACTCTCCATCGCTGGTAACGCTGTTAGCGCAGGGATAATTTTGTATAAAGAGTTTGTGAGCAGAATTGAACAAACTAAAGTTCTCATTGATCGAACTGTGCAGAGGTTAATGGGGAAGCAATATCAAAGAAGTGGGGCAGTAGCTAAGCGCTACAAACCTTTTGAACCTGCTCTATCCGTGCCGCGTCCAAGTAGTTTTGCCATAACGTTTAAGTTGACGCAGGTAGATGGGCAAAGGGATATGTTTGTTCCAGATGCTAAACAAGTTGTCACTGAAATTCTGACTGGTATTGAGCTGGTGAATAATGCTGATGAAAACGCGCTTAAGAATCTTATTCATCAAACACCATATTACCGTAGCTTTGTAAACACCACTAGAGCCTTGGCACCCGATGGGGATAGAGTTACTTTTGTAGGTTTCACTAGCAATGATCTACAAGTTAGTTTAACACGTCCGCGTCCTATGATTGGACTTGTGACACCACAAGAGTCTGAAGAAGTAAATGAGCGTAAGCCTATCATTGTAGAGGGAGTTTTAGACTATGCCGCGAGTCGCAAAGCGGATATCATAGGGCTCACGACTAGTGATGGAAAAGAATATACAATAGCTGTTGAAGAAGGAATGGACGACTTGGTGTTGTCGTATTGGAAACAACAAGTGATCGTTTCTGGAACTTTCGATGGCCATTTCATTTACCCTAGAAGTATTGATACTGCCGATTAAGATTTAGTAGCTACGCCGTACCGATAGCTTCTAGTGTCAAGTAGGGGCGGTCGTTGTGCCGTAAAGTCGTTGTCGTTTCCCTTCTATGGATCGGTCCGTGCCATTGAAGCCGTGAAAAGGAGACGAGCGGAGGCATGCCAAAGAAGCTCGTCGGCGCTGGCCGTCGGGCGTGGGTGGGGGGCACGCCTCATGCGGCGGTGGGGAAGCTGAGTCCCGGGTCGGCGGGGACGTCGGATGGGGCGATGCGGTGGGTTGTGCTCCCGTAGGTGAAATAGGACTGTTCAGCCCTTCCAGTTTCAATGGTGTCGCTGGCAGGTAGGGCCGTGCGCCGCTACACCTCAAAGCTGTTCGGGCGGATAACGGCTGTAGCTGGCCTAAGCCCTGCTATAATCCAGCACTGACCTACCTGGCGAGACCGAAAGAAGTGAATGCTTGGTGACCGCGCTGCAACGAGTCCAAGAGCTCTTACCTGCCCTAAACCGTTCGGAGAAGGCACGGTGGGTAGCACGTGACCTAGGGGATGCCTTCCCCGGCCTTGAAAGCACACCTGAGGTATTTGACGGTGCGCCGTGTGTCGTACGTACCCGCATTCCGGTTTGGTTGGATAATTGGGGACAAGCGAAGCAGAGTGGAGGATGGGCAGGCCTGCGGTGCCGGAGGTACCATTATGAGAGTGTACACTTACTCAGAAGCGCGCCAGAATTTAGCGACCCTCCTGGATGAGGCATGGGCTGAGGGTGGGGTACAAATTCAGCGGCGTGATGGGCAAACGTTTGTGGTACAACCTGCGCTCCCTGCTACGTCTCCTTTGGATGTGGCAGGCATTGACGCTGATCTCACTGCCGATGAAATTCTACAGTTTGTACGGGAAGGTCGGCGGGGTGGGGATGGCGACATCTAGCAAAAGTCAGGTGCCCAAGAAGCGTATGCACGCGATCTGGATCCTATGAAAATCTTCTATCGCGTGTTAATCGGACTGCTTGTAGTCGCCCTGATTGGGGCAACAGGGCTGGTTGCTTGGGCAACCGTGAGCGCTCAGGAAGCGACAGAGCGTGCAGTGGTGGTGTTACAGGAAAACGGGGTTCAGCGGGAAGATGGGCAGCTTGTATTTCGGCCGGATTCCCCCAATGGCAAAGGGCTAATTTACTATCCAGGTGGCTTGGTCGAGCCGGAAGCCTATGCAGGTACCGCACAAGGCATCGCGGACGCGGGGTATCTGGTTGTGATTCCCAAGGTGCCCCTCAATCTTGCGGTTACCGCTATCAATCGTGCTGATGAAATCCGGGCAGACTTTCCAGAGATTGACTCATGGGTCATCGGTGGGCACTCGCTCGGAGGTGCCATGGCGGCGGAATACGCAAAAAACAACGTGGATAGTCTTGATGGCTTGATCATGTTTGCCTCCTACCCCGCGAACAACGAAGACTTTGTAAACTTCCCGATCCCGATTCTGACGATCATCGCGTCAAACGATCCAGGGGCACCCGAACAAGAAGCATTTTATGAAGCGATTGGCGATTCAGCCAGCCTCGTTGTCGTCGAAGGGGGCAACCACCGTCAGTATGCGGACTACAGTTTTCAAAAAGATGACGGAATCGCAACCCTCTCCGCGGCGGAACAGCAAGCCCAAATCATCGCGGCTACCATCCAATTTCTAGACACACTGGAATAGCCTACCGTTGACGGTCTCCCCAAGGCTGAAGGGGTTAAGGGCTTCATGCCGCTCCAGTTTGTTCGGAAATAGGGCTTCTACTTGAAGGACAATTCAATCATCTTCATCTAGGAGCAACTCATTGAATATCTTTGGCTTTGATGTACAAAATTCAAACGCAGCTGTTGTTTACCTTGGAATGCGAGCAACAGCTGCGTTTGCTTTTTCCCTCATCATTACCTACGAGCTTGTCTACCATACCGTTACAATAGGATTAAATCCCTTACAGCTTGTCACAGCAGGTGTCGTGCTTGAAAGCATGACATTCTTCTTTGAGATTCCAACGGGTGTGGTTGCCGACGCTTATAGTCGCAGGCTGTCCGTCATCATCGGCTACTTCCTCATCGGTTCAGGGTTTCTGGTCGAAGGGCTTTTTGCCACCTTCGATTCGGTGCTGGCTGCACAAGTTCTATGGGGAATCGGCTTCACCTTCTACAGCGGTGCAGGCGATGCCTGGATTGCAGATGAAATTGGTGAGGAGAAAGCCGCACAACTCTATTTGCGCGCCATGCAGGTAAGTCAAATTATGACGATAGCTGGGCGTCGCCGTAGGCGCGTTTCTCGTTAGCTTTGGATTGAAGTGGCCGATTGTCATAGGGGCAGCAATTTATTTGGCGATGGTGCCAGTTCTGATGTGGACTATGACCGAGTCCGGTTATCAGCCTTCAGCCAGCAAGACCGTTCAAGGTATTTTCCAAGATGTCATAAGACCGTTTCAAAAGAGCGTCGGTCTGATCAGGGTGCGACCGATCCTCCTAACAATCCTGTTAGTCGGGGCGGTGATTGGCTTATCGCTTGGTGGCTTCGACCGACTCACCGGCAGCGTGGAGTCGGTCGAAGCCGCCAAGCGATAAGCAATCGCCACCGACTGACAAGATTGTCAGGAGGATCGGTCGCACCCAATCGACCCAACACTCTTTTGAAAGGGTCTTATGACATCTTGGAAAATACCTTGAACGGTCTTGCTGGCTGAAGGCTGATGCAGCCCGACTCGGTCATAGTCCACATCAGAACTGGCACCATCGCCAAATAAATTGATGCACCATGACAATCGGCCACTTCAATCCAAAGCTAACAAGAAACGCGCCTATGGCAACGCCCGCTATGGCTGATAATTTAGACTACCATGGCGCCGCTAATAGAGTTGTGCGGCTTTCTCCTCACCAATTTCATCTGCAATCCAGGCATCGCCTGCACCACTGTGGATTCCCCATAGAGCTTCTGCAGCCCGCACAGAATCGAAGGTGGCGACCTACTAGAAAACCCTGAAGCCATGATAACAGAGGACAGCCTGCGACTATAAGCGTTCGCGACCCACACCCGTTGGAATCTCAAAGAAGAATGTCATGCTTTCAGACACAACGTGCTGTGATAAGCTGTAAGGGATTTAATCCTATCGTAACGGTATGGTAGACAAGCTCGTAGGTAATGATGAGGGAAAAAGCAAACGCAGCCGTTGCTCGCATTCCAAGGTAGACAACAGCTGCGTTTGAATTGTGTACATCAAAGCCAAAGATGTTCAATGAGTTGCTCCTAGATGAAGATGATTGGATTGTCCTTCAAGTAGAAGCCCTGTTTTCTAACAAACTGGAGCGGCATGAAGCCCTTAACCCCTTCACTGGGGAGCCTCCGTCAACGGTGGAACCCCAGTGTGTCTAGAAATTGGATAGATCCTCGGCGATCATTTGGGCTTGCTGTTCCGCCCACGGAGAGGGTTGCGATTCCGTCATAACTTGTAGTCCGCATCTTCGACGAACGAGGCTGGCTGAATCTCCAATCGCTTCATAAAATGCTTACTTGTAGATCACCGGCATCGTTTGACGCGATGATCAGTCAGAATGGGGATGGGGAAGTTTACAAACTCTTCGTTGTTCGCGGGATAGGAGGCAAACATGATCAAGCCATCGAGGCTATCCACGTTGTTTTTTGCGTATTCAGCCGCCATGGCACCCCGAGCGAGTGCCTACCGATGACCCATAGTCTCAATCTCTGGGAACTCTGCGCGGATTTCATCAGCACGATTGATAGCGTGTCCAAGATTGAGGGCACCTTGGGGATCACAACCAGATACCCTCCGTCCGCGATGCCTTGTGCGGTACCTGCATAGGCTTCGGCTCGACCAAACCTCCCGGATAGTAAATCAGCCCTTTGCCAGTGGGGGAAGTCGGACGAAAATAGTGTTCCCCACTGGAGCCCTTTTTGTCTAACACCACCACTGCACGCTCTGTAGTTCCTGAGCACTCACGGTTGCCCCGAACAAGCAGCCCTGTTGCCGATCAGCAACCCACAAGCAATACAATTAACACGCGATCGAAGAGATTTTCATAGGATCCAAATAGCGTCGTTGCGCTTCTTGGGCACCTGACTTTTGCTGATGTCGCCATGCCCGCCTCGCCGACCTTCCCGTACAAACTGTAGAATCTCATCGGCAGTGAGATCGGCGTCAATGCCTGCCACATCCAAAGGAGACGGCGGCACAGGTGCTGAAACGCTTGCCCCATAGCACCACTGATTTGTACCCCACCCTCAGCCGTGCCTCATCCAGGAGGGTCGCTAAATTCTGGCGCGCTTCTGAGTAAGTGTACACTCTCATAATGCTACCTCCGGCACCGCGGCCCGCCTGTCTCTCAGCTTCTGCTTCGCTTGTCCCCAATTATCCAACCAAACCGGAATGCGGGTACGTACGACACACGGCGCACCGTCAAATACCTCAGGTGTGCTTTCAAGGCCGGGGAAGGCATCCCCTAGGTCACGTGCTACCCGCCCAGTGCCTTCTCCGAACGGTTGGGCAGGTAAGAGCTCTTGGATCTCGTTGGCAGCGCGGTGGCCAAGAGCGTTCACTTCTTTCGGTCTCGCCAGGTAGGTCAGTGCTGGGACGTCGCGGCTTAGGCCAGCTACAGCCGTTATCCGCCCGAACAGCTTTGAGTGTAGCGGCGCACGGCCCCTACCTGCCAGCGACACCATTGAAACTGGAAGGTAACAGTGTACTTTAGCCTACAGGGAGCACAACCCACCGCATCGCCCCCATCCGACGTCCCCGCCGACCCGGACTCAGCTTCCCCACGGCCGTGGCTCCCCGCGCCCGGACAGCCACGACACATGCCTTCGCTAGTCTCTTCGCAGCTTAATGGCGCGAAAAACAAAATCCATGAAGGGAAACGACAACGACTTTACGGCACAACAACCACCCTACTTGACACTAGAAGCTATACGTACGCATAGCTACTAAATCTTAATCGGCGGTCCTACTTCTAGGGTAAATGAAATGGCCATCGAAAGTTCCAGAAACGATCACTTGTTGTTTCCAATACGACAACACCAAGTCGTCCATTCCTTCTTCATTTGTATATTCTTTTCCATCACTAGTCGTGAGCCCTATGATATCCGCTTTGCGACTCGCGGCATAGTCTAAAACTCCCTCTACAATGATAGGCTTACGCTCATTTACTTCTTCAGACTACTTGTAGTTGTCACAAGTCCAATCATAGGACGCGGACGTGTTAAACTAACTTGTAAATCATTGCTAGTGAAACCTACAAAAGTAACTCTATCCCCATGGTGCCAAGGCTCTAGTGGTGTTTACAAAGCTACGGTAATATGGTGTTTGATGAATACGGTCTAAGCGCGTTTTTTGAGTCACATTATTCACCAGCTCAATATGAGTCAGAATTTCAGTGAAAGTATTTAGCGTCGAACAAACATATCCCTTTGCCCATACTTACCTGCGTCAACTTAAACGTTATGGCAAAACTACTTGGACACGGCGGCAGGAGTAGAGCAGGTTCAAAAGGTTTGTAGCGCTTAGCTACTGCCCACTTGCTTGATATTGCTTCCCCATTAACCGCGCTTGGATCGATGAGAACTTTTAGTTTGTTCAATTCTTTTATACAAAATTATCCCTGCGCTAACAGCGTTACCAGCGATGGAGAGTTGGAAATAAGGCACAACCCTTTTGACCGTTCTCGAAGTTCACCTGATCATAAAGTTGCTTAAGCTGTTCTTCAACATTGGGCGGAGGATAACCCGCTAAGCCACGGCCTATAAGGCGTTGCGCTTCATATAGTTCATCACACTGATATGCTAAAGAAGCAGCACTCCGATAAAGGATCGAATCGAGTAGGTTCAGATGTTTCATCATCAGGAACCAAGTCGGCGGCTTGAGCTTCTAGTTTATAGGCGTCACGAGACAACTGCTTCGCTCGCACATGATCTCCTGAATGTCGTGCTACCAAAGCAAGGCAACTGTTATTAGATTCTCGCACTGTAGTCATGTTTTAACCACTTGTAATCTCGGTTTGCTGAACTCCACAACGATCGTGTAGTCAGGTAGGGAATCGCCTCCGGCTTTAGCCTCTTTAGCTTTTCACGTACTCTGCGAGTCACCGTGTTCTTTCACTCTCGTATAGAATTCCTGAAACCTCAACCTCAGCGCGTAAAAATCAAAGTCTCATCCTGTTCTCGAGGTATCAAATAGTAGTCGATAGTAGTACCAATAATAGATTGTTGAATGGCTTGATACGGACTAACTCAGATATCAGCATGCAATTGTACAAGCAGCAAAGTCTGTTGCTTTTACTAAATCAGTATATTGGTTCTGCCGCATTTGATCAGTAACTCGCCGAGCCAAACAATCGCAAAATTGCTTGTACTCACCATGCTTCTGTACAGTGTAACGCAACTCCACTCTGATGTCCTGATTGTCCAAACAAACATACCATTTTACCTTATAAAAAGGCACAGCCTCTTCAGGAATAACAGGTGCTTTTTGGGCTAAAGCCTCTAATTGGATTTGTACAGTTAGCTAGTTGATTCTTCACAGCAGGAGCCACTAAAATCTCCTTCACATTATAGAACATATGTTCGACAGAAATGACGAGAGAGTAGGTCTACTATCTGAAAGCGGATAGAAAACCGGAGTTTTAGGAGCCGGTCGCAGGGCGCAAAATAGTTATGTACTTCGGGCAACGATCGAGCGCCAGCTCGGCAACCTGCGGTCCAAAATTCCAGTTCTCAAACTGCACAGTAGTTGTAGGCTTAAAGCAAATGCACAGATAAGCATCTGCAAACCACTTTTACAGTAACTCGATATTACGCGGCTACGGTCGACATGTTTTGGGGCCCACTTAGGCAGCACAATCCTTACAAGGCCTAGGCAAAGACCAACAGCTTTTGCAATTGCAGCGGCACAGTATAAGGTGTTTGACTATTCGAATGCAATAGCAAAATCCATTCTTCACACTCCTTCTTGGCGGGAGTCACTTTCGAGCTCGGCCTAATCGTTTCATCCCCTCACCCCTCCTCCCCCTCCCCTCCCCCCAAATTGCGCACTTCCCACACTTCTGGCATTATTGGGACGCCCAAACCAAGCGATTCGCCGTCGGCGCGTCGGAAGTTGCACCGAGTTCCCACAAGGTCCCACAACGCCAGGCTGCCAGGACGTGCAGCGATTTCAAGGAGACAGCGAGCAAGAAAACACAAGCGTGATGGGCGAGAGCGCCTCAACGACCGCTCGGCGGAGGTGGCGGCGATCTCGGAGCACGCGCAGACGTACGCGCCCTCGCCTGAGGTGGTGGCGCAGGCGCAGTGTAGAAGGATTACGACACGTGGCCAACGAGGCCGCGCAGGACATCGAGGGGTTCTGGGCCAAGCAAGCGGAGAATCTGAGTTGGTACCAGACGTGGGATGACGACGAGTCCAACGCGCCTTTTACCAGTGGTTCGTCGGGGCCGCCACCAACATCGTGCTCGACGTGACGGCCACCAGACGACCGCCACGCGCAACAAGCTGGCCTTCATCTGGGAGGGGGACCCAGGCGCAACATGCGCACCCTCTGCGCGCTGAACCGCGAGGTCACCGAGTTCGCCAACGTGCTGCGCTCGATGGGCGTGAAAAAGGGCGACACGGTGACCATCTACATGGGGCGCGTGCTGGAGCTTCCCATCGCCAGGCTCGCCTGCGCCAAGATGGCACAGTCGGTAGTTGCTGCGGCAGCTTTCCCGCGCAGTCGCTGGCGGAGCACATCGAGGACGCACAGTAGAAGGTGCTCATCACGCAGGATGGCGCGTGGCTGCGCGGCAAGACGGTGGACCTCGAGCAAATCGCCACCGAGGCGGTCGAGAAGTCGCCGGTGGTGCAGACCGTTATATTCTACCATCGAAGAGGTGACGATGGAGGCGGGGCGGTTACTCGTGACGCGGATCTTGATGGCGCTGCCCATCGCGCAGCCCGAGGGCGAGGCCGAGGTGATGGGTGCCGAGGACCGGCTCTTCCAAGGGGCTGATGCGGCTACCAACTCTACACCTCCACCACGCTGCACAGCGTCTTCGACCTGAAGGACGAGGACCGTACTTGGTGGTGCGCCGCCGACCCCGGCTCAATAGCCGGGCACTCCTACATCGTCTTTACGCACCGCTGAATCCTGGGCACGACAAGCTTATGTACGAGGGTGCGCCGAACCACCCTTCGACCGCTGGTGGCAGCTGATCGAGAAGTACGGAATAGCGAATCCTCTACACCGCGCCGACCGCCATTCGCGGGCTGATGCGCTTCGGCGACGCGTGGCCCAAGCGCCACGACCTGTCCAGCCTGCGCCTCCTCGGCACGGTGGGCGAGCCGGATCAACCCCGAGGCCGTGGCGCTGGTTCCGCGACGTGATCGGGCGCGGCGAGCTGCCGGTGACACCTGGTGGCCGCTTCGTCGTCGCCCAGTGCCCGCGCGCCCGCTCAAGCCGGGCAGGTACAAGCCCTTCTGGCCGAGGTCGTGGACGAGGAGGGCGACCCCGTTGGCGCGAACGAGGACGGCTACCTGATCGTCAAGCGCCCTTGGCCCGGCATGGCGCCCGTTTGGGCGACCCGCCCGCTACGTAGCTGGGAAAAGTACAAGGGATCGGGGCTACTACCTGACCGGCGATGCCGCGCGCAGGACGAGGACGGCTATTGGAGGATCGTCGGGCACACCGATGACGTCATCAAGGTCTCCGGCTGCCGACGGCACCGACCAAGGACATCGAGTCGGCGCTCGTCTCGCATGACGCCGTGGCGGAGCAGCGTGCGTCGGCGGTCTGCCGGAGCGGAGGTCGGCGCGGCAGGCGTCATCCACGCCTTCTGGTCCTCTGCGTGACGGGGTGAGCAGTTCCGCGACGCTGGAGCGCGAGCTGAAGCAGCACCGTGCGCGAGGTCATGGGTCCCGTCGCCGTGGGCGATCCGATTCGTGGACTCGCTCCCCAAGACCCGCTCGGGCAAAATCATGCGCCGCCTGTTCAAGGCCCAGGTCATGGCCGCAGCCGCTCGGCGACACCAGTACGCTACAAGATTAATCGTCGGCTAGCGGAACAATAGAGCGCAGCATGGTCCCTAGTGGTGCCTCACCCTTTTTGCGTACTTTTCCCGTAATGCGCGATCATGAGCAGCTGAAATAAGTGGCGCGGTGGTGAATAGGAGTCCGTAGAACCCGCGCCGAGGGTCACGGTTTGAGGTAGCCGGGGGTGGAGCCCTCCGTCGCAGCGCGACCCTCGGCGGCGCAGACGAACGACGTAACGCAACCAACGGTAGGCGCTTTAGGCGAGACGCAGAGGCGCAGAGGCGCAGAGGGCGGGATAACAGAAGAACTATGGCATCTGAGACCCTCGGCGGGCGTGAGGAAGCGCGAAGCCTAGAATTATGAAAGGAGACAATGCAATGAAGCGCCGTGTCGGGGGGGCGTGCTGCTGGCCTTCGCGCTCCTGTT
>CAWJTI010000020.1:0-58836 GCA_963845765.1 uncultured Chloroflexia bacterium
GCGCGGCGACGTGCTGGATCGGGTCGAGCGGGGCCATCTGCGCGACGAAGGCCGCGCGCGCCTCGCCCTCCAGGCGCGGCAGGTAGAGGTACCAGTCGGGGAAGCGCGGCGTGGCGGCCATGAGGACGTAGCAGGTGGGGCGCTGATCCACGCTGCCCGCCAGGGTGCCATACATGCGCGCCAAAGTCGTGGCCCACCAGGGCAAAGCGCGTGGGGTCCACGCCCGGCTGCGCGAGCAAAAAGTCCATCGCCTGCCGCAACTCGATCACCTGGCGGATGGAGTTGTCATAATCCTCGCGTTGGGTGCGCTTGAGGAACCAGTCGCGGTCCGACCACATCGTTTCCACGAGGAGGGAAACCACGCCGCGCCGCGCCAGTGCCCGCGCCTCCTCCTGGAATTGCGTGCGGTTGGAATCGTGCGACTCTGGCTCGTACCAGTGCACGTACAGGATCGCCGCGTGCGGGCCGGTTGCGCCCAGCTGGACCGATCAACTCCGCCACGCGCCGCCCCCCGAACTGGCTCGGGTAAACGAGCAGCGACTCCGCCACCCCCTCCACCACGCGCCGCCCCAACACGCGCACCTCGGACCCCGCCAGCGGCTCGTAGTCAAAGATCGAAACGTCCATCGGCTCCCCTCCCTTGCCCCATCGCGCCACGCGCATCGCTCCCACCTAGCCCCTATACCACGCACCCCACGCGGACGTTCACCCCGCGCCCCATCGTCTTGGGTTATGCCCCAGCAGCGGCGTTTCGCCCAAGGCTGCGGGTTATCGCCTACGATGCGTCGCTCCGTGCTCTCCGTGTCTCCGTGGTTCAAAAAACCGGCACCACTTCCCAACGCGCGCTCCCGCATGGTTGCCGTCGCTCATCATTCATCACTCATCACTCATCATTCATGTGTGCCCGCCCCGCCTTGGGTTACGCGCGAACGGCAGCGCTCCACCCAAGGCTACGGGTTGTCGCCACCCGCTCCGCGGGTTCTACGGCGCGCATTTTCCCCCATGTTGATCTATCTGTTCTTTCGAGTTCCCCTCCTCGCGTGGGGCAAAACACTGACAAGCCAAGGGCCGATGGCTATAATTTGGGGTGTACTTGTGATAGATTTGAGGAGAAACCATGGCAACTGAGAGCAAGATCGAGAAGCGTGAGGACGAGTGGAAAGAGGAGCTAACGCCCGAGCAGTTCAACGTGCTGCGCCGCGAGGGCACGGAGCGCCCGTGGAGCAGCCCGCTCAACCACGAGAAGCGCGCGGGCACCTACGTCTGCGCGGCGTGCGGCACGCCGCTTTTCACGGCGGACAGCAAGTATGAGAGCGGCTCCGGCTGGCCGAGCTTTTACGAGCCGGTCGAGGGTGCGCTGGACGCCAAGCGCGACTGGAAGATGGTCGTGCCGCGCACCGAGTATCACTGCGCGGCCTGCGGCGGCCACCAAGGCCACGTCTTCGACGATGGCCCCGCGCCCACCGGCCTGCGCTACTGCAACAATGGCACCGCGCTGAAGTTCGTCCCCGACGAGGACGGGGCGGAGCAGGAGGAATAGAGACGACGGACGACGCGACGACCGACCACGGACCACGGATAAAGGGTGGTAGATAGCGAGCGTTTGTAGTTCCGGCTTTAGCCGGAGAGGAACGTCCCAGTTCCTCTAAAAGTGGTGTCGCGCTCCACCCCTGCCTGCTTCCCTGGATAGCCGCCGTGCTCTACCTTAGCAACGCCTCGCCGTTATCGGTCGTCGGTCGTCGGTCGTCGGTCGTCCGTTATCGGTCGTCGGTCGTCGGTCGTCCACCTATCGAGCGCGGCGCGAAAGGCGGGCCAGTTGTCCTCGGCGGCCTGGTGCCCCGCCTCGATCTCGACGAGGGTGGCATGGGGCAGGCGCGCGGCTAGCTCGCGCGTCTGCGAGGGTGGCACGGTGCGGTCGCGCTTGCCCGCAATGACAAGGGTGGGTAGCTGAAGCTCCGTTAGCCGCGCGGAGAGGTCCGCCTCGTGAATCATCCGCAGCGTGTGGAGGAGCCAGTCGGGGCTGCTCTCGGTGAGGGCGCGCCAGCGGCGCAGCCGCGCCTGCCAGCGTGCGTCGAGGGGCTCCGCCCATGCAGCGGGTAGCCACGCCAGCGGCAGCCGCGACAGGTGGAGCAGCCGCATCGCCCCGACGCCGAGCGCGGGAACGCGGAGCGGCGGCGGGATCGTCAGCTCGCGCGACCACGCGGGGTTGACGAGCACCAGCCGCGCGGCCAGACGCGGCTCGCTCAGCGCAATCTGCATCGCGAGCAGCCCGCCAAAGGAGTGACCGATGAGGGTAGCGCCCTGCAACCCCAACGCTTCCATCGCCGCCGCCAGCCGCGCGGCGATGGCTGCCACGCCCTCGGCAACGGGCGTCGGCGCGGAGCCGCCGTGCCCCGGCTGATCGAGCGCGACGACGCGGAAGCGGTCGCCCCACTCGGCCAGCGCGCGCTGCCAGACCACGCTGCTGTCCGCCCAGCCATGCAGAAAGACGAGCGGCGGCCCCGCATCGCCCGCCCGCCGAAAGGTCACAGGGCTGCCTTCGATGAACAAGGTTTGGCGGGCGAGGGGTGGCAGCGGGCGACTCATCGTTCCGGCGCGCCTTTCACCCCGTCGAGCAGCGTTTCCGCCACGCGTAGGCTCGCCTCGCCCACGCGCCCCTCGTCCTCGTAGCTCCACCAGGCGGAGAGCACCGCCTGCGCCATGCCCCACGCCGCCAGCCGCTCCCGCTCCAACCCAAGCTGCTCCGCCAAAACATCCAGCCGCCGCGCCAGAATCCGACTCAATCAGGGCGGGCACGCTCGCGATGTCGGGCATCGGGTTACGCAGCAGCGCCCCCACCTCGTAGGCAGGCTCGCCGATCACCCCCTTCGGGTCGATGGCGACCCACGCGGCGTCGCCGCTTTGGAGGATGTTTCCGTGGTGCAGGTCGCCATGTAGCAGCACCGGCTCCGCGCTGGACGCCAGCAGGTCGGCGAAGCGTGCCTCCGCTGCCTCGACTAGGCGCGGGGGAAAAGGGCCGGTACCACCGTCGAACGCAGCACGCAGCCGCTCCAGCCCCCTGGCCCAGCGCGCGACCGTCGGGAAAGCGTGCTCGGTCGGCGCGGGCCGCCACAGCGCCTGCATTGCCCGCGCGGCGACCCGCGTCGCCGCCTCGTCGTCCGCACGCTGAAGCTCGACGAGCGGGGTACCGGGGCGGAGCCGCTCCAGCAGCATCACGCCCCAATCGGGGTCAGCGTCGAGCAGCCGCACCATGCCGCGCCCCTCGCCCAGGCGCAGCATCTCCATCTCGCCCAGCAGTTCAGGGTGCGGTACCCCCGCCTTGAGCATCACCGCGCTGCCATCGGCGCGCGTCGCGGGGGCAACATAGTTGTACGAGAGATTGTCAACGGGCGGGCCGAGCGTAAGCTCCCAGCGACGCTCGCACGCGGCCAACAGCGCTGGCAACCCGCGCAGCCACGCCGCGCCCGCCGCGCCGAAGATCGACACGATGGTGCGCGTGAAGGGGGAGGGGAGGTGGTAAGGGGAAGACGCGGGCATGAGGTCTATCAGACGAACAACCGCATCAACCGTTCCGCCATGAAGCGTTGGTTGCGCGCTTGTCCAGTTACTTCGATGACGATGCCTAGCTCTTCGAGCCGTCGCAGCGTCCGCATTGCCGTTGACCAATGGACATCGAATCGCTCACTTACGTCCTTGGCTGTTAGAAGTGGCTGCTCAAACAGGTAGTCGGTAACTCCAATCATCAAGCCTGTTGTGCCTGCTTGCTTTAACTCACTTTGCCAATCTACCTGAAGACGTTGAATTTGCTGGGCGCGTTGAATCGCATCCCGTGCCTGTTCTTGCACTCCATAGAGAAAGAAGCGAAGCCACTCTTCCCACGCGCCGCGCGTGCTCACGGCGCGAAGCAAATCATAATAGCTCTGCCGATGGTTCTCGAAGTAGGCGCTCAAGTAGAGCAATGGTAAGGGAAGAACGTTCCAATGCACCAGCAAGAGAGAAATCAACAACCGACCGATGCGACCATTTCCGTCCACAAATGGATGAATTGCCTCGAATTGATAGTGAATCAACGCGAGGCGAATCAGTGGGGGCGTATGGTCCTCTTCATGCAAGTACAATTCGAGCGCATTCAAGGCTTCATCCATCTGCTCCACAGGGGGTGGAACAAACGTAGCGTCGGAGAGGGTGCTTCCAGGCGGGCCGATCCAATTTTGGGAGCGGCGAAAGTGTCCAGGCGTAGCATACTCGCCGCGTACGCCCGTCATCAGCTGCTCATGCAACTCGCGAATCAGCCGCAAACTGAGTGGGAACGATTGCAAACGCTTCAGTCCATGCTCCAGAGCCTGAACATAGTTGAAGACCTCGCGAACATCGGCTGGGGGCGTTGTAGCTATGCCCGGCAGAGGTAACTGTCCTGCCTCAAAGGCATATAAGTCTTCAATATCGGCTTGGGTGCCTTCAATCCGCGAAGAAAGGACTGCCTCGCGACGCACAAAAGGGCGGAGCAGCAATTGGGGGTTTGGCAGATGATGACCTATCCCCGCTAGCTCCCCAATGGCCCGGATCGGCGGCGGAGAGCGCACTGACAACCCCAGGGGTCAAGCTCAGGGGTGGTGGCAGAAGGTTGGGTATGAAGGATGCACAACCATTCCTGCGGAACTGTCTTCGAAGCGTGATGGATTCATTAGGTAGCGGCGCGTGGCTCAATAGGTGTGCCTATAATACCAATTCGATTGAAAGAGTGGCAATGAAAAAAATTCAAAAATGGATTAATTGCCTCGAATGATAGTGAATCAACGCGAGGCGAATCAGGGGGGGATGGTCCTCTCATGCAAGTACAATTCGAGCGCATTCAAGGCTTCACCATCTGCTCCACAGGGGGTGGCAACAAACGTAGCGTCGGAGAGGGTGCTTCCAGGCGGGCCGATCCAATTTTGGGAGCGGCGAAAGTGTCCAGGCGTAGCATACTCGCCGCGTACGCCCGTCATCAGCTGCTCATGCAACTCGCGAATCAGCCGCAAACTGAGTGGGAACGATTGCAAACGCTTCAGTCCATGCTCCAGAGCCTGAACATAGTTGAAGACCTCGCGAACATCGGCTGGGGGCGTTGTAGCTATGCCCGGCAGAGGTAACTGTCCTGCCTCAAAGGCATATAAGTCTTCAATATCGGCTTGGGTGCCTTCAATCCGCGAAGAAAGGACTGCCTCGCGACGCACAAAAGGGCGGAGCAGCAATTGGGGGTTTGGCAGATGATGACCTATCCCCGCTAGCTCCCCAATGGCCGGATCGGCGGCGGAGAGCGCACTGACAACCCCAGGGGTCAAGCTCAGGGGTGGTGGCAGAAGGTTGGGTATGAAAGTGGTAGGCAATGTTACCAGTGCCTACCTGCACAACCATTCCTGCGGAACTGTCTTCGAAGCGTGATGGATTCATTGGGTAGCGGCGCGTGGCTCAATGGGTGTGCCTGAAGCGAGCATCCTTATATGCATACATGCGCATAATACCAATTCCGATTGAAAGAGTGGCAATGAAAAAACTATGTCATTCCGACCGAAGGGAGGAATCTCGGCCTTGAAATAGCATTGCTGAGATTCCTCATTCCGCTACGCTCCATTCGGAATGACATCGCTATTGCTAGGTTAACATCCCGAATTGGTATAAGGTATATTTATATGCATATTCGTCAAAAAATGCAGATATAAACAATTTTGTTACTCGACTTCGTAAGGGCAAGGTTCATCCCCTCCCCCTTTACCGTTACAATCTGCTCAGCCACATCATCGCCCTCATCATCCACAGTTACGGGCGGGCCAGAGGCCCGCGCCCCCCAGGCGGGCCGGACGCCTGCGCTCCCTCACCCTTGGCAGGCGGGGCGTAGTAGCTCTTCGATCCACTCGCCCTGCTCGTCGCTGAGGGGTGGCGGCGGGGGTGCAGTGTAGTCGATCTGGAGCGCGTAAGCCCCGCGCTCGTAGACCTCGGCGACCGCCGCACCCAGGTCGAGTACGGCGTCGGGGTCGGGGGCGCGCAGCGGGACGGGGATGCGCGGGAGCGCCTCGGTCAGTTGGATGGGCCACACTTCCACGGCGGGGCGGAGCTCCTCGCGGCTGAGGGTGACATAATACGGAGCGTCTGGCACGGGCCGCACGAGCGGCGGACGCGTGCCCCTGCGCAGCAGATCGATCTCCAGCAGGTGCACCTCCGAGCGGAACAGGGCGCGCCGCTTGCGATCGTACTCGCGGAACGCTTTGTGGCCCTGGCGCTTGTTGACGGGGGACAATAGCTCGATGACGGTCACTAACTCTTCGTCCATCACGGAGCGAATCTCCACATGGAAGATACGCAGGGGAAATTCCAGAGCCACCTCGCTTATGACCGGCTCGGCAGTGATAGGTGAAGGAGCAGTCGCCGATCCCGCTCCCGCCTGCGGGGGTCAGCATTATGGGACACGCTCACATCTGGGCGAATGGGCTGCGTCTTGTGCTACAGTGAGCACTTCGTAGGTCACATAGGGCTCTAGCCGCGCGAAGTAATCGGGTTGCACCTGACGGTTGATTTGAGCCATGAGTTCGGCTGCGAAGGCGCTATGAAAATCGCTCCAAATTTCTGGCACTTCGATGTATGGATCCATTCCCGGAAAAGGCGATGGCATGTGCACCTCCGATCTAAAATTGTTTTGACAACTGGTTGGCAGACGGTGGGCGAAACGCTCGCGCCTCCCCTCACCCTCTCACCCCCTCACCTTCATCACCCCCTCACCTTCATCACCCCACCACGTACAACTCCACCCCCTTCTCGCCCTCTGGCTCGGCGCGGAGGCGCTCGGCGAGGGAGGTGTTGCGCTCGGCGATTTTGTCGTTGCGCACGGAGATCGCAATGGCGCGCTTGGAGCCGACGATAGTGTGGCATCCCCTTCATGCCGCTTTCAGGCAAGAAGGGTCGGGTTTTCGGCCAGAAGGCCCTCAACGGCAGCCGCGGTGAGCTGATCGTTATCTGCCGACACGAAAACGAGCGATGGTACCCCACTGGCAAGTAGCACGCTGTTTGCTTGAAGTGCCGTGGCAAGGTGAAGCGCATCATACCCGCGTAGCCGATGGTTCTGGGAAAGCACAACTGCCAAATCGATTATCTTCTGAGTCGTCGCGAGAAGATGATACGCGGTGATGCAGTGGTGCAGAAACAAAGCAAGTGCCTCATCCCGTTCTTGTTGCGTGATCCCCCGTGGAGCTCGATGTTTGGCGGCCAAGGTGGCAGCTACCTCCACCACTGTGAGCTCGCTGGTGATAACAAGGTTATCTGCCGAGGCGATGAGTGTACTGACCCAGGCACTTCCATTTTCTGGACTATACCGCTTCACGAGCGCACTGGTATCGAAGTAGAACGCGCTCACTCCTTTTGTCCTCGTTGTTCGATCACGAGTTGGCTCAGGGGTGGGCTGCCTGACCTGGCCAGTGCAGCTTGCACCGCTTCCAGGTTAACAGCGGCGTCAGCTTTTTGTTGAAGGGAGGGGCTCAAGTCCGTGACGAGCCCCGCGGCGCGAAGCACACGGCTGGTTTGCTGGAAGGTACCTACATGTAGGCTCTCGTCAACCAACTCATGGACGGGTTTGCTCTTCTCGGTACGCCTGCGTCGAACCGCCAGTTGAATCATCTCTTCGATAGCATCCGCGGTTAGCAAACCTTCTTCTTCGGCCTCCCGCACCAAGTCGTCTGAAAGCGTTAAAACCAGCTTCACATCTATCATATTTGGCTCCTTTTCCTTCGCCTCACCTTCATCACCTTCATCACCCCCTCACCTTCATCACCCCACCACGTACAACTCTACCCCCTGCGCGCCCTCCGGCTCGGCGCGCATCCGCTCGGCGAGGGAGGTGTTGCGCTCGGCGATCTTGTCGTTGCGCACGGAGATGGCGATGGCGCGCTTGGAGCCGACGATCACCACCATCTGCCGCGCGCGCGTGATGGCGGTGTAGAGCAGGTTGCGCTGGAGCATCATGTAATGTTGCGAGAGCAGCGGTAGCACGACGACGGGGTACTCGCTGCCCTGGCTCTTGTGGACGGACACCGCGTAGGCGTGGACGAGTTGGTCCAGTTGGTAGAACTCGTAGTCCACCGTCTGCCCGTCGAAGTCCACCAGGGCTACCTGATCCTCGTGGTCCAGGCGAATCAGCCGCCCCATGTCGCCGTTGAAGACCAGCTTGTCATAGTTGTTGCGAATCTGCATCACGCGGTCGCCCTCGCGGAAGAGGCGCTGGCCGAACTTGTGCTGCTCCTTGCCGGGGCCGAGCGGGTTGAGCACCTCCTGCAAGCGCTCGTTCAGGGTGCCCACCCCCGCCAGGCCACGGTGCATCGGCGAGAGCACCTGGATGTCCGCGAGCGGGTCGAAGCCGAACTTGTGCGGCAGGCGGCGGCTCACGATGTCGATGAGCAGGTCGGCGGCGGGCTCCGGCTCGGGCGCGTTGAAGAAGAAGAAGTCGCGCGAGTTCTTCTCGAACTTGGGCATCTTCCCCTGGTTGATGCGGTGCGCGTTGACGATGATGTAGGAATCTTCCGCCTGCCGGTAGATTTGGTCGAGGGTGACGGTGGGGACGATCCCGCTCGCGATCAGGTCGCGCAGCACGTTGCCCGCGCCCACGCTCGGCAGTTGGTCGATGTCGCCGACGAGCAGCAGGTGGGAGCCCGCCTCCACCGCCTTGAGCAGGTGGTTCATCAGCAGGGTGTCGATCATCGAGGCTTCGTCCACGATGATCAGATCCGCGTCGAGCGGGTTGAAGCGGTCGCGGAGGAACTGCTGGCCGCTGGTGGGCTTGTACTCCAGCAGCCGGTGGATCGTCTGCGCGGGCTCGCCGGTCGCCTCGTTCAGCCGCTTGGCCGCGCGCCCGGTCGGCGCGGCGAGCAGCACCGTCTTTTCCTTGGCCTTGAGCAGCTTGATGATCGTGCCCGTGACGGTGCTTTTGCCGGTGCCCGGCCCGCCGGTCAGGATGGCGACCGACTCGCGTCAGCGCGAGTTGGACCGCCTCTTTTTGTCGGTCGGAGAGCTTGAAGGGGTTGCGCTCGTCCAGCCACTCGAAGACGGCGGGCCAGTTGGCGCTCTTGTAGAAGGCGAGGCGATCCTGCCGCGTGCGCAGCAGCAGGCGAATCTTGTTCGCGATGCCGCCCTCGGCGTAGAAGAAGGGGGGCAGGTAGACCTTCTGCTCGTCGCCGATCAGCTCCTGCTCGCCCAGCAGCAGGTCGAGCTGCCACTCGCAGAACTCCGGCTCCACCCCGAGCAGCTCGGAGGCGGCGGGCACCAACTGCTCGCGCGTGGCGAAGACGTGCCCGTCCTCGGTGAACTGGTTGAGCGCGTGGATCAGCCCCGCGCGCACCCGTTCCGGCGCGTCGTGGGGCATCCCCATCTTCTGCGCGATGCTGTCGGCGGTCTTGAAGCCGATCCCGAAGACATCCTTCGCCAGCCGGTAGGGGTCGCTGCGCACTATCGAGATCGCAGCGTCGCCATACTGCTTGTAGATTTTCACCGCGAGGCTCGTGCTGACCTGATAGGTCTGGAGGAAGATCATGATCTCCTTGATCTGCTGCTGCTCCTCCCACGCCTTCGGCGATCAGCCCCACCCGCTTGCGCCCGATGCCGGGCACCTCCTTCAGTCGGTCGGCGTTCC
This sequence comes from uncultured Chloroflexia bacterium, assembly GCA_963845765.1. Classification (GTDB taxonomy): domain Bacteria; phylum Chloroflexota; class Anaerolineae; order Ardenticatenales; family Ardenticatenaceae; genus CAWJTI01. The sequence continues at coordinate 9,653 of CAWJTI010000020.1, forward strand.
CGTCGATGACTTCCAGCGTGTCCAGCCCGAAGAAATCCACGATGCGCTCGGCCATCTTCGGCCCGATCCCCTTGATCAGCCCGCTGCCCAGATACTTGCGGATCCCCTCGATGGTGGCGGGAAGCTGCACGGTGTACGATTTCACGTCGAACTGCTTCCCGTACTCCGGGTGCGTGATCCAGAGGCCGGAAAGGCGCAGCGACTCGCCGACGTTGACACCCAGCATGGAGCCGACGACCGTCACCTCGTAGCGCTTCCCCTTGGGAACAAAGCGCGCGACGGTGTAGCCATTTTCCTCGTTGTGGTAGGTCAGCCGCTCGAGGGTGCCCTCAAGCTGGTGCAGCGTTTCTTCTTCCATGCCTCGCTTCTCTCGGCTCGTTCGCCCTGCCCGGATTATAGCGCGTTCGGCGCACTTTCTCTATGATAGGGCAAAGGGCCGTCAGCGCGGCGTGCCGCTTCGTACTCTCTAGGAGGAGCCGATGCCATCCACCGTCAACCGCCGACTGTTCGCCTCCGCTCTATCGGGCCTGCCCTTTGGCGTGCTGTACGGGCTGGCTGCCCGCCTCGCCTTCGATGGCAACAGTCCCTTATCCGACCTCTTCGCCACGATGACCATCGGCTTTCTTTGCCTGGTGCCCTTTGCTGTCGGCGCGCTGACTGTCTACCTCGCGCCCGAGCCGTACCGCACCTCTACCAAGTTTGCGCTGCTGATGCCGATTCTCTCCACCGCGATCTGGGTGGGGGTTGCCACCCTGCTGGGGATGGAAGCCGCGATATGCGTGCTGATGGCCTCGCCGCTGCTGGCAGCGATGGCGAGCTTCGGCGGGCTGGTGGTCGCCAAGGCGCTGGAAGCGCGGCAGGACAGCACCCCTACCATGATGCTCCTTCTCTTTCTCGCCGCTCCCTTCCTGCTCACCCCGCTGGAGCTCCAGCAGCCCGCCCCCGACTCTTTCCGCAGCGTCCACAACTCGATAGACATCGCCGCGAGCGAGGAGGCGGTGTGGCGGACCATCGTCAGCGTGCCGACGATCACGGAGGCGGAGCAGGGGTGGAGCCTCTTTCACCTGCTCGGGCTACCGCGCCCACTGGCCGCCGTCGTCACGCACGAGGGGGTCGGCGGGGTGCGCTCCGCCACCTTCGAGCGGGGGCTGACCTTTGTCGAGACGGTGACCCTCTGGGAGCCAAACGAGCAGTTGGGCTTTCAGATCGAGGTAGACAAGAGCGTGATCCGGCCCGCGCCGCTCAACAACATCGGCAGCCAGTACCTCGACGTGATGTACGGGGAGTACCGGCTGGAGCCGCTGCCCGACGGGCGCATCCGCCTCCACCTGAGCAGCGAGCACCGCCTCTCGACGCGCTTCAACTGGTATGGCGGTGTTTGGAGCGACCTGATCATGCGCGACCTGCAGGGGTACATCCTGGAAATTCTCAAGGCGCGCGCGGAGGGCATATGATCTTGCGCGATGTTCGCGGCAAAGCGTTCGCCCCGCTCGGCTCTGGCCCGCTGCGCCTCGTCAGCCTCGTGCCGAGCACCACGGAGACGCTTTTTGCCATCGGGCGCGGCGACGATCTGCTGGGCTACACGCGCTTCTGCGTCCACCCCGCCGACCGGATCGAGCCCGAAAAGTGGATCGGCGGCACCAAAAACCCAAAAATCGAGCGCATCCTTGCCCTACAGCCTTACCTGGTGCTGGCGAACCGCGAGGAGAACCGCGAGGAGGAGATCGCCGCTCTGGAGGCGGCGGGGGTGCCCGTGTGGGTGGCGGAGCCGCGCACCGTGCCCGACGCCATCGCCGACCTGCGCGCGATGGGTACGTTGCTGGGACGCGAGGAAAAGACGGAGCGGCTGGCGCTGCAGATCGAGGAGAAAGTGGGCGAGGCGCGCGCCCGTGCGCTCACCCCGCGCGGCCCACCGTTGCCTACCTCATCTGGCGGGAGCCGTGGATGGTGGCGGGGCAGGAAACCTTCATCGCCAGCCTGCTCGCCGAGGGTGGGGCACAGATTCCCTTCGCGGGGCGCTACCCCGAAGTGTCGCTGGACGAGCTACGGCGCGTGGACCTTGTCCTCCTCGCCTCCGAGCCCTTCCCCTTCACCGAGACGCACCGCGCCGAGCTGATTGCAGCGGGGCTAGAGCCCGCCCGCGTGCGCCTCGTAGACGGTGAGCGCCTCTCCTGGCACGGCACGCGCCTGCTCCACGGCCTGCCCTACCTGCGGGAGGCGCTCAAGTCGAACGAAGAACGAAGAACGGATGACGGATGACGAAGGACGAAAGACGAAGGACGAAAGACGAAGGACGAAAGACGAAGGACGAAAACGGTAAGCGATAGAGGGGTGTGATAGCCCTGCACCTCTACGTTTCCTCTTCTCCCTGCCTCCTCACCCAACTCACCCCCTCACCTTCATCACCCCCTCACCTTCATCACCCCCTCACCTTCATCACCCCCTCACCCCCCTCACCCAAACGGCCACTCGCGCGTCGGCGCGTCGGGGTCGCTCTCATCGTCAGGGGCAAGCGGCGCGTTTTTCGCCGCTTCCTTTTTTCTTGCCTCTTCCTTTTCCTCATCGTACATCTTGATGAAGTCGAGAAGCTCCTGGCTGATCGCGGCGGCCTCGTTGCGCTCGCGCTGCGCTTGGCGCTGCTGGATGTATTGGAAGATGTCATATTGGACGGCACGCGGGTCTTTAACCCACTTGAAGGTAAAATTGCCCTCCTGCCCAGCGGTCTGGATGACGACATTGCCCACGTTGAACATGACCATCAGCGGGTTGGGCTGGACGTAGCGTGAATCCTGGATCATGTCCAGCGAGGCGCGGCGCACCTGCTTGTCGAAGCCGAAGGGCTTCTGCTCCTGATCCACAATGGCTTCGGGGGTCAGGATGTACTGGTCATTGCGCCAATCCTCATAGGTGTACCAGAGACCGAGAATGCTGGCGACGAGCCCCGCGATCCCGACCCCTAAGATTAGTTGCTGCCCAAATTGGGTGATGTCCAGAAAAAACAGTTCCGCGATCACGAAGAGCAGCACGCCAAAAAAGACGAGCCACGCCCAGGCAGATTCCAGCAGCAGGCGAATCCAATGCTTGCGCCAAATGATCGTGCTGCCCTTTTGCTCGCGCATCATCGGCTTCAGGTAGCGGATCACGCCATCCAACGTGGCACCGATGGCCGATCCTTCCTTTTTGATCGTCGGCTCCTCGGGCGGCTTCCCCCCGGCTTTGGCGCTTTCCGTGGTGGCAACCAGGCCAAGCGCGGCGCGCAAATTGTGCCGCTTTTGATCCTGGCCCTGCTGCCGAAGGATGCCGCGCTCCTTGTTAAGCTCCTGGATGATGTGCTGCGCCACAATATCCACTTTGGGGAAGTAGTCGAGGATCAGGGGGGGGCTGGGTCCGGCACTCGCGGCGGTCGCGATGATCATGTTGCCATAGCCCAGAATCTCGCTGAGCGGGGTATAGTGCGCCACGTTCACATTTTGAATCTTGTTGAGCGGGGCCTCGTAGCGCGTCTCGCTGAAAAGCACCACCTTGTCAACCAGGATCACGCGCTCGTTCGTGACTATAAAGTAATCGTTGTACCAGTCGAGCGTCTGCCACAGGCCGAGCACCACGGGAAGAATCAGGATGATCACGCCGATGATGGCGACGGTGCTCTGCATCTGAAGATCGTTCTGAAAGATATAGGCCGCCACCCCCATGCCGATGAACCACAACAGCAGCGGCACGAAGACGGTGCGCATCAGTCGCCGCACCAGGGCCATCCAGTGGCGGCGGCTGAAGTGCAGCACCACCTCGTCCCGCCCCTGACCGGGGAAGGCCAGCTTGGTCCGCTGCTCGATGTCGCGCCCCTGGATCTCCAGCCGCATCGCCAGGGGCGGGTAAAGCTGGAGCAGCCGCAAAAAGTTTTCGTTCGAGAGGAGGAGCACCTCGCTGTCATCCACCGAGCGAACGGTAGCGCTGCGCGACTCGTTGCGGAGCAAGGAGATGTCCCCGAAAAACTCGCCCATGTAGAGCAGGTTGATCCGGCGCTCCTCCCCCTCCTTCAAGACGAGCACCTCGAATTCCCCCTTGCTGATCAGGAAGAAATTCTGGGACGGTTCGCCGCGCCGGAACACCGGCTGCTCCGACTCATAGCGGCGCACCTCGAAGAGCGGGGCTATCTTTTCCAACTCCTGCTCGCCGAGCACATCCAGGAGGGGTTGCTTGTACAGCTTTCCCAAAATCTCATCCATAGGGCTTCCTTCCCGAAGCAGGGGCCATTCCCCGTCCGCCCTGCAAGAGCGGTACCCTGGATTATACTGTGCGCCTTGCAGGGTATCAAGGGGCGGGTCAGGGCCGCGCGGCTCTCGTTTGGCTCCCTCGCTCGCCGCTCGCGAACAGATTGACCTATCTCTGCAAATGCCTCTATAATGTGCTCTCACTCGTGAGAGCCGGGGCGGCGCGCACCGCTGTTGCTACGTTGTGGTCCCCCTCGGCGCGGACGAGCCGGAACAGTTTGCGGAAATTCAAGCTACTGTGGAGGAGAAAGAGTGTATGAAACGATTACTTGTTAGCTTATTGTTGCTGATGGTCCTCGTGCTGACAGCCTGTGGCGGAAGCACGGCCACCACGGACCCTGCCCCTGCTGCCACCGAAGAAGTCATGGTGGAAGAGCCGACCGAAGAGGTGATGGAAGAGCCCACCGAAGAGGTGATGGAAGAGCCGACCGAAGAGGCGATGGAAGAGCCGACCGAAGAGGTGATGGTGGAGAGAGCCGACCGAGGAGGCGATGGCCGAGGGCGAGCCGATCTGTGTGGGCTTGGTCACGGACGTTGGCGAGATCGACGACAAGAGCTTCAACCAGTCTGCCTGGGAAGGTGTGCAGCAGGCGGTGGACGAGTTGGGAGTCAATGCGGACTACATCGAGACCGCCGATCCCACGGACTATGAGGAGAACATCCGTCTGTTCGCCGACCAGGGTTGTGATGTGATCGTGACTGTCGGCTTCGCGCTCGGTGAGGCCACCGCCATCATGGCGGCAGAGTACCCTGACATCAACTTTATCGGTGTGGACCAGTTCCAGGGCGAGGCGAAGGACAACCTCGCGGGCCTGATCTTCAACGAGGACAAGGCGGGCTTCCTGGCGGGCGCGCTGGCTGCCAACCTGAGCGAGAGCGGCAAGATCGCTGCCGTGCTCGGGACGGACCTGGTTCCCCCCGTGGTCGCCTTCAAGGTAGGGTACGAGAACGGTGCTCGCTATGTCAACCCTGACATCGAGATCATCTCCACCTACCACCCCGGTGGCCTGGATGTCGCCTTTACCGACCCCGAGTGGGGTGCCGCTACCTCGGCTCAGGCGATTGACCAGGGGGCGGACGTCCTTTTTGGCGCGGGTGGCAAGACGGGCAACGGTGCCCTGATCGAGACGGCGTCGCACGATGGTGTCTACTGCATCGGCGTGGACTCCGACCAGTGGGAGACGGTGCCGGAAGCGCACTCCTGCCTCGTGTCCAGCGCGATGAAGCTGATTGCTCCCGGCGTCTTTGATCTGATCTCGGCGTCGCAGGAGGGTGAGTTCCCCGGTGGCAACTTTATCGGTGAGGTGGGCCTCGCCCCCTTCCACGATTTCGATGCCACGGTGCCGCAAGAAGTGAAGGATCAGATCGACGAGATCAACTCCAGCTTGCAGGACGGCTCACTCGAGACGGGCTACAACCCGGGCGGTTGAGTAATTACGTGAGAGATCAAAAGGGGAGACGCGCCTTGCCCGTCTCCCCTTTTCTGTTAGCCACACCCCAGGCCGTAGCTCCTCGCCCCCGCGCGCGTGTTGTGAGGCGTGCCAGGGCGAGGCGCGCTGTTCTTCCCCCTTCTTTTTGGTTTTGGCTTAGAGGCAGCCCATGAGCACCGATGTTGTAGAGCGAAGCGACCCCCCTGGCGCGTCCCTGCGCCATACGCTGCAATCCCTCTTGATCCCCGTGATCGCGGTGCTGATGGGATTACTGGTGGGGGCCATCATCATTATCATTTCCGGTGCCGACCCCATCGGCGCGTACGGGGCCATGCTGAGTGGGGCGTTGGGCAGCTCGCGCGGGCTGGAACGCACCTTCGAGAAGGCGACGCCGCTGATCTTTTCGGGGTTGGCGGTGGCCTTCGCCTTCAAGGGTGGCCTGTTCAACATCGGCGCGCAGGGGCAACTCATCCTTGGCGCGCTCGCGACGGCGATCGTGGGCTTTGGGCTGACCGGCCTGCCCGCCCTCATCCACATCCCGCTGGCGCTGCTGGCCGGGATGGTGGCGGGCGCGCTCTGGGGCAGCCTGCCCGGCGCGCTCAAGGCGTGGACCGGCGCGCACGAGGTCATCACCACCATCATGCTCAACTTTGTGGCGATCAACCTGACAGATTGGATCACCAGCGGGCCGCTGATGGATCGCACACCCGGCAACATCGTCGCGCGCACCCCCTCTATCGCCCCCTCCGCCGAATTGGCTAACCTGGGGCCGGTGCCGAGCGGGGTGCTGATCGCCATCCTCGTCGCCATTCTGGCCTGGTGGCTGCTGAACCGCACCACCATCGGCTTCGAGATTCGCACCGTCGGGCAGAACCCGGCGGCGGCGCGCTACGCGGGGATCAACGTGGAGCGGACCATCCTGCTGACCATGGCGATCAGCGGCCTGATGGCGGGGCTGGGCGGGGCGGTGGAAACGATGGGCATCGTCGGGCGCTTCCAACCCGGCTTCAACACGGGGCTGGGCTTCGATGGCATCACTGTCGCGCTGCTGGCGCAGACGAATTCGCTGGGGGTGATACCGGCGGCGCTGCTCTTCGGCCTGATGCGCGCCGGGGCCAACCAGATGCAGATGTTTGGCGTAGATGCGGAAATCGTCGGCATCGTGCAGGGCATGACCCTCTTCTTCGTGTCTGCCCCGATCATCATTCGCAAGCTGTTCCGCCTGCGCGCCTCGGCCCCCGGCGAGGGGGTTAACCTGAGCACGGGGTGGGGCACCTCGTGACGGCCTCGTAGGAATCCGGTAAGCGTGTTCGGTGATGGAAAGTACTGCCACCCAAGCCGTCCATTTACCATCATCATTCACGAATCGAAACGCCGCAGTCGGTGAGCCGCTACAAACAGAGAGTGGAGCGTTATGGCACAGAGTGTTTCTCTCCCGCGCGCGCGGGCTAACCCCAAAAACCTGATCTGGTGGCTGCTGCTCGCGGGGCTGGTGGCCCTGATATTTGTGAGCTACGGAGCCAACGCCGCGATTACCTCTGCCATCCTCGCCTCCACCCTGCGCCAGTCCACGCCGCTCATCCTGGGCGCGCTGTCGGGCATCTTTTGCGAGCGCTCCGGTGTCGTCAACATCGCCATCGAGGGGATGATGCTGGTGGGCGCGTTTATCGGCTTTCTGGCAAACGTTTACACCGGTAACCTGTTCCTCGCGACCCTGATCGCGATCGCGGCGGGCGCGCTGATCGGTCTCTTCCACGCCATCATGTCCATCACGCTCAAGATGGACCAGATCATCAGCGGTACCGTGATCAACATCCTCGCCCTGGAGCTGACCGGCTTCTTTTACCAGCAGGGGCTCACGACGCAGGGCAAGCTCACCTCGGTGCCGATTCCCTTTCTCAGCGACCTCCCGTTGGTCGGGCATGTGCTCTTTGACAACCCGCCGATCACCTACCTCAGCCTCGTCCTCGTGCTGGTCACGCACGTGATCCTGTTCCACACCACCTGGGGCTTGCGCACCCGCGCTGTCGGCGAGCACCCGCAGGCGGCGGACACCGTGGGCATCAACGTCATCGCCATGCGCTACGCCAACGTCATCATCGGCGGGGGGATCGCGGGGCTGGCGGGGGCCTTTCTGACCCTGGAAGCGGTGGGCTCCTTCGAGCGCGCCATGACCAACGGGCGCGGCTTTGTGGCGCTGGCGGTAATGATCTTTGGCAAGTGGACCCCCCTCGGCGCGTGGGGCGCGGCCCTCCTATTCGGCTTCGCCAACGCGCTGCAAACCCAATTCCAATTTCTCGGCGTTGACGCGATCCCGCATCAATTTATCGGGATGCTGCCCTACGTGCTCACCATCGTCGTGCTCGCTGGCTTCGTGGGCCGCTCCCGCCCGCCCGCCGCCGTTGGTCGCCCCTACGAGAAAGAATAGTTCAAAGTCCAAGGTCCGACGAAGGACGAAGGACGAAAGTAAGGGCTAATCCGTAATCTCCAATCTCCAATCTCCAATCTTCCGGTGAGACCGATGGCACAAACGCCCGTGCTGGAAATCCGAAATGTGACCAAGACCTTTCCTGGTGTCATCGCCAACGATGACATCAGCTTGACCCTGCACGAGGGAGAGATTCTGGCGCTGCTGGGCGAGAACGGCGCGGGCAAGAGCACGTTGATGAATATCATCTACGGGCTTTACCACCCCGACAGGGCGAGATTCTGGTGCGCGGCGCGCCGGTGCGCCTGAAAAGCCCGCGCGAGGCGATTGCACTGGGGATCGGGATGGTCCACCAGCACTTCATGCTCGTGCCGCCGCTGACCGTGACCGAGAACATCATGCTCGGCAGCGAGGTGACGAACGGGCTGCTGCTGGACCGCTCCCGCGCGGCACGGCGCATCCGCGAATTGTCCAATCAGTACGGGCTGGAGGTGGACCCCGACGCGTATGTCAGCGACATTTCCGTGGGCCACCAGCAGCGCGTGGAGATCGTGAAGGCGCTGTATCGCGGGGCGGACATCCTCATCCTGGACGAGCCGACCGCCGTGCTGACCCCGCAGGAGGCCGATGACCTGTTCCTGGTGATTCGGGGGCTGGTGGCGCAGGGCAAATCGATCATCTTCATCACCCACAAGCTGCGCGAGGTGCTGGCGCTGGCGGACCGCATCGCGGTGCTGCGGCTCGGGCGCGTGGTGGGGCGCGCCATGCCGCAGGAAGCCACTGAAGAGTCGCTGGCCTCGATGATGGTCGGGCGCGATGTCACGCTCGTGGTGGAAAAAGGCCCCGCCCACCCTAGCGGGACGGTGCTGACCGTGGACAAGCTGGTGGTGAAGGACGATCGCGGGCTGGTGACGGTCAACGGGGTGAGCCTTGAGGTGCGCGGGGGCGAGATTCTGGGCATCGCGGGGGTGCAGGGCAACGGGCAGACCGAGCTGGTCGAGGCGATGATGGGGCTACGCCACGTCGAGGCGGGGCGCGTCTCCATCATGGATCAGGATGTGACCAACGCCACGCCGCGCCACATCACGGAAGTCGGCGTGGCGCACATCCCCGAGGATCGCCAGGAGGATGGGCTGGTCGGGGAGTACGCCATCGCCGACAACCTCGTGCTCAACAGCTACTACCTGCCCCCCTTTTCGCGCGGCATCGTCATGAACACCCCCGCCATCCTGGAGCGCGCGCGCCAACTGGTGGCGAAGTTCGACGTGCGCACGCCGAGCATCCACACGGCAGCGGGCAGCCTGTCCGGTGGCAACCAGCAAAAAGTGATCGTCGCGCGCGAGTTTTCGCGCCCCGTCAAGCTGATCGTCGCGGCGCAGCCGACGCGCGGCATCGACGTGGGCTCCATCGAGTTTATCCACTCGCAGCTGATCCACCTGCGCGACGAGGGGGCGGCGGTGCTCCTCGTCTCGGCGGAGTTGGACGAGATTTTGGCGCTGGCGGACCGCATCGCGGTGATGTATCGCGGGCAGATCATCGCTATCCTGTCGCGCGAGGAGGCCACGCGCGAGCGGTTGGGCCTGCTGATGGCGGGGGTCGAGCGCGAGGAAGAGTTGCAGCACAAGATTCACGCGGAGGCGCTTGCCGCGCTGGCCCACAAGGTGGAGTAGCGCGGCAAGCCGCGTGTCGAGCAATGGAGATCGAACGACCATGAGCCAAGAAGAGGTTGAAGCTTTTCTGGAAGCGCTCGACGATGTCCAGCGCGAGGAAAACTTCGGGTACTCGTTTTTCTTCGTCGGCGAGGACCATCGCCTGCCCTTCGTGACCATCGCGAATTCGGACAATGAGTACGACAGCGTGTCGAACCTGGACCGCGCGGGGGTTTTCCGCCTGAATATCGGGGTGAGCAAGGGTACCTTCAACGACCTGCTGGGCGATCTGGTGCCGGACGATCCCGACTATACCGCGCTCGATGTGTTTCTGCCCCACCCGGACTATGCCAAGCAGCACTTTGTGTGCATCCTTAGCCCGTCCGACGCCAACGCAGAGCTTACGAAACGGCTGATGGTCGAGGCCCACGCGATCGCCGCCGCCCGCCTCCAGCGGCGAGCCAGCCGGTAGCGCAAAAAAGGGCCGCGCCGCCACACCTACGGCCTTTCAACGAAGATAACCAAAGAGGCGAGGGCCAGCCACACGGTTGACTCTCGCCTTTCTCCTTTAATGAGGGAGGATGGCCGCTCACGGTGCTTTCGCCCCACTTCACGATTCTCATTTCAGGCTTACAATAGCTCCCCATGCGTTGGATAATGACCAGTTGGCACTTTCTCCACGAGATTCGCGCCCCCTACTTTGCAGCCATCGCGCTGCCAATCGTGCTCGGCACTGCCATTGCCTGGGCCACGGTGGGCACCTTCGACGTGGGCCTCTTCACCCTGTCGCTGCTGGCGGGCATCTTCCTTCAGGCGGGCGCGAACATGACGAACGACTTTTTTGATTACCAGCGCCTGGGGGACGAGGAGCGACCGTGGACCCTCCAGCCGCCGCAGCAGGTGTTGCAGGGCGCGCTCGGCTTTAATGTGGTGGGGGCGATGGTGGGGCTCTACGTCGCGCTGGTGAGCGGGCCGCTGGTGCTGCTGCTGGGGGTAGTCGGCATCGCAAGCGGCTTTTTGTACAGCGCGCCGCCGGTGCGGCTGAGCGGGACCGGCCTCGGGGAGTTGATGGCGGGGGTGAACCTCGGCCTGCTGACGACCCTCGGTGCCTACTACGTGCAGGCGCGGCAGGTGGATGGCATAGTGTTTTGGGCGGCGCTGCCGCCGGTGCTGCTGATGAGCGCCACCCTGATCCTCAACGGCTTTTTGCCCGCCAAGCTCGCCGCGAACCGCTCGCTCTGGGCCAGGATGGGCCGCGAGCGGGCCGCGCTTGCCTACACCTTGCCCGCGATCCTCGCATTCGCCGTGCTCATCATCGGGGTCGCGTTGAATCGGCTCCCGCAGATCAGCCTGCTGGGGCTGCTGGGGCTGCCGCTGGCGGCGAGCGCCATCGTCACCGCGCAGTTGGGCCGCCTGACCCTCGCGATCATCAGTGCCGTGGGCGCACACCTGAGCACGGTGGCGCTGCTTTCCTTGGCTTTTATTTTTCAAAGGTTTTTGTGATGCCGCCCCTACCCCCAACCCCCAGCGTGCGCGAGATGGGCCGCATGGCGCTGCCGCTCGGCAGCCGCCTGGTAGCGGGCTCGCTCGGCCTGGAGCGACCGGTGCGCTGGGCGCGGGTCAGCGGGGTGCTGTCCCCGCTTTTCCCCGTGCTCAACAGCGACGACGTGGCGCTTTTGGACCTGCCGCTCGTGCAGAGCAGCAACCCCTCGCTTTCCCTGGCGCGCATCGTTCGCGAGTTCGGGCGGCTCGGCCTGGCCGCCATCGTGGTCAAGGGCGAGGCGGACGCAGCGGCGCAGCGCGAGGCGGAGCGCAGCAACCTCCCCCTCTTCGTGCTCCCCGACGGGGCCGACGTGAACCGCGTGGCGCGCGCCATCGTGCGCCTCATCTCCGACCGCGAGGCGCAGGAGGAGGCGCAGGCCGCCGCGCTCTACCGCCAGCTTAGCCAGGGGGTCGCGGAGGGGGAGGGGCTGGAGGGGCTGGTCCGCACCCTGCACGCGCTTTCCGGCCACAGCGTGCGCGTGAGCGACCTGCAAAGCAACGTGATGGCGCAGGCGGGGATTCCCCCGCTCAACAGCATCGATTGGACGCGCCCGCTCTTCGTGGCCGACACCCCCATCGCCATCCTGACCCTTCGCGATGCCCGCGAGGCGCTCGACGACTTTTCGCGCCTCGCCCTGGAGCAGGGGGCCGCCGCGCTCGCCCTGGAACTGGTCAAGATCGAGGCGGTCGAGGCGGCGCGCGAGGGGGTCCAGGCGGATCTGGTGGCGACCCTGCTGCTGGGCGAGGATGAGGCGCTGATCCAGGCGCGCGCCCGCGCGGCGGACTACCCGCTCGATGTGGTGCAGTGGGTAGTCATTGCCGTGGCCGACGCGCACAGCCTTAACGAAGAAATGATGCGCAGTTGGGCGCGGCGCGGGATTGCGCGGGCGGAAGCGCTCAAGTGGCAGGCCCGTGTGCACCTCTCGCAGGAAAACTTTTCCTCGCTCGCCCACCAGCCACAGTCGGAGCGGATGCACTGGCAGGTCACCTTCGTGCTCGCGGGGGGGGCAGCGAGCTGGGAGGCCAGCCGCGTCGCCTTTTCGAGCCATCTGGCCGAGGTGTGGAACGCGTCGGTGCCGCTCTCGCTGGCGGCGGGCGAGCCGGGGCGCGGGCTGGAGGGGCTGCGCCGCGCGCTGGAGCAGGCGCGCGACGCGCTTTTCCTGGGGCTGCGTCTGTTCGGCGAGGGGCGCAGCTACCTGCACCGCGAGATGGGGCTGTACCGCCTGCTGCGCCACCTGCAGGGCACCGACGACCTGCACCACTTTCTGGATCGCACCCTCGCCGCCCTGCTGGCCTATGACGAGGAGCATGAGACCGAGTTGGTGGCTACCCTGCGCGTGCTGCTGGAGCAGGGGCGCAACATCAGCGCGACCGCCAAGGCGATGCACCTGCACCGCAACTCCCTCGTTTACCGCCTGGACCGCATCCGCGAGATCAGCGGGCTGGACCCCACCGAGCCCGAGGACGCCTTCACGCTGCGCCTCGCCCTGATGCTGGCCCCGCTCCGCTTCTGGTGACAAGATCGCCAAGGGGTTGGGGGCCTGACGCGCCACCAACCGCTCTTGCAAACAAAAAGGGGCAGCCGCGCGGCTGCCCCTTTTGCGTGCGCCTGACGCGCGGTCAGTGCGCCTCGATCACGATCTGCTCGATCACGTCCGGCGGGCCTGGCTGCCCCGGCTCGATGGGGGTCATCGCCGCGGCATTTTCCAGCCCGCTCGTGACCACCCCAAAGATCGCGTGGCAGGAGTTGCCGGGGGTGCCGCACGGCTTCAACTGCCCGCTCGCGTCAAAGGGGTCGAGGTGCGGGGTGGGGGCGTAGGTGATGAAGAACTGCGAGCCGTTGGTGTTCGGTCCCGCGTTCGCCATGCTCAGCATGCCGGGCCGGTCGTGGCGCAGGCTCGGGGTGGTGAACTCATCGGCGAACTGGTAGCCCGGCCCGCCCGCGCCGGTGCCGAGCGGATCACCCGCCTGCGCGACAAAGCCGGGGATCACGCGGTGGAAGGTCAGCCCGTTGTAAAAGCCACTTTCCGCCAGCGCCACAAAGTTGTTGACGGTGAGGGGCGACTCATCTTCCAGCAAATCTATCTCGATGGGGCCGCGATTGGTCACGATGATGGCGTGGTAGTCGCAGGCGGGGTCGATCAGCATGGGGAAAGGCTGCGCCCACTGCGGGCTGTTGTTGCCCACCGTGCTACTCGGCTGCGGCAGCGCCCCCGTGAGCGCCTCTTCGCCCGTCAGCCCGCACCCCTCGGACGCGAGCGCCGGTGCGTCGGCGCTCCGCAGCGCGTCGGCTGCCTCGTCGGCGGGGCCAAGCAGCCGCGTGGCGACGAAGATCGCCAGCAGGGTCAGCAGGGTCAGCACCGCCACCAGCCCCAGGTTACTCCCTTGGGTCCACCAGTTTTTTTCGCCCTGCATCTCGGTGCGGGTCACATGCTTTGCATTGATATCTCGATTGGACACTGCTTCTTTCTCCTCTACTCCGCAACACGCTTAACGTTGATGGTTTCTTTCAAACTTCACGAGCAGGATCAGCGCGGCGATGGCCGTCACGATGGCGACAGTGTAGGCGGCCACGGCGTCCGCCACGCTGACGAAGATAGCCAGTGCCCCGCCCGCGCAGCCCGGTCAGGTAGAGCAGCAGCACCGCCTCGCGGCGGCTCCACCCCGCGTTCACCAGCCGGTGCGACAGGTGATCCTTGCCGGGGGTGGTGAGCGGGTTCTGCCCGCGCCGCAGCCGCGAGACAAAGACGAGGGTCGTGTCCAGCAGCGGCACCGCTAGCACGAGCAGCGGGATCATCCAGGTCACCCACGGCTCGCGCGTCGGGAAGCGCATCTTGATGCCGAGCGCCGCCAGGACGAAGCCCAGGAACAGGCTGCCAGTATCCCCCATGAAGATGCTGGCCGGGTTGAAATTGTATAGCAAAAAGCCCAGGCAGGCCCCAAGGATCGCCGCTGCCATCGCGCCCACGAGGTATTGCCCGCTCAGCGCGGCGAGCAGCAAAAAAAAGGCAGCCGCCACCGCCCCGACCCCGCCGCTCAGCCCGTCCATGTTGTCCAGCAGGTTGAGCGCGTTGGTGAGACCGACCACCCAGAGCAGGGTGAGCAGCACGTTGATGACGCGGCGCGACCGGCAACTGCACCATCACCCCGCTCGCCATCAGGATTACCGCGCCGCCCACCTGCGCGAGCATCTTGGGCAGGGCACCCAGCCCCACGCGGTCATCCCACAGCCCGAAAAAGCTCACCCACGTCGCGCCGAGCAAGATGCTCGCCACCTGCATGACATAGAAGCGCTGACTAAACAGCAGCAGCGCCCCGCACACCGCCAGGTAGATCGCCACCCCGCCGAGCAGCGGGATGGGCGCGCTGTGCAGCTTGCGGCTCGCGGGGTGGTCGATGACGCCGGTGCGCACCGCAAGGCCACGCGCCAGCGGGGTGCCCCCAATGGCTAGCAGCAGGGCGGCGAAGAAAATCAGAAGGTAGCTGCTCATAGAAGCTCACATCTTAGCGCAGGGCATGGGGGTTGACAAAGCGGGGGGACGACCGACGACGGACGACGGACGACGGACGACGGACGACGACGACGACCGATGACCGACGACGGCCAGAGAACACGGTTTCCGGTCAAGCTTGTTGTCTCTGCGTGACTAGGGGCACCTGCGTCCGCGAAGGCGGACGCGGGTGCCCTCTGGGCTCGGAGGCTCATCAGCACGGACTTCCAGTCCGTGACCACCACTACGGTCGTCGGTCGTCCGCCAGCGGCGCACCCACCGCGCGGTAGACGGCGTCGACCCCCTCTACCATCGCGGCAACGTCGAAGTGCGTGGCACGCTGGCGCGCCGCCTCGCTCATGGCGGGCGAGCTTGCGCGGGCGCGGCGAGCAGGGCGTTGATCGCCCCGGCCAGGGCGACGGGGTCGCCGGGCGGGACGACGCGCCCCGTGACCCCCTCCTGGTTGACCCAGGAGGTGCCGGTGCCCAACTCCGTGGTGACGAGGGGCAGCCCCGCCGCCATCGCTTCCAGCAGCACCATGCCAAACGCCTCGCTGCGGTGGGTGGCGGGGAGCACAAAAAGGCCGCCGCTTTGCCGCGCGGCGTGGCGCAACGCCAGCAACTCCTCGTCGGACAGCGCGCCCAAAAAGTGGACGCGCTCCTCAATGCCCAGTTGCGCCGCGAGCGCGTCCAGCCGCTCGCGCTCCGGCCCGCCCCCCACGATGAGGACCCGCCCGCGCTGAATCTGCGGCGCGGCACGCAGCAGCACCTCCACCCCTTTGTAGTAACGCAGCTTGCCCACAAAGAGGATCAGCGGCTGCCCGTCGGGGCTCCACTCGCCGAGCAGGGAGGAGACGCGCAGCGGGTTGGCGGTGGCGTAGAGCGAGGTGTGGATGCCGAGCGGCACGATGCGCACTTTGTCGCGGTAGCGGCGCAACACATCGCTGCTCGCCGCGTAGGGCGGTGAGGTGGCGATGATCGCGTCGGCGCGGCGCAGGACGCGGTGCATCAGCGGGCGGTACAGGCGCAGCAGCCCGGCCTGCCGCACCACGTCGCTGTGGTAGGTGAAGACGAGGCGCGGGGCGCGGCTCGCCAGCAGTGCCGAAAGCTCACCCATCGGGTAGGGAAAGTGGAGGTGCGCCACGTCCGCCTGCAAGCGGCTCAGGATGGCGGGCAGGCTCACGCTGAGCGGGGTGCTCGCCACATGCGCCAGCCGCGCCGCCTTGATGACCAGCACCCCGTTGCGCCGCTCGATGGTGGTTTGCCGCGTCAAACTCGTGACGAGCACGGTCACGCGGTGGCCTCGCGCCGCCTGCGCCTCGGCCAGCATCTTCACATGGTTCTCGATGCCGCCGATGACAGGTTCGTAATCTTTGTAGATGTGGAGTATCTTCATAGCAAGCGGTGCGGGCCGATGGGCAGCGATGGGCAGAGCATAGCGTGGAAGCGGCTCAAGAGCGAACTGGTGGGCTGGGAGCGCGGGCCTCTGGCCCGCCCGTCGGGAACTTGTAGGAATTCGTGGGCTGGGTATCGCCCACCCGTCGGGAATGGGTGATCAAAGGATGCAAAAGCTGATGGCACAAGTCAAGGAAGTAAGCCGATGATACCGGGGACGCGCGGGCGCGGGTGGGATGTGAGCATCGTGCTGCTGAGTGTGGCGACGGTGGGCGTAGCGCTTTTCTTTTGGAACTCGCCGCTGCTGCTGCCCGATCAAGCTCTTTGTGGTGCTCCTGCACGAGGTGAGCCACGGGCTGGCGGCGCTGCTGACCGGCGGCCAGGTGGAGCGCCTGATTCTGAGCCACGATGAGGGCGGGCTGGCGTTCACGCGCGGCGGCAATCGCCTGCTGATCCTCAGCGCGGGCTACCTGGGCAGCGCGCTGTGGGGGGTCATCTTTATGCGCCTGGCCTGGGCCGCGCCGACGATTCGCCGCTACGCCCTGCGCATCACCGCCGTGGCATTGGGGATCATCGCGCTGCTCTACGTGCGCAGCCTTTTCACGCTGGCCTACGTGGCCTTCGCTGCGCTCGCGCTTTTCGCGCTGTCGCGGTGGGGCGGGGCGCGCCTCCAGATGGCCGCGCTCTGGTTGGTCGGCTCTTTTTCCTGCCTCTACGCGGTGATCGACATCGGCACCGACGTGCTGGCGCGCGGCCCACTCGCGGGCATCCCCTTCCTGAGCGGCGGGGTCGGCTTCAGCAACGATGCCGAGGTGCTCGCCAGCATCACCTTCATCCCCGCGTTCCTGTGGGGGTTGCTGTGGAGCGCCATCGCCATCGCGCTGTACGCCTACAGCGTCTTCACCCTGACGCTGCGGCGCGGACGGTGAGGAACGGAAAAACGAAAAGGCAAAAGGCAAAAACAGAAAAGGCAAAGGGCAAAGTGACGACCTGCAACCTGCAATGCAACTGCAACCTGCAATCTGCAATCTGCAATCTGCAATCTGCAACCTGCAACCTGCAACCTGCAACCTGCAACCCCGTGCATGGCTGGCACGTTGGTTGCTTCCCTATTCCATAGCACCACATATTGAAGGAGGCCGGAGCTATGTTCGATGAGTTGCTCTACAAGCTAGGGATAAAGGAAAAGCCGCGTAGCGAGAAGGTGAAAGATGCCTTTTCCGAGGCGATCCACACCGTTGCCGACGCGTTGGATCAGGCGGTGGGGGAAACGCGCAAGGAAGCGCCAAAGGTAGCAAAAAAGGCGCAGAAGGCTGCGAAAAAAGCACAAAAAGAAGCGCCAAAGGCGGCGAAGCAGGCCCAGAAGCAGGTAAAACAGGCGAGCGAGGAGCTCGGCCAGCGCGCCGGTGACGCGCGCGACCAGATGAGCCAGATGGCGGACACGCTGAGCGCACGCACCGCCCAGCCGCGCGAGCAGGCGGTAGAGGCGCTCTCGCAGGGGGCCGACACGGCGGGCAAAAAGACAGCCGCGCTGCTGGCCGCGCTGGGCGCGCTGACCGCGGACTGGGACCAGATCGCAAAGACCCTCGTCGAGGAGGTGGGCAAGGCGCTGCCCAGTGAGGAAGCGGTAGATCAGAGGGTGGAGCAGGCCCAAACCGCTACCAAAAAAGCCATCGCCCAGCACAAGCAGAAGCCGCGCGGCTTCCCTGGTTTCTGGGTCTGGCTGCTCCGCCTTGGGGTGGGGGTCTGGTATATCGAGAAGCTGCGCAGCAAGGACGTGGCGGAGTACATCGACTACGGGGCAAGCCAGCGCCTGAAGCGCGCTGCCACGAATCACCCGGTCGCCTGGTACCAGGAGCAGCTCAACCAGACGCTGATCCCCAATGCCTCGCTCGTCGCCCTGGCCGAGGTTGTGGCGTCCGCCCTGGTCGGGGTGGCCTACATCACCGGCGCGAATCGGCGGCTGGCGGCGATGCTAGGGCTGCTTGTCAGCGGCAACGACCTGCTCGCTGATTTTAAGGAGCATGACGAGCGCGGCCAGAATCTGGTGCTTCTGCTCTCGCAGCTCCTCCTGCTGCGCACGGGCGCGTAAAGTTCGCCCCTGATTCCCGACAAAACTAAAGCGCGCCGCACCCTGTACCAGGGTGCGGCGCGCTTTGTTTCTACCTACCAGGGCGACCCCATTGTCGCCCCAGGGGGTACCTGCTAGCTTTCAACCTGCTCGCTTTCAACGGGCATCTCTACTTCGATAGGCATCTCTAGGACCGACTCCCGCGCCGCCACCTTCTCGAAGGCCAACGCCTCGCCGCCCTCGGCGACGGTGACGCGCACCGTGTCCCCTGCCGCGAACTCGCCCGCGAGCAATTTCTTGGAGAGCGGGCTCTCGATGGCGCGCATGATGACGCGCTTGAGCGGGCGGGCACCGTACTGCGGGTCGTAGCCCTTCGCGCTGAGCCACTCGCGGCTCGCGTCGTCCAGCGTGACGGCGATGCCGTGCTCGGTCAGGTTCTTGGTCATGCGCTGCACCTGAAGGTCCACGATCTGGCGAATCTGCTCCTGCGAGAGCGACTCGAAGATGATGATCTCGTCCACACGGTTCAGGAACTCCGGGCGGAACATGTTCTTCAGATCGTCCTCGATCGCCTGGTTGTTGACCACCTCGCTGCTGGCGCGCTCCCCGACGCGGAAGCCGAGCGGGCCGCTGCTGCTGGACATGAACTTGGTGCCCAGGTTGGAGGTCATGATGATGACGGTGTTGCGGAAATCCACCGTGCGCCCCTGCCCGTCGGTCAGGCGACCATCGTCGAGCACCTGGAGCAGCACGTTGAAGATTTCCGGGTGCGCCTTCTCGATCTCGTCGAAGAGCACCACCTGGTACGGGCGGCGGCGCACCGCCTCGGTCAGCTGCCCGCCCTCGCCATAGCCCACGTAGCCCGGCGGCGAGCCGATCAGGCGGCTAACGGTGTGGCTCGCGCGGAACTCGGACATGTCCACGCGTACCAGGGCCTCCTCGTCGTCGAAGAGGAACTCCGCGACCGCCTTGGCGAGCTCGGTCTTGCCGACGCCGGTCGGGCCAAGGAAGATGAAGCTGCCCATCGGGCGCTTCGGGTCCTTCAGGCCGGAGCGGCCACGGCGAATCGCATCGGCGACCGCCTCGATCCCCTTCTCCTGGCCGATCACCCGCTCGTGCAGGTGCCCTTCCATATTGAGAAGCTTGGCAGCCTCGGTCTGGAGCATCCGCTTGACGGGGATGCCGGTCCAGCTCTCGATGATCTCGGCGACGTCCTCGCGGTCCACCACCTCGTCCAGCCCCTGCTCGCTGCGCCACGTCGCCATCGCGTTGCGATGCTGCTCCTCGATCTGGATGCGCTGGCTGCGAATCTGTGCGGCGCGCTCGTAGTCGCGCTCCTGCCACGCTTCCTCTTCCGCCTGCGTCAGCCCGTCCAGCTCCGCCTTTTGCGCCCGCAGGTCGGCTGGCATGTTGAAGATGTCCACGCGCAGCTTGGCCGCCGCCTCGTCCACCAGGTCAATCGCCTTGTCGGGCAGTTGGCGCTCGGTCACGTAGCGATCGGACAGGTTGACGGCGGACTCGATGGCCTCGTCCAGAATCGTCACGTTGTGGTGCTGCTCGTAGCGGCTGCGCAGCCCCTTGATCATCTCGATGGATTCCTCGATGCTCGGTTCGTCCACGAAGATCGGGCTGAAGCGGCGCTCCAGCGCGCGGTCCTTCTCGACATGGGTGCGGTACTCGTCGAGCGTCGTCGCGCCGATCACCTGAAGCTCGCCGCGCGCCAGCATCGGCTTGACCATCTGCGAGGCGTCCATCGCGCCCTGCGCGGCCCCCGCGCCGACGAGGTTGTGCAGCTCATCGATGAAGAGGATGATCTCCCCCTGGGCGCTCTGGATCTCGTCCATCACCGCCTTGAGCCGCTCCTCGAACTCGCCACGGAAGCGGCTACCCGCCACCATCGCGCCCAGGTCCAACTCGATGATGCGCTTGCCCATGAGGTGCTCGGGGATATCGCCCGCGACTATCTTGTTGGCGAGCCCCTCGGCGATGGCGGTCTTGCCCACGCCCGACTCGCCGATCAGCACCGGGTTGTTCTTGGTGCGGCGCGCGAGCACGCGCATCATGCGCAAAATTTCCTTTTCGCGCCCGATCACGGGGTCCAGCCGACCCTCGCGCGCGAGGCGGGTCAAGTCGCGCCCATACTTTTCAAGGGACTTGTAGTTTTCCTCGGCGTACGGATCATCCACCGTGCGCCCGCCGCGCAGTTCCTCCACCGCGTCGTAGAGATCTTCCTTGCTGATGTTGAGGTCCGCGAACAGGCGCGTCAGCGGCGAGCGCGTCTGCTCCACCATGCCCACGATGCCGAGCAGGATGTGCTCGGTCGAGATAAACTGGTCGCCCAGGCGGTCCGCTTCCTGCCCCACCAGGGCGGCAAGATGCTGGACGGCGGGGGTCACGAAGACCTGCGCGGGCATGCTCTGCGGCATGGCCCCGCGAACTTTAGGTTGCGCCTGAAGAATCTGGTCTACCCGTCGCTTCATCATCTCCATGTCAGCCCCAAGCAGCTCGAAGACATCGTTGATGGCCCCTTCAGGCTGCTCCAACAGCGCCAGAAGCACGTGCTCCAGGTCCATCTGCGAGTGCTGGTAACGGACAAGAATTTCTTGCGAGCGGACTATTGCTTCTTGAGCGCGTTGCGTGAAGCGATCAAAACGCATGATTCCCTACTTTCTTGTGTGTTCCCCCACGTGAAGGAAAGGAGCCGCGAGAGTGCTTAACCATACGCAACCCCCGCGCCACTGCTACCCAACGGGCGGAACAAAACGGTAAAACTCGGCTATCGGTCCGGCTATCAATACGGTTAGAAAAATACTTTGTTGCACGAAATATCGACACAGGGAATTATAGTGCGTTCCCGCGACAAGTCAAACACTTGGCACTCCTTTTCCAAGAGTGCTAATCGGGGGACAGGGGCGAGAGACAGGGGGTCAGGGGTGTGTGCAGCGGCGAAGCGTTGCCAAACAAAAAGGGAAAAGGCGCGCCCGACGCTCACCCTTCCCCTTTTTGCGGCCCATCCTGGCTGGCTCACCCCGCTATGGTTTTGACCCCCTGGGTGGGCAGCCCCTCGCGTTTGTCCGGCGTCAGCCGCAGCTCCGGGTGAATTTCCAGGTAGGGGACGAACTTGATCTCTCCCTCTTCCTTCTCGTCATCGACGAGGTAAAACAGCTCTTCCAGCGTGTCGAGGCGATCAAAGTACAGGATCCCATCCAGGTGATCGATCTCGTGCGCCGCCACGCGCGCATCGAAGCCCTCGAAGCGATACTCGACCTTCTTCCCTTCCAGGTCCAGCGCCCGCACGTGGAGCACCTTGGGGCGGCGCGTGTAGCCCTGCAAGCCAGGGATGGAAAGGCAGCCATCGTAGCTGCGATCCAGCGTGCCCTCTTCCAAAATTTCGGGGTTGATCAACGGGATGATCTCCGTCGCGCGGCCCCCCTGCGTCTCGTCCTCGTCCATGCCCACCGCCACCAGGCAGACCCGCGCCAGCACGCCGATCTGCGGCGCGGCCAGCCCGACCCCATCCTGGGTTTCCAGGGTGTCGAACAGGTCCTGCACCAGGCGGCGCACCTCGCGGTCCACCTTCTTCACGGGGCGGCTCTTGCGGCGCAGCAATGTTTCATATTTGGGAAGCGTACGGATTCGTCGGACAGGCATCTCTTCACCCTCAAAACGTTTCAGACAACAAAAAAGCCACCGGATGGCGGCTTTCCTGAATAAGAGCGGGTAAGGGGACTCGAACCCCTGACATTCAGCTTGGGAAGCTGACGTTCTACCACTGAACTATACCCGCCAGCGATGCCCACATTATATGCAATTCGCGCGTACAGTCAAACATGACACAGGGCGAAACAACCTCCCGCACCCCTAAGCGCCGACGCAAGGCACTTTTGTGTGTCCAAGTCGATACGCCGGGCGCACAGCGACTTGGCACCATCATGGTTGTGCCGATGACCAGCAACCTAAAAACGAGTCGATTGGCCCACTCTGTAGTGGTTCGCCCGTCCCCCACTGGGTAAGGACGACCGACGACCGACGCGACGACCGACGACCGACGACCGACGACCGACGACCGACGACCGACGGGTGCCCTCTGGGCGCGACGACCGACCACGTATGATCTCACCTCATGACCCTCACCCCCTCACCTTCATCACCCCCTCACCCCCTCACCCGCCCCACCCCCCCGGCCCCTCCTCGATCCACTCCGCGCCACCCTCCCAGACCTCTTTCTTCCAAATTGGAAGTTGCTCCTTGGCGCGGTCGATGGCGTAGCGGCAGGCGGCGAAGGCGTCCGCGCGGTGCGGCGTGGCAACGGCGATGCCGATGCTGGCGTCGCCGATTTCCAGGCGGCCCACGCGGTGCACGATGGCGATGCCGCGCACGCTGGGCCAGCGCTGCCGAATCTCCTCGGCGAGCGCGGCCATGCGTTGTTGCGCCATCTCGGGGTACGCCTCGTACTCCAGATATTCCACCTGGCGTCCGCCGGTCTGGTTGCGCGTCACGCCCAGAAAGGAGAGGATCGCCCCCGCGCCGGGGTCCTCGACTGCCTGGCGCAGCGCCTGCTCGTCAATCGCGCCCTCCACGATGGCAAAGTGGTCGCCGCCCGCGACCGGTGGCAAAAACGCCACCTCGTCCCCCGCCCGCACCGGCGTGTCGAGCGGGCTGTACTCCGCGTTGACCGCCCCTACCACGTTGGGCGAAAAGGGGCGCAGGCGCTCGTGCTCCGCCGCCAGCCGCGCCCACACGTCGCCCAGGGTGGCGCTCTCCGGCACGTCGAGCGCCACAACCCTGGCCCCCACCGCCTCGCGATAGCCTGCAAAGAGGCGTACGGTTATCTGCATCTGGCGCTCCTTTGATGAGGACGACCGACGACCGACGACGGACGACCGATAACGGATGACGACGGACGACGGACGACGGACGACGGACGACGGACGACGGATGACGAAGGACGAAGGCGACCGATATGAGTGTTAGAGTTCAACTTCAAGGTGGAAGGCGGTACCACGGTTAGGGGCGACCCATCGCCCGTCCTGCGGCGCGAGGCGTTGTCCATCCAGGCTGATGGTGTTCGGCGCTGCGCCATGAAAGACGAACTCGAAGGTGTGGCGCGCGAACTCGGGGTAGCCGTCACCCGTGACCGATCCCTCGACGGTCAGGCGCGTGCCCGCGCGGCGGAGCGTGAAGTCGGTTCGCAGAAAGGTTCCCTCGCGAAAGGCGAAGGTCAGGCCGTCATCCTCCTGCAAGAAGGAGTGGTACTCCCCATCCGCCTCGGGCACGAAGAGGTGCAACTCGATCCGCTCGGGGTGGTAGCCATCGGTCGAGAGGGGTGCTTCGGGCCACAGCGGGAGCACCGCGCCGCCGCGCGCGTAGAGCGGGATCCACTCCATCGGGGTTTGCGCCACGATGAAGCGCTTGCCCAGAAAGCGCTCGCCGGTGTGCCAGTGATACCAGGTGCCCTCCGGCAGGTAGACTTGGCGCGCGGTGGTGCCCGCCTCGTACACGGGCGCGACGAGTAGGTGGCTGCCAAGCAGAAACTGGTCATCCAGGTCGCGCACCGTGCGATCCTGCTGAAACTCGAAGACGAGCGGCTTCTGTATCGGCTCGCCACTCGCGGCGGCCTGCAAGAAGGCGGCGTACAGGTAGGGCATCAGCCGGTAGCGCAGGTGGAGCGCCTGGCGGCTCAGCTCCTCGATGACCTCCCCGAAGGCCCACGGGTACTGGTCGATCAGGTCCAGCTCACTGTGGTTGCGGCAGAAGGGGGTGAGGACCCCGTACTGCATCCAACGCGCGAACAGTTCCGTGTTGGTGCTGCCCTGGAAGCCGCCGATGTCCGCCCCCAGGAAGGGCTGGCCGGAGACCCCGAAGCCCATCGCCATGGGCATGCTCACCCAAAGATGGTCCCACCGCGCCTGATTGTCGCCCATCCAGTTGGCCGCGTAGCGCTGGATGCCCGCAAACCCGGCGCGGGACAGGATGAAGGTGCGCCGATCCGGCATGGCGCTGAGCAGCCCATCGCTGGTGCCCATCGCCATTAGCAGGGCATATTGGTTATGGTAGCGCGCGTGGGAAAACGCGCCGTCGCCGAAGCGCATCGCGTGGGGTGGGATCGCGCCGGTCGCGGGCTCGTTCATGTCGTTCCAGATGCCCGCCAGACCCGAGCGGACGTGCGCGGCGTTCAACTCGCCCCACCACTCGCGCGCCGATTCCAGAACAAAGTCGGGAAAGGCGGTTTTGCCCGGCCACACCTGCCCGATATACAGGTCGCCGCCCTCCGTCTTGCAGAGCACGTCGCGCTCGACCGCCTGGTCGAAGACCCAGTAGCCCGGCTCAAACTTGACCCCCGGGTCGATGATCGTGATCGTGCGGAAGCCCTGCTCTTTTAAATCGGCGAGCATGCCGGGAACATCAGGGAAATACGCCTCGTTCCAGGTGAAGACGCGGTAGCCATCCATGTACTCGATGTCGAGCCAGAGCGCATCGCAGGGGAGATCGTTGGCGCGCAGGCGCGCGGCGAGCCGCTCGATGTCTTGCTGGGTGTAGCGGTGCCAGCGGCATTGGTGGTAGCCGAGCGCCCAGAGCGGCGGCGGGAGCATCCGCCCCGTGAGCCAGGTGTATGCTTCCAGGATGTCGCGCATGGAGGGCCCGGCAAAGATGTATTCGGTGTATTGCCCGCCCTGAAAGTGGAAGTCGTGATGGGTGGGCGACGTGAAGTCGAAATGGCTGCGGTAGCCATTGTCGATGAAAAAGCCCGCCATCGCGTTCCCGTCGTAGGCCATGTGGTAGAAGAACGGGATCGAGACGTAATAGGGATCAAACTCCACACTGGTACGGTCCGCGCGCGGGTCGTCCGGGCGGTGCCCCGCCGCAAACTCAGCCGCCGAGTTGGGGTCCAGCACGTCGTTGTTCCAAAGGGTGAAATCGCGCCCCTTCCGGTTAAAGCGGCCCCCCTTCTCGCCCAGTCCGAAGAAGGCGTCTTCCTGCCGACAGCGGCGGCGCACGATGAACTCGTCGTTGATCGTCGCGTAGGCCCAGTCGTCCCCCGCCGCATCCTGGTACGTCTCGAAGATCACGCTGCCGTCTGGACGGTGGGCGGACAGGCGAAAGGGGTGCAACCCCAGGGTGAGCACCATCCGGTCGGTGCTCACCCGCACCGCGCCCTCGCTCTCCTCCACCGTGAAGGGGGGCGCGGGCGCGTCCAGGTCGGCGCAGACCGCAAAGGTCGGCTCCTCGTCGAAGCGCCCGCCGCGACTCATCTTCAGGCGGATCACATCCGCGCGGATCACATCGACGCGCAGCGCTTCCCCCTCCACGCGCGCCACAATGCCGCGCTCCGTGCGGGTCACCTCGGTCACGGACGCGAAGCGCGTAAAGTACATCGCGTCTACCCGCGCTGGTTTGACATAAGGTTGTATGAGATCGGTCATGGGAACGGTTTCCTGGTTGGATGGACGACGGACGACCGACGACGGACGACCGACGACGGACGACGGACGACCGACGACGGACGACGGACGACGGACGACGGACGACCGATAACGGACGAAAGACGACGGACGAAAGACGAAGGACGACCGACGAAGGACAAAGGACGAACTTCGCAGGTCAAGGAGTGAACAAAGTTTTCACCCCCTCACCCCCTCACCTTCATCACCCCCTCACCCTCATCACCCGCCCGCAACGCGGCTCCACATGATGGCGTCAAAGGCGATTTGGAGGCGATCTGCCTCGTTGGGGCTGAGCGGCTCGCCGGTGAGGTCGCTCAGGCGCACCGAGGCGGGCATTTCCGTGGAAAAGGCGTAGCTGCCGAGCGATACCCACTCGTCAAAATACTCCGACTGGTTGATGGTCACGGTGGTGGTGCCGCGCCGATGGGTGATCTGGTACTTCGCCTGCTTGGTCGTCGCGAAGCGGCGCGGGATAAAGGCGAACACCTCGTACAGCCCGCTCTCGCGCAGGGGGGGCCGCCAGACCGCGCCACAATCCGCGCCCTGCTGCTCGCCCACGGTCCAGGTCCAGAAGGTGTGATTGCCGTAGCCTATATTGCTCTCGAACCAGTAGCGGCACGCGGTGCGCACAAAGCCGGGGTCCGCGTCATCCACGACGATGCCATCCGGCGCGCGGCCCGGGCGATTGGAGCGGATAAAGGTGCTGGGGCGCGCGTAGAAGCGCAGCACGGTCTCTCGGTCCGCCATCGTCTTCCAATTCCACTGGTTGGCGGGCAAATTTTCGTAGCGAATCTCGAAATGCAGGTGCGCGGGCCACTGGTTGCCCTCTCCCTTGCCAATCGTGCCGATGCTCTGCCCGCGCCGCACGATCTCGCCCTCGCGCACGAACATGTTCCGCAGGTGCGCATACTGGCTCCACACGGTGCGCCCACCCGCCAAGCGGTGCTCCAGCAGCACGGTGTTGCCCCAGCTTGGCGAGTAGAAGCGCGCGGCGACCACCTTGCCGTGCGCGGTGGCGTAGACCGGATCGCCCAGGTCGCTGTCGCCGCCACGAACCCCGTTCCAATCCTCGCCGGTGTGCCAAAAGCCGAAGCGCTGGTAGTAGGGCATCTCGGCCACACCCGCCGCCACGTAGTAGTTGCGCGCGTCCGGCTTGCCCACCGGAAAGTCGAAGCCATCCACAAGGGGAGCCTGGAGCGTGGTCACGCGCGCTGTATCAAAGGAAAGTGCTTCGAGCGGGGCGTCCGGCTCAATGGAGACGATGGTGAGCGCGGCCCCGCGCGCGTAGGGCTGCGCCGCGCCGCTCTCCGTACTGAGCAGCGGCACGTCCAGGCGCGAGGCGTGCTGCTCGGTCAGCGCCTGCCACAACTCGCCGAGGGTGGCGTGCTCCCGCAGCTCCACGGTAAGCTCTTCGACCTTCACCCCCTGCCTGTCGCCCACATGCAGGCGAACTTTGACTCTCATGCTCTGCCTCACGATGATTGGTTGAATGGCGATGAGTGTAACGGGTCTTTGGCGCGAGGCAACTCTATCCGAGTGCCTCCAGCAGTGACAAGATTTCGGCGTCGAGGCGCGCCGTTTCCGCCTGGAGCCGCGCCCGCTCCGCTTCCAGCGCGGCGAGCGCGTCTTCCGACTCGTTGAGTTGGCGCACGTAGCGCGCGCGCAGATCGCCCTCCGCGCCGCTGTCCTTGAGGCCGCTCATGTTCTTGCGGGCCTGCTCCTGCGCGGCCACCTGCCGCTGCCGCGCCTGCTCGCTCTCGGCGAGGCGCTCGGCGAGGCGCTGCTTTTCTGCCTGGAGCGCCAGGATCCCCCGCAACTCTTTGGCGAGCGCCTCGTCCAGCCAGCGGTGGCGCAGGTAATTGCTGAGCGCCGCGCCGGTCAGGTGGGAAAGCTGCTGGTGGCTCAGGTCCAGCCGCCGCTCGCGCACGGTGAAGCTCGCGCTGCCCTCCGGCCCGGCGGGCACGCTGAGCTTCCAGCGGTAGTGCTGCTCGGTCTTTTCCTCCGGCTCCGCCATCTGGAAAAGCTGGAACTTGGGGCTCCGCGCGTGCTCGATCAGCAGCATGATCGGCTCGCGGTTCGTGTTGCTCACCTCGTAGCGGGTCTGGACAGTGGTGTACTGGTGGAGCACCAGAAAGCCCTTGTCCACGCTGACGCGGTACATCTCGCGCGTGGTGTCGCGCTCCTCGCGCACGCTCACCCCCAAATCCACCGCGATGGCGAGCAGCACCTCCGCGCCGGGGCGCGTGAAGGGGAAGATCGCCTCACCCACATAGTTGTCATCTTCCATCACGGTGATCGGCCCGCGCTCCAGGGTCAGCTCGCTCTCGTTGTGGAAGCGCAGCACGATGGTCGGGTGCTTGGGCATCTTCTGCCCGTTGTAGACATGCTCCTTGCGGTAGGGGAGGTCGGTGCCGAGGATCGGGACCATCGCCGCCTCGCCGCGCTGCACCGTGACCGGGTGCGCGATGCGATACTCGAAGAGGTCGCCCTGCGCTTCGCCCTGCGCGGCGAGCACGGTGCTGCTTTCCAGCCCCTCGCGCAGCGAGGGGGCGGGCGGGGGCGGCGCGGCATCGGCGGCCATTGCCATGAGCGCCATCGGGGTGCTCGCCGCCCTGGACTTGGCAGCGCTGCGCGGCGCGCGCTCCATCTCGACCGGGGCCGCCGCGACGCGCGCTTCTTCCTGCACGTTGGGCCGCTGCGGGGTGAAGGGGGTGTACAAATCGTAGATGAAGGAGATGGGCATCCCCGAAACGAGGCTGATCTGTACCTCGTCCAGTGCCTCGTCAAAGGGGTTGTCGAAGATGCCCCAGCCCTGTAGGAGCGCGCGCCGCGCCCCCTCGCCCTCGCTTTCCCCCACCAAGCGGTAGGAGACGCGCCAGGTGGGGCTGGGCACGAGGTAGCGCACCATCAAGTCGTGCTCCCCCTCCGACAGGCGCAGCGTGACGCTGCGCTGCTCCGGCTCGGCGGTGCTGAGGCGGAGGAAAAAGTCCAGGTCGTCGCGCGCCTGCGGGTCGAGCGGCTCGACCGCCACGATGTCGCGCAGGCGCAGCAGCTGCACCGCGCCCCCCACCAGCAGGGAAAGCCGCCCCTGCCCAAAGGCGAAGCGCTCCTCCACGTCCAGCCCCACGACGGTGCCGCTGACGCTCCGCTCGCTGCTCGCCCTCGCTGACCTGCACGCGCACCGCCCGCCCGCGCAGGTCGTGCAGCAGGCTCACCAGCGCCGCGCCCGCTTCAAGGTGGATGGAGCCGCGCTGAAGTTGGCGCTGGCGATCTTCGGGCGCATCGTAGGCAATGGCGAGGACGTGCCCCGCGCCCTGGTCAAAGGCGACGAGGCTCTTGAGCACGTCGTTCATCTGATCGCGATGAAAGGTGAGGGTCGCGCTTGCGCCCTCCACCGCGCCGCCGCGCTCGACGACGCTGATGCCATGTTTGTAAAGGGTAAGGGCACGAATGGGGAGGGACATGTAGGGTTCCTTTCAGGTAACGGAACGCAGATAATGGTCTGTCAATCGTCAACTATTGGTTTGTAGGTCCGCCTTCCGGCGGAAGAGCACGCATCTGTCCGGTTAAGGCCGGAACTACAAACATCACCTGCTCACGAGGGGCAGCCACACTTCCGTGCCCGTGTGGCGTAGCAGGAACAATCCCTGCTCGATCCCACTGACGAGGAGGGTACCACTGGGCAGATAGGGGTAGGCGGTCCACGCGCCATCGAAGCCGGGCGCGTCATCCTCGGGGTAGATATCGAAAAAACCGACCTCCGCGATGTTGAACACGTCGCGCGTGTCGAGGATGCGAAGCCCCGCGCGGTAATTCGCCTCGTAGGTGTAGGGGCCGCGAATGTACAAATTGTGGTCGGTCGCCGCTGTGTCGTGGGTGTAGGTCGAGACGAGGCGGGGCGCGCTCAGATCTTCGATGTTCCAGACGTAAGTAGTGGTGTTGACGCCAGAGTCCAGCTCGTCAAACTCGTCGTCCTGAAGCAAAAAGCGGCGATCCTCGCTGATCCACCCCTGATGGACTAGGCCAAAGCCCTCGTAGCTGACGCGGGCCATCATTTCCATCTCGCTTTTGTCGGTTACGTTCACGATGGTGATTGTGTCCAGGTTGAAGGCGAAGCAGATTTCCTGGTTCGGGTAAGCGCTCGCTGCCGGGTAGCTCACACATTGCGCGTCATGGGTGTAACCATCCTCGTAAAAGCAGCCCGCAAAGGTGGGGACGGTGGGCTCTTGGATGTTGATGACATGCAGCCCGCCGCGAATCGCCCCGCTCGTGCAGCGATCCTGCCCGTCGCGCCCCGCGCCGACCACGTAGGCGTAGCCGCTCGCCTCGTTGATGGCGATGTTGTGCGCGTTGCCAAAATCACTGTAGTGGGCCACCTCCACCACATCGGGCAGGCGCATCAGCTCCACCACCTGTAGGCCGTGCCCCTCCGCCTCGCTCACGATAAAGGCATGGTCGCGATACACCTTGATGTCGCGCGGCAAAAGCTCCGCCTCCGTCGCCGAGGGGAGGAAGCCCAGGACCACGCGGCGCGGTCGGCTCCGAGACATCCACAAAGGCGGTCCCGTGGCGCAGCCCCACGATCGCGTACTCCGCGCCCGTCTTCGGGTTGGCCCAGCCCCACACATCGTTGGCCTCCAGGTCGCTGCCCGACAGGTCGGGAGGGTTGAGCGCTTCCAGCGGCACCCGGCTCAACAGGTCCACGTTCCGGCAGGGGTAGCCCGCCGCGCTCCCTGCCACGCAGGGCGTAGCGGGCGGCGTTGCGGGACGCGGCGGCTCCGCGTGGGTCGGCGCGATGACGATGAGCAGACCGATCAGCATGGAGAGTGTCCAAAGCGAGACAAGGTGGCGATGCATGGCTCCCCTTTCTTGCCGAGGATGATAGGCGCGCCCCGACGAGACGCAAGATTTCGTATCGCTACCACACTCACCCGCTCGCCTTCAGCACCCCCCTATGGGCGGACAAGACCCCACCCCCCAACCTTGTCCCTATCTCCTTGTCCCCTTGTCCCCTTGTCCCCTTGTCCCCTTGTCCCCTTGTCCCCTTGTCCCCTTGTCCCCCTGTCTATCGCCTCGTCGCCTTTTGCTCCGACCCCTCTCCCGCCTACAATTTTCGCGGCGCAATGAGGCGCAACAGCCACGAGAGTTGAAAGGAAAATGAAACAATGGCGATTCAGCTACACGAGGAAGCGACCCTGCACGACAATACACTCGCCTTTTTGCAGCGCGAGCAGCACAAACTCCTGATTGGCGGCGAGTGGCTCCCCGCGCAGAGCGGCGACACCTTCGAGGTGCGTGACCCTGCGACGGGCGAGGTGATCGGCTACGCGGCGGCGGCGGGGCAGGCGGACGTGGACGCAGCGGTGCAGGCCGCGCGGCAGGCCTTCGCGCCGGGCAGCCCGTGGCGCACGATGACCCCGCAAAAGCGCGGCGAGTTGCTCTGGAAGGTCGCCGACCTGATCGAGGCGAACGCCCGCGAGTTGGCAGAGCTGGACACGATCGACAACGGCAAGCCCTACCGCAACTCCCTCTACGGCGACGTGCCGCAGGCGGTGGCGCATTTCCGATACTACGCGGGCTGGACCACCAAGATCGAGGGGTCGGTCAAGCCGGTCAGCTACCCGAACACGCTCAACTACACGCAGCGCGAGCCGCTTGGGGTCTGCGGGCTGATCATCCCCTGGAACTTCCCGCTGCTGATGGCGGCGTGGAAACTGGCACCCGCACTCGCCTGTGGCAACACCGCCGTGCTCAAACCTGCCGAGCAGACCCCCCTGTCGGCGCTTCGCCTGGGCGAATTGATGGTGGAGGCGGGTATCCCCGCAGGGGTGGTCAATATCGTGACTGGCTTTGGTGTGCCGACCGGCGCGGCCATCGTGGAGCACCCGGATGTCGCGAAGATCAGCTTCACCGGCTCGACCGAGGTGGGCAAGCTGATCATGCGCAACGCGGCGGAGCAGCTGACCAAGGTGTCGCTGGAGCTTGGCGGCAAGAGCCCCAACGTGGTTTTTGCCGATGCCGACATGGGCAAAGCGGTGAAGGGCTCGATGTGGGCGGTCTTCGGCAACACGGGGCAGGCGTGTACGGCTGGCTCGCGCCTCTTCGTCGAGCGCCCCGTCTACGAGGACTTTGTGGAGCAGCTCAGCACAGCGGTGGGCACGATCCGCGTGGGCCACGGCTGGGGCAAGAACCATCTTGGCCCCGTCGTCTCGCAGGAGCAGTTGGAGCGGGTGATGGGCTACATCGAGCAGGGGCGCGACGCGGGCGCGGAGATTCGGCGCGGGGGCACGCGCCTGGGCGAGCGCGGCTACTTTGTTGAGCCCACGATCGTCGCCCACGAGCGCGAGGGGGACGCGCTGCAACTGGTGCGCGAAGAGATCTTCGGCCCTGTGGTGGCAGTGACCCCCTTTGATGAGTGGGAAGAGATT
This sequence comes from uncultured Chloroflexia bacterium, assembly GCA_963845765.1. GTDB lineage: Bacteria > Chloroflexota > Anaerolineae > Ardenticatenales > Ardenticatenaceae > CAWJTI01. The sequence continues at coordinate 41,802 of CAWJTI010000020.1, forward strand.
GTCGAGCGCGCCAACGCCACAGAGTATGGGCTGGCATCGGGCATCTGGACCCGCGATCTCTCACGGGCGCACCGGCTGGCCGACGCGCTCCAGGCGGGCACGGTGTGGATCAACTCGTACAATCTCTTTGACGCGGCCTCGCCTTTCGGCGGCTACAAGGCATCCGGCTTCGGGCGCGAGATGGGCAAGGAGGCGATTGACCTTTACACGCAGGTCAAGAGCGTGTGGGTCTCGTATTGAGCGACACATTATGATGCTGCGCAGCCGATGGTCCACCTTCGTTGACGGGCAACATCGCTACCCGACCGGGCTGGTCGGGCGGCTGGTCGGGGAGCGGATGCTCCGCCAGCACGCGCCGGAAACCGAGTGGAGCGTCGCACTGCTACAGCTTCGCCCCACCGACCACCTGCTGGAGCTTGGCTTCGGCGCGGGGCGCGGGCTGGCCCTGGCGCTGCCGCAGCTACCCAGCGGGCGCGTCACGGGGCTCGACCTGTCCGAAACGATGATCGGCGCCGCCGCGCGCCGCAACCGTGCGGCGTGCCGCGCGGGGCGATTGTCGCTGCTGCGCGGCGACATCAATGCCCTGCCCTTCGCGGCGGGGCGCTTCGACAAGATTGTGAGCCTCCACACGTTTCTACTTCTGGGAGGAGCCCGCCGCCACCTGCCGCTGCCTCGTGCGGATGCTCGCAGGGGGTGGGCGCGCTGTGATCACGCTCGCGACGGCGCGGACCGAGCGCAACGGCGAGCGCCTCTTTTGGCCGCTGCATCAGCGTGTCGGGGAGCTCGTCGAGCAGCTAGGGCAGGAAGTCGGGGTAGACGCGCGGCTTGCGGCGGGCCCCGACTCGCGGCAGTTCAACAATGTGGCAATCGTGATTGATAGGTCGACATAATCCAGCGATTCGCAGTACAGGAGAGAACGATGAGCAGCTTTTCCATCCATCCTGACACCCACACCGGCGCGGTGCACCTTACCGTCTCTGACCTGGCGCGCGCCCGACGCTTCTACGAGGGGATTTTGGGCTTCCAGCCGCTGGCCGAGCAGGGCAACCGCGTCGCGCTGAGCGCCGATGCGGAAACCCCGCTGCTGATCCTGAGCGAGCGACCCGGTGCGCGCCCGAAGCCGCGCCGCAGCACCGGCCTGTACCACTTCGCGATCCTGTACCCCGACCGCGCGGCGCTGGCACAGGCGCTGCGCCGCCTGGTCGAGGCTGGCTACCCGCTCGGCGGGGCGTCGGATCACCTCGTCAGCGAGGCGCTCTACCTGTCCGACCCCGACGGCAACGGGATCGAGTTGTACCGCGATCGCCCGCGCGACGAGTGGCGCTTCAACAAGGGCGAGCTGCAGATGGGCACCGACCCGCTCGACGTGCAGGCCCTCTACAATGAAGCGGAGGGCGAGTGGCGCGGGTTGCCCGCCGAGACGCGCATCGGGCATGTCCACCTGCATGTGGCGCAGATCCCCGACGCCGAACGCTTCTATGGTGATGGACTAGGGCTGGAGTTGATGGTACGCTACGGCGGGCAGGCAGCTTTTATGGCGGCGGGTGGCTACCACCATCACCTGGGATTAAACACCTGGGCCGGGGTCGGCGCGCCCCCGCCACCCGCCGACGCGGTGGGGCTGCGCTACTTCACGCTGCTGCTCCCCAGCCAAGCCGAGGTCGAGCGCGTGCGCGAGCAGGTGGAAGCCCAAAACCACCCCGTCACCCTTGAGGACGGGATGCTCCGCCTGGTGGACCCGTCGCAGAACCAGCTTGTCTTGCTCTCTGAGGAGGAAAGCGACCTGGCACGGCGGCTGATGGCGCTTGACTGAGCGGTCAGCAAACAAAAAAAGCCCCGCCACGCGGCGGGGCTTTTTGGTTGGAGACACTCTACCTGAGGGCAGGCACTATCTTTTCGGCGTTGTTTACCCACCAGCCCAGCACCAAGCTATACGCGACATTCGCCAACAGGAACGTTGGCTCGTACATCAACTGGTCCATCATCGGGTTGATCAGCGGGAGCAACGCGTATTGCGCGCTCACCCAGAGCAGTAGCCCAATAATTACCCCCCACACCAGCGCCGAGCCGGGCAGCGTGGGGAGCAGGGTATTGAAGATCATCCCCAGGAAGATCGAGATAAGACCATGGAGCAGGGTTCCAACGAGCGCCGCCGCTGGCATAAACGACTCGATCTCGGCGGGCGAGGCGTTTTGCAGAGGGCGCAGCACCGTTGCCGCGATCATGTTGACCGGGTACCACACGCTGTGGCCGCTCATCGCCCCCCACAGCGCCATCGCCAGGGCCATTACCGCCCCCGCTACCAGCCCGCCCATGATGCCAACCCGGTAAGGATAAACATTTTCGGAGGCAACTGGAACACCAACTTCCGAAGCTGAATAAGTGTTTGCCATCGTGTGCCTCCCGGGCTGGTGCTATAGAGTTGAAAAGTGAGCTTACCTATACAGAGAGAAAAGAGCGGCAAAAAATACAAGCAACTGCCACTTCCGTCTCATCGCATTTGAAAGATTGTATATGGTCCTCCATACAAAAGCAAGGTATGGTTGAAAAGTGCGCCCTCACGATCTTATGGCGACAGGCGACCCAGGTCGCGCGGGAAGAGGGTAACGAGGCGCACGTTGGGCGCGCCGGTCAGCTGCATGAGCAGCCGCTCCAGGCCAATGGCGAAGCCGCCATGCGGCGGCATCCCGTAGCGGAACGCTTCCAGGTAGCTCTCGAAGGGCGCAACGGGGAGCGAGGCGCGCTCCAACGCGTGCAGGTACGTCTCGTAGCGATGCAGTCGCTGCCCGCCGGTGACCAGTTCCATGCCGCGAAAGAGCAGGTCGAAGGAGTTGGACCACTGCGGGTCGGCGGGGTCAGGGTGGGTGTAAAAGGGTCGCTTCCCCATCGGGTAGCCGGTCACGAACAGAAAGTCGCTCCCATGCGCTTCCTGCGCCCACGCGCCGAGCCAGCGCTCGTCCTGCGGCGACAGGTCCGGCTCGCCGCGCACGTCCACCCCGTGGCGCTCCCAGATCAGCTGCTGCGCGTCGCGAAAGTGGATGTGCGGCACCTCGGCGGGGATGACGGGCAATACAAGCTCCAGCAGTTCCAACTCGCGCGGGTACTGCTCCGCCAGATGGGCGAAGATGCCCGCGAGCACCTCGCGCAGCAGGCGCATGACGGTAAAGTGGTTCTCGATAAAGCCAAACTCCACGTCGAGGCTGACGTACTCGTTGATGTGGCGCGTCGTGTCGTGCGGCTCGGCGCGGAAGACAGGGGCCACCTCAAAGACGCGCTCGAAGACCCCCACCATGATCTGCTTGTAAAACTGCGGGCTCTGCGCGAGAAAGGCGGGGGTGCCAAAGTAGCCGAGCTCGAAGACGTTGGCCCCGCTTTCCGTGGCCGACGCAACGATTTTCGGGGTCTGCACCTCGGTGAAGCCGCGCGCGTTGAGGGTCGCGCGGAAGCCCGCCATGACCCCCGCTGCCAGCCGGAAGACGGCGCGGCGCGCGGGCTGGCGATTCGCGATGACCGCGTGGTCCAGCAGGGTGGGCAGCGTTGCCTTGATAGCTTTTTTGTTGATCGCTACCGGTAGCGTCTCTGTCACCGGCTCCAGCACGCGAATCTGCGGCTCACCGATCTCGTAGCCGCCGGGGGCCTGCGGCTGCGCGCGCACCGTGCCCTCGACTTCCAGCAGCGTCTCGCTCAGCGCGCCCGCCGCTTCCAGCGAGGCCAGCACGCTCTCCTCCTCGACGATCACCTGCACGGTGCCCCACCCGTCGCGCACGATCAAAAAGGCCAGCCCTCCCATGCGCCGCAGCGCGTGCAGCCATCCCTGCACGCGGACGCGCTCGCCCGCGTGCGCCGCTATCTCGACAGTTCGTACCCGTTCCATCCGCTTCTCCCTTCAACGTGTGTCGTGTCATGGCGGGGCGTGGATCGCCCAGCCCATCGGAAAGAGACGGGGACGAAACAAAAAAGCCCCCGTCCATTGGAGGACGAGAGCTGTAAAAAGCTTCGTGGTACCACCACCATTCGCCCCATGCGGGGCCTCAGATCGGTTCGCCGCACCCTGCGTTGGGGGCGGGAAACCGCGACGCGCTAACGGGCGTCACGCGGAGCACCCTGGCGGGAAGGGATGAAAAGGCAAAAGGTGAAAATTTCAAGGCAAAAATATGGTGGGGGTCTTCACCTTTTGCCTTTTACCTTTTTGCCTTTTACCTTGCCGTTTCAGGTGTCGGCTCAGGGGTGTCATTCAGGAGGGCCGTCCGCCGCGCTCGCACCGTCCGCGGCTCGCTGAATCGGGTTTGGCTCCCTACTCTTCCCCGTCACAGCCTTTTTTAATCTTTGATTGGGCGCAGTGTAGCAAAGTTTCAATATGAAGTCAACAGTTATTCAACCCTTGCGTTCAGGACTGAGCCCGCTTGAGAGGAGGGCACACACGCGGCAGCGCGTCGGGTGGTAAAAATCGCTTCGCTGTCTGAGCCTATCGCCGCCCGTCGTCGGGAGGAAGCTCGGCGGGCCGATCTCGTCCGCAGCGCCACCCGTGGCGGACGCGTCGAGGTCGGCGGCTGTACGCGGCATGAGGCGCGGGCCGCGCTCGCTCCACCCTACGATGCCGATGACGGTGCGCGCCTCGCCGCGCGTGAGGAAGGGGCGTTGCACCCCCGCGTCCTGGTCGTGGTAGATGAAGACGCTCTCGACCCCGTCATCCAGGTACCAGTTCTCGCCGCTCCACCCCTCGACGTGCCCCGACAGCTGCACCAACTCACCCGGATGGTCGCGGATCGTCCCTGGCGCGAGGGGGAGCGGGGCCACCTCCTCGCCGCGCGCGAGCAGCAGGATCGTTTCCGAGGTCGGCACGCTGATTTCCCACTCCCCATAAAAGAGGCTGCTGTAGCCGGTCAGGCGCACCCGATCCCCAAGTTCAAAGGGGTCAAGCCCCGCGCGCCCGTACACCTTGATGCCGCCGCTCGCATCCTGCACGTACATCGTATCCGCTGCGAAGGTGCCCGGGGCCGCCGTGACGATCCCCTCGATCCGCACGCGGCTGTCTTCCGGCAGGGTGCGCACCGTCGCGATGGTGCTTGTCACCGTCTCCCCACTCTGGATGGGCGACCCGTCGCCATCCGCCGGATCATCCGAGCCGCCCGCGAGGGTGCAAGGAGCGCCAGGGGTCGGCTCGACCCCTTCCCGCCACGCCCCGTTGCAGCGAGCTTTGGAGCGGTCATACCCCTGGAAGGGAACCTCCACCACATCCACCTCGCGCCCGTCGGCAGCGCGCAGGCGGATCGTCTCGCCAAAGTTGGACAGCGAGAGATCGGTGTCGCGCTGATACAGAACGAGGTGCTGGCCCGCCTGGATCTGGCTGCCAGTGGGGAAGGTGTAGCCAAAGGTGGCTTTTTCCAGCCGCCACCCCGCCAGCGAGAGAGCGCGGTCGTGCGGGTTGTATAGCTCGATCCACTCGTCGCGGTAGTTGGCCTCACCATCGCTGTCCCAATCCACCGCGCTCGGCGCGGACAGCACCTCGCTCAGTTGGGGGTCTAGCGGCGTGGCCTCGCCCGCCACCCAGATGGGGCTGCTCCAGGCGTAGTTGCCATCTGCCTGGATGACGCGCGCCACGTAGATGTCGCCCGCGCGCGCCGCCACACTCACGTCCCATTGTTGGGGCAGGGCGCTCGTGCTCATGCTTCTACTTTCGACGACGATGCCGTCGCGCAGCAACTCAACCTGGGCGCTCTCGGCGTCGGGGTCGCTCACGACAAGGGAGAGGGTGAGCGTGCCAGGGGAAACCTCGCTGCCCATCCACTGATCGCCTGCACGGAGCGCCAGCGCGAGGTTGCTGTCCTCGGTGGCAAAGGTGCGCCGCGCCCGCAGTGCGTCGAAAAGGTCACTCTCGGTCAAGCTGGTCAGGAGCACCCCCGTGCGGAGCGGGCCGTCGGCCCCCCAGGTGGTCGTCTCGGTGTCCAGGTTGCCCAGCGCCCCGATGCGCCAGCCTTTGAACAGGGCCGACCAGTAGGCGTCCTCGTAGCGCTCATAGCGAACAGCAGGCCCGTTGCCCACCTCAAGGCCGACGAACTGATCATGCACGCTGGGGGCAGGCGCAAAATCGTCGAAATCCCCGTAGAACGGATGGTTGAAGATGGCGATGCCCTGCGGGCGCGCGGCGAGCCACGCATAGAAGGCGGCCAATGTCTCGCCCTCGGGGCGCTCGCGGCTGGCGTCGTCACTTGTAAGAAACACGTTCGTGTGCCCCTGCTCGCGATGGGTCCACTCGAAGCCGAGCAGGGCGAGGAAGGCCCCCGGCTCGCTCGCCGCCTGAGCCAAGGCAAGGGCGCGGGTGCGCTCGGCTTCGGTGTACCAATGCGAGTGGTCAGTGAGCCCCATGAAGTTCAGCCCGTTGGCACGCGCCACCGCGAAAGCCAGATCGGGCGGGCCGCTCCCGTCGCTGTAGGTCGAGTGGGAGTGCAGCGAGCCCCACGCCACGCGCAAGCCAGCGATCTCGGGGCCGAGGGGCGCGGGCGGGGTGACCGGGATACGATAGGGTTGGCCTGGGGTGGGTAATTCGTAGGCGACCCAGTCATTCACGTTCGTGGTGCGCAGCGTGCCCACATGGTGGATCGCGCGGGGCGAGGGCGCGGAAATGTCATGGCCGGTCAGCCCCAGGCCCGCGAAATCTCCATTGCGAAACGCGAGTTGATCCACCACGCGTCCCCATCGGTCGATGAGGAGGACCTCGTCGCCATCGTCCGTGAGCGCCCAATGGCCGCTTGCCCACGCCTCATCGCGCGGCAGCAGGGGCACCTGTTGCTCGTCGCTGCTGCTACGGAACGCGAAGTCAGGCCACTGCGCGTGCCGCTCAAAGAAGGCATCGGCGTCGCGCGCGATGACGAGGGTCGCATTGGGTCCCAACGTGATGCCGTCGGGGAAGAGGTACATCCCCTCGTTGCCGCCCTCGCTCTCCTCATCCCCGATACGCCACGCCGCCAGGCTTACACTTTCGCTGGACGGGTTCCAAAGCTCTACAAATTCATCTCCTTGCCCGTAGATGTCGCCATCGTACACCACCTCGCTGATGAGCACCTCTGCCAGAGGGCCCGGAGTGGGCGTCGGCGTGGGGGTGGGCGGCGGTTGGTTCGGCTCACCCGGCGAGGGCAACCAATCCTCGTGCCACGCGCCACCCTCGTCGCGTGCCCATGCTTGATCGTACGCAGCGGAAGGGTACGCGTACTCATCCAAAACGCTTCCATCCGGCGCGAGCAGGCGCACGGTGTCGCCACCCGAATCGTTCAGCGCCACATCGGTCTCGCTGCGGAAGAACACGCGAATCTCGCCCACCGCGAGGGTGCCCGTTAAGACATGACTGGAGGAACCGCCTTCAATGTCATCCAACTCGAAGCCCGTCAGGTCGAAGACTTGCGCCGCTACGGTTGATGATCTCGATGTACTCATCGTCCGTATCGGCTTCGCCATCGCCATTCCAATCGCTCTCTGGACGCGGCAGGAACTCGTTGAGTTCCAACCCGTCGGGGATGGGCGAGGGCGAGGGCGTCGGCGTGGGGGTGGGCGGAGGTTGGTTCGGCTCACCCGGCGAGGGCAGCCAATCCTCGTGCCACGCGCCACCCTCGTCGCGCGCCCATGCTTGATCATACGCAGCGGAACCGTACTCGTACTCATCCAGCACGCGTACCATCCGGCGCGAGCAAACGCACGGTGTCGCCACCCGAGTCGTTCAGCGCGATGTTGGTCTCGCTCCTGAAGAACACGCGAATCTCACCCACCGCGAGGGTGCCGGTTAAGACATGACTGGAGGAACCACCTTCAATGTCATCCAACTCGAAGCCCGTCAGGTCGAATGCTTGCGTGCTACGATTGATGATCTCGATGTACTCATCGTCCGTATCTGCTTCGCCATCACCATTCCAATCGCTCTCGGGACGCGGCAGGAACTCGTTGAGTTCCAACCCGTCGGGGATGGGCGAGGGCGAGGGCGTCGGCGTGGGGGTGGGCGGAGGTTGGTTTGGCTCACCCGGCGAGGGCAACCAATCCTCGTGCCACGCGCCACTCTCATCGCGTGACCACGCTTGATCGTACGCAGCAGAACCGTACTCGTACTCATCCAGCAACGCTTCCATCCGGCGCGAGCAAACGCACCGTGTCGCCACCCGAGTCGTTCAGCGCGATGTTGGTCTCGCTCCTGAAGAACACGCGAATCTCACCCACCGCGAGGGTGCCCGTCAAGACGTAGCTGGACGAGCCACCTTCGATGTCATCCAGTTCGAAGCCCGTCAGATCGAACAGCTGCCCGCTACGATTGATGATCTCGATGTACTCATCGTCCGTATCGGCTTCGCCATCGCCATTCCAATCGCTCTCGGGACGCGGCAGGAACTCGTTGAGTTCCAACCCGTCGGGGATGGGCGAGGGCGATGGCGTCGGCGTGGGGGTGGGCGGAGGTTGGTTTGGCTCACCCGGCGAGGGCAGCCAATCCTCGTGCCACGCGCCACCCTCGTCGCGCGCCCATGCTTGATCGTACGCAGCGGAACGGTACTCGTACTCATCCAAAACGCTACCATCCGGCGCGAGCAAACGCACCGTGTCGCCACCCGAATCGTTCAGCGCGATGTTGGTCTCGCTCCTGAAGAACACCCGAATCTCACCCACCGCGAGGGTGCCGGTTAAGACATGACTGGAGGAACCACCTTCTATATCATCCAACTCGAAGCCCGTCAGGTCGAATGGTTGCGTGCTACGGTTGATGATCTCGATGTACTCATCGTCCGTATCGGCTTCGCCATCGCCATTCCAATCGCTCTCTGGGCGCGGCAGGAACTCGTTGAGTTCCAACCCGTCGGGGATGGGCGAGGGCGATGGCGTCGGTGTGGGGGTGGGCGGAGGTTGGTTTGGCTCACCCGGCGAGGGCAGCCAGTCCTCGTGCCACGCGCCACCCTCGTCGCGTGCCCATGCTTGATCATACGCAGCAGAACCGTACTCGTACTCATCTAGCACCGTACCATCCGGCGCGAGCAAACGCACCGTGTCGCCACCCGAGTCGTTCAGCGCGATGTTGGTCTCGCTGCGGAAGAAGACGCGAATCTCACCCACCGCGAGGGTGCCGGTTAAGACATGACTGGAGGAACCACCTTCGATGTCATCCAACTCGAAGCCCGTCAGGTCGATTCTTTATTAGCGTCGTATCCTGTATTGATCACTTTAATTGTTCCGTCATCACTGCGAAGATATGCGCCCATTACATTTTTCATATCACGTTCCCAATAATAATCCAGGCGTGCTATCTCATACCATTTACCAAGGTAGCGATCCATATCAAAAGGCTTTACCGCTTTGGCTCCCTTTGGAATTGTTCTCCCTTTTCTCATCACAATCAGTAGTCCAACTACAATTACCGCAACTACTATTAGTATTATTGTCATCTTCTGCTTTTTAATCTAACAATGAAATTTAAGTGCCAACGCCAAATTCCTTGACCATTTAGTTGATACTGGCAGCTTATTTGCCTGTTTATTATATCTAATTCAATTCGTTATGCAAAAGATCACTAATAATTTGTGGTTTGATAAGCAGGCACAGTCAGCCGCTAATTTTTACACTTCCATTTTTAAAGATTCGAAACTGGGTCGTATTACTCATTATAGTAAAGAAGGACAGGATATCAATAAAATGCCTGAAGGATCGGTGATGACTGTGGAGTTTGAGATCGAAGGGCAAACATTTGTTGCTCTGAATGGTGGACCTATTTTTAAATTTAATGAGGCTATATCCTTTGTTGTGAACTGCAAAGACCAGGAAGAAATTGACTATTACTGGGAAAGATTAAAAGAAGGCGGTGATCCTCAGTCTCAACAATGTGGTTGGCTGAAAGATAAATTCGGAGTTTCGTGGCAAATTGTCCCCACTATTCTACCAGACCTACTTGCAGATTCCGATTCTGAAAATGCTCAACGTGCTATGGGAGCGATGATGAAACTAAAAAGCTGGATATTGAAACACTACAAAAAGCATTTGATGGAAATGAAAATCCATAAACAATGAATAACTATTTAACGAATATCATAATGATCAGCGTTCTTTTCTCAGTTACCGGATGCAGAGAAACGGAAAAGAAGGTTGATCTGGAAAAAGCAGTAAAAGTCATGAGTAATATAACAACAGATCCAAAAAAAAGGAAGCAGGCCCGACAGAAGCAAAACTCGACAGCTTCTTTGTTGCCTACGAAAAATTATATAATGATGCTTTGCAGTCCGACAAGGTAGATGTATTTGCCACAGCCGACTGTTTTGCAGAATGTTTTGTGGAATCAAGTCCCGTAGGCGTACACTGCGGAAGTAACGACAAAGAATTTAAAAAGAAAATTAAACAGGGCTTCAACTTCTACAAAAGTTTAGGCACTCAATCTATGCATATTATTGATAAGGAAATTGACGTTGATTGACCCTTATCATATGATGGTTAAGGTTAGCTGGCGCGCAGGTGTGGTAAAAAAGAACCTCGAAGAAGTAGCAATCGATTTTAAGGTTATCTATTTATTGAACGACATAAATTCGAAACTGCAAATTTTCGCCTATATAGCAGAAGAGGAACAAAAGACATTTAAAAAATACGGACTTGAACCGTATAAAGAATAATTACCGCTCATCCTTTTTCAATCGGTTCGATATCTCAACTTTCCAACAATTTTTCCCAGATACTAACAGCGTGTAGCTCCTGATCAAACTTTCCTATATTTGATCAATTAAAAGCTATCTGATGAAAAAACTGCTCCTCGTTCCAATTGTTTTAATTGCACTATTCGCATTTAAATTCACAACCAAAGATTCAACACCCTTATGGCTGCGTTATCCTTCCATCTCTCCCGACGGACTACAATTGTATTCACATATAAAGGAGATATCTACAAAGTAAATGCACTGGGAGGAACAGCCACTCCACTTACCATCAGTGACGGACATGACTTTATGCCCATTTTGGTCGCCCGATGGAAAATCTATAGCTTTTGCTTCGGACAGAAACGGAAACTACGATATATATGTTATGCCAGCTTCAGGTGGAACCGCAAAGAGACTTACTTATTATTCTGCAGGTGATTATCCTTCCTGCTTTAGCGCTGATGGAACAACGATTTATTTTACTTCAGCCAGAATGGATAACATTAATAATGTAATGTTTCCTTCGGGCGTATTACCTGAGATGTATTCCGTTTCCGTTAAAGGTGGAAAAGAAACTCAGGTACTATCAGTTCCTGCTGAAGATGCAAAATGGGACAAGGCAGGAAACCGTCTGATATTTCACGATAGAAAAGGTTACGAAGATGCGTGGAGAAAACATCACACATCATCCGTAGCACGTGATTTATGGATGTATAACAAAAAGGAAAATAAATACACCAAGCTAACAGACTTTGAAGGTGAAGATCGCAATCCTGTATTCAGTACAGATGAATCAGATCTGTATTACCTGAGTGAGAAAAGCGGAACGTTCAATATCTGGAAAATGAATATTGCAGCTCCAACTCAAAGCACGCAAATCACCAAATTCGAAAAAGACCCTGTTCGCTTTTTATCTTCTTCTAATGAAGGGCTTCTTTGCTTTTCGCAGAATGGCGAACTATATACAAAAGCCGGTAATGCTGAACCACAAAAAATTTCCATCAAGATTGAAACAGATGAACGTTATACCGATGCAAAAACAGAAACCTTCAATAATGGTGTTACTGATATGGATGTATCGCCGAATGGAAAAGAAGTTGTGTTTGTTGTAAGAGGTGAAGTATTTGCAGCATCAGTGGAAAGTGGAATCACCAAACGTATTACTAATACACCCGAGCAGGAGCGTTCTGTATCATTCTCTCCTGATGGAAGAAGCATTCTTTATGCGTCGGAGCGCAACAAAATATGGGGTTTATATCAAAGTTCGCTTACAAGAAAAGAAGAAACTCAGTTTTTCAGCTCTACTGTATTAAATGAAGAAACTATACTTGCAGGCAAAACAGAAACATTCCAGCCTTCTTACTCTCCCGATGGTAAAGAAGTAGCTTTCCTCGAAGATCGCACCGCAATCAAGATCATCAACCTTAAATCTAAATCGGTGCGTGAAATCCTCGCTGCTGATAAAAACTATTCCTACTCCGATGGCGACCAGTGGTTCGATTGGTCACCCGATGGGAAATACTTATTGGTTCAGTTTCTGCAGGATGGTAACTGGCTTACAGAAGTTGGCCTGATAGAAACAACCGGTAGCGGAAAACTGGTTGACCTTACACAAAGTGGATTCGATAACGCTGTTCCTAAATGGGGCATGAACGGAAAAATGATGTACTGGCTTTCGAATCGTAATGGAATGAAAAATGTTTCCAGTCACGGAAGTCAGCTCGATGTGTACGGAATGTTCTTTACTCAGGCAGCTTATGATCGTTTCAAATTAAGCAAAGAAGAGTTTACTACCATAAGGGACAAAGAAGATAAGGATAAGGAAAAAGAAAAAGAGAAGGAAAAGAATAAAGATAAAGACAAAAATAAATCTGACTCTACTCAAAAGATTAACCTGGAAATTGAATTAGCAGGCATTGCAGATAGAAAATCACGTTTAACCATTCACTCTTCCGATCTTGGGGATGCGCTTTTATCTAAAGACGGTGAGCAACTATTCTACCTGAGCAAATTTGAAAAAGGCTATGATCTGTGGTCAAATAAATTCCGTGAGAATGAAACAAAATTATTAGTTCGTTTGGAAGCAAATTCTGCCGGAAATTTAAAAATGGACAAAGAAGGTAAGGTTCTCTTCCTGGTTGCTGACGGAAAAATGATGAAGATCACCATTGAGAAATCCGAGAAAAAAGAAATCAATTTCAATGCAGAGATGAATCTGAATACCGTCATCGAACGTGCTTACGAATTTGAGCACGCGTGGAGACAAGTCGTTAAAAAATTCTATGTAACTGATCTGCAGAAAACCGACTGGAATTATTACAAAGACAATTACGCACGCTTCCTTCCTCACATTAATAACAACAGAGATTTCGCGGAGATGATGAGTGAAATGCTTGGAGAACTGAATGCGTCACACACCGGTTGCCGATACAATCCTAAATTCAAGAACCCGGACGAGACCGCCAGTCTTGGTGTTTTTTATGATGACAAATATACCGGTAAAGGAATGAAGGTTGCAGAAGTGATCGACAAGAGTCCATTGGTTCAGGCAAGCTCACAGATCAAAGCGGGAACCATCATTGAAAAAATTGATGGAATTGATATCACGGAAGAAACCAATATTTATCAATTACTAAACAGGAAAACAGGAAAATACACATTGCTTTCTTTGTACGATGGAGCTAAGCGTTGGGAAGAAACAGTGAAACCTATTGGGCCTGGTCAGTTAAACGAATTGTTATATCAGCGCTGGGTAAAGAAAATGCAGGACCTTACCGATAAAGCATCAAACGGACAAGTTGCGTATATGCATGTTCGTGGAATGAATGATGAAAGTTACCGTGTGTTTTACGAACAGGTAATGGGAAAATACACGAGCAAAAAAGCACTGATAGTTGATACCCGCTTTAATGGTGGCGGTTGGTTGCACGATGATCTGGCAACTTTCCTGAGCGGAAAAAAATACATTGAGTTTATGCCCCGCGAAAGAAAAATAGGATTGGAACCACAGGGTAAATGGACCAAACCTTCAGCAGTATTAATGGGAGAAGGAAATTATTCGGATGCTCACATGTTCCCTGTAGTTTACAAAACACTGAACATCGGCAAAACCATTGGTATGCCGGTACCAGGGACAGGAACAGCTGTATGGTGGGAAAATTTACAGGACCAGACATTGGTATTCGGTATTCCACAGGTTGGTGTGATGACGCTGGATGGAAAATATTATGAGAACAATCAATTAGAGCCGGATTTTAAAGTGTTGAACGAATACCTCGAAGTTACCAAAGGAAAAGATCAGCAGCTGGAAAAAGCGGTGGAAGTATTGTTAAAAGAAGTCGGAACGAAATAAATTTAATTAAACTCAATTTGATGAAACCAATCATTTGTCTGCTGCTCTTAATTATTCCAATGTGCTTTAAGGCGCAGGAAAACGTAATTGATGAAAGGTCAGGTGTGATCATAAGTTTTGAATCCAGCCAGGATATCTTTCCGGAAAGCTGGAAGACGTCAACTATCAATGCAAACGGAAACGCGATCACTGTAAAAGAACACGACCGAAGTAAAGATATTATCTTAAGAGCCTTAGCCAAATATCCCGTCGGAGTTCTGAAAAAAAACCTGAAGGAACGTCTATATTCTTTCTTACATCGAGTTTTATGGACAGCCCTTTGGCGGCACCAATTCTTCCGATGATGTTTATCTTACCAACAGTGGCATTGAAAACGGATACGATGATCATTATATAGAACAGATCTTTCACGCTGAATTTTCGAGCATATTATTAAGGAACTATTACGCTTACTTCGATGAGGAAGCCTGGAAAAGCAATAATTCAGGAGAGATCAAATACGGAGAAGGTGGAGTGGCTGCTCTTAAAACAGGAGAAACCGGTGACGGCTTCGATCATACGTTGAACTCCGCAGGCTTCCTGAACCAGTATGGAATGTCGGATATGGAAAACGATCTTAACTCTTTCGCGAAAAACATGTTCAAACCAACAAAAGGTTACCGACAGGTTGTTCAGGATTATTCGGGGATTGCAGGTAAACAAAAATTATTCGTGGAATTTTACAGCATTATTGATCCTTTTTTCACTGCTGAGTACTTTGAAAATTTTTATGAATAAGAGTGGATTTCACTGCTCTTCAGTGTAAGCCATTTTCATAAACTTAAGCACTTCCTCATTAATATTTCTTTGTATAGCATGCGGAAGTGATGATTGAACTGATTGCTTCCAGGTACCTGCCCTACTTTCTGAAAACATAAATTGTCATCGTATTGCTCTTTGAAAGGAAAAACAACATGTATAAAATTCTTTCCCAATTGAGTTACCCAGGCAATGCGTTTATGTGCATTTGAAATACCGATCATGGTTTTGGTTGGCTCCACAGTAATATCACCGATGGTGTCAAACTGCTCAATAAAATGTTTGAATAGCTCGCGTGTTATTTCCGACTTTGCATTCAGCATTACGGTAACATCTTTGTTTGTCACAGATCCATAAAGCATCTTCAAATTTAGTTAGCCATGAATTTTTTCAGCACCGGCGCCATGTTTTCCGGGATATTTTCTTCCCAGGCATTGCCATCTGTTCTCTTAAGCAGCTCTCCTTCGCCATCAATCCTCACAAAAGTCGGATAGGCTTCTACATTATATTTCGCTCCGATTTTTTCGCTCTTCCCATCAATATCACTATCGATCATAATCAAGGTAGTTCCTTTTAGTGCATCGATCATTAATGCATTGCCTAATGAATTCTTGACGTGCCTCACATGGACCACACCAGGTAGCAGTAAAAAACAAAACAGGTTTGCGACCATTGGCAAGCTCCTCTTTCACCATGTACAAGTACTTCCCTTTGTGGCCAGGATCTCCGTAGTAATCTATCTTTTTGATCTGATCAGAAACCGACGATCTGAATGCAAATAAGGTAATCAACGTAAAGATCACAAATAGAGCCTGGTAAAATACTTTTCCGGATGATTTCATGTGCTTGGATTTGTTAACGAATATATTAAAAATAAGCCGAAGAAAAAGAATAAAGTATTCATATTTAACGGTCATCTGCACTACCTTTACAAACAGGTTTGGCTATGAAATTATTTGAAGAAGATCCACAGAAAAACTGGTTACCCTATAATGGAACAGTTAATTACTTTGGAACAATTATGTCCACCAAGCAAGCGGATCATTACTACGCCATTTTATTAAGCAACATCGAATGGAAAAATGATGAAGCTGTTATTTTTGGCAAGCGTATCATCACCTCACGTAAAGTAGCTTGGTATGCAGAAGAAAAATTTCCTTACACTTATTCTAACATTACTAAAGAAGCCTTACCCTGGACAAAAGAATTGCTCGAACTAAAACAACTCGTAGAAAAAGAAAGTGGCGCATCTTACAATTCCTGTCTGTTGAATCTTTATCATAATGGTGATGAAGGCATGGCTTATCATAGCGATGATGAAAAACAGCTAAAGAAAAACGGCGCTATCGGATCTCTTAGCTTTGGCGCAGAACGTAAGTTCCTCTTCAAACACAAAACTACTAAAGAAACCATTGCACTTCAACTGGAACACGGTAGTTTACTCATTATGAAAGATGAAACGCAAACCTACTGGATGCATCGCCTCCCTCCTACTACAAAGATTAGTACACCACGAATCAATCTTACGTTCAGAACAATAATAAGTTAGAAATAGTCCAGTGTCAGTTCGAGCGCAGTCGAGAACGACAGTAAATGGTCTTCGAATATTCCTGAATGCGCTCGAACTGACAGCTTAGCTATAAAGACAGAAGGATAAATTAAACTGAATTCGCAACCACCCAGGCCGTGCTCCAGGCTGCCTGAAAGTTGAAGCCTCCCGTAATGCCATCAATGTTCAGCACTTCTCCCGCGAAATAAAGACCAGGGACTTTTTTACTCTGCATGGTTTTACAATCGATCTCCGGTAAAGGAATTCCACCACAGGTCACAAACTCTTCCTTAAAAGTTGTTTTACCCTTCATGTGATAAACATCATTGCTCAATGACTCAATAAGCTTGTTGATCTTTTTCTTAGCGGTTTCTTCCCACGATACATTCGGATCGATCTCGGCTTTTAATAAAAGGAATTCCCATAAACGTTTAGGAAGATTAAAGAGGTTCGAATTCTTCGGAAGCATTTTTCTTCCGTTCGTTTGTCTTAAAAACTCTTCGCGTGTTTGTTCCTGTCCAAGATTGACCCAGTTGATCAGAATATCGGCGTCATAATTCTTTTCATGAAAATGCCCCGCTGCAAAGGCCGACAGCTTTAATACCGCAGGTCCCGAAAAACCCCAGTGTGTTACCAGCAAAGGACCAGTGTAGGTATACGCAGTCCCTGCAATCTTTACTGTTGCTTCTT
>CAWJTI010000021.1:0-122529 GCA_963845765.1 uncultured Chloroflexia bacterium
TCGCGCCCGCGCCCCTTCTCTTCCAATGTGCCAGCAACGACCCGCACGTGCCGCCCGAGCGCGCCCGCGCCTTCTTCGACGCCGCCCGCGAGCCCAAAACCCTGCGCTGGTACGACGCGGGCCACGGCCTGAACGAGGCGGCGACAGCGGAGCGCATGGCCTGGCTGAGCGAGCAATTCCGCATCCCATAGCGCGATCAAATGAGATTGCGAAAACCCGCCACGTTACTTACTCAAGCCCCCAATCTCCAATCTTCCCTACTCTCTAATCTCCAATCCCTACTCTCTAATCTCTAAAAAATGTACCCGCCCCGACGCGCCCCCCGCCACGACAGTGCGCCCGTCCGCGCCGAGGGCGCAGGCGTAGAGCGGCTCGTCCGCGTGGAAGGTGGCGAGGCATTGCCCGCTCCGCACGTCCCACACCTTCAGCGTGCGGTCAGCCGAGGCGGAGACGGCGATCGTGCCATCCCCACTCAGCGCCACGCCCCAGACACTGGCGCTGTGCCCCGTGAGCGTGTGCCGCTCCTGCCCGCTCCGCACATCCCACACCTTCAGCGTCTTATCAGACGAGGCGGAGACGGCGATCGTGCCATCCCCACTCAGCGCCACGCCCCAGACACTGGCGCTGTGCCCCGTGAGCGTGTGCCGCTCCTGCCCGCTCCGCACATCCCACACCTTCAGCGTCTTATCATCCGAGGCGGAGACGGCGATCGTGCCATCCCCACTCAGCGCCACGCCCCAGACCCAGGCGCTGTGCCCCGTGAGCGTGTGCCGCTCCTGCCCGCTCCGCACATCCCACACCTTCAGCGTCTTATCCCCGAGGCGGAGACGGCGAAGCGGCCATCCGCCGTCACCGCCACGCCGGTCACACCAGAGGTATGTCCCTGGAGGGAGTGGACGGCCTGCCCGGTGGCGAGGTCCCACACCTTCAGCGTCTTATCCGAAGAGGCGGAGACGGCGAAGCGAGCCATCCGCCGTCACCGCCACGCCGTCACAGACAGGCGGTATGCCCCTTGAGCGGGAGCGGACGGCCTGCCCGGTCGCGAGGTCCCACACCTTCAGCGTCTTATCATCCGAGGCGGAGATGGCGAAGCGGCCATCCGCCGTCACCGCCACGCCCTACACATAAGAGGTATGCCCTTTGAGGGAGTGGACGCTCCTGCCCGGACGCGACGTCCCACACCTTCAGCGTCTTATCCCAAGAGGCGGAGACGGCGAAGCGGCCATCCGTCGTCACCGCCACGCCCCGGACACATGAGCGGTATGTCCTTGGAGGGAGCGGACGCTCCTGCCCGGTGGCGACATCCCACACCTTCAGCGTCCCATCAGCCGAGGCGGAGACGGCGAAGCGGCCATCCGCCGTCACCGCCACGCTGCCGACACTGGCGGTATGCCCGTCGAGGGTGCGCACGGTCCTGCCCGTGGCGACGTCCCACACCTTCAGCGTCTGATCCTCCGAGGCGGAGACGGCGAAGCGGCCATCCGCCGTCACCGCCACGCCCGTGACACAAGAGGTATGCCCTTTGAGGGAGCGGACGGCCTGCCCGTGGCGAGGTCCCACACCTTCAGCGTCTTATCCGAAGAGGCGGAGACGGCGAAGCGGCCATCCGCCGTCACCGCCACGCCCCAGACACGGCGCTATGTCCCGTGAGCGTGGCCGTCCTGCCCGGTCGCGACGTCCCACACCTTCAGCGTCTGATCATCCGAGGCGGAGACGGCGAAGCGGCCATCCGCAGTCACCGCCACGCCGGTGACACAAGCGGTATGCCCCGTGAGCGTGCGCCGCTCCTGCCCGTCCGCACATCCCACACCTTCAGCGTCTTATCAGCCGAGGCGGAGACGGCGATCGTGCCATCCCCACTCAGCGCCACGCCCCTGACACTGGCGCTGTGCCCCGTGAGCGTGTGCCGCTCCTGCCCGCTCGCGCACATCCCACACCTTCAGCGTCTTATCAGACGAGGCGGAGACGGCGATCGTGCCATCCCCACTCAGCGCCACGCCCCAGACACTGGCGCTGTGCCCCGTGAGCGTGTGCTGCAACGCTTGCTCGCCCTGAAAGGTTGGAAAGCGGGGCTGCACCCACGGCCCTGCCTGCGCCGCCGCGCCCTGCTGTAGCTAGCCGCTGCACGCGCCTCGTTCTCGTCGTCCAGCAGCCGCCCCCACAGTTGCCCCGCCAACTGCTCCGGTGCCCCCGCCAGGATGTGCGCCGCCTGCCGCAGGGTGCGCCCCACGCGCCGCGCGGCGGGGTCGCCCGCCCCGTCGTAGTCCGCCAGCAGCGAGAGGACGGAGGTGTGGCGCAGCTTGGCCTCCATCCAGCGGAAGTCCAGCAGCAGGGCGTCTAGCTCCTCGGCGCGCCCCGCGTGGTGCAGGTGGTAGGCCAGGTTCTCGAAAAAATAGCCATCGTCGGGGCCGCTCGGCCAGCCATCGGCGCACTGCGTTGCATAGCCCGCCAGCAGCGCGGCGTGCAGCGCGGGCTCCGCCTCCCCCTCGCCGCCAATCAAAAAGCGGCGAATCACGTCGTGCAGGCGGACGGTGCGGCTCGACAAATCCCACTGCTGCAGCAGGGAGAGATCACGCAGCCGCTCGCAGAGCGCCTCTGTATCCCACTCATCCATTCTGGCTGTCTGCTCCCACAGCAGAGCCACCGTGCCAAGCGGCACCACAGCATCTTCGGGGAAGATAGCCAAGTCACGGAAGCGGGTCTGCTCATCGGGCGTCAACTGCCCAAGCCCCACACCCACCGTCAGCGAGACCGCACGCTCGCGTGCTCGCTTATCGAACGTGGTAAGCCCACGCTTCAAACCCTGGCGCACGTAGCTCATGGCCTGCGGGAGCGATTGTCCCCGCCTCACGCGGTCACGGAGCACACCGTTCAGGATGCCGAGCAGTAGCGGCCACTCGCCCACATCCGCAGCAAGCTCTCGCAACGGCTCCTCCTGGCCCGCTGGCAGGCCGGAGCCGAGCAGCGCCACCGCCTCGCTCATCTGCATGGCGTCCACCGTCACAGCCTTTGCACCTTCCGGTAGAACAGAGAGCTTGCGCGTGGTGACGAGTCGCGTGCAGGTGGGGGCACCTTGCAGGAACGGCTCCACGTGGCTGCTGCGCCACACATCGTCCACTATCAGCAGTATGCGCTCCCCGTCAGCAGGTCGCGCAGACGTGGAGGCCGCGCCATCTTTGGTGGCAAATGGCGGCTGCTGCGGGTCGAGCTTGTGAATGAGGTCGTTGAGGTGCGGCGTGACATCGCTCGCCTCCTCCCCAATCGTTGCCCATAGGATGCCATCGGGGAAGCGCTGCCACACCTCTGGGAGGTGACACAGCGCACGGGCGAGGGTGGTTTTGCCGAAGCCGCCCGCGCCTTGCAGCGCCAGCCGTGGAGGTGATACCCACCGCGCCATGCCCTTCCGCTAGCAACAGCGCCAACAGTTGCTTCATCTGCTCACGTGACACGAAATTGTCAGGCGGATCATCCGCCATGAAGGTGGCAGGGCGGCCATCAGTACGAGGTGGTGGGCGCTGCGGCTGTCCTTTTCGAGTGATATCGAGAAGCTCCGCCAATTGTCGCGACAGTACTTGCTGGCCCTCTGCCAATTGTTGCTGTCCCGCCACCAGTGTCTGTAAATCGCTGTGCCATTCGGCGCGTAGCACTTCGTACTGCTGCATCGCGGTTGCCAGCGCGCGCGCGATTTCGCCCTGCCCCTGCCGCAGCGTCACCTCCAGCAGGTCGGTGCGGCGAAACAGCTTTGCCAGCCCGCGCTGAAACTCGTTGGACTCCAGCGCCTGCTCGATGCCGCTGCCGTGCCGCTCGACGAGGATCGTAATCTCCTCGCGGATCGTTTGCGGCTCTGCCAGCTCGCCCCGCGCCACCCGCTGCAAGATGCTGTGCAGCTCATTCACACCAATGCCCGCCACGAGCAGCGCGAGCGCTGGCGGCAACGTGGTCGCCCCCGCCAGCACGATGGCCCCCAGCGCAGAGACCTTGAGCAGCAGCGCTGCGCTCCCCGACGTGCCCCCCTTCACCACATCCAGCACGCGCACGAGCGCGCCCCTCAGCTTGTCGGGCGGCAGGAACTCATCGGGGCGCGGGACGGGCAGTTGATCGCTCATGGGCAAAAACCTTCAAGGATGAGGGTGGGTTGAAGCAAATGTGGTATGGGGCAGCAGGTGGTGGGACGGGCAGCGGCTGATGAAGATTAAGAAAATAAACGGGGAAATCGTGACAGGCCGCGAGGGGCGCGACTGAAGTCGCTGCTAGAGGCTTACAGCCGAGCGTCCCCCTGCGGGGACGCCACCTGCTAGCGGCGTCGGCGTAGGCCGACGCTCGGCCAACGGCCCTCAGCAGCGGTTTTAACCGCGCGTCTTTACCTCGATTGAATAGTAGAGTTTCATAAGCCGTCTCTACCACCACCACAAGAATACCGGACCCTGGGTTCCCCGACAAACAAAAAGGAGGGCCGAAGCCCCCCTTCTAGTAGCCTTATTGACCCCCCTCGTCGATTTTGCGTCGTTCCAACGTTCCAACGTTTCAACGTTTCAACGTTTCAACGTTCCAACGTTCCCACGCTACAGCGCCGCGATCAGCGCCTCCACATACTCCTTCGTGTTGGCCTTGCCGCCCAGGTCGCGCGTCAGGGTGGTCCCCTCGGAGATGACCTGCTCCACCGCGCGCTCGACGCGGTTGCCCGCCTCCTCCTCGCCCAGGTGGTGCAGCATCAGCGCCGCGCTCAGGATGAGCGCCGTCGGGTTGGCCACGCCCTTGCCCGCGATGTCCGGTGCCGAGCCGTGCACCGCCTCGAACACTGCGTAGCGGTCGCCCAGGTTGGCGCTCGGGGCCATGCCGAGGCCGCCCACCAGGCCACTCGTCAGGTCGGAAATAATGTCGCCAAACAAATTCTCCATCACCAGCACATCAAACTGCGTCGGGTCGAGCACCAACTTCATGGCCGTGGCATCCACGATGGCCTCATCGTACTCGATTTCCGAGAACTCACGCGCCACGCGCCGCGCCACCTCCAGGAAAAGCCCGTCGCTCAGCTTGAGGATGTTCGCCTTGTGGACCGCCGTCACCTTTTTGCGGTGGTACTTGCGCGCCGTCTCGAAGGCGAAGCGCACGATCCGCTCCGAGCCCTGCTCGGTGATCACGCGCAAACTTTCCACCACCCCCGGCACCACGATGTGCTCCAGCCCGCTGTATAGCCCCTCCGTGTTCTCGCGCACGACTATCAGGTCCACATTCTCGTAGCGCGAGGGCACCCCCTTGAGGGTGCGCGCGGGGCGATAGTTGGCGAACAGATTCAACGATTTGCGCAGCTGCACGTTCACCGAGCGGAAGCCGGAGCCGATCGGCGTGGCGATGGGGCCCTTCAGCGCCACCTTGTTCTTCATGATGGAATCAATAGTTTCCTGCGGCAGCGGGGTGCCGTAGCGGTTCATCACGTCGCCGCCCGCCTCGCGCACGCGCCACTCAATATCGACCCCCGTCGCCGCAATCACCCGCTGCGTCGCCTCCGAGACCTCTGGCCCGATCCCGTCCCCCGGAATAAGTGTGACAGTGTACCCCATGATCGTCGCTCCTTGTCTGGTTAGCCTCTGCTGCCCGCATTATATCGTAACTGCCGAATCATACCACTCCCCTATTCGGAATGGGGAATGGGGAATGGGAAATGGGCACGTTGCGGCGTAACATTGCAATACGGGGCGCTGCTGCGCCGAGTGAGTGAGCCTGGTGACAACTATATCCCTGCTCTCACTGCCCTATGTGGGCACTGGGTCGCTACTCGCCAATACCAAATACCCAATATCCAATATCCCATCCCCCCGTTTGGCTCCTCGCACCCTTCTTGCTAAAGTAACCCGTACCGACATCATAAAAGATGCGACTGCTGGGGGAGCCCGCCTAAGGGCTGAGATTCGCGAGATTCGCGTAAACCCCGGAACCTGATCTGGATCATGCCAGCGTAGGGAAGCGGTCTACCGAAGACATGCGACCTCGCCCTGGCGGGGCTTTTTTTTGCCCACCCGGCGGGTGCTCCCGGCGCGGCATCTCAAGGAGAAAGCATGAATCGTACAATCCTATACCTGATACTGCTTGCCCTGCTGCTGAGTGGCTGCGGCAACGCCACCGGCGAGGGTGCCGCGCAGGCGACGGTCGAGCCAACCCGCCCTGCCATCACCGAGGAGCCCACAGCGGCCCCGGACACGGCGGAGCCGCGCGTGGTGAAGCTGGTGACACACGACTCCTTCAACGCGAGCGAGGCGGTGCTGGCGCGCTTCGAGGAGGAGCACAACGCCGAGGTGCAGATCGTCCCGCTGGGCGACGCGGGGGCGATGGTCAACCAGTCGATCCTCTCCAAAAACAACCCGCTGGGCGACCTGCTCTTCGGGGTGGACAACACCTTTCTGACCCGCGCCCTGGACGCCGATCTGTTCGAGCCCTACGAGTCCCCCGCCCTCGCGGCGGTGCCGCCCTCGTTTGTGCTGGACGAGCAACACCGCGTGACCCCCATTGACTACGGCGACGTGTGCCTGAACTACGACATCGCCTACTTTGAGGCCAAGGGAATCCCCGCGCCGGTCGCGCTGGAAGATCTGACCAGGCCGGAATACGCGGGGCTCACCGTGGTCGAGAACCCCGCCTCCTCCTCGCCGGGCCTTGCCTTTTTGCTCGCCACGGTGGGCCACTTTGGTGACGAGGGGTGGCAGGCGTACTGGTCGGGGCTGCGCGACAACGACGTGCTAGTCACCTCGGGCTG
This sequence comes from uncultured Chloroflexia bacterium, assembly GCA_963845765.1. GTDB lineage: Bacteria > Chloroflexota > Anaerolineae > Ardenticatenales > Ardenticatenaceae > CAWJTI01. The sequence goes on from CAWJTI010000021.1 coordinate 6,752, forward strand.
GTCGGAGGCGTACTTCGATCACTTCACGGCGGGCGGCGGCGAGGGGGATCGCCCCATCGTGGTGAGCTACGCCAGCAGCCCGCCCTTCACGGAAGGGGCCACGGCGAGCGTGGTAGGCGACGAGAGCTGCTTCCGCCAGATCGAGTTTGCGGGGGTGCTCCGCAACGCGCAAAACCCAGAGCTGGCACGCGCGCTACTCGACTTTATGTTAAGTGCCGAGTTCCAAAATGATGTACCGGAGCAGATGTACGTCTTCCCCGTCATCGAGGGCGCTACCCTACCGGATAGCTTCGTCCAGTTCGCCCAGATCCCTGAGAACCCCGCCACCGTCGCGCCGGAAACCATCGAGGCGCAGCGCGACACGTTGATCGAGCAATGGACCCAGATCGTTCTCCGCTAGCAGGACACGGGGAGGACGGCGCACCCGTGCTCCCCGTTCCCGCTCCCTTTGCCGCAAGGGGCCTGCTCTACAGGCCCCTTGTACGCTTTGTTGGGATGATCCCGCTGCTTTTCCTCGGAATCTTCTTTTTCTATCCGCTTTTCACCATCTTTCGACTCTCGCTCCTGCCAGCGGGTCAACTCGCGCTCGACGGTTTCGTCGCGCTGCTCACGCGCCCCTACTACCGCGAGTTGCTCGGCTTCACCGTGGGCCAGGCGCTGCTCTCGACGGGGCTCACGATGCTGGTCGGCTTTCCCGCTGCCTACGCCTTTGCCCGCTACCGCTTTCCGGGCAAAACGGTGCTGCGCGCCCTCCTCACCATCCCCTTCGTGATGCCCACCGTCGTGGTTGCCACCGCATTCCTTGCGCTGCTTGGCCCGCGCGGGCTGGCAAATCAGCTGCTCGTCACCCTCTTCCACCTCGACGCGCCGCCGCTGGCGCTGCAAAACTCGCTAGCGATGATCCTGCTGGCCCACGTGTTCTACAACCTCACCATCGTCATCCGTCTGGTCGGAGGTTTCTGGGCGGGGCTGGACCCCCAACTGGAGCAGGCGGCGGCGATGCTGGGCGCGTCGCCCGCCCGCACCTTTCGCGAGGTCACGTTGCCGCTGCTTTTGCCCTCGGTGGGCGCGGCGGCGCTGCTAATCTTCCTCTTCACTTTTAGCAGCTTCGGGGTGATCCTGATTCTGGGGGGGCAGCGCTATGCCACGCTGGAGGTGGAGATTTATCGCCAGGCGCTGAGCTTCTTCAACCTGCCCCTCGCCGCCGCGCTGAGCCTGCTACAGATGCTCCTCACCTTCCTGCTGATGGCGCTCTACACGCGCCTTCAGGCGCGCGCCAGCGTGCCGCTCCAGTTGCGCTCGCAGCATGCCGGGCAACGGTCGCCCTCGTCGGCGGGGCAATGGCTCTTCCTCCTGCTCGCGGTGGGTCTCCCAACCCTCTTCGTCCTCGCGCCACTCGTCGCACTGGTGGAGCGCAGCCTGTCGGTGGGCGGCGAGTGGTCGCTTCAGTACTATCTGACCCTCGGCGAGACGGCGCGGCGGAGCATCTTCGCGGTCGCGCCGCAGCATGCGATTCGCAACTCGCTGCTCTTCGCCCTCGCAACGATGCTGCTGAGCCTCGTGCTGGGTACGCTGAGTGCCTACCTGCTCGCGCCATCCGGCAGGGGTAGGCAGAGCCGCTGGCAGGCGCTGCTCGATCCGCTCTTTTTGCTGCCACTCGGCACGAGCGCGGTGACGCTGGGCTTCGGCTTCATCGTCGCGCTGGACAAGCCGCCGTTGAATCTTAGAACATCTGTTCTATTGATTCCCCTGGCTCACTCGCTCGTCGCCTTTCCCTTTGTGCTGCGCAGCGTGCTCCCGGTGTTGCGCAGCCTCAACCCTGCCCTGCGCGAGGCGGCTTCCCTGCTCGGGGCAACACCGCTCCGCCTGCTGCGCGAGATTGACCTGCCGATCCTGGGTCGCCCGTTGCTCGTCGGGGCACTCTTCGCCTTCGCGATCAGCATGGGCGAGTTCGGGGCCACCTCGCTCATCTGGCGTCCCGAGTGGCCGACGATGCCCATCGTCATCTTTCGCTTTCTGGGGCAGCCCGGCATCGCAAACTACGGCAAAGCGCTTGCCATGAGCGTGATCCTGATGGTGGTTACAGGGCTGGGCTTTGCCCTCATCGAGCGCTTCCGCGTTGACGACATTGGAGAGTTCTGATGGTTTCACGTGAAACATCTCTGCTGGAAGCGCAGCATGTGACGAAGCGGTACGATGGGAAACCGGTCTTGCAGGGGGTCACGCTGCAAGTCCAGCGCGGCGAGATTGTCTGCCTGTTGGGGCCAAGCGGGAGCGGGAAAAGCACCCTGCTGCGCTGCATCGCGGGGCTGGAGGTGCCGGACGAGGGGCGAATCATTCTGGAGGGCGAGGAGATCACCGCGCTTCCCCCCTACAAGCGCGGCTTCGGGATGATGTTTCAGCACTTTGCCCTTTTCCCCCACCGCACCGTCGCCGAAAACATAGCGTTTGGCCTGAAGATGCAAGGGTTGTCAAGGGACGTGCAGGCGGAGCGAGTCGCGAGGATGCTGGAGCTTGTGGGGCTTGCGGGGTACGGCCAGCGCTCCATCTTTGAATTGAGCGGTGGCGAGCAGCAGCGCGTGGCGCTGGCGCGCAGCCTCGCGCCGGAGCCCTGCCTGCTGATGCTGGACGAGCCGCTGGGCTCGCTGGATCGCACCTTGCGCGAGCGGCTGATGGACGAGCTTCGCGCCATCCTGAAGGGGATCGGGATGACGGCAATCTATGTGACCCACGACCAGCAGGAGGCGTTTGCACTCAGCGACCGTCTCGTGCTGCTCAACCAGGGGCGCAAGGTGCAGGAAGGGACCACCCGAGGCGCTGTATCGCCAGCCCGCCAACGAGTTTGTCGCCAATTTTTTCGGTCTGCGCAATCTATTACCCGTTTTGGCGGCAGAAAGAACCCAGGAGGGCCTTTGGAGCGTGCAAACCCCTGTCGGCTGGCTTCAGGTGCTCTCGGAGACGGAACCAACCCCCACGCTTTTGATTCGCCCCGAGGCGGCGCGCCTGCAACGGCCCGACGCGCCCAACCCGCTTACGGGCACCGTTCGCGAGCGCTCCTTTCGGGGCGGCCATTACCGTCTGGTGACGGAGCACGCCCATGGTATCCTGCTGGAATGGGAAATCGCCACGCCAGACAAAGACCTCCCGTCGCTTGGCGAGCCGATCCACCTCACGCTGCGCCCGGATGCCATCTCCTTTCTGGCGGGCTAGCGCACCTCGCCGCGCTGCTGAACCACGAGCAACATGCCGCGCTCAATGGAAATCGTGGCGCGCTCGCCCCGCATGACGTTGCTGATGCCGCGCGCGGGTCCAAAAGGCAAATCCGCGCCCTTCAACTCCCACTGCAACCCCTCGGTTTCAACCCCGCGCACATCGCCACCCCAGGGCAGCAGCGACACGGTCTGCCCTGCGCGTCCCACCAAGTCGATCCGATCAGATAGCAAAAACAGGTGTTGCCGCTCGACGACCACCTCGGCGCGCAGCCCCGCCTGCTGCGCGAGCGCCAGCAGCGATATGTTGGCGAGGGTGTGGTCGAGGCGGCTGCCCGTGACCCCCAAAAAGAGCACCGAGGTCGCGCCCAACCCGACCACGTGCCGCAGTGCCAATTCCAAGTCGGTCTCGTCCTTCTCACGCGGGTGCTCGTGGCGCGGCACCGCGTGCTCGGCCAGCCAGCGTTGCAATGGCTCCGGCAGCGAGTCCGCGTCGCCGATCAACAGGTCCGGCACGCGCTCCAGCGCCCACGCGAGGCGCGTCCCCCCGTTCGCCGCGATGACAAGGTCATCGGGCAGCAGCAGCGCGCGGGCATATACAGGATCGTATAAATCCCCGTTGGCGAGCAAGATAGCCCGCCGATTCCACCCATCCTTCACTTTTTTCTCCTCTTCTGTCATTTCCGGCAATCTGGAATCTGGAATCCGCAATCTGTAATCCATCCCGTGTCTGTTTCACGTGAAACAAAAAAGGGGCGGGTCAAAGACCCACCCCTTTGGGCAAGCGCAGTGCTAGCGGCCCGAGCCGATGTGCATGGGCATGATAACGTGGATGAACCCATCGTTGCCGACGGGGCGGATCACCCCGGGGGTGCTGGAGGTGTTCGTCTCGATGGCGACCTGACCGCTGTTGATGATGTTCAGCACGTCCATCATGTACTTCGCATTGAAAGCGATCTCCATGCCGCCGCCCTCGACCGTCGCCACCAACTCCTCGACGTTTTCCCCAAGGTCCGTGGCCTCGGCGTTCAGCGTCACCTGCCCAGGGGTGCCCGGCTCGGTGTCGCTGACCTGCACGCGGATGATGTTCGCCGCGTCGCGCGCGAAGAGGTAGGCGCGGCGCACTGCCTTGAGCAGCTGCGAGGTGTCTACCACGGTGCGCGTGCTGTGGCTGGCCGGGATGAGGCGCTGCACGTCGGGGAAGTTGCCCTCGATCAGCTGCGTCACAAGGTCCACATGGTCAAGGTGGAAAAGTAGCTGGTTGCGGTTGGGCGTGATGGTGATCTCGACATCGGCATCGGAATCGCCGATCACGCGCGCCAACTCGCTCAGCGCACGCGCGGGCACGATGGCGCTGGTCGGCTTGGGAATTTCCCGATCCAGGTGCGAGGTCCGCACCGACAGGCGGAAGCCATCCGCCGCCGCCATCGTGATGCGGCTTTCTTTTAGCTCCATCAGCACGCCGGTCAGGATCGGGCGGCTCTCGTCGGTCGCGGCGGCAAAGGACACCTGCTCAATCATCTCTTTGAGCAGGGAAGCGGAAACACGGATCACCTCGCCCTCGTCAGCGGTGGGGATGATCGGGAACTCGTTGGCGTCGATCCCCTTGATCGTGGCGTCTACCGAGGCGCAGCGGTAGTGCAGCTCCTGGCTGCGCTCGCTCAGGTCGAGCTGGATGCGCTCGGGCGGGCTCTGGTTGACGAGGTCGGCGAAGAGCTTGGCGGGCAGCGTGGTCGAGCCCGCTTCTTCTACCTTAGCCTCTACCCAGGTGGTAATCCCAATTTCGAGGTTGGTGGCGGCTAGCTTCAGCCTGCCCTCATCCGTGCCAATATAGATATTGCTCAGGACGGGGAGGGTAGAGCGGCTGGCGACCGCACGGCTCACGAGGCTCAGGCCGCGCGCCAGTTTGTCTTGCATACACGATACACGCATGGTGGCACTCCTTGCGATTATTTTATGTCAATCCTGTTCGGAACGAAAAAGGTAGATTCCATTTTGCAGGGGATAGACAACCCCACAATGGTGGCACGTGATGCCCGTCTCACTTGACATAATGTCAGCGCGCTGGCAGCGCGGGCATTGCCAGCGCGCTCCTTCCTCGCTCGGCGCAGCGGGGCGATAGCTTTGTAGGAAGATGCTAGGGGTCAGGCGGAGCGGGGCCGCCACGCGCTGGAGCAGCCGGTCGGCCTGCGCCAACAGGGGGGGCGGGAGCAGGCGCTTGAGCAGGGGGAGACGGAAAAAGCTGGCCCCTACCTCATCCACCGTCACGAACCCGGCGGCGTCCAGCGCCGCCAGAACGTGGCGCGGGTGGTGATCCAGGTTCAGCGGCACAAACTCAAAGGGCTCGGTGGAAAAAGGATTTTCGCCCGCCTTCCCCTTGCCCAGCAAGAAGCGGATGATCGCCTTGAGATTTTGCTTGTTGGCAAACTCGGTGAGGTAGACCCCGCGCGGCGCGGTGATCCGCGCTACCTCGCGCAGCGCCACCTCCAATTCCTTCAGGTGATGCAGCACGCGCACGGTCACTACCGTATCGAAAAAGCCATCGGGGAAGGGAAGGTTGTAAATATCGCCCTGCACGAAGACGAAGCGCGGGTCGTCGCCCAGGCGCGCCCGCGCCTGCTCCAGCTGGGTTTGGGCGTAATCTACCAGGTAAATCTGGTCGTAGCCCTCGTAGAGGTCGGCCAGGCGTCCCGCGCCCGCGCCGATCTCGACGATGCGCCGTCCGCGCGGCGGGAGCATGCGTTGCAGGGCGAAGCGCTCCGCCTGATCCTCGTAGGCGCGCTCGGCGGTCCAGAACTCGTTCTGGTAGGCTGATCCCTCATAGCTACAGCGCGGGATCGAGTCAATAGGGGTTTCAGAGGTCAACTTGTCACACTCATTTGTGGATAAAAACGGAAGGGGAGCGACGCGCGGCCCTGTCAGGGGCGGTGCCGCTCAGTCAGGCAGAATCGTATCGTAGATGCTTTGCAGGTCCTCGTCATTCTCAAAATAGATGACAAGTTGCCCGCCCTTTTTGCGCCGCTTGAGCTCCACGCGCGTGCCGAGCGCGCTCGTGAATTGCCGCTGGAGGTCGGTATCGTGGACGTTCAGCGGGTTGTCCGCCGTCGCCGCTGCGGGGGGGGCAAGCTCGCGCTTGACCCACTCTTCCGCCTGGCGGACGGTGAAGCCGCGCTTGATGAACAGTTCCGCCGCCTCCATCATGCGCGTCGCCGAGGGCAGCGCGAGCAGGGTGCGCGCGTGCCCCTCGCTCAGCGCGCCCTGCCGCACCAGATCCTGGATCGGCTCGGGGAGTTGAAGCAGCCGAAGGGTGTTTGCCACCGCAGAGCGGCTCTTGCCGACACGGTCGGCGATCTCGCTCTGTGTCATGTTGCTGAACTCCGCCATCTGCTGGAAGGCGACCGCCTCTTCGAGCGGGTTCAGGTCGGCGCGCTGGATGTTCTCGATCAGGGCAAGCTCCAACATCTGCCGCTCGGTAGCCTCTTTGACCACGACCGGCACCTGGGCCAGCCCCGCGCGCTTGGCGGCGCGCCAGCGGCGCTCGCCCGCGATCAGGCGGAAGCGCTCGCCTACCGCGCCATCCTCGATCTGGGTCACGATAAGCGGCTGGATGATCCCGTGCTCGCGGATGGAGGCGGCCAGTTCGTCCAGTCGCGCCTCTTCCATCTGGCTACGCGGCTGGTAGGGGTTGGGCAAGATACTGTTGACCAGCACCTCGCGCAGCCCGCTGGAGGGCGAGAGCGATCCCTTCGTCGTCGGTGAAGTCCGGTCCACCCGGGATCAACGCCCCCAACCCTTGACCCAATCCTGGACGTTTGCGACCACTCATCTGTTCCTCCTACCTTCTCACGACAGGTCCAGGCGACGCGCTACGGCTGGGCGCTGTCCCCCAGGCGGCTGAGCACCTCACCGGCCAGCTTGGCGTAGGCTTCCGCCCCCGACGAGCGCGGGTCCAGTTCAAAGATGGTGCTGCCGTGGCTGGGGGCCTCGCTGAGGCGCACATTGCGCGGGATGTGCGTGTCGAACACCTTGTCGGGATAGTGGCTGCGTATATCAGCCGCAACGCCCGCTGCCAAGTTGGTGCGGGCATCGTACATCGTGATCAGCAGCCCCAAAATCTCTAGCTCCGGATTGAGCTGCTCCTGCACCAGGTTGAGGGTGTTGATCAGCTGCGCCAGCCCCTCCAGCGCCAGATACTCCGCCTGGATCGGCACGATAATGCCATCGGCGGCGGTGAGCGCGTTCACGGTCAGCAGCCCCAGGCTGGGCGGGGGGTCGAGCAGGATGTAATCGTAGCGCTCCGTCACGGGGGCTAGCGCCTTGCTGAGCAGCTGCTCGCGCGCCATCATCCCGACCATCTCCACCTCGGCCCCGGCCAGCTCCGTGATGGCGGGCAGCAGGTCCAGGTGGAGCCGCGTGGTGTGCAGCGTCGCCTGGCGAATGGGGGCGCGGCCCACCAGAACGTTGTACACCGACTGCTCGATGACGCCGCGCCGGTAGCCCAGGTGGCTGGTTGCGTTGGCCTGCGGGTCCAGGTCGATCAGGAGCACGCGCTTGCCCAACCCAACGAGGGCCGCGCCCAGATTGACGGCGGTCGTCGTCTTGCCAACCCCACCTTTTTGATTCGCCAGTGCAACAATATATGCCATAGTTAGAAGTTTCCCCTGTCCCGCCCCTGCCAGTTAACGGGCTCGTTCGCTCCGGTGGGAGCTTTCCCCTTCTGCCCCTGCTAGCCCTGATGCCGGGCCAGCCACGCATCCACCATCGCCCGGGTGGGGATGCCATGCGTGCCGAGCTGCTCGATGGAAAACGACGCCACCACGTTGGCGAAAGCAGCGGCCTCGCGCGGGTCGTCGGTCTCGTGCAGGCGGATGAAAAAGGCAGTGGCGAAGACATCCCCCGCGCCGGTCGGGTCTACCAGCGTGGTGGCGCGGGCCGGGGTGGGGAAGCTGCGCCCGTCATGGTGAACCACTGCCCCCTCCGCCGCCTGCGTCATCACGGTCAGTGGCACGGCCTGGATGAGATGGCGGATCGCCGCCGGGTCGTGCTGCACATCCTCGGCGCTAAACACCATCACATCCACCCCCTGCGCCCACTCGCCCGCCGCGCCCAGCGGGTCATAGCCCACCCGTCCCGCCTCATCCCACTGTCGCAGCCATCCCTGGGGGGTCACGCAGACGAGCGAGTTGGGAAAGCGGCGGGCGAGAGAAGGGGCCACGTCGCGCGCGACCGGCCCCAGGTGGACGATGGGCGCGTTCTGCCACGCGGGCGGAATATCGTCAAGGCTGATCGGGGCGGCGACCTGGCGCACCACCTGCTCGCGCACGTCGCCGCGATAGCGATTCTCGAACGTGGTGGCGAACGGGCTGTCGAGCCGGTGCAGGTGAACGCCGGGAAGCGCCTCGTGCAACGGCATCTCGGGGGGCACGCGCGTCACCAGTGCCACCTGTCGCCCCAGCCGCTGCGCCGTGAGAGAGGAGTAAAGCGCCGTCCCGCCGAGCCGTGGCCCGTCGGCAGTCAGGTCATACGTGACGTGGCCGATGACAAGATAATCGATTGGCAAGCCGCGACTCCACCGTGCAGGATTGGCGCGTATTGTAACACAAACGGGCAGGGGGTGAAAGCAATCCCTGCCCGCGCGCCCAGCGGTCACCCTATGGGGGAGACGCAAGATTTTGCGTCTCTACCCAAACCCCAACCAGGCGGGACGCCCGCGCTCCCCGCCCTCACCTTCATCACCCCCTCACCTTCATCACCCCCTCACCTTCATCACCCCCTCACCCCCTCTTGCCCCACACCCCATTGCACGCTAGAATATGACGCACTGTGTCATAGCAAGGATTGATAAAAATGAGCGATGAGAAGGTGTTGGACGCGGCGATGATCGAGCAGTTGTTGGCGCTGCTGCCCGCCGAGCAGCAGGCGGCGCTGTTCATGCTGGCGATGGACGAGAGCGCGAGCGAGGCGCAGTTGGAAGCGGCGGTGCGCGAGGCACTGGGCAGCGTAGCGTGGGACACGCAGCGCGACGCGATTCGCGCGCTGATCGGGCAGATCATGCCGCTGGAAACCTTGGTGCCCGAGGTGTACGCCGCGTGGCGGCCCGTGATCCGCGATGCGGTGGCCTTCACCGGCTCGCAACTCTCGCCCGAGCGGCTCGTGCCGAAGCTGGTCGAGCAGATGCTACTGCCCGCCGAGATGCCGCTGGAGCAGCGGCTCATCCGGCTCGTCGCGCAGATGCCGAGCCTGCAAAAGATCGGGCAGATCGTCGCGCGTAACCCGAAGCTGGACCCCGCTTTCCGCGCGCAGCTCACCCGCCTGGAAAACGAGATCGAGGACATCTCGCCCGACGCGGCGCGCGCCGAGATCGAGCGGCAGTTGGGCAAGTACCTGCGCGTCTACGCGGTCGAGATGGAGGGGGTTACGCTGGCGGAGGCGAGCGTCAGCGCGGTGGTGCGCTTCACGTGGCGCAACCCGGTCACGCGCGAGCGCGAGCGCGGGGTCTTCAAGGTGCTCAAGCCCCACGTGGTCGAGCATTTCCCCGAAGAGATGGCGATCCTCCAGGGGCTCGCCGACTTCTTCGATACCAGCCGCGCGAGCTACAATTTGCCCGCCGTCGGCTTCCGCGAGGTGATGGACGATGTGCGCCGCCTGCTGGAGCGCGAGGTGGATCTGCCCGGCGAGCAGGCGAACCTGCTGGCGGCGGAGCGTCGCTATCGGCGCATGGAGGGGGTGCGCGTGCCGCGCCTCATCCCCGAGCTTTCCACGCCGCGCCTCACCGCGATGACGGAGGAGGCGGGGGTGAAAGTGACCGAGGCTTTCGAGGGCAACGCGCGCGCCCGCGCCCGGCTCGCGGCGCGGCTCATCGAGGCGCTGATCGCGCTGCCGATGTTTTCGCCCGCCGAGGAAGCCCTCTTCCACGCCGACCCGCACGCGGGCAACCTTTTCGCCGACGAGGCGAGCGGCGACCTGATCCTGCTGGATTGGGCGCTGGTGGAGCGGCTCAGCCGCGCACAGCGCCGCCAAACGGTGCTGCTCACCCTGGCGGTCGCGCTGCGCGACGAGCGGCGGGTGGTCGAGGCGATTGCCGCGCTGAGCGAGGACGATCTGCTTGCGGATGAGGGCAAGGCCGCACTGGTGCGCGGGCACGTGGCGCGCTTTTTCGGCGAGCTGTCGCCGCTGCACCTGCCTGGCCTGGCGGAGGTGATGACCCTGCTGGACAGCATCGCGTTTGGTGGGGTGCGCTTCCCCGCCGAGCTGCTCATGTTCCGCAAGGCGCTCTTCACGCTGGAAGGGGTGCTCGCCGACCTCGCGCCGGACGTCAAGGTGGACCTTGTGCTGGCGCGCTATGCCCTGCGCCTGCTCCCGGGCGAATTTCCCGCGCGCCTGCTGCGCCCGCTCACCGATGGCTCCGCCACCTTCCGCACCCACCTGTCCAACCTCGACCTCGCGGCGCTGGTGCTGAGCCTCCCACTGCTCGGCAACCGCCTCTGGCTGCAAGGGGCGGAGCGGGCTGGCGGAGTCGGCGCGCTGCGCGGGGGTGAGAGGGTGAGGGGGTGATGAAGGTGAGGGGGTGAGACAAGGGGACAAGGGGACAAGGGGACAAGGAGAAATCAGCATCTCCATTTTCCATTCTCCATTCTCCGTGTTCTCTGTGTTCTCTGTGGTTCAAGCCGTTCGTCCGTCGTCAACCTGTTGACATAAATTGTGGGACTCATGGAAATTGAAGCCAAGTATCGCGCGGTGGAAGCCATTGAGCCGGAGCAGGTAGAGGCGGTGGCGCTCGCGCCCTACAATGTGGGGCCGCGCGTCTTCCACGACCTGCATGACACACTGCTGGACACAGAGGAACGCGCCCTTGCAGGCCATCGCTACGCGTTGCGCGTGCGACGCGATGGGGCGGCGATATTCCTGACGCTGAAGGGGCCGAAGCGCCAGGAGGGGAGCACGACATGGCGGCCCGAGTGGGAGGTGGCGCTTGACGGGGGCGACCCCGACGATCCCGCGACGTGGCCGCCCGATTTCGAGGCACGCGTGCGCGCGATGAGCGGCGGCGCGCCGCTCTACCCGCTCTTCCAGGTGCAAAACCGCCGCCATACGTGGGAGGTAACGCGCGCGGGGGTGCCCGTGGCCGAGATTGCGCTCGACCGTGGCACGATCCGCGCGGGTGACCTGGAAGAGGCGATGCACGAGTTAGAAGTGGAACTCAAAGGGGGCGACGAGGCGGAGCTAGCCGCCATCGTTGCCCGGCTCACCGCCGCGCTCCCCCTCACCCCCGAGACGCGCGGCAAGGCGCAACGCGGCTTTGCCCTGCTTGCCCGCGCGACGGACGATGGACGACCGACGACCGACGACCGATAAAGGATATGCGCGCGTAGACAAAGATAGTCCGCGATTCGCTTAGAATAATCTTGTATCATTGCGTGGTGATTGTCCGTATTTATCTTTGATATTTCTTTGTTATTCATCCTCGGTCCTCCGTCCTCCGTCCTCGATCATCATCACAAAGCGATAAGAACCCATGGAAGAAACAACCCTCACCCACATCACAGATCAAATCTACGCCTACCCCGGCACCATGATGCTGACGCGCCCCTGGGTCGGGGTGATCCCGACCGACGAGGGAACGGTGCTGGTGGATAGCGGCAACGGGCCGCTCCAGGCGGGGGAGATTCGGGCGGCGTTGGAGCGCATGGGGGCCGCGCCGGTCTCCCACATCCTGTTGACCCACCATCATTGGGACCATGTGTTCGGCAGTTGCGCCTTTCCGGGGGCCCACATTGTGGCGCAAGAGGGAACGCAGCATCACCTGGAGGTGATGGCGGGGGAACCGTGGAGCCGCGAGTACGTCGAGGCGAAGGGGGCAAGCTTCCCGCGCGGGAAGATCGTTTCCTGGCACATGAACCGCGCCGTGCCCGACTGGGCGAGCTTCCGCGCGGTGCCCGCCACCGAGACCTTCCAGGATCGCTACGAGCTTGTCTTGGGCGGCTACCATTTTCTCATGGAACACGTCGGCGGGCAGCACGAGCCGGATCAGTGTCTCGTCCACGTTCAGCCCGGCAACGTTCTCTTTTTGGGCGATGCCGCCTACGGGCACCCCAGTTCGACCGAGGCGTGGGACCGCGAGGCGCTCGCGGGAACACTGCGCGGCTTCATGGAGCGCTATGACGCAGAGTGGTACGTCGAGGGGCACCGCACCCCCGCCGACCGCGACCGCTTCGCCGAGCGCATCGAGCGGCTGCGGGCGGGGACGTAGGGGGTTGCGGGGTTGCGGGTTGCGGGTTCCAGGTTCCAGACGAAGTGCTCCGAATGGGGGATGCAGATTCACGGCTGACCTGGGTTACACCGCCCATTGAGGGTGCAGCTATAGCGGTCGTCGGTCGTCGGTCGTCCGTCGAATCTCGAACATTTATTCACATTTTTGATGATCTACCCACAAAATAGTGGTGGTTATCCACAAAGCGGCGCATCTAGGCACCTAGATGCGCCGCTTTGTGGTGCTCGTGGCTTCGCCTGTGGCCCCGCCATGTCGCGGCTGTGGCGAAGGATGGCGTTGGCGTCCCCGCAGGGGGACGCTCGGCTGAAAGCCCCCAGCAGCGACTTTAGTCGCGCGCCCTATTGCCCGCAGGGACGCTCGGCTGAAAGCCCCCAGCAGCGACTTTAGTCGCGCGCCATTGCATGCAGGGGGACGCTCGGCTGAAAGCCCCCAGCAGCGACTTTAGTCGCGCCCTCAAACAATGCCCAACAGGGCGCTACTCGCTCAGCGCCAAAATGTAGCGGTTCAGCGTCTCGCGCGCGGCGGCGAGGGCCTGCATGGCGGGCCAGTTGGCGACGAAGCCATCGGCGCTCGGGGGCGCGAGGAGGCGCGGGAAGGGGTCGGCGGGGGTCGGCTTGCCCCCTTCCAGGGTTTGCAGGCCAGTGCGGGGCAAAGCGCGCGGCCCACCCCGTCGCGTAGTCGCGCCGCAGCAGGGGCCGCGCCTCGGCGTAGGCGGCGCGCTCCTCTTCGGTGGCGTGGCCGCGCTTGTTCACGTCCACCACGATGGCCTCCACAACATCCCACCACGCCACAAACTGCTCGATGTCGGGCGCGGCGGTGGCGGGGCGAAGGGTGCGCAAAAAGCGGGTAAATGGGTTCACAAGGATCAACCGGGCAAAAAGAGCCGCGTCACACCGCGATAGGTGCCCAGCTCCAGCACGATCTCGGCGAGGCGTTCCGCACATAGCTCGCAATAGTCACGATCCACCAGTACGCGATTTAGATCACCAACGGTCACGACAGGGAGAATGTCGGGATCCGCTTGTTGGTGAATGAGGAATTCCAAGGACTCCTCTTTGTCCTTTGCGGTTCGGTTACCGGTCAAGAGCAAATAACCCTGCGTCTGGCACAAGGACCAAACCGTCTCGTCTGGGGCTTCTTGCACCAGACCAACATCCTCAAAGAAGCGAAGCTCCATTCCCAAAAGCTCCTTGTAGTCGAGGTGCTCTAAGGAGTGGAAGATGGCTTTCGCATGTCCCCTACAGTTATGATCGCTCAGGACAATCTGCATGGTTTGCACGCTCCGCTTCGCGTCGTTGACGATTTCTTTCCCGCAACTCGTAAAACGCCGCCCTTTGCGGGGTCATCGGCTGCTGGTCGATCTTTTTTTGAATCTCGGCGGCGATCTGGCGGTAATGTGCCTCGCGCGCCGCCTCGACCTCAAGAATCTCGTCCAACTCGCGCTCCAACAGGTCGCGGCGCTCAGCGATGTAGGCGAGCGCGGTGTCCACCTGAAGGGGGGTCAGGTTGCAGATCGTGCTGATCTCGTACTTGTTGCACCCTTTCCGATGGTACTTGAGCACATCGTACACCGTGGAGCGGCTCTCGCTGATGAGCGGGGCCATCTCCGTCTCGATGATGTGATAGCGATTTTCTAGCGTGTGCACCTTAGCCCTCCCCCTCTGCTGGTTCCATGTCCAGCAATTGTAGCATCTCCGCCACGCTCCCCGCCACCTCGTCCGCCCCCGCTGCGCGTAGCTCTGCCTCGTTGGCGAAGCCGGTGAGCACGCCGAGCGCCTGCGCGCCCGCACGCCGCGCCGTTTCCATGTCCACCGGCATGTCGCCCACCATCAGGATGCGCTCGGGTGGCACGTCGATCAGCCGCGCGGTGCGCCGCACCGCCTCGGGGTGGGGCTTGAAGCGCCAAATATCCTGCCGCGTGGTGATCACGGCGAAGTGATGGCGCAGCGCGTTCGCCTCCAAAAAGCCGAACGCCTCGCGGCGCGCGCGGTTGGTGAGCACGCCGAGCGGGTAGCGCGCCGCGAGGCGATCCAGCAAGTCCGGCACGCCGGGCAGCGGATGCAGGTCGCCCAGCGTGCCGATTCCCTTCGCCACCCGCGCGCGGTCCGCGACCGGCTCCAGCAGCACCATCAAGCCGCTGCGGTCGAGCAGCGCCATGAGGTAGTTCGTCGGGGTCTCGCTGATCACCCACAGGCGACGCGCGGCCATCTCCGTGTCGCCCCCCGGCAACAGCCGCGCCACCGGCCTCAGCCAGCGGCGCCAGCGAGCCGCCCTTCTCGCCGCCACGCAGCTGCATCAGCGTCCCATCCAGATCAAACAGAATCGCCTCGATCCGCGCCACATCCAGCATAGTCACCCTGCTCTCCCCCTCAAACCCTCATCCATTCTTCGTCGTCGCGCCCAGAGGGCACCCGTCGGTCGTCGGTCGTCCGTCGTCCGTCGTCGCGCCCGAGGGTCGTCCGTCGTCCCCCATCAATCCCGCAGCCCCAGCGCCTTGGCAATCTCCATGACGAGCAGCGGCACAAAACCCAGGCCAATCACCCAGCCCCAATCGCCGAGGGTCAGCGGCACGGTCTTGAAGATGGGCTGGAGGAAAGGGGTGTAGATGATCGCTATCTCGCTCAGCAGCACGACGATTGTCGAGAGGACGAGGAAGCGGTTGGTAAAAGGGCCGAGCTTGAAGATCGAGTAACGGGTCGAGCGCAGGTTGAAGGCGTGGATGTTTTGCGCGAAGATCGAGGTGCTGAACGCCATCACGCGCGCGCGCTCCAAATCCTGCGGGTCGCGCCAAAAAAATTCGAGCGCGAACGCGCCCAGCGTCACCGCGCCGATGATCACCCCCTGGAAGAACATGATCGTGGCGAGGCGGCGCGTGATGAGCGACTCGCTGGCGGGGCGCGGGCGGCGCTCCATGATGCCCGGCTCCGCCTTTTCCACGCCCAACGCCAGCGCGGGCAGCGAGTCGGTCGCCAGGTTGATCCAGAGAATCTGGATCGGCAGGAGCGGGATCGGCAGGCCGATCAGCACCGCGACGAACATTGCCAGCACCTCGCCGATGTTGCAGGAAAGCAAAAAGTGGATAAAGCGGCGGATGTTGTCGAAGATCGCGCGCCCCTCCTCCACCGCCGCCACAATCGTCGCAAAGTTGTCGTCGGCCAGCACCATGTCCGCCGCCTCTTTGGACACATCGGTGCCGGTGATGCCCATCGCGATACCGATGTTGGACTCCTTGAGGGCGGGCGCATCGTTCACCCCGTCGCCGGTCATCGCGACAATCTCGCCGCGCGCCTTCCACGCCTTCACGATGCGCAGCTTGTGCTCGGGCGAGACGCGCGCGTACACCTTGATCGTCTCGACCTCGTCGCGCAGCGTCTCCTCGCTCATCGCCTCCAGCTCCCGCCCCGTCACCGCGCGGTCGCCCTCCTCGAAGATGCCAAGCTCCTGCGCGATGGCGACGGCGGTCTCCTTGTGGTCACCGGTGATCATGATCGTGCGGATGCCCGCGCCATGCGCCACCTCCACGGCGCGCACCGCCTCCGGGCGCGGCGGGTCGATCATGCCGACCAGCCCGATAAAGGTCAGGTCGCGCTCCAGCGCCTCGGGGGTCGGCTCCTCCGGCACCTCGCTCAAGGTGTACTGCGCCACCGCCAGCACGCGCAGCGCGTCGTGGGCCATGTCGCTGTTGGCGCGCAGCACCGCCTCGCGCCGCCCGGCGGTCAGGGGAACCACCTTCCCCTCCCACAAAATGGACGCGCTGATCTCCAGCACCACATCCGGCGCGCCCTTCACAAAAAGCCCGATCTCGCCAGTAGGTGCCTTGGCGATCACGCTCATGCGCTTGCGGTCGGAGTCAAAGGGAAGCTCGGCAATTTCCTGGTACTCCTGCATCAGTTGATCGCGCCAGTAATCCGCCTTGGCCGCCGCCGTGAGGATCGCGCCCTCGGTGGGGTCGCCCATGACCCCCCACTGGCGATCCCCCTGCTGCAGGCGCGCCGCGTTGGCGATGGCCCCCGTGCGCAGCACCGCCATCAAGCCCTTGTCGGTGCGCGGGTCGATGCGCTCCCCGCCATGGTAAAAGTGCCCCTCCGGTGCGTAGCCCTCGCCCCCGACCTCGACCACGCGGCCCGCCACCCAAATTTGGCGGATCGTCATCTGGTTCTGCGTGAGGGTGCCGGTCTTGTCGCTCGCGATCACCGTCGTGGCCCCCAGGGTTTCCACGCTGGGCAGGCGGCGAATCAGCGCGTGGCGGGTGGCGAGCCGCCGCACCCCCAGCGCGAGCGCGATGGTGACGACCGCCGCCAATCCCTCCGGCACCGCCGCGACCGCCAGGCTGACCGCCACCAGGAACATTTCCACCAACTCGTTGCCGCGCAGCAGGCCGATGACGAAGACCACCGAGACGATGGCGAGCGCGCCGTAGACCAGGTAGCGGCCCACCTCGTCCAGCCGCTGCTGGAGCGGGGTCTTTTCCTCGATCACCCCCTCCACCAAGCCCGCGATCTTGCCGATCTCCGTCGCCATCGCCGTGCCGGTCACGAGGGCCTGCCCGCGCCCGTAGGTGATGCGCGTCGAGGCAAAGAGCATGTTGCGCTGATCCCCCAGCGCGATGTCCGGCTCCAGGGTAAGCGTCGCCTTCTTTTTGACCGGCATGGACTCGCCGGTGAGCGCCGCTTCCTCGACCTGAAGGTTCTGCGCGGACACCAAACGCGCGTCGGCGGGCACCACGTCCCCCTGCTCGATCAGGATCAGGTCGCCCGGCACGATCTCGCGCGCCTCGATGGCCCGCGCCTCGCCACTGCGGAGCACGCGGGCGCGCGGCGCGGTCATCTGCATCAGCGCCTCAATCGCCTGCTCCGCCTGATACTCCTGCACAAAGCCGATCACCGCGTTCAGCAGCACGATCACAAAGATGGCGATGGCGTCCAGCCACTCGCCCAGCAGCGGCCCGGAGATGACGGCGGCGGCGAGCAGGATCAGCACTATAAAATCCGAAAACTGCTCGACGAACTTTTTCCACGCGGGCTCTTTCGCGGCAGCGGTCAGTTCATTCGGTCCCCCCTGCGCCAGCCGCGCGGCGGCGGCCTCGCTCGTCAGGCCGCGCGCCGCGTCGCTCTCCAGCCGCGCGGCCACCTCCTCCACGGACAGGGCGTGCCAGGGTTGCTCGCTCGATGGGTTATTCTGCCGCGTTGTGTCGATCATAAAAAGGGTTCCTCGTACACCCAACGGTGCGTGGGGGAGTGGGTGAGCCGCTTACGGAGTCAGGCCTGCTCATTGTAATGCGTCCGGGGCAGGGAGAAAAGCAGCAAATAAGCCGCCACCCTGGGAGTGCCCCCGTCGCAGGGCAAACAAAAAGGCCGCTCCGGTGGAGCGGCCTTGGGTAAGTGAAGGGTGTGGGCTATTTTACCAAGCCGAGGGTGCTCAGCGGCCAGTAGCTGACGAGCGCGTGCCCGACCACATGATCGGTGGGGATCATCCCGAAAAGGCGGCTGTCGTTGCTGGCCCCACGGTTGTCGCCCAGGACGAAAACGTAGCCCCTCCGGCACGACGGTGGAGGGCACGTCGCCCGGGGTGAGTTGGGCAAGGTACGACTCGGTGAGCGGCTCCCCATTCAGGAAGACTTGCCCGTTGCGGATGGCGATCACATCGCCCGCCGTCGCAACTACCCGCTTGATGAGCGGCGAATTTTCGCGGCCCGGTAGCTTGAGCACGATCACGTCCCCCAGTACGGGGGCGTGAAAGCGATAACTTACTTTTTCAATAACCAGACGCTGCTCGCTGTGGAGCGTCGGTTCCATACTGATGCCGTCCACCCGTGTGGGCTGGATGACAAATACCACCATCAGCACGGCAATAAATAGGGCAGGCAGTACAGTCTCAAGAAGATCTCGGAGCAGGGCATGCGGCCACGAGGCAACCGACAGGGTACCGGTCGTCGTCGTGGTGGGGGGCACTTCCACCTGCTCGGAGACTTGCAGCAGCTTGCTGTCCACTCAGTCTCCTCAGTCGATCCGAATCAACTCCGCACTACTGATGTCTGGAAGCGACCTGATTTCCTCGATCAGTGCGTCGGGGGGGATGTCGTCAAGGCCAATCGCCATGACGGCGGTTCCCCTTGGTTGATCGCGACCCACTTGCATATAGGATATGTTTACTTGTTCACGACCCAGGATCAGCCCGACCTGACCAATCATGCCCGGTCGATCCTGGTTCTGGCACAACAGTATACAGCCATTTAGGTCCAAGTCAATCCAGTAATCATCGATCTGCGTCAGGTGCGGCGCGCCGCGCACCAACGCGCCCTGAAAACGGCGCAGCATACCGTTGCCGACCTCGACGGTAATCGTGTCGCGCATGGCACTGTGGCTCTCCTCGCGCTTCACCTCGGTGATGCGCAGGCCGCGCTCCTTGGCTACCAGTTCCGCGTTGACCGCGTTGATGCGCGCCTCGGAGATCGGCTCCAGCAGCCCCTTGATGACCGCCGCCTTGAGCGGGCGCGTGTCGGGCAGGGCGGGCTTGCCCTCGTAGATCACGCGCACCTGGCCCAACCCCTTGGGGGCAAGCTGCACGGCGACGCGCGCCACCTTCTCGGCCAGTTCGATGTAGGGGCGTAGCTCTGCGAGCAGCTCCGAGGAGATGAGCGGCGCGTTGACCGCGCTCGCCACCGGCTCGCCCTGGAGCGCGCCGACCACTGCCTCGGCAATCTCGCGCGCCACGTCCAGCTGCGCTTCCTTGGTGCTCGCGCCCAGGTGCGGGGTCACGATGACGTCGCTGCGGTGGAGCAGCGGATGGTCGGCGGGGGGCGGCTCCTGCTCGAACACGTCGACCGCCGCGCCCGCCACCTGCCCGCTGTCGAGCCCGCGCGCCAGCGCCTCATCGTCGATCAGGCCGCCGCGCGCATCGTTGATGATAAAGACACCGCGCCTCATCTTGGCGATGCTGCTATCGTTGATTAGGCCGCGCGTGCCATCGGTCAGCGGCGCGTGGAGGCTGATAAAATCGCTCTGCTCCCAGATATCCGCCAACTCGACGAGCGGCACCCCCATCGCGGCGGCCCGCTCGGGCGGGAAGTAGGGATCGAAGGCGATCACGCTCATGCCCAGCCCCTTGGCCCGCTTCGCCACCTCGCTGCCGACGCGGCCCATCGCGACGATCCCGAGTGTCTTACCCGCCACCTGCGTGCCGATGAAGCGGTGGCGATCCCACTCACCGCGCTGCATCGTGTCGTTCGCCTGCGGGACGTTGCGCGCCAGTGCCGTCATGAGCGCGATGGCGTGCTCGGCGGCGGCGATGGAGTTGCCCGTGGGTGCGTTGACCACGACGATGCCGCGCTCGGTCGCCGCGGATAGGTCAATGTTGTCCACGCCGGTACCTGCGCGCCCAACAACTTTCAGCGTGGGGACCGCTTCCATAATCGCGCGCGTGACCTTGGTGCCGCTACGCACGACGAGGGCGTCCGCCTGCTCCTCGTTCAGCCGCTGAATCAGCGCGTCCTGCGCGAGCCCCGTCTCGTAGATCACCTTTGCCGCGCGGCCCAGAATATCCAGCCCCAATTCCTGGAGCTTTTCGGCCACAAATACGGTATATTGTTCCATAAAGGGCTACGTCTCCTTGTTTTTGACACAACAAAAAACGGGTGAGCCTGTGCTCTCACCCGCCTTCGGGTATCGGTTAACGCGTGCAGAGTGTAGGCGAGGCGCGACAAAGGTCAAAACGAGGGGGAGACGGGAGAGTGGAAAATGGAAAGTGGAGAATGGAGAATGGAGAAGAAAGGATTCTTCGACCTTTTTAGTGGGGCGTTCAGCACAGGTGGCAGCGCACGGACTAGAAGTCCGGGCTGAGGGCCTTCGGCCAACACGTCCGCCTTCGCGGACGGACGGCACGACCTTTCCCGCTGCTGACGCATCTCTCCTTACAACTCCCACTAAACAGGTAGAAGAACCAAAAAAAGGAGGGGGCATAGTTGCTATAGCGGGCCACCTTTTTTGTTTGCACCGATCCCTCGCGCGTGCACGGCGACGAGCGCCCGTGGTGGCCTTGCCCACCCCTGTAGGTGCGTTTTCTGCTATCGTAGCGGCTGGGGGTCTGGCCCTCCCCTGATCGTTTATGGCGACCCCTCCGAGCAGACGAGCGCGGGCGAGGCGGTGGCGCGGCTGCACCAGACGCTCGGTAGGGGACACTAGCGATACTAGCTTTCGCCGTCAACTGTGTAAGTCCTACACCGATAGGAACCGCCCACTTTTCTGTCCCCGGTCGTCGGTCCTCGGTCCTCGGTCCAATATTAAACCGCTGATGTCGCTGCCTGACGTGATGTGCCCCAATCGAGCCGCCGTTGCGATTCACCATGGAGGAAGTTTATGTCCTATCAGAACTGGGCAGGTAACCTGACCTACGGAGCCAGACGCCTGCTCCTCCCCGAGACGGTGGAGCGGGTGCAGGAGGTCGTGGCGCAGAGCGAGCGGGTCAAGGCGCTCGGCACGCGCCACTCGTTTAACCCCATTGCCGACACCCAGGGCGACCTGATTTCCCTCACCCATCTGCAGGGGTGACGATTGACCAGGAAGAGGCCAGGGTGACAGTCGGCGCGGGAATCCGCTACGGTGATCTGTGCGAGGCGCTCCACAGGGCGGGGTACGCGCTCCCCAACATGGCCTCCCTGCCGCACATCTCCATCGCGGGGGCCTGCGCGACGGCAACGCACGGCTCCGGCGACCGGAACGCGGTTCTGGCGAGCAGCGTTTCCAGCATCGAGATGGTCATAGCGGACGGGAGCCTTGTTTCCCTATCGCGGGAGCGGGATGGCGACACCTTTCGGGGCGCGGTGGTCAGCCTCGGCGCGCTGGGGATCGTCACCTCGCTGACGCTCGACCTGGTGCCCAGCTTCGACATGCGCCAGGAGGTGTACGAGGGGCTACCGCTGAGCACCGTCGGCGAGGCATTCGAGGAAATTGCCTCCAGTGATTACAGCATCAGCTTCTTTACCGATTGGCGCGGCGACACGATCCCTCAGGTGTGGCGCAAGCGCGCCGTATCGGACTCAGCGACGGGTGAGGGGGAGGCGGAGTGGTTCGGGGCACGGCGCGCCACCGTGGCGCTGCACCCGATAGCGGGGGTTGACCCGGTGCATTGCACCGTGCAGCTTGGCGTGCCGGGGCCGTGGTACGAGCGGCTGCCCCATTTCCAACTTGCCTTCACCCCCAGCAGCGGGGACGAGCTGCAATCGGAGTACCTGGTGCCGCGACAGCACGCGCGCGCCGCCATAGCGGCGGTTGCGGGGCTGGCCGAGGAGATCGCGCCGCTGCTCCAAATCTCCGAGATTCGCACCATCGCCAGCGACGACCTGTGGATGAGCCCCTGCTACCAGCAGCCCTGCATTGGCCTCCACTTCACCTGGAAGCCGGAGTGGCCCGCAGTCCGGCGGCTCCTGCCCCTGATCGAGGCGCGCCTCGCGCCGCTGGCCGCGCGCCCCCATTGGGGCAAGCTGTTTACCATGCCCCCTGCGTCCCTGCCGCCGCTTTACCCCCGGATGCGCGGACTTTGTGGAGCTGGCACATCGCTACGATCCGGGCGGCAAGTTCCATAACCCGTTCCTGGCGAGCCATCTGTTTGGGACAACTTCCCCGGGGTGAGCGCGGCGAGCATCGTCGTACCGGGCTGGCCGACTTCCCCTTCAAAACCTTCCAGAGGGGCGTAATCTTTCTCGACGGCGCGGCGTAGCCACCGCAAGGTTGTTTTTTCCGAAGCTCCCCCTCGACATACATAGTTCTTCTATGCATAATGGTGCAATGTAAATCCAATGCATTCAGTCGCGCGGCGCGCCGCGTGATGTCACGGAGAGCAACCAGATGGAAATCAACAAGCCGATTGAAAGAGGGGCAATGGAGCAGCCATGTCATTCCGACCCCCTCACGCGGCTCGGGGCGGGCTCCGGGAGGAATCTCAGCCTTGGCATAGCGCTGCTGAGATTCCTCATTCCGTGGAGTTTACCCTGCCAAGGGCTCCATTCGGGATGACATGGCTATAGCCATGTCATCCCGAATTGGTAGGAGGCCCGTCCAGAGCACGACCGCCTGCTCATAGCAGCGATCCGTTGCCCTCCACGCTCGCCCCGACCGCAGGGGCGGCCTTGCCATTGCCATCGGGCCACTCTTTGACCCAACCGTGCCCCATCGGGCCACCCTTTGCAGGCCGCCCCGCGTCCGACGAGTCGATGATCTGTTTGTACAAGGTGAGCGCCTGCGCGGTCACCTGATCCATGTTGTAATACTTGTAGGTGGCCAGCCGCCCGACAAAGTGTACGCCCGGCGTCTCGTCGGCCAGTGCCTTGTACTTGCGGTACAGCTCGGCGTTTTCCGGGCGCGGGATGGGGTAGTAGGGATCGCCCTCCGCCTGCGGGAACTCATACACGATGCTGCTTTTCGGGTGATCCTGCCCCGTCAGGTATTTGAACTCGGTGATGCGCGTGTAGGGGTGCTCGTTCGGGTAGTTGACCACGGGCGCGGGCTGAAACACCGGCTGGTTGTGCGTCTCGTGCTGGAAGTCGCAGCGAGCGGTAGGGCAGCTTGCCATAGCAAAAATCGAAGAACTCGTCCACCGGCCCGGTGTAGATCACCTCCCGATGCGGGATCAGGTCGCGCACCTCGCGGTAGTCGGTCTGGAGCATGACGTGGATGTTGGGGTGATCCAGCATCTGCTCGAACATGCGCGTGTAGCCGTGGCGCGGCATCGCCTGGTAGGTGTCGGTGAAGTAGCGGTCGTCGCGGTTGGTGCGGATCGGCACGCGCGAGATGACCGATGAGTCCAGCTCCGACGGGTCCAGGTCCCACTGCTTGCGCGTGTAGCCGCGGAAGAACTTCTCGTACAGCTCGCGCCCGACCTTGCTGACCACCACATCTTCCGAGGTGCGAATCTGCGAGCGCGGCTCGGCCAGTGACTCATAAAAAGCCTGCGACCTCGTTGCGATTCAGGTTGAGCCCGTACAACTGGTTGATCGTGTCGCGGTTGATCGGGATCGGCACGAGCATGCCCGTCCACGCTGGCCCGCACGCGGTGCTCGTAGGGCCGCCACTCGGTAAAGTGCGACAGGTAGTCGAAGACGTCGCTTGGAGTTGGTGTGGAAGATGTGCGGGCCGTAACGGTGGACCAGGATGCCATCGTCGTTGTAGTGATCGTAGGCATTGCCGCCGATGTGGCTGCGCCGGTCGATGATCAGCACGCGCTTGCCCGCGTCGCGTGCCAGCCGCTCGGCCAGCACGCTGCCCGCAAAGCCCGCCCCGACTACAAGAAAATCAAACATTGCCGTCAGCCTTTCTGGGGATGAAGAGTAAAGTGGAAAGGCGAGAGAAGGGTCCTCAGCCATCACGCATCAGAGTGGGCTAGCGACTCGCGGTTGAACCGCCTCGATCAGGCGATCCATCTGCTCCCATGTTTGTGCCCAGGAGCTTTGCGCCAGCTGCTCATCCACCGCCTGCCGCCATGCGGGGTCGTCGCGCTGGGCCAACGCCCGCTCGATGGCTTCCACAAACGCGGGCACCCCATCGGCCACCTGCACCAGCCCCCCCTCCCCGTAGAGCCGCACGACGTCGCGCACGGAGGTGGAAACGACCGGCACCCCGCCCGCCAGGTACTCGGGGGTCTTGGTCGGGCTGATGAAGCGCGTCGAGTCGTTATGCGCGAAGGGCATCAACGCTGCGTCCCACCCCGCCAGGTAGCGCGGCAGCTCGTTGTAGCGCTTCATCCCCAGGTAGTGGATGTTCGCGTTTTGCGGTAGGGTGGCAGGGTCAATCTTGACCACCGGCCCCACGATGACGAGCTGCCAGTCGGGGCGCGCCTCGGCCACGCCGCGCACAAGTTCCAGGTCCATGCGCTCGTCGATCACCCCGAAGAAGCCCAGACGCGGCTGCGGGATCCCCGCCTGATCGTCCGGCTCCGGCTGCGGCGCGCGCGCCTGCGCGAAGTGCTCCGCGTCGATGCTGCTCGGGAAGCAGTGAGCGTGCGGGTGCCGCTCGCGCTTGCTCTCGTACAAGCTTGGCCCGCCGGTGAAGACCAGGTCGGCGCGGCGCATCAGCTCCGCCTCCCACTCGGTCAGAAAAGAGGGCGCATCCTTGAAGAGCGACAGCTCGTCCATGCAGTCGTAGACGGTCACCTCTGGGTCGAGGTCGCGGGTGAAGGCGAGCGCCATCGGGGTGTAGTACCAGAGCACAAAGCGCTCGATCCCCTGCGCCTCGCGCAGCCCGTCGAGCAGCGCGGCGAGCGTGGCATCGACCTCGCTGCCCTCCATCCCGTGTGGCAGGTGGGGCACCGCCACCCACAGGTTCTCGTCCTCCTGGCGCAACGCGACCTCGGGCGGGCCGTCGTGCCATACCGGCTCCTCCCAAAAGAACACCCGCCGCCCCCTCGCAAAGCGGCTCATCAGGTGTTGCGGGCGCTGGTAGACGAAATCCCAGCGCAGATGGGACAGGCAAATCAGATCGAGTGAGGTAGTGGAATTGGGGGTCATCGTTTTTCTTGTTTCTGTTGCAGGGTTAGGAGCGGTCGAGCCGCTCCTGTTGGTGGCGATTACATCGTTTGTTCGCCGTTGCCGTTCATTCCGCATTCCGCATTCCGCATTCCGCATTCTCCATGCGGCGTTTACTCGTGCAGTTCACCTTCCTGCCCCATGTGCTCCTGGAGCGGGGTGAGGTAGCGCAGGGTGAGGTAGTTGATGAGGCTGATGGCGATGGCGATCTCGTATTGTCCGTAGGCGGTGGCCGCGCCGATGATCCCGGTGGACCAGATGCTCGCGGCGGTGGCGGTGCCCTGGACCGCTTCTTCTTTTTTAAGAATCGCCCCGCCACCGATAAAGCCGATGCCGGTGATCAACCCCTGGATGATGCGCGCCTGGGCATCCACATTCGCGCCGATGACCGTGATCGCCACCAGCACATAGCCACAGCTGCCGACCGCAACAAGGGGAAAGGTCCGCAGCCCCATGATACGCGTCTCATGCTCGCGCTCCCACGCGATGGGGAGGGTAAGGAGAAACGCGGCGGCAATTCGAAACAGAAAAGACAGTAAGGAGGCGATGTCCAGGTTGATGTCCATCGCTAGCAGGCCCCGCTACTGCCATCCTTGGGTAGGGATAGCTCTTTTTTTCGATTCATCCTCATCTCTCCTGTTGTTATAAGCAGCCAAAATGCCAGAAAAATTGGGTTTATGGCCTATAGGACGCTTTTAGGATGGATATACCCTAAAAAGAGTATGCTTGTACTTGCATTCGGCGGTAGGCAGGAACACCCGGGACGCGCAGTTTTAGACCTACTTGATAACCCAACAGTGCAGGCTTTGTACCATCAGAAGGACGCACGAGGGCAACAAAAAAGCGCGCCCTGGTGGGCGCGCTCTTGTTGCGTTGGGTGTGGGTCGGCTTAGCGGCGGCCACCGCCACCACGGTTGCGGTCCCCGCCACCACGGTTGCGGTCGTTGCCACCGCGCTCGCCGCCACGGCCCCCGCCGTCGCCGCCGCCACCGATGGCGCGGTCATTCGAGCGGGCGGTTTCCAGGTCCCAGCCTTCCAGCACCGCCTGGCGGCTGAGGCGAACGCGGCCGCCGCCATCAATGTCGGTGACCATGACCATGATCTCGTCGCCCACCTTGACGATCTCTTCCACCGAGGGCACGCGGTAGTCGGCCAGCTGCGAGATGTGCACCAGCCGTCCTGGCCGGGCAGAATCTCGACAAACGCGCCGAAGCCCCTCGCGGACGCTGACGACGCGGCCCGGTGTAGATGCTGGCCCAGCGAGACCTCCTCGGTCAGCGCCTCGACCAGCTCGGCGCGCCTGTCGCCGCCGCCGCCTGTCGGTGCTGGCGATGAAGACGGTGCCGTCCTCCTCGATGTCGATCTTGGCACCGGTCGTGTCCTGGATGCCGCGAATCGTCTTGCCGCCCGGCCCGATCAGCTTGCCGATCTTCTCCGGGTTGATCTTGATAGTGTCGATGCGCGGCGCGTAGGGGCTCAGCTCGGCGCGGGTCGCGCTGATCGCCTCGGCCATCACGTCGAGAATCTTCAGGCGCGCCTCGCGCGCCTGCTGGAGCGCTTGGCGCATCGTGTCCATCGACAGACCCTTGATCTTGATGTCCATCTGCAGCGCGGTGATGCCCTTGCGCGTGCCCGGCCACCTTGAAGTCCATATCGCCCAGGTGGTCTTCCAGCCCCTGGATGTCGGTCAGGATCTGCGTAGCCGTCCCCGTCCGTCGATCAGCCCCATCGCGATGCCCGCGACCGGCGACCGTGAGCGGCACACCCGCGTCCATCAGCGCCAGCGTACGAGCCACAGACGGAGGCCATCGAGGTCGAGCCGTTGGAGGCGAGCGCTTCCGAGACCAGACGCGAATCGTGTAGGGGAACTCATTCTGCGGCGGGCAGCATCGGGGCGCAGCGCGTGCTCCGCCAGCGCGCCGTGGCCGATCTCGCGGCGCTTCGGGCCGCGCAGCGGCCACGTCTCGCCGGTGCGAGTAGGGCGGGAAGTTGTAGTGGTGCATGTAGCGCTTCTCTTCCACCTGGCCCAGATCGTCCAGCATCTGCGCCTCGCCCTGCGTGCCGAGCGTGGCGATGGAGAGCACCTGCGTCTCGCCGCGCGTGAAGAGGCCGGAGCCGTGGGTGCGCGGCAGCAGGCTCACCTCGGCCTCCAGCGGGCGAATCTCGGTCGGCGTGCGCCCATCGGGGCGCTCGCCCAACTCCAGGATGCGGCGGCGCACCGTTTCCTTCTTCACACTGTCGTAGATGCCGAAGAGTTCCTTGCCGCTGTAGCGCAGCTCGCCGCTCGCCGCGTCGGTAAACTGGGCGCGCAGCTCTTCCTTGAGCGCGTCCAGCCGCTGGTTGCGCTCCTCCTTCGTGGAGGTTTCCTGGATGATGCGGTCCATCTTGTCGCCCAGCCAGCCGCGCACGTCCTGGTCGATCTCTTCTGGGGTCTGGAAGACCTTGTACTGCTGCGCTTCCTTGCCAATCTCCGCCGCCATCTTGTTTTGCAGCTCGATGATCGGCTGGATGGAGCGGTGCGCCATCTCCAGCGCCTGCACCATCGTCTCCTCGTCCACCTCTTCCGAGGCGCACTCGACCATGAGGATGGCGTCCGCGCTGCCGGTCACGCGCAGGTCCAGGCGCGACGCCTCGATCTGCTCCTGATTCGGGTTGACGATCAAGCTACCCTCGCCATCCATGCCGATGCGCACGTTGGCGACCGGCCCCTGGAAGGGGATACCCGAGATGCTCAGTGCCGCGCTCGCGCCGATGGCGGCCATCGTGTCCAGCGCTGCCTGATCGCCGTGGCTCAGCGCGGTGATGATGATCTGCACGTCGTTGCGGTAGCCTTTGGGGAAGAGCGGGCGCAGCCCACGGTCCACCAGGCGGCTCAGCAGGATACCGCTTTCCGAGGGGCGACCCTCGCGGCGGAAGAAGGAGCCGGGGATGCGCCCCGCCGCGTACATGCGCTCCTCAAAATCCACGCTAAGCGGGAAAAAGTCGATGCCCTCGCGCGGCTCCTTCGAGCTGGTCGCCGTCACGAGGATGACGCTCTCGCCCATCTGGACGGTCACGGCCCCGCCCGCCAGCTTGGCGAGCTTGCCGCTTTCCAGGGTGATCTCCTGATCGCCCAGCATGGCGGAGTAGCTGTGGGGTTGGTTGATACGGTTATTCATTAGGTCTCTCCTATTTTGGTGTGAACGAAGAGTGCCTGGCCTGCCCATTTGTTCTGTTAGGTAGGGACTGGAGCCAAGAACCGACGCGCGGTCCGTTCCTCGCTCCAATTCCTACCCGTCCGGTCGGGTGGGGCAGGGGCACTCTAACAATTAGATGATAGCAAGTCCGATTCCCTGAGGAAAATCAAAAAGCGGGCCAGGGCAAAAACAGTGCCTGACCCGCTTTTGAAAATGATTTTGGTCGAATCGCCCGCCAGGACAAGCAAAAACCTGTCCTACTTGCGCAAACCGAGACGCTCGATCAGCCCGCGATAGCGCGTGATGTCTTTTTTCTGGAGATAGGCCAGGTGCCGTCGCCGCTGCCCCACCAACTTCAAAAGCCCACGACGGGAGCTCTCATCGTGCTTGTGCGTCTTCAAATGCTCCGTCAAATCATTGATGCGGGTCGTCAGAATGGCAACCTGCACCTCTGGCGAGCCGGTGTCATTCGTCGACAGACCGAACTCTTCAACAATTTTCTCTTTTTGGGCCTTCGATAGGGCCATCTCAAAACTCCTTGTATCACCCGACGGCGAGCCGCAGCCAGCGCGGGGGTTCTTTTCGGTCAACAACAGCGCATTATAACACGGTGGGGCGGATTTTCAAAAGTTCCACGGCTGGAAGGCTTGAGATGTAGGGGGAGTGGTGAGTGGGACGACGCCATCCCACTCGCCACTCACCCCTCACCCGCTACTGAAGGAATGGCTGGAACGCCTCGAACGGCTGCGCGCCTACCAGGCGGTTCCCGTTGATGAAGAAGGTGGGGGTGCCGGTCACACCGAGGCGTATACCCTCCGCCAGACCCGGCATCCACCTCTGCCTGGAAGCGCCCGCTCTCGACGCAGCTTTGCAGCGCCGCGCCATCCAGCCCCGCCCCGCCCGCTACCTCCGCGAAGAGGGGCGCGGGCTCCGGCTGCCCGCTCCAGTTGTTCAGGCTCAGGAAGAGCGCGTCGTGCATCTTCCAGTAGGCATCGTCGCCCCCTTGCTCGCCCGCGCAGCGCGCCGCCACGGCGGCGGCGGGGGCCTGCGGGTGGATGTTCAGCGGAAAGTCCACGAAAATCAAGCTCCACCGTGCCATCCGCGATGTAGGGCTCCAGGTTGGGCAGGGTGGTGTTAACCCACCGCTGGCAGAAGGGGCACTGATAATCGCTGAACTCGACGATCTTAATCGGCGCATCCGGGCTACCGCGACGGTACGCGCTTTCCAGCACGGCAGGGTCAATCTCCACGCCAGCCTGGCGCGGCCCCTGGCTGATTCCCTCTTCCGTCAGCGGCTCGCTGGCGGCACGCCAACTGGTGGCGAGCCCCTGAGCGCCGGGGATAGGGTGCACGGTCTGGCTTTCCAGATCGAGCGCGACCAGGGCAAACTGGTTGTTGCCCGCCACCTGGGAGTAGGCCAGCCATTTGCCATCTGGGCTCCACACGGGGAAGATGACGGGGATGGAGCTGGTCGTCAGTTGCTGCCGGTTACTGCCGTCCGGCTGGATCGTGAAGATCTGCGGGCCGGTGGAGGCATCCGCCGAGCTGTAAAAGGCAATCGTGTCGCCGTTCGGGCTCCAGGCGGGGCCGCTGTCGGTGCCGCCCGTGCTCTCGGTCAGGCGCGTCGATTCGCTGCTCGCCACATCCACGATCCAGAGCGACTCGCCGATCTCGTCCGTGTTGCTGTACACGATGCGGCTGCCATCCGGGCTCCAGCTGCCAAGTTGATCCTCGCCCGGGGTGCTGACGAGGCGACGGGGGTTGCTGCCATCGGCCCCCATCAGCCAGATGTCCAGGTTGCCACCCTCCCGCTCGGAGATGAAGGCGATCTGGCTGCCATCCGGGCTCCACACGGGCTGCAAGTCTTGGCCCGGCTTGCTGGTCAGGTTCGTCGGCTCGCCGCCCGCCACATCCATCACCAAGATGTCCACATCGCCCTGGCCACTGTTGGCTGTGAGCGCGACGAGGCTGCCATCAGGCGACAGGCTGGGGAAGTAGGCCTCGCTGAACGCCTCGCTGGGGAAGCGCAACCCGCTCCCGTCGGCGTTCGCCACAAACACCTGGAAGGGGCCATCCTGGCCGAAGGGGCCCATGTAGGCGATGCGCCCCAAACTGGGCGGGGGCGGGGTGGTCGCGCTGCCCAGGGTGCCCGTGGTGCTCGCGGGCGTGGG
Source organism: uncultured Chloroflexia bacterium (assembly GCA_963845765.1). GTDB lineage: Bacteria > Chloroflexota > Anaerolineae > Ardenticatenales > Ardenticatenaceae > CAWJTI01. The sequence goes on from CAWJTI010000021.1 coordinate 37,093, forward strand.
AGCCACCGCAGCGGCCTCACCCGTCGCCGCAGGCTTCGGGGGCAGCGGCACCGTCGTATCGCCCAGCGGCACGCCCGCCTCGCCACCCGTCGTGGTACGCGGTGTCGCCGCCGCCGCGCCGCTTTCGGGGGTCGCAGTCACCACAACAATCACTTCCCTTGTGGCACAGCCACTCAGGGCCACTAACAATAGAAGCGACAACAACAAAAGTGTCGCCAGATGCAAACGTTTCACGCGTTCTCCCCTTCTCGGATAGCGGACGCCGGTAGTAGGTATTAGATATTGGGTATTAGGTATTGAATAGTAGGTATTGGATAGCAGGTATTGGGTATTGAGATAGTTTGCCCCTTCATCTGTAGGGTAAACGCCTAAATCTTCAATCTTCAATCTTTAATACCTACTATCCAATATCTAATACCTATCCTTTTACCAGCCGGGCGACGGATTCGATGTGATAGGTTTGTGGGAACATGTCCACTGGCTGGACAAGGTCGAGGGTGTATCCCAGTTCCAACAGGCGGCGCAAATCGCGGGCCTGGGTGGAGGGGTCGCACGACACATAGATGATAGTTGGAACGGCTAAATTTCCAAGCGCTTGGAGCACTTCTTCCTGGCAGCCCGCGCGCGGCGGGTCCAGCAGGACGAGGTCGGGCGCGGGGGCGATCTCCGCCCAGCGGGGCAGCGCCTCTTCCGCCGCCGCGTGGATGATCGTCACATCGGCGCGCCCCGCCGCGTGGCGCTGCGCGTCGGCGATGGCGGCGGGGTGGCTTTCCACGAGGTAGGTGTGCGCCACGGCGTCGGCCAGCGAGAGTCCGAAAAAGCCGGAGCCCGCGAAGGCGTCCAGCAGCCGCTCCGTGCCCTGAAGCGGCTCCGCCAGGGCGCGCACCACACCGAGCAGGGCTTCGGCCTGCTCGGTATTTACCTGGAAAAAGCTGTCGGCGCTGACCTGCCACGTGCGCCCCGCCGCCTGCTCGTGGTAGGACGCGGCCTCGCCCCGCGCGTGCCCGCGCCGCTCGCGCACCACGACCGGCACCTGAGGGGGGAAGGGGAGGGGTGCCTGCGCCTCCCCCTCGACGATGGCGAGGCGCTCGCCGGTGCGCTCGCTGCCGCGCAGCGCCACGCGGCGCACACCGGCCAGCGGCGCGCCCGCCACCTGCTCGAAGAGCGGGTAGATGGCGCGATTCATGATAAAGCAGACCTCGATGGGAAAGATACCCTGGTTGTCCGCGCGGACAAAGCCGGGCCCGTCGGGGGTGCTGCTCAGCTGCACGTTGTTGCGGTAGGCCCACGGCTCTGCCATGCCGAGGCAGGGCAGCACGGGCGGCGACTCGATCTTGCCGATGCGCTCCAGTTGCTCGCGCACGATCTCGCTTTTGTAGCGCAGCTGCGCCTCGTAGCGCGCGTGCTGCCACTGGCAGCCACCGCACCGATGCGGCCCAAAGTGCGGACAGCGCGGCACGACGCGGTCGGGGCTCGCCTCCAGCACCTCGATCAGCTCCGCCTCCGCCCAGCGCTTTTTCGTGGGGCGGAGCCGCACGCGCACGCGCTCGCCGGGCAGGGCATAGGGGACAAAGATCACGCGCCCCTCGTGCCGCGCCAACGCACTGCCCCCGTAGCTCATCTGCTCGGTGACAAGCTCCACCACCTCCGCCCGCGCCTCTTCCGCTTTAGCCATCGCCTCTACTCCCTGCCTGTGCTATAGTTGGACGACCGACCACGGACAACGGAACGGATAACGCAAAGACGCAAAGAACGCAAAGACGCAAAGGGCTTTTTGGTTTGGGCACGCGCGAGGGATGGGGAAAAAGATGAACAGCACCCCCCCGATGTCACTCTGTTTCAAAGGTGCTAAAGAGTTCGGAAGGCAGTGACCGACTCCCATCTTCATATTTCAAAATAAAAGAAGGTTTCTTTTCGTCTCTGCGTCTCTGCGTCTTTGCGTCCATCCGTTCCATCGTTCACCCATCCACCCTTCTCAACCCATTCGAGCCTGTGATGATCGATACAACCCTGCTGCACATTTTCCCTGCTGTGACCCTGGGCCGCTCGCCGCAACTGCCGCAGCGCCGCTGGCGTATCCGCGCGCCGCAGATGCTGATGTGGGGCGCGTTGGGCGCACTGATCGGCGGTGTGATTCCGTTTGTGGCGTGGTGGCTGGGGATGTTCCCGCTCTGGCCCGCTGTCATCCCGATGCTGCTCGGCGCGCTGATCATCATGCCGCCGCCGCTCGTGCTGGGGGTGGATGAGCGCGGCGTGGCGCTGATCATCCCTGGCTGGAGCAAGGACAAGTCGCTGTGGATTCCGCGCGACCGTCTGGTGCGGCTGGAAATCCGCAAGGGGTGGCTGCTCGCCACCGGCAGCGACATCAAGCAGCAGGGCGAGCTGAGTTGGCAGGCCGCTGTCAAGCACGCGGGCGCAACCCAGCCGCCGACGTGGGTCAACCTGCGCACCCACACCGCCGCCGACGCGGTCTCCATCGCCATCCCCCTCTACCTCCTCGACCCCCTCGACCAGGACGAGATCGAGTTGTGGATGTATCGTCAGGGGAAGTGACGGCAGTCTAAAGTCCAAAGTCCAAGGTCCAAAGTCCAGAAACGGCAGGCCGGAGTCCGAGGTCCGAGGTCGAACGGAAACGACAGCCTGAGATCAGGAAACGGCTGGGCTCAATCTGATGGCCCTCTGCGTCTTTGCGCCTTTGCGCCTCTGCGTTACGTCGTTCGTCCTGCGTTCTGCGGTCCGCGTTCTGCGTTCCTTCACTCCCACGTTACGTTTGCATTGGCCGCGACGATCTGCACAGCGGTTTGGCCGGGGGAGAGGGGGATGACCTCGCCCTGCTCGTTGATGACGCGGACGAGGGTATTTTCCCCCTCGCGCACCCAGGTGGCGTCCCAGATTTGACCATCACGGAAGAGCAGGCCGCGCCCGCGTGCCTTGCAGCTTGTAATGAAGCGAGCGGTTGCCCAGCGAGTCCTCGACGATGGGGGTGACGGTCATCTCGGTGAAGAGGACGATCACGTTGTCCATCGCCAGATGGGTGCCGCTCTGGGTGGTGTGCGCCGATTGCCCCTGGTAGCGCCAGTAGCGGCCCGTGCCGGAGTCGTAGCGGTAGCTGACCCCTGAACTTCCCCCCTCGTAGGGCACGTAGAGGCTCGTCGCCGCGCCGTCGCTCCCCGCTGGAACCTCCTCGCTGAACAGCCAGCCCCGAATCGGGTCGGGCGGCGAGCCGTCGTTCTTCTGCGCGATCACACTCTGGATCAGCTCGTTGTTGGTGTAGGTGCGTCAGCCAGCCGACGGGGGCCTGCGAGGGGTCGATGCGGTAGAACGCGGGGTCGCCCGCCCACTCGTCGATGTCGCGCCACGCGAAGGGGGAGGACCAGATCATGTCGGTTTCCGGCTGGCTCGCCCCCACGTGGACCAGCCATGCGCCGAGCATCGGGCGTCAGGTGCAGGTCGATCAGCCGCGCGGAGCGGATCGGGCCGAGGGTGCGCGGCGTGCGGCAGTGGAAGGTCACCGTCAGCCGCGTGACCCCTCCCTCCGCCAGCGCCTCCCAGATCACATCGGCGTTGTCCAGCCCGGCCTGCGGGCGGCCCTGCGGCGAGTTGTCGATGCGCACGTTGATCGGTCGGCGCGCCGCGAGGCCCTCGGGCGCGGGCTCGCCGGTGAGCGGGCAGGTGCCCTCCGGTACGGCGGGGAGTCCCATCACGTACTCGTCCGGCACGCGGGCGGGCGGGGCGGGCACGCTGAACTGATCGTGGATGAACTCGTAGGCTCCCGGTGGGTAGCTCTTGTTGTGCGTGGTGCGGCCAGGGCTCGGCTGGGCGGCCCGGCGGGTTGGCGAGTAGGTCCGGCGTCGGGCTCGGCTCCGCCGTGCTCGTCGCGGTGGGTTCTGGGGTGAAGGTGGGCGCGGTCGTCGCGGTGGGGCGGCGCGTGGCGGTGGCCGCCGTGGTAGCGGTCACGGTGGGTAGCGCCACGGTCGCCGTTGCGGGCAACGCGGTCAGCGTGGGCTGCTCCGCCTGGGCGACGGGCTCGTCCGGGGCAGGCGCGGGGCTCCCGCAGGCAACGAGGAGCAGGAGGAGCAAAAGTAGGATGGTAGGCTTCATTGTTTTTGACCTGATTGAACCGCCACCAACCGTAGGCGATTTAAGCGAGACGCCAAGAGCGCCAAGGGGCGATGTGAAAGGAAAGGGGTGTCTGGCTCTCATCGAAGTGACAGGGTAGCATGGGCGAGGGCGCGCGACCAAATGGGGTGACCAAGGTGAGCAAGTCGCCGAGGGGCGTTGGTGGGATGGGTGCGAGGTGCTACGATTCCGACGATTCCCTTACCTGCCCAAGAGACAAGAGAGTCCCTTCCTATGCTCCTGCTCGATCTGCGCTGGCTCCTCGCGGCGTTTCTGCTCCTGCTTGTGCTAACGGCTCTTGTCGCCGTGTGGCTCGACCGTTGGCTGCACCAACGGTCGCACCCGATGACGGTTTTCGAGGAAGCGGAGGGGTGGACGTTCCTGGAGCGGCTCCCCTTCGGTGTGCTCCTGCTTGATGAGGGGGGCTGCTGCCGCTACGCGAATCCGGCGGCGCGGCGACTGTTGAAGCTATCGGTACCACCGAGCCCACTTCCACCCGTCCCGTGGGCGGCCCAATTGGAGGAGGACCGCCTGGAGCTTCGCGCGCACGAGGAACCAGTTGGACGCTTTCGCACCGTCCCCACCGAGGGGGAGCAGGTGGTGCGCTGGTGGCTGACGGCGTGGGGCGCGTGGGGCGTGGTCGTGGTGCAGGATGCCACGGCGCAGCAGCGGGCCGAGCAGGGGGCGCGCTTCCTCATCAGCGACCTCTCGCACGAGTTGCGTACCCCGCTCGCCACCCTGCTCACCCACCTGGAGGTGCTCAGGCTGAAGCATCTTGCCCGCACGAGACACATGAGCAATCGCTCCACCTGATGCGTGCCGAGGCGCAGCGCATGACGCGCATGGTGAATAGCCTCCTGGATCTGGGACGGCTGGAAACCAGCGCCGAGATCGAGCAGCGCCCGGTGGAGATGGTGGCGCTGGCGGAGGCGGTGGTGACGCAGGTGCAGCCCCAGGCGCAGGAAAGAGGAATCGCGCTCTCGCTGGAGGGGGACGCGCCGCTGCCGCCAGTGATCGGCGATGCGGACCGGCTGCGCCAACTGCTGCTTATCCTGCTCGACAACGCGCTCAAGTACAGCCGCGCGGGCGACGAGGTGACGGTGCGGCTGACGGAGAGCGTGCGCGGTGTGCAGTGCGAGGTCTGCGACACGGGGCCGGGTATCGCGGCGGAGCACCTACCCCACCTCACCCGCCGCTTCTACCGCGCCAACCAGGGCGAAGGGAACCCGGGCAGCGGCCTCGGCCTCGCCCTCGCCGCCGAGATTGCGCGCCGCCACGGGAGCGAGCTTGAGATCGAGAGCCGAAGCGAAGGCGAGACGACAGGAGCGTGCGTGCGCTTCGTGCTACCGACGCTTGGCCGGCCGTAGGGCAATTTTCGAAAATTGCCCTACCCCACGATCCGCCCAGGCGGACCATCTTCCCTGTGGCGGGCCAGCAGGAGGGAGCCGATCAGCAGCCACCCTACTCCCGTCCCCACGCCCCACAGCGTCCAGCCCAGGTCGGGATAGACACCGCCAAGTTCCAGTGCGACGGCTCCTGGCCCCGTCACGAGGGCGGTCAGCAGCGCGGCGAGGCGTAGGGCCCGGGTAGAAGACGACTCCCCATCCAGGCCGATGCCATACAACAGAAGACCGACGGGCAGCGCGAGTATTCCACTAGCGTACAACACAAAACCGGCACTCTGGTTCAAGCCGTACATTCCGACTCCGCCGTTTGCCAGTAATAAGCAGGCGAGCGAACAGAGCGCCAGTCCTCCTTTTCCTAAGGTATTGGTTAAGCCTTGCCCGGCCAGACCATAAGTACCTCCTAGCAAGAATAAAGGAGCTATCATTGCCAGAGTTGTAAGCAACTCGTTCTCCGTTGGTACCGCCCCGAGCCAGGTTGTAATAATTAGCAGAGTTCCACCTGTTAGGGCTGCTATACTTACCCACTCGGGTGCTAGGGTACGTTGTTTCATAAAGTCCTCCATCTGTTTTTAAGTTCGATGGTTGTTCAGCAAGTATAGAAGGGACAAGAAAGATCGTTCGAATCACTCTTGTCCCGTCGCGCCCCGTAAGAGTCTCCTCCGCCCTTTCTGCCTCCAGCCCCTCGCCCCGCACGAGCGCGAGCAGCTCGTTGGTGACGGAGGGGCTGAAGTAGCTTTCCCGCTCCGCCGCACGCACCGCAGCGACGATCACCTCCGCCGCCTCGTTCTTGAGCAGGTAGCCCACCGCGCCGGCCTGTACCATGCCCCGCACGTAGCGCGGGTCGTCGTAAGCGCTCAGCGCCAGCACCCGCACGGGCAGGCCGCGCTGCTGCACCTCGCGCGCCACCGCTATCCCGTCCATCTCCGGCATCTCGCAGTCGAGCACCACCACGTCCGGTTCAAGCTCTTCGATCAGTTCCAACGCCTCCAATCCCGTCTCCGCCTCGCCCACCACCTTGATGTCCGGTGCTTGCTCCAACAAGAGTCGCAGCCCGACCCGCAGCGGCGGGTGGTCGTCCGCCAACAGAACCCGAATCATTCGCTCGTCCTTTCCCTGGCACCATGAACGCCCCTCTTACTTCGCAAATTGGAGCGCACCCTACATTGCCCCACCTCTCTGGGCAATGATACAATCCCCGCACGTGATATTGTAAGAGCCTGTTTGAAAAGGCAGGTCAAAGTGTAGCTGGGACAGATGGAGCGCACAGAGCATTGAGAATAGAGAATAGACACGCTCTTTTGCGATACTCTCTACTCTCTATTCTCCTACCCCTCACGATCCACTTTTCAAAAAGCTTCTAAGAGGTCGAGACCACTCTGCAAGACGTACAAGCATTGTTTCATCTATCCCGGAGGCGCTTATGCTAAAGCAATACTCAATAGAAGAGGCCCGCAATGCGTTTGCTCGCCTGGTTGATGAGGTCGAGCATGGGCACGCGGTGGAGGTAACACGAAACGGTCAAGCGGTTGCTGTGCTGATTTCGCCCGATCACTACCAAGTAAAAGAGGAGACAGACATCTCCTTGTGGGAGAGATATGAAGCATTTCGTCGGGAGGTTGATCTAGAGGCACTAGACCTCGACGGCCTGTTTGATGGTCTTCGTGATCGATCTCCTGGCAGTAGGGCCTTCACAGCTCTTCAACTCGAAAATTGGCACCTATAGCGTTCCCACCGTTTCGTCCACCTCCCCTCAAACTTTTCCTCGTTTATCTTTCCTCGCCTCTTCGCCTTTCGCACATTGCCCCACCCCTCTGGGCAATGATACAATCCCCCAACATGAAACTGGACCACAACAAGGAGGTTGCCACAATGGAGCCGTTCCGAAACGAAGCGTATACCGATTTTAACAAGGACGAGAACCGTGTCGCCTTCATGGAGGCGATGGCGCAGGTGCGTAGCGAGTTCGGGCAGACGTACCCGTTGATCATCGGCGACGAGGAGATCGTCCTGGACGACACCTTCCCCTCGGTCAACCCGAACAACCCGCAGCAGGTGCTCGGCTACCTGTCGAACGGGGATGCGAGCCACGCGCAGAAGGCGCTAGAGGTAGCGACTGAGGCGTTCAAGCAGTGGAAGCGGGTGTCGGTCCGCGAGCGCGCCGACTACATTTTCAGGGCTGCCGACCTGATGCGCGAGCGCAAGCACTACTATTCGGCGTGGATGGTCTACGAGGTAGGCAAAAGCTGGGCAGAGGCCGACGCCGACACCGCCGAGGCGATAGACTTTCTCGACTACTACGCGCGCCAGATGCTCCAGATGGCCGAGGGCTCCAACTCTCTGCTGGCAGAGTACGAGCCAGAAGACAACGAGTTCCAGTACATCCCGCTCGGCGTTGGGGCGATGATCCCGCCCTGGAATTTTCCCAATGCGATCCTCGTCGGGATGTGCGGCGCGGCGATCGTGGCGGGCAACACGGTGGTCGCCAAGCCCGCCGAGCAGTCTCCGATCATCGGGCACAAGGCGCTTGCCCTGCTGCACGAGGCGGGCATACCGGCGGGGGTGCTCAACGTGCTCACCGGCCCCGGCGAGGTGGTGGGCGAGGCATTGGTAGAGTCGCCGCTGACGCGCTTCGTCTCCTTCACCGGATCGCGCGCGGTGGGCACGCACATCTACGAGCAAGCGGCGCGGGTGCAGCCCGGCCAGAAGTGGCTCAAGCGCATGGTGCTGGAGATGGGCGGCAAGGATGCGACGGTGGTGGACGAGACCGCCGATCCCGACGAGGCGGCGCAGGGCATCGTCGCGGCGGCTTTTGGCTACCAGGGGCAGAAGTGCTCGGCGGGCTCGCGCGCGATCATCGTCAAGGAGCTGTATGAGCCGGTCAAGAACCGCGTGGTCGAGCTAACGAAGCAACTCGCGCGCGGCCCCGTGGAGGACCCTGAGAACACGGTGGGCGCGGTGATTGACGAGGAGGCGTTCAACAAGATTCGCGAGTACATCGAGATCGGCAAGCAGGAAGGCGAGCTGCTCGTCGGCGGCGGCGCGGCGCAGAACCCCGAGGAGGAGGGCTACTGGATCGAGCCCACCGTCTTCGGCAACGTGAGCGGCGACGCGCGCATCGCGCAGGAAGAGATCTTTGGCCCGGTCCTCGCCCTGGTCCCCGCCGAAAACTTCGACGAGGCGCTGGAGATCGCCAACAGCACCGACTACGGGCTGACCGGCGCGCTCTACTCCGCCGACCCGGAGCGGCTGGAGCGCGCCAAGGAGGAGTTCCACGTCGGCAACCTGTACCTGAACCGCAAGTGCACCGGCGCACTCGTCGGCGTGCACCCCTTCGGCGGCTTCAACATGAGCGGCACCGACTCCAAGGCGGGCGGCCCCGACTACCTGCTCCTCTTCACGCAGGCCAAGACCATCGCCACGAAGAAGCGGCCCCAACCCTCGGCAGGCGACGCGCCCTCGCCGCAAGAGGCGAAGGGCGAGATGTAAACAGGGACCGTTGGAACGTTCGACCGTTGGAACGTTCGACCGTTGAAGCGTTCGAGCGTTCCAACGGTCTGCGCATCGAGGCCTACGCCGTCCACCGCGCGCCCGCCCGAGGGCTGTTGATTGCTAATGGTTATCGAAGAGGTTCCGCCTCCCCAGCGCGTTTACGTAGCCTAGTTCCGTCGAGCGCACGTTGCACTTGCGCCACACCAACCCTCTTCCTCTACTTTGACAGCTTCAGAGCCTGACCTGTTTTTTATAGCTCTTGTATCAGGGTAAACAGTTCCCTATACTAGATGAGCGAGCCAGCCGCCGCATTTTGCACCCCTGAAGGGGGTGATACGGCGCGCCATATAAACCATAGGTCGGTGGCTGCGCACAGCTTAGCGGCAAGTATCATACGTTTAGAGCAGGAGGCGAATCGTGCAAGCCTATCGCATCGAGACGACCTTACAACAGGATGGGACCGTGACACTTCATCATCTGCCGTTCCAAGCAGGTGATCCTATCGAGATTATCGTCTTGGCACGTTCACATCAAGTAAAACCTTTCAATCGTTATCCGCTGCGTGGTACCACTGTTCAATATATTGATCCGACTGAGCCGGTAGCGGAAAGCGATTGGGAAGCCGTACAGTGATTGTTTTGGATACCCACATCTGGGTGTGGTGGGTTCATGGAGATGCACACCTTTCCCAAACTTACCAAACAAAGTTACAGGAAAAAGAAGCCGAAGGACTTGGCGTTAGCATTATCTCATGTTGGGAAGTAGCCAAATTGGTCGAATACGGTCGGCTTGTCTTACCGGTTCCTGTTGAGGAGTGGCTCAGTCAAGCTTTGGCTTATCCAGGTATTCACCTTCTGGATTTGACGCCGCGCATTGTGGTGGAGTCAACGCACCTTCCGCCCCCTTTTCATCGTGACCCGGCAGACCAACTCATCGTGGCTACTGCACGGGTTCACGGCTGCCCCCTAATGACGGTAGATGACAAGATTCTCAACTATCCTCACGTTCAGAAGAGTCCCTCATAGGCGTCGCCGAAGACAGAACGAGGCACTGCACCCGCCCGGCCACAACGCTGCCATTTCGCTTCGTTCCTCCTGTCGTTCCACCGCCACCGAAAAGCGACCTCAACCCTCGGCAGGCGACGCGCCCTCGCCACAGGAGGCCAAGGGCGAGATGTAAAGAGGGAACGTTGGAACGTTCGAACGTTGGAAAAGGGGAACGAGGAATGCTGCAGCATTCTCCGTTCCCCTGTTTGTTTCTGGCACATCGCGACGCTACAGAGCCACATTTATCTGAGCTAACAGGTTGGGAGTCGCGCAAGAAGTTCAACTGAACCCTATTGAATCCCAAGCTTTTGCGCTGTATACTCGACGATGAGGCGGTGGCGGCTTTTGCGCCCTATGCGGCGGTTTATACCGCGAGACAGCGGTGTAACAGGGGCAAATATCGCTATCGGGCGGCATTTCCGCCGCGTTGCAGGGAGAGCACGGGGGTTTATACTGCCCACCTCTGCCCGTGCAGCGGTTTATACTGCTCGGGAGCGGCGTAAACAGTAGTTCGGTTCCTACGACTAAATTTTTGATACATCATGAACAGGTATACAAGCAGGGTTAGTCGGCTACCTCGCTGGCTTATGTGTAAGCTTGTTCCTGTTCGCGCAGGCGTATGATGCGCCAAACGTTGCGCTTTCTGTACCACCCTGAGTTTTGCTTCTATAATCTGACATGCGTTACGCCTCGGTGGTGCCATCGAAGGGAGGAACAATCATGACACAGCTACTTGAACAGGCTATTGCGGAGCTATCGCACCTATCCGACGAAGAACAGAATGCGATGGCCGCCTTGATTTTGGAAGAGTTAGAAGATGAACAGCGCTGGGCGGCAACTTTTCGCGCGTCGGAAGAGCCGTTAAAACACATAGCAGACAAAGTGCGTGCCGATATTCGCGCGGGGCGCAGCCGTGAAATGGATCTCAACGACTTGTGAACTCCCGTCTTACCGATGAGTTTCTTGACTACTATCGGCGCTTACCTCAACAAGTGCGGCGACAGGCACGTAAGAATTACCGTGTGTGGCGTGAGAATCCCCGGCATCCCAGTTTACACTTCAAGCAGGTCCATCCTACGGAACCGTTGTACTCCGTGCGGATTGGGTTGGGGTGGCGAGCGTTAGGCTTGTTGGAAGATGATACGGTATATTGGTTCTGGATCGGGTCACACGCCGATTACGATAAGTTCCTAGCGCAGTTTTAACACACCCTTTCTCAAAGACAGACGGAACCGAACAAGCGCATGCACGCGACCCGCCTGTGGCGGTCTGCCTCCCGGCAACCTGGTAGTTGTGGCTGGTCTGTTTTTGGAACTGCTGGTAGGCTCGGCGGGCGCGTGATGCGCTGCACGTTAGCCGCTGCGAGGTACTCGTCGACAAGTGACAGTCCAGCGGTCCGCCCAACTCGGAGTATACTCGTCGCCATGGGACTCCTGACCTTCAGCATCAACGTCACCCTCGACGGCTGCGTCGACCACCAGGAGGGAATCGCCGACGACGAGACACACGCTTTCTTCACCCGCCTCATGGACGAGGGCGGGGCGATGCTGTGGGGCCGCGTCACCTACGAGATGATGGAGAGCTACTGGCCGGCGGTCGCTCGCGGCGACGAGGAGGCGCCGCCGGCGATGCGCGAGTGGGCGGTCAAGCTGGAGGCCAAGCCGAAGTACGTGGTGTCGTCGACGCGAACGGACTTCCCGTGGACCAACAGCCACCACATCGCCGGCGACTTGCGCACGAGCGTGCAGAAGCTCAAGGACGCGACCCCTGCCGGCGTGCTCCTCGGTAGCGGCAAGCTCGCGACCGAGCTGGACCGGCTGGATCTGATCGACGAGTACAAGTTCCTCGTCCACCCCAGGATCGCCGGTCACGGCCCGACCCTGTACCAGAGCGGGCTACCCAGCACGCGACGGCTCGAGCTGGTCTCGTCGACGCCGCTCCGCAACGGCGCGGTCGCTATGCACTACCGGCGCGCGCGCGGCTAACAGACGCAGGTACGCCACCCCGCTGCTGGCGCAGCGTGCGGGCTAATCGGCGCACCTTCGGCGGTCTGTTTGCGACAGTATATTCCCTCGTGGCGCACGTGATGCGCACAGCGTTCGGCAACTCCGCGTTCCTCCTCAAGAAACGTCTTTGGGTGCACCCGCTTCATGTTTTCTGCTAGACTTCCCTTCATAGTCAGAGAAGGGCAGCAGCGAGCAAAGAGCGATGCAAGAGTAGCCATGATGAACAGATAAAAGCAGGAAGGAACACCCTCCTATGCGCGCACACACTTTGGATCATCACATCGAAATCTCGCCCGATGTGAGAGGGGGCAAACCTCGGATCGCAGGTCGGCGCATTACGGTGGCCGATATTGTGATTTGGCATGAGTGGTTGGGGCAGCATGCTGACAGAATCGCGACCGAACATGATCTGACGCTCGCCGATATATACGCGGCCCTGGCCTATTACCATGATCATCGCGCGGAGATTGATCAGAGCATTCGTGAAAGCGAAGCCTTTGCGAATCAGCTCCAACAACACATTCCATCAAAACTACCGCCCTTCTCATGAGTAGGGTGCGTTTTTACACCGATGAGCATATCGCCTTGGCTGTCGTAGCAGGACTACAACGGCGAGGGGTGGATGTGCTCACCACTCAAGGAGCCGGGATGCTCGGCGAGCCGGACACTGAGCAATTGGCATTAGCTGCTGCACAGGGACGCGTGGTGGTGAGTCAAGATGATGATTACCTCCGGCTTCATGCAGCAGGCGTAACACACTGCGGAATTGTCTATGCTCCACAGCAAACACGAATTGGAGAATTGTTACAGGGCTTGTTGTTAATCTACCAAGTCCTGGAAGCAGACGAGATGATCAACCATGTGGAATTTCTGTGAAGTTGTCTGCTCATTCACGTTGGTCGCGAGGGTATTCCCGCATTTGGCTCTATGAAACACCCCTTCCGCAAGACGCTCACCTACTTTGCCTCGCTGGGCACCGCCAAGATCGTGCTCTGGTGCTACCTGATCTGGTACCTGGTCACGGTCGTCAACTACTTTGATCCGTCACCGACCCTCTGGCTCAACTCCCTCGGGATCAGTGGCGTGATCGGGATCGCGCTCAATTTGAGCGTGGGCGGTCAGCCGCTTCGCGTCAGAGACCGCTGGCAGACGATCCGCCTCTTTTTGACCCCCTTCTGCGTGTCGAGCTTCTCGTCCCTCATCAAGGGGCAAGGGTTCATCCTCATCCTGCCGCCTCGCCTTTCAGAGCAACTGGCCTCGTTCGGGGCCTGCGCCGCTTTCCTGCTCCTCGTCCTGATTCTCAAACGCCTCCATCGCAGGGCACGCGCCCCGCAAGGCGCGCTCCGCGACCGTCTCGCCATGGCGAAGCGACGATGAGGCGTGGCAGTGGTTGAGCATCTCTCGGCGAGCCGCCCACATCCTCTATCAACTTACTGCTCACCCTTTGGACGAGCTTGGTACGGCGTACCCAATCGTGATGATCAGGCCACACGATAGAGGAAACGGTGTCTGGTATTAGGCATTGGACGAGGCAATTTCGACGCTTTTAGAACGATTTTGGTTTGGAAATTGCTGATAATCTGCCGCTAGCCTGGGTGGGTAACACCTTGTCCAGCATGGCCGAAGCAGACCGTCACCGTTTCATCCCCACACATTACAAGGAGGTAATAGCCGTGGCCCCACTGACCATTATCGCCAAGTTGAAAGCCAAGCCGGGCTCAGACGAGGAGTTGTACGAGGCGTGCCGCAAACTGGTCGAGCCAACCCGCGCCGAAGAAGGGTGCATCAACTACGACATGCACCGCTCAATCGAAGATGGCACGATCATGTTCTACGAGAACTGGACCACCAAACCGCTTTGGGAACAGCACATGGAATCGCCGCACCTCACCCAATTCTCAGCTGACACCGAAGGCATGGTCGATGTGTGGGAGCTGTTTCAGGGCGAAAAGGTATAGAGCTAAGCGGTAGCAGCGAGCACGAGGTGCTCACGGCTAGCGCAGAGCACCTCGCGTTATCCCGACGCTCCGTGGAGGATGATATGAAAATAACCCATTATGCGCATGCCAGTTTTCGGCTTGAGGCCGACGGGCTAGCGGTAATCACCGATCCGTATACACCCGGCCCCAAGCCTGGCTCCGGCTTTGACCCGATCAACGAGCCTGCCGACATCGTGATCATGAGTTCGTCTACCGACTCGTTCCACTCCGATCCCAGCCACATTCAGGGCGATCCTGTGGTAGTCGATGCGCTGGAGCTACCGCCCGAAGGCACGACGGTCAAGGGGGTGTCGATCCGCCCCTTCCCAGCGATGGAGAGCCTGACCTTCGATTTTCAGGGCGAGTTTGGACGCCACCCCGACGCCAATGCGCTCTACCTGTTCACGTTGGGCGGCCTGCGCGTGCTGCACCTGGGCGATACGGGCAACCCGATCCCGCCCGAGCACGTCGACGCGCTACGCGGCAACGTGGACATCCTGTTGGCGCTGGCCGGCGCGCACGCCACCATCGCGTTCGACGATCTCGACAAGGCGATCCAGGAAATAGGCCCGCGCGTAATCATTCCGATGCACTTCTATCACCCGCGCGGCTGGCTTCAGATCGAGCCGGTCGAGGCGTTCCTTGAGCGATACCCCGACGAAATGGTCACGCGCGTCGACGGTCCGTCGCTGGAGCTTACTCCCGAAACCCTACCCGCACAGCAGCACATCTACGTCTTTGAACAAACACGCTGACCCGCGGCCATGCCCACTCACGTGGTAAACTCGAGCGGGCATGGCCGAATCAACCAGATTGTTGCAGACAGCCGTGGAAGTAAAAGCTTCGTGTTCTGCCAGATCGTTCGGTGCTTCCTCGCTCCCCTAGCCCGCTTTCCCCACGCGCGTCGTCGGCATATATGCTGCTTTGTTGAAGGAACCACCTTTATAAAGCAACAACCAAGGAGCATCCGATGCACCGACGACCCCCTACTCCTGCTTCTTTCTGTTTACTCATCCTCTTCACCCTGAGCGCCTGCGGTGGCGACGAGCCCACCGAGGGAGTCGTCGGTATTCCGCCCACGCCCAACGCGGGCGCGCCAGCGGTCGAGGCGACGAACGCGATCTACGAGCCCGCCGCGCAATCCCCGGACGAGCTTGGCACCCCTGGGCCCGGCGGGGACGAGGTGGCGATGGACACCGCCGAGGAAATGGTAGGGGAAGACCCAGGCGACGCGGAGCCACCGCTGCCCATGGCGGAGACGACCGAAGAAATCTTTGGCTTTGACATCCCGCTGCCGGACGGGGCAACCCTCTTCGAAGTGGACAACCCGGACGATCAGCGTTACAGCAAGGCCAGCTACGCGCTCGAAGGCACCTCCGTAGACGAGGTGAAGGGGTTTTACATGGAAGCCCTGCCCGCCGCAGGCTTCACCGTGGAGGAAGGCGACCTGGGCAGCGGCCCCGATGTGGAAACCCTGCGCTTCGCCACCGATACCATCGAGAAGAGCGGAGTCATCAGCATCGTGGAAACCGACGACGCCCTCCGCCTGACCATCTCGACCGGCTCGATCAACGAATGAGCCGCCACCCTCTCCCAATTGGCCCCGGCCAGGAATCGGTGTGGGACTACCCGCGCCCGCCGCGCGTGGAGCCCGACAGCCGACGCGTGCGCGTCCTGTTCAATGGCGAGACCCTCGCCGACAGCCGCAACGCGCTGCGCGTGCTGGAAACCAGCCACCCGCCGGTCTTCTACCTCCCGCCCGAGGATGTGCGCATGGAGTTTCTGCGCCCCAGCCCGCAGCGCACTTTCTGCGAGTTCAAGGGGCGCGCGAGCTACTACGATCTTCAGGTGGGAGAGCGGCGCGTGGAAAACGTCGCGTGGTATTACCCCGACCCCGCGCCCGGCTACGAGGCGTTGCAACATCACATCGCCTTCTACCCCAGCCGCGTGGATGCCTGCTTCGTCGGTGACGAGCCGGTGCGCGCCCAGGAAGGCGATTTCTACGGTGGCTGGATCACCGACGAGATCGTCGGCCCCTTCAAGGGTGGCCCCGGCACGCGCGGCTGGTGATCCCAGAAGATTGTAGATTGCAGATTGCAGATTACAGATTGTAGATGAGTTACGGAGTGGGTTTGTCAAAGGGTTCATACAGATGACAGGTTAAAAGTTAACACTAAAGACATGAAACAATATTTATTTGGTGTGACAATGCGCGCGATTTGCTACACCTCCAATCGAGATCGGTACGGCACGAAGCAACCTGTAATTTGTGGCTCTTAATCTGTAACCTGCAATCTGCAACCTTCCTATGAACCTCCCCATCCCACCTCCATCGCTCGCGTTCCGTGCGGGGCGTGCGTCCGATCAGCCGCAAATCGCGGAGATGACGCGGGAGATCTGGGAGGGCGAGGATTATCTGGCGAAGGTGTGGGACGAGTGGGTCCACACCCCACACAGCGTGCTCCAGGTTGGGCACGGTGGGCGAGGAGATCGTCGCGACGGGGCGCGTGATCGAGCTCGCTGAGGGGTACTGGTGGCTGGAGGGGCTGCGCGTCAGCCCGCGCCACCAGGGGCGTGGCTACGCGACGCACTTCCACAATCACTTGGTAGAGGTCGCGCGGCAGCAGCCGGGTATCCGCACCCTCGCGCTGGCGACCAGTTGGGAGAATGAGAAGGTGGCGCACCTGGCGCGGCAAAGCGGGATGACGCTGCGCGGCGACTACCGCCTCTTCAAAGCGCCCGCCCTGCCGGAGCCAGAACCAAACGTCACCCCTTACCTTGCCGTCCCTCCCTCCGACCTGCTGGCGCGCGTGCAGGGGTGCCGCTGGCTGGCGCGCAGTGACGGCCATGCCATGGATGGCTGGGTGGCGCGCCCGCTGGACGAGGCGTGGCTGGCGGAGATCATCGGCGCGGGCGGGGTGTGGCGCTGCGGCGATGCCCTGGCACTGCTGGGTCGCGGCTCCCACCACGACCAATCGTGGCTTTACCTCTTTGAGGGCGGGAGCGAGGCCGAGCAGGCGGCACTGGTGCGCCACGCGCGTCATGTGACGCACCGCCTCACGCCGCGCGGGCAGCTCCGCTGCTTCGCGCCGGTGGACGAGGCGCTCGTGCGCCCGCTGCTCGCGGCGGGCATGGGCGACCCGTGGGGCGGCGACGAGGGGGAGTTCCACGTGTTCCACTTTGCGATGGATGTGGGGAACGGATAGAGCAAGGATTACAGGAATAAAGGATACGGAAAGGAGGTCGCAGCGCTGCTGCGGGCTCCTCTTGGTTTGGTCCAGGTGGCCTAGTTCATCGAACGCAGAGCAGGACGTCATCTGTCCGCCGCCTTACCCGCTTTGCGGGACCCCACTGCCGCCTGCTATCCGTCTGCCGCCTGCCGCCTGCTGCCTGCCGCCTGCCGCCTGCTTGCCGCCTGCCGCCTGCCGCCTGCTATCCGTTCGCTGCCTGCCATTAAGGCCAGATGCCGCGCATGAGGGTGGTGGTGGCAACGCGGTTAATCGCGTAGATGTAGGACGCCACGCGCAGGCTGACCTCGCGCTCGCTATGGATGCCCCACACCTCGTCAAAGGCGCGCAGCATGAGCGTGCGCAGCAAATCTTCGATCTGCTCGACCCCCCAAAAGAAGGCCTGCACGTCCTGCACCCACTCGAAGTAGGCGACGACCATGCCGCCCGCGCTGCCCAGAATATCGGGGATGACCACGTGGGTGTCGTGCCCATCCTCGGCGAGGATGCGATCCGCGCGCGGGGTCACGACCCCCGGCCCCCCCTCCGCGATGATCCGCGCGCGGACACGGTGCGCGTTATCGGCGCGAATCTGGTTGCCGAGCGCGGCCAGTACCAGCACATCCACATCCATCGAGAGCAGATCCTCGTCGGTGATGCGCTCCGCGCGCTCCAACGCTGTGACGGTGCGATGCTCCGCCGCCACCTGCATCAGTTCGGGGATGTCGAGCCCGTCGGGGGAGTAGACCCCGCCCCCCACATCCGCCACCGCCACCACCTTCGCCCCGCAGCGCGACAGGTAGAGCGCCGTGTTGGAGCCGACGCGCCCGAAGCCCTGCACCGCCACCGTCGCCCCGTCGAGGCTGCGCCCCATCTTTTCCAGCGTCTTTTCGATACAGAAGAAGAGCCCCAACCCAATCGAGCCTGCCTGCCCGACCGTACCGCCCAGTTCCAGCGGCTTGCCCGTTGCCACGGCGGGCACCGCGTAGCCCTGTTTCATGGAAAAGGTGTCCATGATCCAGCCCATCGTCTGCTGGGTGGTGTTCAGGTCGGGCGAGATGATGTCCCCCTCCGGCCCGAGCAGCGGGGTAATATCGTTGACATAGCGGCGCGTCATCCGCTCCAACTCGCGCGGGGAGAGGCTGAAGGGGTCGACCGCGATGCCCCCCGCCGCGCCGCCAAAGGGGATGTTCACCACGGCGGCCTTCCAGGTGTTCCACATCGCAAAGGCGCGCATCTCGTCCAGCGTGACCCCGGGATGGTAGCGCAGCCCGCCATGGGTCGGGCCTGGAATGTTGTTGTGATGCACGCGGTAGCCATCGAGCACCAGGATGCTGCCATCGTCGCGGCGCAGCGGGAAGCTGACGATCAGCGCGCGCTTGGCCTGACGCATGTAGTCGATGATGCCCCGCTTCAGATCCAGGTGGGGCAGCGCCGCCTCGAACTGCTCGATCGCCATCGTGTACGGGTTGGGGCCGCTCGCGAACGCGCCGCGCGCCATCAGCGCTCCCTTTTTATGCTGCGCGTCATCGTCCTGCCCGATGGACAACAGATGGCGCTCCTGCGGCTCCGGCGCGTACAACTCGCCCTTCTCGTCCTTGGCGATCATCTGATCTGGAAGCACAATGTTCCTCCCTTTTGCAGAAGGATACTAGATACTAGATATTGGGTATTAGGTATTAGATATTGCAATACCTAATACCCAATATCTAATACCTAAGTAACCTTACGGGTAAATTCCCCTCAAATCATACGCTTTGGCGACGCGGTGGAGCGCGAGCAGGTAGGCTGCCGTGCGCATGGACACGTCGCGCTCCTCGAACATGGTCCACACCTCGTCAAAGGAGCGCAGCATGATCTGGCGAAGCTGCGCGATGACCTCTTCCTCGCTCCAAAACAGCTTTTGGAGGCTCTGCACCCACTCGAAGTAACTGACGGTGACGCTGCCCGCGCTCGCCAGAATATCGGGGATCACGTGGATGCCACGCTCGCGCAGGATGAGCGCGGCGTTGGGGGTGGTGGGCGCGTTGGCCCCCTCGACCACGAGCCGCGCCTTTACCTCTGGGGCGTTCGCCTCGGTCAGCACGCGCTCGCGCGCGGCGGGCACCAGAACGTCGCAGGGCAGGGTGAGCACCGCCTCGGGGCCCATCTCCTCCGCGCCGCCGAAAGCCGCGCAGGCTGCCGGTGGCCTCCTTGTGCTCGATCAGGGCGCGAATGTCCAGGCGATCACCGCTGAAAAGCGTGGCTGAAGAGTCGCTCACCGCCACGACGCGCGCGCCGAAGACATGGCTCATCAGCAGCGCGACGGTCGCGCCGACCTTGCCAAAGCCCTGCACCGCCACCGTGGATGCGCCCAAGTCCATGCCGAGCCGCTTGGCTGATTCGCGCAACACGAACACCACGCCGCGCCCGGTCGAGCGGTCCATCCCCTTGGTGCCGCCGATCTGCACCGGCTTGCCGGTCACCACCGCGGGGATGGTGTAGCCCTTGATGGAAGAGTAGGTGTCCATCACCCACGCCATGATCCGCTCGTCGGTGCCCACGTCTGTGTCGGGGATGTCCCGCTCGGGGCCAATCACCAGCGAGATTTCGCTGGTGAAGCGGCGCGTCATGCGCTCCAGTTCGGGGCGGGTGAGCTGCGAGGGGTCGCAGACGACCCCGCCTTTCGCGCCGCCAAAGGGGATACCGACGACCGCGGTCTTCCAGGTCATCAGCATGGCGAGCGCCTGCACATCTTCCAGGGTCAGGTCGGGGGTGTAACGCAGGCCGCCCTTGGCGGGGCCGCGCATCGTGGAATGTTGGACGCGGTAGCCGGTGAACATTTGTACCGGCTTGCCATCCATCTTGACGGGGAAATTTACAGTGAGGGAACGGTCCGGCTCGCGCATGTTCTGCCGCAGGCCGAGGGGGATGGGGGTAAGTTCCGCAGCCTCGTCATAAAATTGCTGCGCTATTTGCAACAGGGATGCCTCTTCAGGCATGGGGTACCTCCTCGCTGAGGTGTGAGGTGAAACTGCGTCGTCTCACTCTATTTTAAAAGGGGTTCTTCAAAAGGAACAATGGGCCAACGGTCAAGGAGTCTGCACAGCAACTTTCCAGCCAAGCTGCCACCCCTCAAGCGCCTACGAGCCGCTGGCGTCCCGTAACGCGTCCAGCCGCGCGGCGATGAGCGAGCGCACGACCTGGGGATTGGCCTTGCCCGCCGTGGTCCGCATCACTTGACCCACCAGGTAGCCCGCCACCGAGCTTTTGCCATCGAGAAACTTCTGCACCTCGTCCGGGTGGCTGGCGATCACCTCGTCCACCACGCTGTCCAACTTGGACTCGTCCGAGATCTGGCGTAGCCCCTCCGCCTCGACGATCTGCGCGGCGCTGTTGCCGCTTTCCAGCATCTTGTCGAGCACGCTTTTGCCCACGTTCTGCGAGATGGTTCCCTGCTCGACCAGATCGAGCAGCCCGATCAGCGCCTCCTGGCTGATGCCGAGTTCGGTGACCGGCTTGCCCGCCGCGCTACTCAGGCGGAACAGCTCGCCCGTGACCCAATTGCTCACGGTTTTCGGGGCGATGCCGCGTTCCTGGCCCAGCCGCACCGCCTCCTCGAACCAGGCAGCGGTCTCGCGCTCGCTGGTAAGCACGCTGGCATCGTAGGCCGAGAGCCCATACGCCTCGCGGAAGCGCGCGGCCTTGGGGTCGGGAAGCTCGGGCAGGCCCGCGCGAATCTGCTCGATCCAGTCGGGAGAAACTTCTAAGGAGGGCAGGTCCGGCTCGGGGAAGTAGCGGTAATCTTCCGCCGCCTCCTTGAGCCGCTGCGACGCGGTCTCGCCGCGCCCCTCCACCCAGCCGCGCGTTTCCCGCACGACCGGCGCGCCGCGCGTCAGCAGGATGCCCTGCCGCTGCTGCTCATACTCCAGGGCCAGCTTGACCGCGCGGAAAGAGTTGAGGTTTTTCACCTCGACGGGGGTGCCGAATTCCTGCGAGCCGACGGGCCGCACGGAGACGTTCGGCTCCAGCCGCATCGCGCCCGCCTCCAGGTCGCCGCTGCCCACCTCGATGTAGCGGATAATCGTGCGCAGCTTTTGCAAAAATTGTCGTGCCTCGTCGGGGGTGCGGATGTCCGGCTCGGTCACGATCTCGATGAGCGGCACACCGGAGCGGTTCAGGTCGATCAGCGTGCGCCCGTTGGCGTGCACCGAGCGTCCCGTGTCCTCCTCCAGGTGGACGCGGCGGACGCCGATACGCCGCGCGCCCCGCTCATCCGTCTCGACCTCCATCCAGCCATTCTTGCAAAGTGGCATGTCGTACTGCGAGATCTGGTAGCCCTTCGGCAGGTCGGGGTAGTGGTAATTTTTGCGGTCCCACTTGGTCACGCGCGCGATCTCGCAGTGGAGCGCGAGCCCCACGCGGATCGTGTATTCGACCGCCTTGCGGTTGATCACCGGCAGCGCGCCGGGCAGCCCCAAGCAGACCGGGCAGGTGTGGCTGTTCGGCTCCGACTCCTGATAAGCGGCGTTGCAGCCGCAAAACATCTTGGAATTGGTCAGAAGCTGCGAGTGCACCTCAAGACCAACGACGAGTTCGTACTTCATCGACAACCTCGTGAGAAACGGAAATACAAGGAATAGAGCAACAAAGTTGTTGCATTCCGCTTTTAAGTGGTTTGAGCTTCAAGGAGATGGAGAGTGCGGGCTTGGATGGACTCTAACACGGCATCGCGAAGAAAGGTGCTTGCATTGAGGATCTCCACCCCGATCAACTCATTCTGATCGTTGAGTTCAACCGTGATATCCCCGCTCAACTCTAAACTCCGGCTTTCCGGCTCCTCAGAGAGTACCAGATGCAGCACATCTTCCTGCTCAAAATAACGAATTCGCGTCCTATTCATGTGTGAACCTCCCTGTACGCAGCCGAAACCGTATTTGCTGACGAGTAATAGCGTGCACTGTAACAGGTGTGATAGTTTCGCCTGCCACGTCGTAGGGCATGATTACCAGAAGCTGATCGTGCCGCCCAACAACCACAGGTCGCCCTGTCTCGGTATCAAAGTAACGTTCGCTCGAGTGACGGATAACGTATTCTAGCTTTTCAAGATCGAATCCTCGTAGGGCTGCGCGGTACTGAAGGTATTCTGTCCAGACAATACTTGACATCTACCCTCCATAATATGACCTCGTAAGCGCGCCCTCTTCACTCCCACCTGCTCTACCGTCGCTGCCTCACAAAATCCTCGATTCGCCCCAGCGCCTCCTCGGTCTGGACCATGCTGGTGGCGTAGGCAAGGCGCAGAAACTCATTTTACCCCTGCGTTTCCTACTGTCCGTTCTTCAAGGAGGGCAATGTCCTGACGGAGCCACTGATTCACGAGTGCAGTGACATTAAGTTCCTTTGTCCGGGCCATGTCCTGGATAAAACGTGCTACATCGGGATCGAGATACACGGGGATATTCAGTTCGATATCAGGGCGATAGAATTTACCACGCTCGGCCTTTGAAAAGTCGTATTTTGCCTTCATTGAAGCTCCCTTCCTTTGTAGAGGGTGCTACCGTCGCTGCCGCACAAAATCCTCGATCCGCCCCAGCGCCTCCTCGATCTGGACCATGCTGGTGGCGTAGGCAACGCGCAGGTAGCCCTCGCCGCTGGGGCCAAAGGCGGAGCCGGGCACGGCGGCCACGTGCTTTTCCTCCAGAAGTTGGTTGGCAAAGTCATCGCTGCTCAGGCCGGTGGGGCGAATGTCGGGGAAGCAGTAGAACGCCCCCTTCGGCTCGAAGGTGGGCAGGCCGATGGTGTTCAGCCCCTCGACGATCACGCGGCGGCGCTGATCGTAGCTCTGGCGCATGCGCTCCACGTCGTCCTGACAGTCGCGGATGGCGGTGACCGCCGCGACCTGCGCGGTCGTCGGCGCGCTCATGATGACGTACTGGTGCATCTTGCGCAGCCCGCTGATGATCGCCTCGGGGCCGCAGGCGTAGCCCAAGCGCCAGCCGGTCATCGCGTAGTTCTTGGAAAAGCCGCCGAGGAGAATCGTGCGCTCCTGCATGCCGGGCAGGGCGGGGAAGCAGGTGTGCTCTACCCCGTAAACGAGCCGGTCGTAAATCTCGTCGGAGAGCACGAACAGATCGTGGCGCGCAGCCACATCGGCCACCTCCAGCATCCGCTCGCGGCTCATCACCGCGCCGGTGGGGTTGTTGGGGTAGCCAATGAAGATGGCGCGCGTGCGCGGCGTGACCGCACGCTCGATATCCTCGCCCGTGACCTCGAAATTGTTTTCCACATAGGTGGGCACGTACACGGGCACCCCGCCCGCAAAGGAAACCGATGGACCGTAGGCCACAAAGCAGGGCTCGGGGATGATCACCTCGTCACCCGGCTCGATCAGCGTCATCATCGCCAGCATGACCGCCTCGCTGGCCCCGACGGTGATGAGGATCTCCTCGGGATCGTAGCGAACGCCATAGAGCGCGTGCAAATGATCGGCCAGCACCTCGCGCAGTTCCAGGATGCCGCTGTTGGAGGTGTAGCCAGTCTGCCCCGCGTGCAGGCTCGCCACCCCTGCCTCGATGATCCGCTCGGGGGTCACAAAGTCCGGCTCGCCGATGCCCAGCGAGATCACATCGTCCATCGTCGCGGCGATGTCGAAGAAGCGGCGAATCCCGCTCGGCGGCACGCGCTGGATGCGGGTCGAGACCCATTTTGAGTAGTCCACTGCTGCTCCTTTTGGGTTGCAGATTGCAGATTAGAAATTACAGATTCACTGGATGAATCGAGTAGTCGTTAATCTGAAATCTGCCAATCTGTAATCTGCAATCTGTGATCTGCCAATCCTAATCGAAATCTACCACCGACGAATCGCCCACGTTTAAGTTGCGGTAGCGGCCACGCACCACCGCGCTGTTCCCGATCAGCGACTCGCTGAGCATCGTGTCCTCGATGATGGCACCGGCATCGGCGATGGTGTCGCGCAGGATGGAATCACGGACCTCGCAGCCCTCGCCCAGGCTGACGTAGGGGCCAATCACCGAGTTGACGATGTGCACGTTGGCCGCAATGTGGACCGGCGGGATGACGACTACGTTTTGGCCCCCCTGATAGTCGGTTGCCGCGCCGCCCTCTTCCAACAGGTAGCGGTTGGTCTGGAGCAACGCTTCCGGCGTGCCGCAATCTTCCCACACCTCCACCGTTTCCGCGTCCAGCTTCGCGCCCCGATTGATCATCAGTTGCAGCGCGTCGGCCAGGAAAAACTCGCCCTTGGTCTGGATGTTCTTTTCCATCAACTCCTCGATGGCCTCGAAGAGGGTAACATAGTCCTTCAAGTAATAGATGCCGATCACCGCTTGGTCGGACACAAATTCGTCGGGTTTCTCGACGAAGCGCTGGATCACCCCCTGCTCGTCCGTCGTCACCACCCCGAAGCGGCGCGGGTCTTCCACCTGCTTGACATAAATCACGCCGTCTTTCGCGCTTTCCTGCACGGCCCCAAAATCCGGGTTGGAGATGGTATCTGAAAAGAGGATGAGCACCGGCTCCTTCACCAACTCTTTGGCGAGGTAGATCGCGTGCGCCTGCCCCTTGCGGTTCACCTGCTCCACATAGTTTGTCTTAAACTCTGGATAGTACTCAGCGACGTAGCTGCGGACCTGCTCGCCCAGATAGCCAACGATAAAAGTGATCTCGCTAACGCCGGTCCCCTTCAATTGGTCCAAAATGTGGCCCAGCACGGTGTTTCCGGCCACCTGTACCAGGGGCTTCGGCTTGCTGTAGGTGTGTGGCCGCAGCCGTGTGCCATAGCCCGCAACAGGAATAATCACATGCACAAGAATGCTCCTCTTTGAGATGTATCATTTGGGGCAAAAGCCAAACCCCAACGAAAATTCAAGAATTTATCCGGCGCTTCGGGCGCGGGGCAGCGCGCCGCGCGCCTGCTCGTAGCGGTGGGCCGCGCCCAACAGCCGCTCTTCCTGCCACGCGGGCGCAATAATCTGTAAGCCCACTGGCAGCCCGCTCGCCAAGCCGCAGGGCACGCTGATGCCCGGCAGCCCCGCCAGGTTGACCGGGATGGTGTAGATATCTTCCAGGTACATGGCGAGCGGGTCGTTGGCGTGCGCGCCCATCCGAAAGGCGACCGAGGGGGTGGTCGGGCCAACGATCAGATCTACCTCTTCAAAGACGCGGTCAAAATCCGCTTTGATGAGGGTACGCGCCGACTGCGCCTTTTTGTAATACTGATCCTGGTAGCCCGCCGAGAGCGCGTAGGCACCCAACATGATACGCCGCTTGACCTCCGGCCCAAAGCCCGCCTCGCGGTTCTGGGCGATAAAATCGTAGATGTCTTCCGGGTGGCGCGCGGCCCGCACCCCGTAGCGCACCCCGTCGTAGCGCGCCAGGTTCGCGCTCGCCTCGGCGGGGGCGAGCAGGTAGTAGACGGGGATCGCATAGCGCGTCATCGGCAGGTGCACCTCGCGCACCTCCGCGCCCATGTCGCGCAGGGTCTGGATCGCCCGCTCCACCACCGTGCGCACCTCGCCGCTCAGCCCCTCCCCGAACCACTCGCTCGGCACGCCGAGGCGCAGCCCCTCCACCCCTGCGCTGTTGTCGAGCGCGGCGCTAAAGGCGGGCACGGGGCGCGGCGCACTTGTGGAATCTTCGGGGTCGTGGCCGGAGATGGCTTCCAGCAGCAAGGCAGCGTCGCGCACGTCCTTGGTCAGCGGGCCGATCTGGTCCAGCGAGGAGGCGAAGGCCACCAAGCCGTAGCGGCTGACGCGTCCGTAGGTGGGCTTGAGCCCAACCACGCCCGTAAAAGCGGCGGGCTGCCGCACCGAGCCGCCGGTGTCGGTGCCGAGCGCGGCCAGGCACATGTCCGCCGCCACCGCCGCCGCCGAGCCGCCGGAGGAGCCGCCCGGCACGCGCTCCAAATCCCACGGGTTGTGCGTCGCTCCGTAGGCGGAGTTTTCCGTCGAGGAGCCCATCGCGAACTCGTCGGTGTTGGTTTTGCCCAAAAAGACAGCCCCCGCGCGGCGCAATGAGGCGACGGCGCTCCCGTCCCAGGGCGGCACATAGTTGTCCAACAGCTTGGAGCCGCAGGTGGTACGCACCCCCTGGGTCGAGAGAACGTCCTTCAGCGCCAGTGGCAGCCCCAGCAGCGGCGAGTGGGATCGTCCGTCGCGCCGCTGCTCGTCGGCAGCCCGCGCCTGCTCCAGCGCCAGCTCTGGCGTGAGGGTCAGGAAGGCGCGCACCTTGGGGTCAAGCGCGCGAATCCGCGCCAAAAAGGCCTCGGTCAATTCGACAGATCGAATGTCCCCCGCATCGAGCAGGCGATGGGCCTCGTGCAGGGTAAGGTCGGTGAGATCGCTCATGGTTGTTTCTTGGGATCAGGGAGGGGGTGATAACGGAAAGGGGAGGGAGCAGAGGTCAACGCGATGGTGCAAAGTTGGTCATGGGCTACCCTCCGCCCCGTCTAGGCGTCTTCCAGAACAGCGGGCACCACAAAAAAACCGCCCTCGGTCACGGGCCCGTTGGCGAGCGCCTCGGCCTGGGTCAGGGATGCCTCGATCACGTCCTCGCGCATGACCCCGACCAGCCCCGTGACATTGGCGGTAGGCGGCACGTTGTCGGTATCCAACTCCTGTAGCAACCCTGCATAGTCCAGGATGGCCGACAGTTGGTCGCGAAAGCGCTCTTTTTCCTGCTTCGTCAGATCCAGCCGCGCCAAATCCGCAATCTCGGCTACCTGTTCCACCGTCAAGCTCATCGTGCCTTGTGCCTCTGTGTGTGTCCGTAAAAGAAAATTGTATCATCCCCCCTGCCCACGTGCAAGGAGGATAGCGGGTATTGGGTATTAGGTATTGGAGATTGGGGATTGGGGATTAGGGATTGGGTTTGAGAAATGCACCCTGCTAGACTGACAAAAGTAGGGGAGCGCTTTTCAAACTCTGAAAAGAGGCTATCTTTCTCTTGAATCACCACAAACAAGGGAAAGGTAACAGATGAAAAACGCTCCCACGCTGTACGATAGCCTGCGCAGCCTGTTTGGTCAACCGGCCAACGGCAGCACCTTGAAGGCACCCAGTTCGTAGCGTGTGAGCAGGCTGACAAGCAGGAGCCCCACGCCCGCAACCAGCAGCAACGTCTCGACAGTGGAATGCCATTCGACGAAGAAGGGCAACGCCAGCAGCAGCAGCGCTGTCATGTAGTCCAGCACCCCATGTACCCGTGTAGAAATCACTTCCATCCGTCGCTCCTCGCTTTCGCTCTTATCCAAGTCAGGGTTCGTTTTAGCCTGTCTTGGACCGTGTTCAAGCAAGTGAATTACCCCAATGGCTAAAAATCACAAGGATTTCTGTACTTTTTCGTGTGGTACAACTGTGTACAAGCTCGCAGCACCCTATGCTCATGCTCGACTTGGGAGCCACCGCGACGCTCATAGCTAAAGCGTGTACGAGAAAACAAATACTTTTGCCACGCTCGTGGCAAGCACGTCTTCGCGCAAAACGCCCCTGGTAACCATGGTTACCAGGGGCGTTTTCTTGATCCTTGCCTATTGATCTTAGGACTTACGCATTTGGGAAGACGAGGGACGACCGACGACCGACAACGGACGACCGACGACCGACAACGGACGACCGACAACGGACGACTTCTCTATCTGCGCTCTGCGCTCAACTGCGTAAGTCCTCGATCTAACAGGCGCTACAGCCTGCTGCGTGGGGTGAACGACGCGCCCGCACTGACGCGCGCCGACGTGGGCATCGCCATCGGCAGCGGCACCGATGTGGCGGTGGAGTCGGTTGGTGCTGGGCGGCTGGTTGCTTCTCGGGCAGGGGCGCAGCGACGAGCAGAGCCACGTCGCCGCGCTCCCCCACCTGCACGGGCTGGGCTACAGCGCCGATGGCTCGCAGTTCGTCGCCGCCGCACGCGTGTCGGATGACCCACTAGACTTGCTTTGGAGTTGCGACGGAAAGGTAGCCATTGGTCCACTGTGATGTGTGACGATTCTGCTCCTGGAGCGCATGGCGCTCCACCGACATTTTTTGCATGACCTCTTGGGCAGAGTTGACCAAGAAGGTTTCATTCTGTGCCTGCATCACTTCTAAAAAGGCTTGCACCACTGCCGGGTCGAATTGGGTGCCTGAGCAACGTTTGATCTCCGCTATCACTTCGTCTAGCGTCCGGCTGCGCTGGTAGGGTCGATCCGAAACCATTGCTTCCACCGTGTCGCAGAGCGCCAGGATACGCGCTTCCACAGGGATCTCCTCGCCTTTCAAGCGAGCAGGATACCCTCTACCATCCCACCGCTCATGATGATGGCATACAAAGGGGGCCAGGTGCTTCAAGGCATGCGAGGTTTCTATAAGGTTACCGCCAAGGGTAGCGTGGATCTTGATGTACTCGTATTCCTCCTCCGTCAGAGAAGAAGGTTTATGGAGGATACTATCAGGAATACCTAGCTTGCCGACATCATGGAGGAAGCCTGCCTGTCGAACCTGCTCTACCCGAGCCGCGTCAAAGCCCATCTGCGTCGCAATGGCAGTGGCATACTCGGCTACCTTGGCGGCGTGCCCCGAAACAAATGGATCGCGGGCATCGATGATCTTGGCGAGGATCAGGAACAACTCGTCGTTCAGTTGATGGATCGATTCGCTGGCCGCGACGATCTCCTGGTTGGCATGGCTGAGTTCCTCGTTCAACCGTCGCAGCTCCAGGATGCTATTGGTCGTGGCATTCAGATATTGGCGCTGGGCAGAGCGCAACACCGCCAGGGGCAGCACCAGGATGAACATCCCCATGACTCCCTGGCTCTCATATCCAACGCCCAGAAAAAGCCCAAAAAGCCCGAGCACCACCCATTGCGGGGCCAACCACTGAAACTGCTGCTTCCACACCTCGATCGGCGAGCGCTGCTGCGCGAGACCGATCACGACCGAGAACAACCCCATCTCGATCCCA
The DNA here is from genome assembly GCA_963845765.1 of uncultured Chloroflexia bacterium. GTDB lineage: Bacteria > Chloroflexota > Anaerolineae > Ardenticatenales > Ardenticatenaceae > CAWJTI01. The sequence continues at coordinate 66,302 of CAWJTI010000021.1, forward strand.
AAGTAGATCAGTGCTGCCAGAGCGGTCGGTAGGACGAGTAGGGGCATGGTCGAGAGGGTAAAGGGCACATCCAAGACCATGGTCAGGAGCCAAGGGGCCAAACCGGCAAAGACGTGAACCGACCAACTCGCCACGGTTTTCCTCAGGTCGGGACGGCGTTGCACGTAGTGCGATAGGCTGATCACCGTGCTGACCAGGGCTACCCCTGGGATACCCCCAAAAAGGCCAGCACCGAACAAAAACGCCATCGACACCGATACCGAGCTATCGCCGTACAGGTCAATCTGAAAGACCTCGCTCGCCAGTGCGAGCAAGGCAAAGATGAGCACCGCGGTGATGCTGTGCCCGGTCAGGGAGGGGAACCCGAAATAGGTGGCGGCCACCAAGAGGAGAGCAGCACAAAACAAGCTGGAGATGGCAACTTGCGCCAGCATCGGCATTTGCGGGGCGGGCGTTGGTACCGCCTCTGTCGTCTCGGAGAGATGAGGGAGCTCCTCGGCGGCGACGGATGGGGGAGGCGAGGACTCAGCCCCCGCCTGGAGCGGCTCAGGAGGGAGGGATTGTGCTAGCAGCGCGGGAGCGGTGGCGTGCGGGGCAACCTCCTCTCTGTCCCTTACGACGGGTCGGGGGACAAAGGTATAAGCCTCCCGCACGGGGCGCTCCGCAGCCTCCTGGGCGGCCACGCCAAGCGTAAAGGAGTGGGGCACCTCCTTGTTGCACACCACGCAGTTGCGCCCCTGAATCTTTGCCTGGTAGACGGCCACATCCGCCTGGTGAATGATCTGCTTGATGGTGTCACCATCGGCTGGGTAGCTTGCCACGCCGATACTGATCGTTACTTTGATGGGGGTCGAACTGGTACCGACCTTGAATTCCTCTGCCTCAACCGCCTGCCGCAAGCGCTCGGCGATCCCCTTCGCCTCCATCCAGCTGAGATGGGGCAGCGCAATAGCAAACTCTTCCCCACCAAACCGGCCCGCGATGTCCTCCGTGCGGATCACTTGCCGGATGAGCCGCCCTATTCCTGCCAGCACCTCGTCGCCCGCAAGGTGGCCGTAGGTGTTGTTGATGTTGCGCAGGAGATCCAGGTCAGCCATCAGCACGGTGAGCGGGCGACCTGCTTGCTCGCTCCACTGGAATTTTTCCTCCAAACGGCGCATGAAGTAGTGTGAGTTCATGAGCCGGGTTTTGCTGTCCAGGTGCGCCTCTTCCTTCAAGCGCGGGATCATCAGCGCGCGGTAAATCAGGAACAGAGGGAGTACGCCGATCAGCATCAGCCAGTGGTTGATCGTCCACAGGACCGCCGCCACATACCCCATCAGCAGGAGCACGAGGTCCGTACTAAGGTTCTCGACATCGAGCACGCCGGACTCGCGCAGGGAAACCCCGCGCGCGAGGATGAGGGCGGTCGCTACAATGATGTGGTTGAGCACCACGTAGAGGATAGCCCCCGAGGTAATGGCAACCACAGTGACGGTTGACATGCTGCCCAGCAGGATGGGCCACCCCGTTGTTTGTTGGAGCCACAGCTGGACGGTTAAGCCAGCAATGATATGGGTAGCGATGTTGAAGGGCTGAATGTACCAGACACGTAAATAATTGCTACCGCGCAGACGCTCTTTCACCCACTCTATCGTGTGCGATACGGCCACAGTTATCACATAGAGCGGGGGGGGCAGGAGGAGGAGGCTGGCAAATTGAAAGATTCGAGTCATGTAGTACAACTGATGGGTAGGTGCCTCTACCTTCATCAATTGAGCCGCGGTTGCCAACAGCAGAAATGCCACAAAGGTCCAAGACATCTGGACGGGCTGCCCGGCAAAACTCGAAAAGGCGAGGGTTAGCCCCACGCCATAAACAGTAAGCACATATCCCCATGCTCGCGCATTCATTCGACTAACAGTTCCTATGAAAACTACGTTGAGTCAGGTTGCGCATCCCGCGATCTTTTGATCTTTAACGCCAGTTGCTATTCAACTCCAGTATGACAACGTTATGCAATTTGGGTAGACGCCAAAAAGTCCTACAGGACTTTTGGCGAGGAAGAAAGATAGAAGCGAGGTAGGCCTGAGAACGTGGCAGAACCCGAATAGGCAAGGCCCCCTCGCCCGCATGGAGCAGCAAGGGGGCCTTGCGTTTTTACAAACGCGACCTGTGGTCGGCACTTGTGCGGTTTGTTAATAGCCCAGCTGAATGCTACCCCAGTTGACCGAGCCCCAATTAACCGAGCCCCAGTTGACTGAGCCCCAGTTGACCGAGCCCCAATTAACCGAGCCCCAATTAACCGAGCCCCAATTAACCGAACTCCAATTCATCGGGTTATCACCTGTGGCCAGCAGGTCGCTTCCCATCAGGCCAGTATTGGCGGTGGGGATGTCAGCCAGATTGCTGTAGCTCTGGGCCAGGCTGATCGCGTTCGGAATGTTTACGATGCCTGCCCCCGCCCCCGGCTCGCCCGCGAGCGGGGTGGAGCTGTTCATCAGAAGCCATTTCACTTGGTCGGGGTTCAAGCCAGGCACCGCCTGAAGGAGCAGGGCCGCTGCGCCCGACACCACTCCCGCCGAGGCCGAGGTGCCTGAGGCAACAAAGTTGTTGACCTTTACGTGACCGTCCGAGCCCCTTGTACGGGCATGGTGATCTTCAAACTCAGCGTCCCCAAAGTGGGCATTGTTGGCAAGCGTGGAGACGACGTAAGTGCCAGGCGCAGCGATGTCGGGGCGGAAATGCCCATCGAGAGTGGGACCGAAGGCCGAGAAGGTAGCAACCCCATCGTCAGCGGGGTCAGCCGTCGCTCGATCCTCGGTGGCCCCTACCGCAATGAGGAACGGATCGTTCGCCGGTGGGTAGATGACTCCCTGATCGGTTTCGCCATTGTTCCCCCCTGCCACCACGACGACGATGCCGTTGAACCAGAGGATTTCCGCCGCTGCGTTCATCGGGCTGTTGTGGTAGGATGCCGCTGTGGTGCTATTCAACGACATGTTAACCACCCGAATGTCGTACAGATCCTTGTTTTGCAGGACCCACTCCATCCCTACTACAACATCTGCCTCGGTCGCGCTCCCGCTCTCGTTGCTGACGCGAACGTTGATCATTTCGACCTGGGGCGCGATCCCCTTGTACAGTCCCGTTGCTGAGTTGGCCATTGCTGCCGATGATCCCAGCGATAAAAGTTCCGTGCCCGAACTTGTCCTTGACATCCGAGACGGTCGGGTTGACCTTCACCTCGGCAATGATACGAGGATTGCCAGACAGATCTTCAAAGTCCTTGGCGTCGCGCCAGATACCGCTGTCCAGTACGGCGACACGCATGCCCTGACCCTCGTAGCCCATTGCCCACGCCTCTGGGGCTCCCACCGTTTCAAGGAATGGGTTAGCCACCACTGGCAAGAAAGGATCCGAAAGCTCCACCGTCGCCGCCTGCGCTTTGGTTCCGTAGGCAAGCCACATGTCATCAGCCGACGAGCCATCCACGGTAATGGCAAGCTGGAGCGTATGGTCCGCGCCGATCACGTAGGCCAGATCCTTGAACTCGATCTGTACGCTCTTCCATTTATCTATCCCACACGTCCGAAGCGGATAAACTTCCTATCACCGTGCTCTGGCCACTCTCGTCTACATCCAGCAGGTGCACCCATACCTTGCCATACGACTTGCGAAAGTTCTTCATGGCGAGGTAGATCTGGAGCTTGAAGTCCAGAGGAAGCTGGGTGTTCGTGGAGAAGGTAGCAATCTTCCATTTTTGAATCTTGGCGGGGTTGCTTTCCAGGCCACCGCTGCCGCCCCGCTGGATAAGGAGCCCCTCCCTGCTGTCGCGGTTCGTATCATAGTTGTAGAGCGTGTTGCCCTGCGGCTCTACCAACGTCACCGGCAGGACAGCCTGCGAGGCGGTAGCCCCCGTCCCGCTTGAAGCAAGATAAAACTTTTCCAGGTCGATCAGCGGATCCAGCAGCGTCATCTGCAGGTGGCTTTCCTGCTCCTCGGTGTCGAAGGCCAACATCATATCGGAGGCCGAGGAGGGAGCCGTCAGCACGACCAGCTCCAGAATCTGTCCCGCCGGGAGCAGATGATCCACATTTTCGAACTTGATAGTTTCTCGCTTCCACTTGTTGCTCCATCCTCCTTCCAGCGTCTCGGTTACTTGCCACCCTCCCTGGCGCAGCGTCGCTTGAACCGTACCGGATCGTTCTTGAAAGCCGACCGCCGCCGCGTAGAGTTTGAACTCGACTTTATTTTGTAACTGTACGTCATTCGCGAAGGGACCGATCTGCCAGCGGACCGCCTGCGACTCCGTGCGTGGAAGGTGCAGGCCATCGGCACCTGGCTCCAAACTTTCCACCGTTGGGGCGCTTTCGCTGAGCGTCCCGTTGCTGTGAAGGTAGTAGCGGTTACTCGCATTCGCCTGCTCAACCGGCGCATCCAGCGAGAGCCACTTCACGCCCTCCGCGCGGGCAAGGGTAGCAATGGCACTGGCTGGCACGGTGGCACTGAAACCGTTGATAATGGCAAGGTTGCGAGTGACCGTTCCGCCTAGCTTGCCGACTAGCCCTTCCACATCGGGTGAAAGGGTTGATTTTTGTACGATCACGGACAACTCTGCGCCTGGCTCTGCCGCAGCGAGCTGCAACAGAGCCGGATCGGTGTGCGCTACCGTCACGGGCGCTGCCGGACGGGCCGCCAGCGTGACCAAAGGTCCCCCTAAGAGCACACTCAACAATAGGACACTAAAAAGTTTTGTGAGGCTTGAACGAACGTCCATGCTGTTTCCTCCTACTAATAACGACTTGTTGCATCTAGCACGACCTTTTACTTCCATCACTTCGCTTTGGACAGCTGCTTTTCCACGGTCATCCCCTATTGCGCCTCCTTTGTGCCAACATGATCATCAAGTAGTTGTCCTGCTTTCCCGCCGCTCATAGAAGCTTGAGGGGGATACACTTTGGGTAGTGCTGTGCGGCAGGCTCCCTCGCCAGGGGATTTGCAGAAGAGGGCGATGGGCTACCAACGGACCTCGGGGAAAGTGGGAACCCAGAAAAGATCGCCAATCAAAAACCCGGCTTTGGTGCCGGGTTGGGTATACACAAAGTAGTGATAGGAGAGGAACTTGCCTATCAGAACCTGAGACGGCAACCCGGCAATCCTATTTGGATCCGTAGTTTTGCGCCCTCACCTCTCGATGAGTTTGCCTTTTCGCTCGGTCCCCGAGGGGGTACAGCACTTATGAGGTTGTCAGGAAAACAAACATTCTTGTTGGCTGAACCACTCTTGTTATTTGACTACAACACGAAGTGCCACTTCCTGTTTGTCTCGCCTAAGTATAAGGTGTTTTGTCGGTAAGTAGTTAAATAAATGTTCACATACGGCAAGTAAACGGTACCATTCCGTAGCGGGACTTTTGTCCTTTACGCCACTTTGATGAGCAACTCGAACAAAAACATGTGCTACCACTAGTGAAAGTGGATATTGTCATTTGCAGCGAGTAGGCGGCAGGTGATATAGCACTCGGAAATGATACCGATTCGGGATGACGACCGTGCATTACCGCATTTTTGGTTTTGGCAATTGACTACAGCAAGCACAGCTTTGTAGAGAGCAAAAATAGTGTGCGGCCATGATCCTCGTTAATTTAATAGAATCCTAATGCGCAGCAATCAATCAGAATTGGTATGAGTCGTGGATGAAAGTCCCCTCTCGGGAGGGGATTTAGGGGTGGGTTGCTCGTTTTAGCCGTTTACATCTCAAATCCGACCAGACTGGTATCGGAGTTCGTTGTCTTCCCCTGTTTCGTGGCTTTGTAAAGCGCAGACTATTGAGCGCAAAGGCGCAGGAGGCTGGATCAAAGCCCCTCTGCGCCCTTGCGCCTCTAGTGTTGTCCAGTCGTCGGTCGTCCCTTTACTCGAAGTCCAACCCCACGTCGTACTCCCAATTGGTGGACGAGGGTGCCACGTAATCTTCCATGTAGCTCACCTCCGCGACGGCACCGATGCAGTAGCACCAGCTATCGCCCCACCAGCGCCGCTCCCACGAGGTCCACGACTTCGGCTCGCACCAGCCCACCCCGACGGCCACCCAGAACTGGCCGTAGATGGAGATGCACTTGCTCTCCTTGAGGTGTTCGGGCCGCACATCTGCGAGTTTGACAATCTCCGCGCTCCTCCCCTTATGCTTGGCTCTCCGGTCGTTCGGGTCGCCGCACATCTGCGAGGGGGTGCCGCTGGTTGCGCCCTCGTCCACGCGCTCAAAGCCGAGCGTGAGGCCAATGAAAGAAAATAACTATACAGACTGAACTGTGACCTTCTCCCCCTCCTTGTTGGGTGATGAGTATATCACCGACTTGCGTATGCTTATTTTTGTTCGCTAGCCTTATCCAGTGAGCAAGGTGCCGCTATAGCGAGAGGTAAACCGAACCACTCCTCCCAACCGGCAACTTTCGCCCCTGCCTCCATCGCCGCCTTTCTAATCTCCAATCTCTAATCCCTAATATCCAATCCCTAATCCCTTCCTACAAGCAGATTCATCGTCTTGTAGATGAGCTTGGCGGTGATGAACTCGCTGGCGTGGTGGCCGGGGATGGGGGCAAGCTCGACGCAGTCCGCGCCAAAGACGCGGCCCGCCCCGCGTGCGACGATGCGGATAATGTCGAGCGCCTCGTTCCAGCTGAGCCCATCGGGTTCGGGGGTGCCGGTGGCGGGCACGAGCGAGGGGTCCAGCCCATCGATGTCGATGGACAGGTAGACGTCGCGCCCCGCGACCCGCTGCGCCAGTTCTTTTTTCCAGGCGCTATCTTTGTGAACATCTTCCGCAAACCAGACGCGCAGATGATCGTGCTCGCTCTCGATCACATCCATCTCCTCCTGCGAGATGGAGCGGATACCAAGCTGCACGATGTCCCATCCCTCGTCCAGCAGGCGGCGCGCGATGGAGGCGTGCGAGTAGGGCGAGCCCTCGTAGCTCTGCCGCAGGTCCGAGTGCGCGTCCAGTTGGACCAGCAGGGGTCGCTCGACCGCGTGCGCCCGCGCCAGCCCGCGCCCGACCCCGCTGGAAATCGCGTGCTCGCCGCCCAGCACAAAGAGCAGCTTGTCAGGGTGAGCGGAGGCCACGTCGTAGACCGCGCGCTCCACGTCCTGCACCATGTCGCGCGGCGAGGCGTGGTTGGTGGCGAGGGGACGCAGGGTGTGAACCCCGTATTCTGCCGCGTACTCCTTGCCAAACTCGCGGTCGTACAATTCCACCTGCATGGAGGCGTGAATGATGGCGCGCGGGCCGTATTTCGTGCCACCCGCGTAGCTCACTGTCCCCTCGTACGGGATCGGCATGACCAGCACGCGCGCCCGTTCCAGCTCGGACAACTCGTCCGGCAGGCCCAAAAATGATTCGTAGGGAAGATACTCGTAATCCACGATGGTTTGCCTTCTACTTTTCGACGTAGTGCGTCGTTCGTTCTACGTTCTGCGTCCTCAACCAAGGGCGGGCCAGAGGCCCGCGTCCCCAGGCTGCGTTGTCGTTCGTTCTGCGTTCTGCGTTCCGTCGGGCACCCACAAGGGGTGTCCCTACTTTTGACTTTTCGTTTTTGCCTTTTGCCTTTTCCCTTTTGCCCTCTTACTCGTCTTCCTGCCAGACGCCGCGACTGACCACGCCGCCCTCGTAGCCGTGCTCAAGCAGGTCGTCGGGGTCGAGGGGGCGGTTGGCGAGGTAGGTATCGGAAAGAAGCTGGAGCATCTCGGCGCGGCGGTCGTAGAGGCGCTTGAGCGGGCGCGGCTCGCGCTGCGAGAGCGCGTAGGCGGCGATGATCGGCAGGGCGATGGTGGAATCGGTGTAGCAGACGACGGTGTCGGGCAATTGCTCGGGGTCCACCTTGCCCCATGTCACCGCCTCGGCGGGGGTCGCGCCCGACAGGCCGCCGGTGTCGGGGCGCGCGTCGGTCACCTGGATGAAGTAATCGTGCCCCTTCTCATTGATGCCCATGATCTCTTGGATTTGCGGCTCGGTTTGCAGGGCAAAATTTTTGGGCGAGCCACCGCCAAAGATCACGATGGCGCTTTTGCCGCCGCTGTGCTTGGCATCGTAGACGATGGCGGTGGTCTCGTTGACATCCAATTCGGGGTCAAAGCCGATGTCGTGACCGGCCAGCCGCAGGGCTGCCACGTTCATGCCCAGCGTCGAGTCGCCGGGCGAGGAGGTGTAGATCGGCACCCCCAACTCGTAGGCTGCCCCCAGCACCGAGCGATAGGGAATGTCGCGCCGCTTTTCCCACTCGCGCACATATTTGCCGAGGTGGTAGTGCATCTCGGCGGTGCTCATGCGCCCCCGAAGCTCCGGCGCTTCCAGCACCTTGCGCACAAAAGCATCGGATTTGAGCAGCACCTCCTGGTCAAAGACGATGTCGTAGATGCGGATGATCCCCTCGTCGCGCAATTGCACGTCGTCCACAAAGGGCGAGGTCTGGTAGAGCGAAAAGCCGAGCGAGCGGTGCAAATCGTGGTACAGGTTCGCGCCGGTCGAGATGATCCAGTCGATCATCCCCGCCTCCATCAGCGGCACGATTGCCGCCGTGCCCAGCCCCGTCGGGGTGAGCGCGCCCGACAGCGTCACACCGACAGTCACGTCGGGCTCGGTGCATTTCTCGGCGAAGAGCCGCGCGCCCTCGCGCAGGCGGGCCGCGTTGTAGGCGAAGAAAAAGTCGTCCACCAGCTCCCGCACCGTGGTGTCGCCACGAATCGGTTGAGGGTCCAGTCGTCGTCCAAGTGCCATCGATACCTCTTTTAGGATTGGCAGATTTTAGATTGCAGATTGCAGATTTTAGGTTGCAGACACCGTGCCAGCCCACTTCAGCTTGGAGAAGGAGGCTTCAGCCGCTGCCTCCTGGCGAAAGTGTTTTAAGCGAGGAAGCTCACGAGCGTCGCTCACACCCTGGCAGAGCAATGGCTGTTCCACAGCTAGGCGACGGTGCTGGCAACCCGGCAGCTTCACCTGAATCAGGATAAGCTGGCGCGGCTTCAGCCGCGCGCTCAAACGCGTCCTACAAACGATGTCCCAAAATTCCAATTTTATCCGTCATCGTAATCCGTATCCGCAATCCGTAATCTGTAATCTCCAATCTCCAATCTCCTATCTCCAATACCCAAAGGGCACGGTGTCTCCAATCTCCAACCGCCGTCACCCGACGCGCACCGCCGTGCCGCTGACGGTGACCATCATCATGCTGCCCCCATCGCCCATCGTGATCGTCTCGTAGTCGATGTCGATGCCGACGATGGCGTTGGCACCCAACCGGATGGCCTGCTCTTCCATCTCGTGCATGGCGATCTCGCGGGCGCGGCGCAATTCTTTCTCGTAGGAGCCCGCGCGCCCGCCAACGATGTCGCGGATGCCCGCAAACAGGTCGCGAAAGACGTTAGCGCCCAAAATCGCCTCGCCCGTGACCACGCCCAGGTACTCGTACAGGTCCAACCCCTGCACGGCGGCGGTCGTCGTCATGATCATCCCGTGTCTCCTTTCATCTGCGCCGCTTTCTCGCCGCGACACACCCGTGAAAAATGCTCCAACGCCTGGTCAAACGACTCGGCATCCGTGATGGCGCGCCCCACGATGATCCCCTGTAGGGGCGAGTCGGCGTCCTGCTGGTTAAGGCCATTGCGCCGCAGCAACGCCCGCGCGTGATTGAGGGTGAGCCCACCCGCGATCCGAATGGGGCGATCCACCGAGACCAGATCTTCCACCAGCAGCGGTGGCAGGCCGGAGCGCGAGCGATGGAGGATGAAGCCATCCACAAAGGGCGCAAGCGCGTGGGCGCGGATGATCGGGTTGTCGTGGTTCAGCAGGTCCACCCAAATTTGTTTGCCAAACTCATCGGCCACGCTGCGCACCTCTTGCAGGGTTTCAAAGCGCGCGCCATCCACCACACTCACCGCGTCCGCGCCCGCTTCCAGGCAGATGCGCGCGATGGTGGACCCCTCGTCGGAAATTTTGCTGTCGGCAAAGAGCGCGCACGGATGCTCGCCGATTGCCGCGCGGATTTGCCTCAGCGCCGCCACCCCCTCGCGCATGAGGAGCGGGGTGCCCACCTCCAGGGTGTCCACATACGGGGCAGCCATAGCCGCCATCTGCCGGACCTCCGCCAGGCTGCCCCGGTCCAGCGCCAGTTGTAGGTGCAATCGTCCCACTTTTTTCTCCATGGCGGTCATTGTACAGGAAAAAGCGGGCGAGGCGAACCATTTGGGATTTTCGATTTCGGATTTCGGATTTCGGATTTTCGGACACCTTGCCCTTCCCTGTCTTCCTTGTGTAACGTAGCTACTACTATGGGAATGAGAATAGAGTGGATACTTTAAGATGGCTCTGGAAGCAGACCCTTGCTTTAACTGCCTCTCCAACCTCCCATCGGTTTGAACTCCCTGAGAGCAATCCGAAGTCCGAAATCCGAAATCCGAAATCCGAAATCCGAAATCTGTCTTTGCACAAATCCCCCTCGCTCCTCCACCGATCGTTACAACTTATCCACAATTAGTTGCGATTGCAACGACTCTCTGTTAAAATGCTCGGACCTTGCGCGACGGCGCGGCCAGTCGGCTGCCCGCTATTGGGACGCATCCAAAACCACCTTGCTTTGGTGGAAAAGTGGAGAGGGAGGAAAACCCAAACGTCCTCCCTTTTTCTTGGAGCCTTCACCCCCTCGGCACGTGCTTTGTAAAACGCCTTGCACCCCGCCTTCGTGGACCCCCAGGCAGATCGAGGAAGATGTACATGGACCAAAGCGAACTTAAACGAACCTGGGAGGCCGCCCTGGGCGATATTCAACTCCAGATGACGCGGGCCACCTTCGACACCTGGATGAAGGGCACCGAGTTGGTCGCGCACGAGGAGGGGCACTACATCATCAGCACGCCCAGCCCCTACGCGGTGGAGTGGCTGGAAAATCGCCTGCGGCGCATGATCAAGCAGACGCTGGAGCGCCATGTGGGGCAAAGCGTCGCGTTGAAGTTTGTGGTACGCAGCAGCAGCCCCTCGACCGAGCCGACCGAGCAGTCGGTGGCTCCCCTGCGCGCGATGCAGCAGCCCGCGCCCAGCACGGCCCCGCCGCGCCCCACGCTGGCCCCCCTGCCTGTTACCGCCCCCGCCCCGCCTGCCACCTCGTCCGACAACGGCTGGCACCTGCACGAGCGCTACTCCTTCGATACCTTCATCGTCGGGCCGAGCAACCGCCTGGCCCACGCTGCCGCCGTCGCTGTCGCCGAGCGGCCCGCGATGGCCTACAACCCGCTTTTCATTTACGGGGGGGTCGGGCTGGGCAAGACTCACCTTTTGCTTGCCATCAAGCAGGAGGTGGAAAACAAGGGGCTGACCGCAGTCTATGTCTCGTCGGAGCGCTTCACCAACGAGTTCATCTCCGACATTCGCTCGCAGAACACCGAGGCCTTCCGCGCGCGCTACCGCAGCGCCGACCTGCTGCTGATCGACGACATCCAGTTTTTGGCGGGCAAGGAATCCACGCAGGACGAATTTTTCCACACCTTCAACTCGCTGCACGCGGCGGGCAAACAGATCGTCATCTCCTCCGACCGACCACCCAAAGCGATCATGCTGCTGGAAGAGCGGCTGCGCTCCCGCTTCGAGGGGGGGCTCGTCTGCGACATCGCCCCGCCCGACCTGGAAACGCGCATGGCGATCCTCCAGGCCAAGGCGGAGACCCAGACGACGCGCGTCCCGCCGGAAGTCATCGAGTTGATCGCGCATCGCGTGCAATCCAACATCCGCGAGTTGGAAGGCGCGCTGATCCGCGTCGTGGCGCACGCGCAGCTAAACGCGCAGCCGCTGACGACGGAACTTACCGAGAAGGTGCTGCGCGACGTGCTGGACCGCCCGCAGGGGATCGAACTGCCGGTCGTGCTGGCAACTGCGGCGGAGTTTTACAACCTGGGGATGGACGATCTGGAAAGCTCCAGCCGCCGCAAGCCTATAGCTTTTGCGCGCCAGGTTGCCATGTACCTCGCGCGCGAGGAAACCGATGCCTCGCTCGCTGAGATTGGCGAGCACCTGGGCGGGCGCGATCACTCGACCATCTTATACGGGGTGGAAAAGATCACGGAATTGATCGAGAGCAACGACAACGTTCGCCGTGAGGTCATCGCCATCCGCGAGCGCCTGTACAACAAGGGCTAGCGCCATTTCTGAGCACAAAGAGGGCACCTGCGCGTGCCCTTTTTTTTATGGTGCTTGTAGGGTACAGGGGGTGAAAGGGCGGGACGGGGACGGCTATATAGGGGTTGGAGAAGACGTGGAAAACCGCTGTTTTAGGGGTGTAGGGGCACTGTAACAGCCTAAAAAGATGCGGGAAAGGCTGAAATTTGTGGATAACTGTTGGACAAGCGTGGAAAATTGTGGATGCGTGGGGAAAACTTTGCAGGGGAAAAGTTGGGGTGTAGTGGGACAACACGATAGCGCTACCATATATAGGGGTATGGAGCGCTGGCAACAAAGTGGGCAAAAAAGCCCAAAAAAAGTTATCCTGTTTTATCCACAAGCCATCAAGAATTGCAAAAAGTGTGCCAAGGGTTTTTTGAGCCCTCAGGCCACAAGATGTAGGGGTTTGGGGCTACAATTGTCTATACGTTCCAATCGGCAGCGGCTGTTTAGGCAGCTATCCACATATCCACAGCCCCTATTACTATTATAAGGATATAATACATAAATATTGGGGAAAACTCTTGCCAAAAAACACAGGAAAAGCAATGAGTGGGGAAAATCTTTTCCGACAGCTGCCAAGCGTCGATGCCCTGCTGAGCGCGCCGCGCGTCCAGGCGCTCGCTGCCCAGCATGGGCATACGTTGCTGCGCCGCGCCTGCCGCGAGGTGCTGGACGAGGCGCGCGTGCAGATTCGCGAGCGGGGTCAACTCCCTACCGAGCTGGGGGCAGCGGTTGAAAGCCGCGTCGCACGCCTCAGCGCCTCAACGCTGCTGCCGCTGATCAACGGGACGGGGGTGGTCATTCACACCAACCTGGGACGAGCGCCCCTGAGCGCGGCGGCACTGCGGGCAATGGCCGAGATCGGGGGCGGCTACAGCAACCTGGAATTTGATGTGGAGCGGGGGCAGCGCGGCTCGCGCTACGAGCACGTGGGGGCGCTGCTGGCGGAGTTGAGCGGCGCGGAGGCGGGGCTGGTCGTGAACAACAACGCGGCGGCCCTGGTGCTCGCGCTGGCGGAACTGGCGGCGGGTGGCGAGGTGCTGGTGTCGCGCGCGCATCTGGTGGAAATTGGCGGTGGGTTCCGCATCCCCGACATCATGCGGCAAAGCGGGGCGACGCTGCGCGAGGTGGGCACCACCAACCGCACCTACGTGCGCGATTTTGTCGAGGCGAGCGGCGAGCGGAGCGCGCTCTTTTTGCGCGTGCACCCCAGCAACTTCCAGATTAGCGGCTTTGTCCATCAGCCCACGCTCGACGAGCTGGCCGACGCCGCGCACGAGCGTGGGCTGCTCGTGGTGGACGACCTGGGCAGCGGGGCCCTGCTGGACAGCAGCGCCTTTGGGCTGGCGAAGGAGCCGATGGTGCAGGAAAGCGTGGCGAGCGGCGCGGACCTGGTGCTTTTCTCGGGGGACAAGCTGCTGGGCGGGCCGCAGGCGGGCTGCCTGGTCGGGCGGGAGTCGCTCATCGCGCGGCTGCGGCGGCACCCGTTGGCGCGCGCCCTGCGCGTGGACAAGACGACGCTGGCGGGGCTTGACGCCACGCTGCGCGCCTACCAGCGCGGGCGCGCGACCGAGGAGCTTCCGGTATGGCAGATGATCGCCCGCGCCGAGGAATCGTTGAAGGACACCGCCCAGCAGTGGGCCGCAGCGCTCGGTGAGGGGGGGCTGGCGGCGGAGGTGCGGCCAGGGCGCTCCACCATCGGCGGCGGCTCCCTGCCAGGCGAGACCCTGCCTACCTGGCTCCTGGCGCTGCCCTGCGCGCACCCGGATTCGTGGGCGGCGCGGCTCCGCGCCCACCGCCCCGCCGTGATAGGGCGCATCGAGGAGGGACAGCTTCTGATCGACCCGCGCACCGTTCAGCGCGGCCAGGAAGCTACCCTGCTGGCCGCGCTTCTTGCGACGGGAGATTAGAGATTGGAGATTGGAGATTGGAGATTGGGTAAGAAGGGGCGGAAAGAGGAAGATTGGAGGATTAACGGAGAGTTATCCACAGCTGTCCACAAAAAATGGCACTATATCCACATTGTCATTTGGATTCCCTGCAATATGCCACGTATTTCACTGTTTGCGGCAATTCGCCTTGTATGATACTCCTAATCTCCAATCTCTAATCTCTAATCTCTGATCTCCAATCTCCAACAAAAGATGAAAAAACGAGAAAAAACGCGCAAACGCGGAGCGTTGTGAGTATTCCACAAAGCCTTGGTGTTATGCACGACAATGGCTGTCTTATCCACACTACCACGTTTTGAGCTTAGTGCTGGCAGTGCTTATCCATAGTTATCCCCAGCGATAGCAGAGTTATCCACGGTTTGGGTGGTTGTGGTACTGCTCGGTGGCAACACGCTCCCCTTTTCCCCTTCGATCACCACCGTGGGGGCCTCGTCCTCACCGGGCGCTAGATCGCTTTTGTCCACGGCCACCTGGGTGCGGACCTGCGGCAGCATCGCCTCGGCGATCCACGCCTGCTCGGCGGCGTGGCGCGCGGCGGCCAGCGTATCGTCCGCGAGGATCAGCGTGCTGCCCGCTTCCGCCACATTGCTTGCCAGCGTGCGAATCGCCTCGGAGCGCGCGGGGTTGGGGCTGACATTGCGAATGTAGACTGCCAGGATGCGATCTGGATATTGGTTGACGACCTCGCTGTAAATCTCGGGGTCTTCCTGCCCGCTATCGCCGATGAGGATAAAAGGCAGCTTGTCAAACGTGTCGAGCAGGCGGCTGATAGATTTTCGCTTGTGCGGGGCGTGCTTCGTGGGCAGCACCTCGTCGTTGGAGATCCCCCAATCGCGCAGGAGCAGCGGGCCGAGGGGAATGTCCTGGATTTCCAGAAACTCGGCGGCCAGATCATATAAATTCCACGGGCTGCTCGACACGTAGAAGAGCGGGTTGAACTCGCGCCCCGTCGCGCCCGATTGCAGCGCCTCGTAAAACGCGGCGACCCCCGCGAACGGGATGCGCGTGTGGACATTGCCCAGAAAAACCGTGCGTGCCATCTTGAGCAGGCTGGTCGCGTTGGTTTGGACGATGGTGTCGTCCACATCGCTGATCACCCCGAAGCGCGCGGAGGGCGGCGGCACGAGCACGTAGCCGGTCGTGCGCTCGGCGGGTTGCCCCTCGCGCAGCGGCGAAAGCAGTTCGAGCGCTACCTCGTGCCAGAGCCGGTCGTGGGACAGCGGTTTGGGGGGGGTGATCCAAAACTCGAAATACCCCTCCTCGTTGGTGGTAGTCTCGTATTGGCACCCCTGAAACAGCGCGCGCACCCGCGCGCCGGGCACCTCGTCGCTTTCAAAGCGCTTGTACACGTTCACCAGATTGCGCCAGATCGAATCTTTCTCGGTCGCGGGGGTGATCCCCTCATCCTCGATGATGCGCCCCATCAGGTAGAGGGTATCGTCGGTGCCAAAGCCGCGATAGGCAACTATCCTGTACGGATCGTCGCTTCCGTACCGCTCGCCGATGCGCGCCTTGATGCGGTCAATGCGGTAATCCACGCGGTTCGCGACGCGATACAGGCGCGTTACCCAGCGGGCGCGGCGCGGGGTCTCCTTTTCCTGCGCAGGCGGCGCGGGGCTCTCCTCGTGCAGCAGGGCGCGCGTTTTGCGCTGGAGCGATTTACGCTGCCGGTAAATCTGCGCGGCGAGGGGTAGGCGCGATAGGGCCAGGCTGGCAAGGGTAATGAGGCTCGCGGGCAGCAGCCGTTGTCGTCGGGATCGTTTGCTCATTGTTTCTCATTCATCCTTTTGCGCCACAACCGCCAGCCGCGCAGCACCACCCAACTCAGCGCGCCGTATAGCAGCACATAGCTCCCATCCACCAGCAGGTGCAGCAGCCAGTCTGGGTCGTCCCAACCGCTGTAGGTCACGATCAGATGGTCCAGGTGGAAGAGGAGCAGCGCCATAACGCCGAGCAGCAGGCTCAGCAGCAGGTCGCGGCGGGCAGGCGAAAGCATGGCACCTCGTTCCTCTTCTTGATTCGCTCAGATAGCAAGGACATTGCCGATAGCCGTGATCGGATCATGGCGCGCTCACATCTCCCACGCCGCATCCCCGTAAAAGTTGCCATGCTCCTTGCTCAGAAATTTCTCGATCTGGCTCCGTCGGTCGCCCAGGCGGAAGGCGGGGCCGTGGCCCGGGTAGCATAGCGTGTCGTCGGGCCAGGCCAGGATACGGTGCAAGGTGCCCAGCGTGATCTGGAAGCTCTCGCTGCTCCACGTTTTGCCAGGACCACCGTCAAAAATCGTGTCACCCACGATGGCGCGAGGGTCATTTTCCAGCTTGAAGGTGAGCATGTCGTTGGTGTGGCCGGGGGTGTGGAGGGCGCGAATCGCGTGTTCCCCCACCTGAAGCGTGCCGCCATCGGTCAAGGTGCGGCCCACCTCTACCTGCACCGCTATAGGATTCGTGCGCGGCCCTGGATGGGCGTAGACCGGCACCCCCAGGCGCTCGCGCATGGCGTCCAGCGCGCCTACATGGTCCGGGTGCGTGTGGGTTAGCAGGATGGCAATCGGCTGGCTGCCGCCGAGCATTTCAAGGAGGGTATCCGGCTCCGCACCCGGATCGATCAGCACGCTCTCCTGGGTCACAGGGCACACCAAAACATAGCTATTCATGGGCCACGGCCCAACCGAGCGACTGCGAAGCTCAAGCATGAGAGTTTTTACCTTGTGAAGTTACACATTTGGGCGCGACGACCGACGACGGACCGGCGGTCCCTGGGCGCGACAGGCAAAATTGCCCACCTTCTCTGACCTCGGTCTCCGGCCAACCGCGTCAGTCCTGTAGCTGTTATCGCAACGGGAATAGACACAGTTTAGAACAAACCCACACTGTAGAGCAAGGCGCGGGGGAGGTTGGATGTGAGATATTGGGTATTGGGTATTAGATATTGGATATTGGATATTGGAGAGAGTAGCCTTCGGGGGTGGGGAGCAGTGGAGCGCTAGGACAGGCGTCGTGCCCATTCACCATGCACCACGCCCTTGGTCTGGCGCTTGCTCTGCAATCAAGGGAGAAAACTGTTTGACGAAAGGAGCAAGGCGCATGACCTACCGACGACCTTCGGACTTGCAGCGCGAGAATACCGAGCCGAAACCCGACATCCATGAGGAGCGCAATGAACGTGCCGCGCGGATCGAGGATGCCCGTGAGGCAGAGTTTGCAGAGGAGGTGGACGAGAAGCAAGAGGACGAGTTGCGGACTGGCTTCGCAGAGGCGCACGACGCGCACGAGTAGGAGTGAAAAAGCCGCCCGTTCTGCTTAGCATCCTAGATGCTGGGCAGGGTGGGCGGCTTTTTTGGTTTAGCCATCGAGCGTCACCACCGTCAATACGTACTCATCATGCAGCCGCCAGCCGCCGCGCACGGGTAGCGTGTGGCTCGCATCCTGAACCGTGAGGGGATGCCAGCCCGCCACGTCGCTCAGCGGGGGCCACGGGACGAAGCAGGAGAGCCGCCGCGCGTCGGCCCGCGCCATCCCCGCCCGCCGCGCCTTGAGCGTAGCCTCCTTTGCGCCCCACATAATAGTGAGCAGAAGTGTCCGCTCTTCGTCGGGCAGGCGCTGAAGCTGTGCCTGTTCAAGCGGCGTGCAGACATACTCCATCAGATGTTGAGGCCGCTCCTCGACCCGCTCGATGTCCACCCCCACCCGCCCCTCAAGCGCGAGGGCGCAGAGCGCGTACTCCCCGCTGTGGCTGAGGGACAGGCAAGGCACGCGCATCGCAAGGGGCGAGGTTGCATCTTCCAGGCAAAGGCTCGGTGCGCCCTGAGCGTCGCTGACGATGCTCAGCGCATCGAGCGGCAGGCGCGTCCCCGTTTGCTCTTGGATCACCCGCTGCAAAAGCTGCTTCGCGCACCAACGCCCCAGCAGCCACGCGCGTCGGCGCGCGGGGTTGCTCAGCAGGGCGAGGTCGTCCTGCTCGCGCGGGCTGAGCAGCCCCGCCGGGGCGCGGCCCTGTGTCAGCTCAGGGCAATCGGCGAAGGAGCAAAGGAGCCAGGGGAGCATGGCAGGAAGCATGGGGCATCTGTGAAAGTTGCGATAGGTGTCATTTGTGTGGAACCAAAAGGGGCGCGTCCTGGGATGGGACGCGCCCCTTTTAAATGTTGGAATGAGCAACCCCGCGCTAGATATCCAGGTTGCGCACCTGGCGCGCGTGCGTTTGGATGAAGCGCTTGCGCGGCGGCACGGCGGAGCCCATCAGCGTGTCGAAGTTTACAACAACTGTTGGAGTAGTTCTTCCTTCTGCAAGCCCAGGTGCTCTGCCACGTCATTCAGGATATTGCTGAGGGTACCGATCCGGAGCGGCGAATGTCGTGGTACGGTGACATGGTGTTCCCCCTCCCCTGTGGCTCGGGTCAGACGAACATGGCTGCCAGACTGTCGCGTGGGGACGTACCCTACCCTCGCCAGTCGCTTGATTAGGTCGTCCCCGCTCCAGTCCCTTGGCAGCCTCACACCGCAAACACCTCTTCGCTGACGACGTGCAGGCGAATCAGCTTTGGCCGGGCTTCCTCCTCGAAGTGACAGGCCACTGCATCTTTCACCATCTCGCGCAGTGTGGTGAGGGTATCGGCTTCTGTAAAGATAGAGTGACCAAGGGCCCTCGCCTCATAGCCGCCTTCCGGCGACACCTCCACCACAAAGATGATCTCGTTCTGCATAGCCCCTCGCGTCCAAGGGCCTCCCGTTGCGGGAGGCCCCCCTTGTGTTTAGATATCCAGGTTGCGCACCTGGCGCGCGTGCGTTTGGATGAAGCGCTTGCGCGGCGGCACGGCGGAGCCCATCAGCATGTCGAAGGTCTTGTCGGCCTGCACCGCGTCCTCAATAGTGACCTGGAGCATCGTGCGATTTTCCGGGTTGATCGTCGTTTCCCACAGCTGCTCGGGGTTCATCTCGCCCAACCCCTTGTAGCGCTGGATCGTGATATTTTTGCCCGCCCACTCGCGCACCTTGGCATCCTTTTCCGCCTCGGAGTAGACGTACTCCTCCTGCTTGCCCGCCTTCAACTGGTACAGCGGCGGCTGCGCGATGAACAGGTGCCCATGCTCGATCAGCGGCTGCATGTAGCGGAAAAAGAAGGTGAGCAGCAGCGTCCTGATGTGGGCTCCATCGACGTCCGCATCCGTATTGTGCGCGCAGATACCACCGAAGCCACAGATAAAGGTTTCGTCCCCCTGGACGGAGAAATCGTAGACCTTCTTGTTGCTCGCTTCCACCTGGCGTACAGCATTCACGGGGAGACCAACAAGATTGCCTACCATCTCATGGATGCGCTTGCGACGAGAGGTCTTGGCTGCGGTACGCGTGGACCCAGCCCGCAGGTCAGCGGCGTTCGTGTGGTGGACCAGACTGATTCAAGGCGCGCAAGGATTCACGCCCCATTACAATCGAAAGGGTAAGGCCGTATGACGTTGAATAATGGGTTTTCCGTGTGATAGGACTAGTGCCACGTCGGTTTACCACGTCAGGCTCGTGCGGGAACGGATAGCGCTATATCCCGTGAGCCGAGCAAGCAGGTACATAAGCTGGTTGGCCAACGTCTGGGAGACGGTACGAAGGATGAGTCCGTGCCGCGACCATTCGGCATTGGCAACCGCTCGTCCCGTCGCCCATGAAGTAGCCGCGCAGAAACGCGAGTTGGAGCGTGGGCTCCACATTGAACACGAGGTCAGGGATGTGCTTGCGGCTGGCGCTCATCGGGCCTGCGCCGAACAGTAGCTGGAAGAAGGAGGTCACCACGCGGTTCAGCACCCGTAGCTCGCTGACGCGCGCCTCGCTGGTGTAGAGTGTGGCCTCCAGGCCAAATACCTCGCGGATGGCCGCGCGCACTGCTTCCACCTGGCCCTCATTGCGCTTGCCGATGGCGAAGCGCACCCCATTCCGCTCGCTCAGCGACCCTTCCGCCACAAAGAAGCCGAGCAGCATCATTAACGAGTCGTTGACCGGGATGGAACGCGGTAGCACTTGCGCGGCGTAGTGGAGCGGGCTCAGGAACACGTTATCGCCCAGGAGGTCGAGGTCTTCGACGCTCAGATCGCTGAGCGGCACATAGTCCCGCACCCGATTTTTGGGCGCGGCGTTGTACTGGGTAGCCCAGACATGATCCAGACGGCTCTCTCCTACCTCTACCTGCGCCATCAGCTCGTCTTTGTCCAGTTGGAGAAGGTCGAGATAGCCGACGAAGTGCGAGAGGGTCGGACGGTTTTTGCCCTTTTCCCAGTCATAATACGTGACAGGCTGCTTGATGCCCAGCGCCGTGCAGATGGCCTGCTGGCTTAGCCCTAGCTGCTCCCGCTGCGTGCGGAGCCTCGTCCCCACCGGAGCAGGAATCGTCACGCGTTCCTCCACCATTTGCGGGTTATGCGCATACTCCGCGCGGACCTTCGCCTTGTACCATGCCTCCACGCCAGGGCCGCGCACCATCAGCTCGGCGCGCTCCTCGTCCGACTCCAGAAAGGAGCGGAGTAGATCGATGCGCTCGGTGGTTGGGGCATGCAGGGGCAGGTGCGCGGGGGCCGCTACGATGTCCCCCACCTGGATCTCATCGCCCCGCTTGAGCACGGGCCGCCCCGCCTCGTCCGAAACGAAGATGCTGTGCTCCCCGGTGACGCGAATGCTTCGCCCGTAAAGGGTCTCGATCTCGTACATCGGCCCGGTGTGGTCGTGCCGGATCACGCTCTTGATCGTCTTGAAGCGCGTCGTGCCGCTCTCAGGATCGAAGCAGAGCACCTCGTAGGTCGAGGGGTCCGCCCCGGCTGCCCAGAGCTGATCGATAAAGGGGCCCACGCGAACGGAGCGAATCTGCCCATGCGGGTCCTTGACGAAGGCCATCTCCTGCGCGTCCACGCTCATGATGATGATGCGGCTGTAGCGCAGGTTGGTCAGGTCGAAGCTGTCACCGATGCCGCAGCCCAGCGCGGAAATCAGCGCCTGCACCTCGCGGTTGTCCAGGATGCGGTTGATGCGTGCCTTTTCCACGTTGATGATCTTGCCGCGCAGCGGCAGGATCGCCTGGAAGCGCCGATCGCGGGCACCCTTCGCGCTGTTGTGGACAAAGACCCCACTGGCAAGCGCAAAGTTGTGCGTGTGCGGCACCTCAATGTCGTACACATCCATCTGCTCGTCCACCCGCTCGACCGACACGATGCGGTGGTTGTAGTTCGCGACAGCGTCAAGCGCTCGCCGCTCATCTCCGTCAAAGTAGCGGTCGCAGAAGGTGTCAAAGCGCAGCACGCTTTTGTCGCGCGCCGCGACGCGCGCCGCTGTGAAACCTTGCACATCCACCATGCCAGGAGCGCTCTCGAAGGACTTCAGAGCGGCAAGGGTTGGGCGATGCCAATTCTCCGTTGCCGGGTTCCAAACCATCTCATAGCCCTTGATGGTGATCCCCGGCTCGCTCATGTCGGACAACTTGCGGTAAAGCGGCATCAGCGAGTCATCCGGCGTGAGTTCCGACGCTGCCTTGTAGCTGCCATCCCGCAGCATGAAACGATGGTCCGGCGTGCAGGTGATGGTCTCGCCATTGTCGAGCGTCACACGCATCACCTCGGCGTTACGCTTCGTGACGCGGGCGTGCAGCGCTCGTTCCAAGCCGATGGTGCCATCGTGCCGAATCGTGTAGCAGAAATGCTCCTTGCCCTGCGCCTGCTCGGCGACCAACTCCGCAAAGCTAAGGTTGCGCCCATCCGCCAAGGCGACCTGGGTGTCGCCCGAAAAGCAGCCCCCCGCGCTGTCACCCTCGACGATGAACATCTCGGTCTTTGCCGGGTCGCGCTCGGAGCAGTCGGCGAGTTTGCCGGGCAGGGTCATCGATTCCAGCGCGCTCTTGCGGATGACCATGTCGCGCGCCTTCTTCATCGCGGCGCGGGCGCGGCTCGCGGTCAGCACCTTGCCGATGATTTCCCTGCCGTCGCGCGGGTTTTCTTCCAGCCAGGTGGAAAGCGCCTCGTTCAGCGTGCTCTCGACCGCACCCTTTACCTCGGGGTTGTTCAGCTTGATCTTGGTCTGCGCCTCGAACTGCGGGTCCTTGACCTTGACGCTGACGATGGCGGTCAGCCCCTCGCGCACGTCGTCGCCGCTAAAGTTAAGCTCCTTTTCCTTGAGCAGGTTCGAGCGGCGCGCGTAATCGTTGATCGTGCGGGTCAGCGCGGAGCGGAAGCCGGTCAGGTGGGTGCCGCCTTCCGGCTGGTTGATGTTGTTCGCAAAGGTGTGGATCGATTCCTGGTAGCCATCGGTGTACTGCATCGCCACCTCGACGAGGACATCGTCCACCTCGCGGTTGACGTAGATGACCGGGTGAACCCGCTGCCGGTTGCGATTCAGGTACTGCACGAAGGCCGCGATGCCGCCCTGGAAGTAGTACGTAGCTTCCAGCCCTGGCTCGCGCTCGTCCACCAGGGTGATCTGGAGGCCGGGGGTCAGGAAGCACATGTCGCGGAAGCGGTGCGCCAGCGTCTTGAAGCTGTAATCCAGCCCCTCCGCCTGGAAGATCACGGGATCGTACTTCCAACTGGTTTCCGTGCCGGTGTTGCTGCGCTCCGTCTTGCCGATCACCTCGACCGGGGTCACCGGGATGCCGCGTTGGTAGCGCTGGCGGTACACCTTGCCCTCCTTGCGGACCGTGACCTCCATCCACTCGCTCACCGCGTTGACCGCCTTCACGCCGATCCCGTGCAGGCCACCCGACACCTTGTAGCCGCCGCCGCCGAACTTGCCGCCCGCGTGCAGCTTCGTCATGATGACTTCCAGCGCGGGCAGGCCGGTTTTCTCGTGGGTGTCCACCGGAATCCCACGCGCATAGTCACGCACCGTCATGGTGTTGTTGGCGTGGATGATCACATCGATGCGGTTGCCGTGGCCCTGAAGCGCCTCGTCCACCGAGTTGTCCACCACCTCGAACACACAGTGGTGCAAGCCCATCATGTCGGTGTTGCCGATGTACATGCCCGGGCGCTTGCGGATCGCTTCCAGCCCTTCCAGCACCTCGATGGTACTGGCATCGTATTTAATGTCTGCCACAGCACTCTCCTTTTTTTGTCAATCAGCTATAGTTCAAGCGCTCAGCCACTTGTTTTTTCAGGGCTGAGTTCGGCCTGACTTTTTCTCACAAATCGTATGCGATCGTTGTAAAAAACGAACATGGCGGCGGCAATGGCGGTGCCAAGCGCCGCGTTGCCGACGATGCTCGTCGCCCGCCCCGCCGCCGTCCCGCTCAATTGGAACCAGATCAGTTGGAAACCCGCGCTCAGCATCGTGCTCAGCACGATAAAGCCGAACGCGCTCCAAAAAAAGGTGCGCACGATCCGGCCACTGTTGCCGAGCGCCTGCAAGATGCCTGCCCCGTCCAGGACGAGCGCCCCCGCCGTGAAGTAAAAGTGCAGCCCGACCCACAGCGTCAGCCACGTTGCCCCGACTGTCAGGAAGCTACCCAGCGCCGCGCCGATGCCCGGCGCGATGAGCGTCACGAGCCCCACCACGAAGGAGAGGGGGAGCATCACTACCATGAAGGCGATCAGGAGCAGCACAAGCACCGCGACGAAGCGCAGGGCCTGGCGCAGGGCCCGCAGCGGCACGCGGGCCAGATCGTCCCGCCACGCGCGCCCCTCCACGCTGCGGGCCACCCACTGGAGCCAGAGCATGTTGAGCCACAGCCCGAGCCCACTCAGCCCCAGCACGATCAGCAGCGCCGCCCCAAGGTGCATCACGTGCAACCCCGCGCCTAGCGCCGCCACCGGGTCGCGCGTCACCAGGGTCGGCCAGAAAAGGAGGGGCAGGACCACGAAGGACCAGAGGTTCGCGCCCTGCAACTGGCCTTGAAGGGCCTGGTAGAACAGGGACAGGTCGGTGGAAAGCGCGGCGGGCAGCGCTGCCGCGTTCGCGCCCTGCGGGTCCAACGGGGCGGTCAGCGCCCGAATCAGCGAAGGGTCCAGCGCCAGGCGCGGGCCGAGCCACAGGAACAGATCGAACAGCACCGGCAAGAGCAGCAGCCACGGGTGCTGCGCCACTACGGAAATCCCCGCCGAAAAAGCGTCGATGACCCCCAATGGCTTCTCGGTTGGGCGAAGGCGGGATGAGTTTGCATTCATGATAGTTGTGCCATATTTTACCACAGTCGTGCGTCAAAACGAAGAGGCTCGCCCACCAAAACAGAATAGATGTTCGTATTTTCCGGCTTTGCCCCTTGCCTTTACAGGCTGCCTTCATTATAATAGCCCACAGCGTCAAAGTCGTATAGTCCTAACAATAGTCAAGGGCTATGCAGCGGCGCAACCTTAAAAAAGTGATTGGCCCCCCAATTCTTTGCCTTGGCCCGCGTTCATCCGAGCAGATTGATCGGCTACCTGGGCAAAGAGGAGGGGCGCATGCTCGCGGGATTGTTCAACGCAAAGAACCTGATGGTGCTGCTGCTGCTCGGCGCGGGCGCGGTGGGCGGGCTGCTCACCCTGAACCACACGCCGCCCGCCGAGGAGCCGCTGCTGCTGGAAGCACCGACCGTCGTGCCGACCGCCACGGTGGCCCCCACCGCCACCGCCGCGCCCATCGTCGTGTTCGTCAGTGGCGCGGTACGCGCGCCGGGGGTTTACACGCTGCCGCCCGGTAGCCGCGTGGTGGATGCGCTGGACGCCGCGGGCGGCCCCGCGAGCGACGCAGCCAGCGAGTCGCTGAACCAGGCAACCCTGCTGAGCGACGGGATGCAGGTGCACATGCCGCAGCAGGGGCAGGCCGCTGAGCCCGCCCCGCTCACCGCTGCCGCGCCCGCTGCCGTGGCGGGTGGCGACGGGGGCAGCCTTGCCAGTGCGGGCGCGCTCGTGCGGCTGAACAGCGCGACCAGCGCGGAACTGGAAACATTGCCGGGCATCGGCCCCGCGCTCGCCGCGCGCATCATCGAGTTTCGCGAGGCGAACGGCCCCTTCTCCTCTATCGAGCAGCTGACCGAGGTCAAGGGCATCGGCGACAAACTGCTCGACAACATGCGCGATTTCCTCATTTTGGACTAGCCGTCGTCAGCCCAGCTCGCTCGTTCCTGACTGGAGCCTGACGACTTGGGACGGACATGATACGACTTCTTCACTTTGCCGATCTCCATCTGGGGGTCGAAAATTACGGGCGGCTGGACCCCGAGACCGGCTTGAGCACCCGCCTGATGGACTTTTTGGGTGCCTTCGATTTTGTGATCGACTGCGCCATCGAGCGCGAGGTCGATCTTGTCATCTTCGCGGGCGACGCCTTCAAGAACCGCGACCCTTCCCCCACGCACCAACGCGAGTTCGCGCGGCGCATCCGTCGGCTGAGCGCGGCGGGCATCCCCACCTTCCTCCTGGTTGGCAACCACGACCTGCCCAACGCAATCAAGCGCGCGCACGCCGTGGAAATCTTCGACACGCTCGAAACCCCCAACATCACCGTTGCCGAGCGCCCCAACTTTTACCGCATCGAGACGCGCAAGGGCCCGGTGCAGGTGGTGGCGCTACCCTGGGTGACGCGCAGCCATCTCCTGACCCGCGACGAGTACTACGGGCTGTCGAGCGAGCAGGTCAACGAGAAGATCGCGCACACCCTGTACCGCATCATGGCGCAGCTGACCGAGCGGGTGAAGGATGCCGAGCCAGCGATCCTCGTCGCGCATGGCACCGTGCCCGGCGCGGTGTTTGGGGTGGAGCGCAGCGTGTTGCTCGGCCAGGATGTGCTGCTCGACCCCACTATCCTCAAAGACTCGCGCTACGATTACGTGGCGCTCGGCCACATCCACAAGCACCAGTCGCTCAACGAGCAGCCGCCGGTGGTGTACAGCGGCTCCATCGAGCGGATCGACTTTGGGGAGGCAAACGAGGCGAAGGGCTTCGTGATCGCCGAGATTGACGATGGCCCCACCCGCTGGGAGTTCGTCGAGACCCCAACGCGCCCGTTCCGCGAGATCGTGCTGGACGTGCGCGACGAGCCCGCCCCCATGCTCGCCATCCAGGCGCGTCTGGCGAAGATAGATGTGAGCGACGCGGTGGTGAAGGTGGTCATCAAGGCGACGGTGGACAACGAGTCGCACCTGGACGTGCAGGAGGTGCGCCGCCTGTTGGGCGACGCGGCGCATGTCGCCGCCATCGTGCGCGATGTGGAGCGCCCGACGCGCCTACGCCTGGGCAGCGCGCAGGAAATCTCCGAGGCGGGGCCGCGCGAGCTGCTCGAACGCTACCTGGAGGCCAAGCAGGTGCCGCCGGAAAGGCGCGCCGTGCTGCTACACTATGCGGATGCGATTTTCGCGGACGAGGAATAGCAACGGGCAGGCGACTTTTTCCAAAGGCGCGCCCCTGAAATTCAGTCTCAGACGGTGCTGAGGACTGCGGAATGATGGCGAACATCCAAGTTTCAAAGCTGAGCCAGGTGGATGGGCAGCGGCGGCAGGCTCCCCCCGAGATGGGCGAGGTGTCCGCGCGCCAGGGCAAACTATACGTGCTGGTCGAGGTCTCTGCCCCGACCGAGAGTTGGGATCAGGCGAGCCGCAAGATTGTCGCCAAGGCACTCAATACCTTTGCCGCCAGCAAGATGGGCGAGACGGCGGCGCTCCAGGCTGCCGCCGAGGCGATCAACGACATGCTGCTCGCCCAGAACAAGGATCTCCCCCGCGAGCAGCACATCTGGGCGGGCTTCAACGCGGTGTATATCCGCAGCGAGCACCTCTACCTGGCGCAGGCAGGCCCCGCGCTCACCTACATCGCGCGCGGCGCGTCGGTCACCCGCTTCCCCAAAAGCTTTGACGACCTGCAAACCCAGCGCATGGAGGCGCTGATCCCGCTGGGCGAGCGGCCCGGCATCAAGTGCCGCCTGGCGCACTTCACGCTGGAAAGCCGCGACACGATTACGATGGCGGCCAGCCACCTGCCCACCCTGGGGCTGGACGGGGGGATCAACGCGGCCATGCAGGGCCCCAGCACCGACGAGGTGGTCGAGAAGCTGTACGCCCTCGCGCGGCGCAACGATTTTTCTGCCTGCGTCATCCAGTACGACCCGCCGCTGCCCGCACCGCCCGCCGAGGACGAGGCGGACGAGGGCGAGGAGCCGTGGGACGATGAGTGGGTGGATGAGGCCGAGGATGCCTGGGACGATGAGGTGTGGGAGGAGGCCCCGGATGAATGGCGCGAGCCTGCGCCCCCGCCGCTCGCTCCCAAGAGCGTGTTGCCCCCGAAGGCCAGCGAAACCCCGCGCCCCGCGCCGGTCACGAGCAGCGCGCGCGCCATCCCGCCGCGCGAGGCCCCGCGCGCCCCGGCATCGGAGCGCAAGACGCTGCCAATGGCGGGTACGCCCGTGCCCACCTCAACCATTCCAATCCGAGAGACAGGAGCACGCGCGACCCGCGCCGACACAACGGTGACCCAACAAAAAGACAATCGACCCGCGCGTGCCCCGCGTATCCCCCCGGCTCCGCCCACCGAGCCGCTGCGCGAGAGGGGCACGCGCGGCCTGGACGCGGTACGGTCGGTGGGGTGGCAGGGGTGGCTGCGCCGTGGCGCGGCGGCCCTGATGGCGCTCGGTGCGGGGCTGCTCGGCCTGCTGGGCACAGCAGTGGGCTGGTGGAAAGAGCGCATCGCGCCGCGCGTCGGGGCGACCGCCCCCGCGCTGGACGGTGCCACGCACCGCGCCTCGCACGTCAGCTACCGCGCGTGGAACGCGCTGGAAGGGGTGCTGCGCGGGGTGCTACCGGGCGACCGCCCCGCGCGCCCCTTGCGCGACGATGTGATCCCGCCCCCGCCCGGTGACGGCTCCGGCTTTTTGCGCGTGGCGAGCCTGCTGCTGCCCTTGCTGCTCATCCTGGCGGTCGTGGTGATCGGCTGGGGAATCTTCGGGGGGAGCCAAGCGGGGCCGCGCCGGTCGGCGACGACCCTGCGGCGCTGACCGGTGGCACCTACCCCAGCTTGATCGGGCAGGCGCGCGAGCTGCTGGTGCAGGCGAACAACGTGGACGAGGCGACCGCGCAGACGCTGGCGCAGCGGGCAGGCACCCTGCTCCAGCAGGCCGCGCCGCTTGCCGCGAGCGATCCCGCCGCGACCGGCGAGATCGTCGCCCTCCAGCAGCAGGCGGAGCAGCTGCTTGGCCGCGCGGGCACCATCGCGCGCCCCCCGACCGTACCGCTCGTTACCTTTGAGGCGGGCAGTGCCCCCTCCAGCCTGGTGCAGGGCGGCGGCGACCTGTACCTGATCGAGAACACGCGCTCGGCGGTGTACCGCATCCTCGTCAACCCGCAGCAGGGGGTCGCGCTCTCGCAGATCGAGCCGCTGCTGGCGGCGCAGGAAACCCTGAGCAGTGGTTTGCAGATGGGCACCCCGCAGTTTCTGAGCTGGGTTCCGGCGGGCGGCGCGCGCGCCAACGACAGCCTGCTCATCCTGACGCAGGAGGGGCAACTGTTCGACCTGGACGGGACCGTTCTCAAGCAGTCAGACTTTAATGTTGTGGCGACCCAGGGCTTCGAGGCGGCGGAGGGGTACGGGGGCAACCTGTACCTGCTCGACCCGACGAACAAAGAAATTTGGAAGTATGTGCCGGACGGCAGCGGGCAGTACAGCCTCACGCCGGAGGCGTGGATGCTGGCGGAGGGGCAGCAGCAGTTGGGCAGCCCCATCGACATGGCGATTGACGGGTACATCTTTGTGCTCGATCAGGGCGGGCAGGTGACGCGCTTCCAGGTGGGCAAGGCGAAGGCGGGCTTCGCGCTCGATCCGGTCACCCCGCCGCTGACGCAGCCGGTCGCCCTGGCCAAGAGCGCGCCGGAAAGCACCGATCTTTTCCTGGCGGACGCGCAGCGCGTGCTGCGCTTCGACCAGAACGGGCGCTTTCTGATCGAGTATCGCGCGCCGCTCGGGCAGGAGTGGGGGGTGATCCGGGACATCAGCGTGGACCCCGCGAACGAGATGCTCTACATTTTGAGCAGCAGCGGCCTGCACATGATGGACGTTCGCAACACGCGCCCCGCGCCGCGTCCATAAAGACAAAAGGCAAAAGGCAAAAAGTACAAGGCAAAAGGCAAAAGGCAAAAGTAGGGTGGAACGGCGACGAGATTTTTTAAGGAAAGTGGCGTGGAAATCGAAAATCAAAAATCTGAAATCGAAAATCTCACCATTCTTGCGGTCGAATCGTCCTGCGACGAGACGGCGGTGGCGGTGGTGCGCAACGGGCGCGACATCCTGTCCAACGCGGTGACCTCGCAGATCGACCTGCACCGCCAGTACGGGGGGGTTTTCCCCGAGATGGCGTCGCGGCGGCACGTGCTCACGATCACCGCCGTGCTGGAGCAAGCGTTCCAGGCGGCGGGGGTGGGCTGGGGCGACATCGACGCGGTCGCGGCCACCTACGGGCCGGGGCTCGCGGGCTCGCTGGTGGTGGGGCTGAACTTTGCCAAAGGGCTGGCGCTGGCGCGCGGGCTCCCCTTTATCGGGGTCAACCACCTGGAGGGGCACATCTACTCCAACTGGCTGGCCGACCCCAAGCGGCGTGAGGTGCCGCAGCCGGAGTTTCCCTCGCTGATCCTGATCGTCAGCGGCGGGCACACCGAGCTGTTCCTGATGAGCGACCACGGCACCTATGAACTGCTGGGGCGCACGCTGGACGACGCGGCGGGCGAGGCCTTCGACAAGGTGGCGCGCATGCTCGACTTGCCCTACCCGGGCGGGCCGCCCATCCAGCGCACCGCCGAGAAGGGGAACCCGCGCGCCTACGAGTTCCCGCGCTCGACCCCGAACGAGTACGATTTCTCGTTTAGCGGGCTCAAAACCGCCGTGCTGCGCGAGGTGGAGCGGCTCAAACCGGACAAAAAGAAGGTGGACGAGCGCTTTGGCCCCGCCGTGGTGCGCCCGCTGCCGGTCGCCGACCTTGCCGCGAGCTTCCAACAGGCGGTGGTGGACGTGCTTGTCGAGCGGGTGGTGAAGGCGGCGCAGAGCTTCGACGTGAGGCAGGTTCTCATCGCGGGCGGGGTTGCCGCGAACGTGCCGCTGCGCGACGCGATGCGCGTGGCGCTGGTACCGCAGGGCATCCCCGTGTATTACCCGCCCATCGCGCTGTGCACCGACAACGCCGCCGCCATTGCCGCCGCCGGTTACTGGCGGCTCGTTCGGGGGCAGCCCTCCACCCTCTCCCTCGAAGTCGCGCCGAGCCTCAAACTGGTTTGAGCGGGGAGAACGGACAAAAAACCACGGAGACACGGAGCGCACGGAGAAAATCTTACTCTCCGTGCGCTCCGTGCCTCCGTGGTAAAATTGGGCCGTGAGCCGTTACCCCTTCGCCTTGCGAATCGCCATTTCTTCCTCTTCGGACAGAGAATAAGGGGATTGGCCGCGCTCCAGCGGCTTGGCGTAGACGCGCACCCCCGTGCGGTTGTGCAGGCTGCTCAGCACCACCCCGTTGGCCTGCTCGTCGAGCCAGGCGATGGCGAAGCTTTGGTCGCTCCCCGCATCCTGGTAGGGGTTGAAGCGCACCACGCCCACATTCCCCACCTGCTGCGTTAGTTGCTCCTGCATGGTCCGGCTCTGCGCTTCCAGCACGAGGAGGCGCGCCGCGAGGTCGGTCTGGGAGCTGCGCTGCTCCATGAGCCACGCCTCCAGGTCGCTCCCCGCGACCTCCTCCAGCGTGCGTCGGTACAGGCCGCGCAGCCTGCTGAGCCGCCAGTGGAGCAGCAGGGTCCAAAGCAGCAGCAGGGCGAGCAGCGCCAGGCTCAGCCACAGGAGCGCCGCGCCGTACAGGGTATAGGTAGTGTAAAAAAAGTCCATCGTTGAAGCATGCTCTTGTTTGTCGGTGGGGCGTACCCGAAACGGGTTGCGCGCTTAGTTGCCGGCTTTCCCAATCATGCATTACTCTTGATTGTGAAAAACGGAACATCTTGAGTATAGAGAGAAAAGGAAGAGGATGAAACTGTTGATTGCGACGAACAACGCGGGGAAGGTGCGGGAGTACCAGCACATCCTGCGCGGTCTTTTCCCCGATGTGACCCTGCTGACGTTGGCCGAGGCGGGGATCGAGCATGATGTGGAGGAGACGGGCGACACCTTCGAGGCCAACGCGCGCCTGAAGGCTGAAGGGTACAGCGCGCTGAGCGGCCTGCCGGTGATCGCCGATGACAGTGGCCTGGCGGTGGACGCGCTGGACGGCTTCCCCGGCGTGAGGAGCGCACGCTGGAGCGGCCCCACCGACGAGGACCGCAACCGCCACCTGCTGGAAAAGCTGGAAGAGGTGCCGGAGGCGGCGCGCGGCGCGCGCTTCATCTGCGTCGCCTGCTTCCGCACCCCGGACGGGCAGGAGGCGCTCGCCTATGGCGAGGTCGAGGGGCGCATCGGCCACGCGCCGCGCGGCGAGCATGGCTTTGGCTATGATCCGCTCTTCATGCTACCCGATGGCCGGTCCTTGTCGGAACTGCCCCGCGAAGAAAAAAACGCCATCAGCCATCGAGGGCGCGCGGCGCGGGTGCTCGCGCCACGCATCGCCGCGCTGCTTGGGGATGACGACCGACGACGGACGACCGACGACCGATGACGAAGCGCGGAGGACCAACGAAATCGAAAATATCCTCAGTGTTCTCACTGTTCTCTGTGGTAAGTCGTCGTTCCGCCGTGACCTATCCTATCTGGAGCTTCCATGAGCATGCCACCCCTTGATGAGACGCTGCGCGCGATGCAAGCCATTGTCGGCAGCGAGCGCGTGTCCGTGGCCGAGGCGGACCGCGCCCACCACGGGCGCGATCAATCTTCCCATGAGCAGCGCCTGCCCGACCTGGTCCTCTGGCCGGAAAGCACGGCGGAGGTGAGCGCCATCCTGCGCCACGCCACCGCGCAGCGGCTACCCGTCACCGCGTGGGGCGCGGGCACCAGCCTGGAAGGGAATTGCATCCCGCTCCATGGCGGCTTGGTGCTGAACTTCAACCGCATGAACCGGATCGTAGAACTGTACGAGACGGACTTTCAGGTGCGGGTGGAGCCGGGCATCCTGTACAAAGATATGAACCGGACGCTGGGGCGCTCCGGCCTCTTTTTTGCGCCTGACCCCGGCGCGAACGCGAGCATCGGCGGGATGATTGCCAACAACGCGGCGGGCACGCGCACCGTCAAATATGGCGCGACGCGCGACAATGTGCTGGCGCTGGAAGTGGTCCTGGCGAGTGGCGAGGTGATCCGCACCGGCTCCCGCTCGGTGAAGCAGTCGGCGGGCTACGACCTGACCCACCTGTTCGTTGGCTCCGAGGGGACGCTGGGCATCGTCACGGAGGCGACGCTGAAGCTGGCGGCGCTGCCCGCGCACTTCAGCGCGGTCATCGCGGGCTTCCCCACGGTGCAGCGCGCGGCGGAGGTGGTCTACTCGGTCATGGCGTCGGGGCTGGACCCCGCCGCGCTGGAGCTGATGGACGGGAACACCATGCGCATCGTCAACCGTGCCGAAAGCTTTGATTTTGGCGACACCCCGCACCTGCTGATGGAGTTTCACGGCACGAGCGAGGCGACTTTGCAGGAGGAACTGCGCTTGGCCGAGGAGCTTTGCCACGATCAGGGCTGTCTGGACTTTCGCGCGGGGGTGGGGCGCGACGCGCGCGACCATCTCTGGCAGGCGCGGCATCGCCTTTTCGAGAGCATGCTGCGCAGCTACCCGGGCCAAACGTACCTGATTACCGACGTGTCGGTGCCGATTTCCCACTACCCCGCGCTCGCCGTGGCCGCCGCCGAGATTTTGGCGGAGCGCGAGGTCAACGGGGTGGTGTTCGGCCATGCGGGGGACGGAAATTTGCACACCACCTCCTTTTTTGAGCCGAGCGACGACGCGGCGCGCGCCCGCGCGGTGGAAGCCAACGATCTGATCGTGAGCACGGCGCTCGCGCTGGAGGGCACCTGCACGGGCGAGCACGGGGTCGGCATCGGCAAACAAAAGTATCTGGTGAAGGAGCACGGGCAGGGCGCGGTGGACGTGATGCGTGCCCTCAAACAGACCCTCGACCCCCACAACATCCTGAACCCTGGCAAGGTGGTGGGACTGTGAGAGCGCACTCTTTCCGGGGAGTAGGGCGAGAATTGGTTGCTCCTTGCCCTGCTCTGCCTGCTGGTGGCCTGCGCGCCCGACGACGAGCCAGCGACCGAGCGCGCGCCGGGCGGTGCGCCCGTCTCTACGGTGCGCCTCTCCCGCTATCCCGAGATGCCCACGGAACTGGAGCGCGGGACGGTAGACCGCGTGATTGACGGGGACACGGTGGACGTGCTGATTGAGGGGGAAGTGGTGCGCCTGCGGCTCATCGGCATGAACACGCCGGAGTCGGTGGACCCGCGCCGCCCGGTGCAATGTTTTGGCAAGGAGGCGTCGAGCACGGCGAAGGAGCTGCTTGGCGGGGCGACGGTGCTTCTGGAAACCGACCCGACGCAGGCCGCGCAGGATCGCTACGGGCGCACACTCGGCTATCTCTGGTTCCCCGACGGGCGGCTCTTCAACCTGGAAATGATAGCGCTGGGCTACGCGCACGAGTACACGTACAGCAGCAGCTACAAGTACCAGAGCGTCTTCCGCGAGGCGGAAGCGGACGCGCGCGGCGAGGAGCGGGGCCTTTGGTCCTCCGATACCTGCGCGGGGGACACGGATCAGCCCGCGCCCCCCACCGCGACCCCGCGCCCCACGAGCTGTGAGCCCGCCTACCCCGACCTCTGCTTGCCGCCGCCCCCGCCCGACCTGGATTGCGGCGATATCCCGTACCGCAACTTTCGCGTTCTGCCACCGGACCCGCACCGCTTTGACGGTGGCGGGGATGGGGTGGGGTGTGAGGGGTAGAGCGAGGCGGGTAGAGCAAGGATTACAGAAAGAAAGGATAGCGGGTGAGGCAACGAAAAACCCGACGCGCTCGTACGAGCGCGTCGGGTTTTTGTGTGGGATAGGGTGAGTTAGCGCCCGCTGTCTCGGCGCTGCATCAGCAGGGTGGGGACGCCGACGAGCAGGACGATGCCCAGGGCGATCAGCCCCCAGGCGAGGAAGGAAAGACCGCTCGCGTCCGGGACCGCCGCATCCGCTGTGTCGGTCGCGTCGGGGGTGTCGGGGGTGTCGGGCGCGCTGATGAGCACGGGCTCGGCGGGGTCGGGCACCTGCCCCTCCCCAAGCGCCGTCAAATCCTCTTCCGCGTTGGCGAGCGGGGCGGTGCGCGAGCAAAGGTTGGTGCTCAGCACCCCCTCCGACTCGGTGGCGTAGACCACATACGACTCGCCCGCCACGAAGCTGAAGCCACAGCTGGCGCTGTCGCGCGCGGTGCGAATGATCACGGTGGGGGTGGCCTCGCCCTTCCACACCTCGCTCACCTCGAAGGTGTAGGCGATGGGGTCGGCGGAACTGACCACCTCTCCCTCGGCCTCGGGCGCGGCATCCACCACCTGGCCCGCAAACACAGCGGACGCGTCGGCCAGGGCCTGCTCCGGTGCGGGCGGCATGATGCAGGAACAGGCATAGGTTGGGCTGGCAAAGGCGAAAAGCTGGCCTGCGAGCAGGGTAGCCAACATCAATACATAACGAAAACGGGCCATGACTACGATCTCCTTTTGTGAGTAAAGTACCTTCTGGCCCTATAACGTGCCCCCACCGCGCAAAGTTCCCGCGCCGCAGGTGGGAAGTTGGAAAATGGAGAATGGAAAATGGAGAACGGCGTCGTTCTGCGTTCTGCCCTCTGCGTCTTTGCGTCTTTGCGTTGTGCCGTTCGTTCTGCGTTCTGCGTTACTCACGCGGCTCGGGGAGCAGCCCGTACTGCGCGGCGATGCCCGCCGCCGCCGCGCGGCTGTTCACGTCGAGGGTAGCGAAGATGGCGAGCACGTGCTTCTTGATCGTGTTGACCGAGACGATCAATTCCTCGGCAATCTCGTTGTTGGTTTTCCCTTGTACCAGTAGGGCGAGCACCTCCAGTTGGCGCTCGGTCAGCGCGGCGAGCGGCCCCTGCTCTAGCGCGGGGGGGACGGCAGCAGCGGGCCACGCTTCAGCGCGGCGTGCAGGGTATCGAAGAAGGTGCCACGATGGAAGCCCTCTTTGTCGAGAAAGGAAAAGATCTGGTATTCCTCGTAGGCGCGGTCGATGGCCTGATGATCGCCCAGCGCCGAGATCACGACCGTGGGCACGTGCGCCTCCTGCGTGAGGCGGAGCAGGTAGAAGCCGTCGCGGTTCTCGTTGGGCGAGGTGCTGCTGGCAAGCCGCAGGTCCACGATGGCAACGTCAAAGGCGTGGCGCTGCAACAGGCCGCGCGCCTCCCCGTAGG
This sequence comes from uncultured Chloroflexia bacterium, assembly GCA_963845765.1. GTDB lineage: Bacteria > Chloroflexota > Anaerolineae > Ardenticatenales > Ardenticatenaceae > CAWJTI01. The sequence goes on from CAWJTI010000021.1 coordinate 101,713, forward strand.
AAACCGCCAGCGCCATCTTCGCGCCGCGCTCTTCCAGCAACTCCTCGTAGATGCTCTGCCACGCCGGGTTGTCCTCGACGACCAGCACGCGCGCCTCCATCGCCTGCCCCGCCTCAAGCGGCAGGGTGCGGAGGGCGGGCGGCGCGATCGGCGCGGAGTGGAGCGGGGTTCCCTGCACGCGCGCGATCATGTCGCGGAACTGCTGACGATCGAATTGCTCCTTGCGCAAAAAATCGTCGGCGCGCAGCTCGGCGAGCGCTTTAACCGCCAAATCCACCGTGGCGTAGCCGGTCAGGATGATGGCGGGGGTGTGCGGGTAGCGGAGCCGAAACTGTTCCAGCACGCGCAGCCCATCCTGGTTGCCATGTTCCGCCTCGACCAGCGACACATCCAGCAGCGCGAGCGCGTACCCCCCCTCGTCCAGCGCGGCGATGGCCTGCGCGTAGCTGTCGGCGCGGCGCGGGGCAAAGCCCATATCCACCACCATCTCGCTTAAAAGCTCCTGCCAGGACGGCTCATCCTCTACCAGTAGGACTCGATCAGGGTGCTTGTTCATAAACACATCGCTCTCTGCATGTAGGTTGAGTGGTCAACGCAATTTACCACGGAGGCACCGAGAGCACGGAGAACGACGAGGCGGCTTCGTACCTCCGTGGAGACTGGCCGGTTTAGGCATCCTATTTCTTGATTCCGTAGGAATGCTCGCCACCTGCCTTCGTTTCGCGCCAGCGTCGGAGCGCAATCTTGAAGATGGCGGCTTCCCCCGGCTTGCTCACAATGGTGATGTCGCCCCCGCAACGATTCAGGTGGCTGCGCACCCACCAGAGCCCAAAGCCCAGCTTGCGCTCGCTGCCGCTGGAAACGGACAGCTCAAAGATGCGCTCGTACAGGGATTCGGGCACCCCAGGGCCGCTGTCGCGGACGAGCAGCGTCACGGTATCGGCGTCAAACTCCCCGTGGATCATCACCGCGCCGTCGCCGCCCATCGCGTCGCGCGCGTTTTCCAGCAGGTTCAGGAAGATCAGTACTAACTGCGGGGCCCCCGCGCGCACCGGCGGCAAGCTCTCGATCCCCTCGCTTTGCACCGTGACGCTGTCGGGCAGGTGCGCCTCGCGCAGCGCCTCGCTGATCGCCTCGCCCACGATGACCGGCTTCAGCTCGACGGCGCGCAGGTGGCGCACGCTGTCGCGCACGATGCCCATCGCGGTGCGCGCCGCGCGCTCGATCTCGACCAGGTTGTGCGCCACATAGGGCTCCTGCCGCGCGGCGTAGCTTTTTTGCTGGATGCCCTGCACCCGCACCGGAATCGTGCCCACCTGGTTGTTCAGCCGATGCATCAGGTTGGCGGCAATGTCGCCCACCGCCGCAAAGGTTTCGGAGATGGCGAGCATGCGCTGTGCCTGCTCGGCGTGCTCGACGTGATAGAAGGCAAGCGCTGCCTGGTTGACGAAGTTGTCCAGCAGCAGCAACTCTTGCCGCGTGAAGGGGCGCGGGTCGCGCAGGCTGACGTACAGGATGCCCAGCACCTTGCCCGCGCCCAGCAGCGGGTAGCAGACGATCGAGGAGATGCCATCGGCCACCATCGCGGGGTGCATCACCAGGTCGGCCTCCTCGTAGGAGAGGACGCGCGCCTGGCGCGCGACGGCGCGCGCGCCCATCCCGCTGGGGCGCGGGGTGTCCAGGTGAACCGAGACGCTCTTGCTGCTGCCGATGCCGACGCGCGACTGATCGTCAAAGTGACCGTGCTCGTTCTCGTAGCGGTACAGCACGGCGGTGGCCTCGCCGCGATTCGTGGCCCCCGCCGCGACGACTTCCAGCGCACGCTCCGCGATCTCGGCCAACAGGCTCTGGTAGTCGCCGCTGGGTAGCAGGTTGTTCATGCGCGCGCCCACCTCGCTCATCGCGCTCAGCCCCTGGAACAGCTTGGCGCGCTCCCACGCGCTGGCAACGTGGCGCGCCAGAGTCGCCAGCAGGCGCTGATCCTCCTCGTCGAAGGCGGCGACTTCCGTCGAATCGACGGCCATCACGCCGATCACATGCTCGCGCGCGCGGATCGGCACGCAGAGCAGCGAGCGCAGCGCTGCCTGGTGGGGTGATTGGCTGGTGCGGAAGCCCTCGGCGGCACGCACATCGTGGAGCACCTGCAACTCGCCCGTGACCCACACCCCCCCCGCGATCCCCTCGCCGCGCCGATAGGGGCGCGGCTTGCCCTCGCCCTGCCAGGGGGTGCCGAACCAGACGCGCGGCACCAGCAGGTCCAACGCGCGGTCCACCAGGAAAACCGTGCCCCGCGACGCGCCCATCAGGTGGACGACATCGCGAATGATGGCGTTCCACGTGCCCTCGAAGTCGCCGGTCTCTTCAAACTCGACCAGTGTTTCCAGGATAACGGGCAGGTGACTTAATTTTTGCATCGGCGTCTCGATTCCAAGTGGAACACTCCGAAGGTGCCCGAAAACAAAAACACTCACCGTGGCCTTTGCGGGGCGGGTGAGCGTCAATGACTCGATAGGCGTGATGGATACTCGGTTACGGCACCGTTGCGCCTCACGCGGGGTGCGGCACCATGACGGGTGGGGCCGGACAGCAGCCGCGTTGTGGCGCTTCTGTCCAACTAATAGTACGGGTCTTTCTTCATTAGACAAAATAGCAACAGACAAAATAGCCGCGCAAAAAGTGGGGAAGGCTGCCCCTGCCCCCTCGTTTGGGGAAAAATTCACTTGCTCGCCTTATATGGTTGTGTTACAATCCCCGCGCTACCCGATCCGGGAGAGCCCCGCTCTCTCCTGCCCGCCCGCTCCCCTTGTTGTCTGCGCTTCTGGCTCATGTTATACTGGCCCGCCTGATAACCCATCACGGAGAACCCGTATGAGTGCCTACGCTGTCCTGGCGGCCTTTGTTGTTGCCGCTTTCCTGCTACTTCTGTTGCCTTTCGTCGGCTCGAAACTGCTCAGCCCGCGCAAACCCAATCCCATCAAGAACTCGGTCTACGAGTGCGGGGTGGAAACGGTGGGGGAGACGTGGGTGCAGTTCAAGGTGCAGTATTACATCTACGCCCTGGTATTTGTGATCTTCGACATCGAGACGATCTTCCTTTACACCTGGGCTGCCGCGTACAACCGGCTCGGCCTCTTCGCGCTGGTCCAGATGACCCTCTTCCTCATCATCCTGCTCGACGGTCTGTTCTGGGCATGGAAGAAGGGCGCGCTGGAGTGGGTGTAAGCGTCGGAACGTTAGAACGTGTGAATGTTGAAACAGCCTCACAGCCCCCTCGCCCGCTTGGGAGGCTCTCGCCCGTTGACCTCGGACGCTTCGGGCTGAGCCTCAGGGCGATGCCTCGGACCTTGGACTAACACATGGAAACGATAGACCGGATTTTCATCTCCATCGGGGGGTGGTTTAGCCGCTTGCTGGTGGACACCATCGGGCTGCCGCAGGAGGTCGCCGCGATAACCGGCATCCTGGTGCAGGCGATCGCGGTGTGCACCTTCGCGGCGGTGACCTTTTTGGCACTAACCTACACGGAGCGCAAGATCATCGCGCGCGTGCAGGACCGCATCGGCCCGAACCGTGTGGGGCCCTTCGGGCTGCTCCAGCCGTTCGCCGACGCCATTAAGATGTTCACCAAAGAGCAGACGATGCCGGACGTGGCGGACAAGATTGTCTTCCAACTGATGCCGCTCTTCGTCGCCGCGCCCTCGCTGATGCTCTTCGCGGTCATCCCCTTCGGTAGGGGCATGGTTGCCTCTAACCTGGACGTGGGGCTGATCTACATCGTCGCCATCGGCTCGATCGCGGAAATCGCGATTTTGTCGGCGGGGTGGGCGAGCCGCAACAAGTTCTCGCTGCTCGGCGCGATGCGCGCGGTGGCGCAGATGATCTCCTACGAGATTCCGATGGTGCTCGCCTTCACCGGGCTCATCCTGATGACCGGCTCGCTGAACCTGAACCGCATCGTCGAGGCGCAGGTGCTGCCCTTCATCCTGCTCCAGCCCATCGCCTTCCTCATCTTCCTGATCGCCGCCGCCGCCGAGACGGGGCGCTCCCCCTTCGACATCATCGAGGCGGAGTCGGAGATCATCGCGGGCTACCACACCGAGTACGCGGGGATGCAATTCGGCCTCTTCCAGATGGGCGAGTTTCTGGGCTTCTACGCGCAGAGTTGCATCGCGACGACTCTCTTCCTGGGCGGCTGGCGCGGGCCGGAATTTATCCCTTCCTGGCTCTGGTTCTGGCTCAAAACCTGGCTGATGGTCTTCGTCTTCCAGTGGGCGTTCCGCTCCACCTTCCCGCGCCTGCGCATCGATCAGCTGCAAGCCTTCTGCTGGAAGTTTCTGGTGCCCGCGGCGGTGCTGAACCTGTTCGTCACCGCGGTCCTGGTCTACTTGTTCCCAATCGTGCGGGTCCCCTTCACCGGCACCGAGTTTGTGCCGCAAGGAGCGGGCTGGCTCGTGACGTTGGGGGCGTACCTGCTCGGCAACGTGGTGGTGGTGGCGCTGCTCGCCGTGCTCTACCGAGGGCAGGTGCGGCGCAGCGTGGCGCAATTTGAAGCGGAAGAGGAGAGCCTCACGCTCACCCCGGCCGTCGAGTTTGAGCGGGAGGCCGTGGTCGCATGACAGGCGAACAAATCGCGTTCTGGTTCTTTGCCATCCTTACCGTGCTGGCAGCGCTCGGCATGGTGGGGGTTGCTAGCGTCTTTCACGCCGCGCTGCTCATGGTGCTGGCCTTTGTGGGCATCGCCGCGCTCTACATGGTCATGGGCGCGGGCTTTCTGGGGGTCATCCAGATTCTGGTCTACGTCGGCGCGATCGCGGTGCTGGTTCTCTTCGCGCTGATGCTCACCCCGCGCGTCATGCAGCAGGAAAATCGCTCGCGCTACACCGCGCAATGGCCGATAGCTGCCCTGCTGTCGGCGGGGCTGATGGTGCTACTGACTGTCCAACTGCTGGAAGTTCCCTGGACACTCGCCACGCGGGGCCTGGCCCTGCCCGGCGAGGTCCGCGACTACGCCGTCGAGCTAGGGCTCGCCTTCATGAACCCGGACGGCTTCCTGCTCCCCTTCTACGTCGCCGCGGTGATGCTCCTCGTCGCCCTCGTCGGGGCCATCGTGATCGCGCGGGATGAGCGGTGAGGGGTTTGTAACTTGCAGAGCGCCTCTGATTCCTATCATAAATGGGTTGAGTGGAGCGAGGAAGATCAAACTTACCTCGGTAAATGCCCCGACGTGATTACGGGTATCCACGGCGATGACCCGGTCCAGTTGTATGGCGAGTTGTGCGGGGTGGTTGACGAGGTGATTCGTCATTTTATTGATGAAGAGCGTCCCCTGCCTCAGCCACGAATTCGCCCCATGCAGGAAATTAGCTAACAGGTCCGTTTCCTACGGCTGTAACTTATAAGCCAATTCTGATAGCATCGGTGACCGCTAGCACCGATACTCAGTCGTGGCAGGTGGTGCGGTACGATGCTAAGGGAAAGTGATGAGCAATTTTCGGGTCGAGCTTGAACGTGAAGAGTTATGAGACGGAGAGGTAACTATGTCTAGGTACAAGAACATCGTGGAAGTAGACCCTGAGAAGCTAGGTGGTACGCCTGTTTTCTATGGCACCCGGGTTCCTATCCAGAATTTGTTCGACTGTCTGGAAAGTGGGGAGTCTCTTGATGAGTTCCTTGACCAATTTCCAACTGTGACACGAGACCAAGCTCTGGGTGTCCTAGAGGAGTCGAAAGAAAGATTGCTTCTCAGCTATGAAGGTGTTGCTTGACGAGTGTGTGACACGCTACTTGAAACGGGACTTCACTGGACACGAGGTTCATACGGTTGAGGAAGCTGGATTTAAAGGCTTAAAGAATGGCAGGCTATTACAGGCAGCTTCCACGCAGTATGATGCCTTCGTGACAGTGGATCAAAATCTTCGATATCAGCAGAACCTACATGCCCTAGCTATTACCGTTATCGTGCTCCAGGCTCAGAGGAGTACCTATACCGTATTAAAGCCTTTAATGCCGAAGGTATTAGCAACTCTGGAGACGGTAAAACTTGGTGAGGTGATCATCGTAAGTTGATACAAGGTGCGGAACCTTGGTGAGCATGGCGGTGGACTAAGAGGCGATAAGATGAGCAATTTCCGAGTCGAGCTTGAACGTGAAGAGGATGGGCGGTGGCTTGGGGAGATTCCTGAGCTTCCAGGAGTCCTTTCCTATGGAACTGATCGCGAAGAAGCCATCGCGAAAACCAAGGCACTCGCCTTCAGGATTCTTGCCGACCGCCTTGAGCATGGGGAAGATATTCCGCAACTACATAGCGTTTTTGCTATCCACGAATGAGATGGCCAGCCACGAAAGCGAAACGCGTCTTGGCTTCGCTTCTCAAAATAGGGTGGTCGGTCAAGCGTCAATCAGGTTCGCACCTTGTTCTTACTCGCCCTGACTGGCCTGACTTCGTGTTTGCGTTTCACGATCAGGATGAAATTGGGCCACGGATGCTCTCCCGAATCGCTAAACATACGGGGCTACAACCTGATGATCTGTAAACTCAAAGTAATGTGTGGCGTGGTTGCATGATTGAAGTGTCGAACGTTCCTATCTGACACTAAGAGAGGGTTGTCTACTACTCTTCGCAATGCGCTATCCTTATTAACCTGCAACTTTTAACGAGCATAAAATGTCAACCATTCCCCTAACCTGGTGGCTACTACTCGCGGCGCTGCTTTTCGCCATCGGGACCTTCGGTGCGTTCTCGCGGCGCAACGCGGTGGCGATCCTGATGGGCATCGAACTGATGCTCAACGCGGTCAACATTAACCTTGTCGCCTTTTGGCGCTACATCGCGCCGTCGGGCGTGGAAGGGTTGATGTTCGCCATCTTCTCGATCACCGTCGCGGCGGCAGAGGCGGCGGTCGCCCTGGCGCTCGTCCTCGCGATCTACCGCACGCGCGACACCGTCAACATCGAAGAGATCGATCTTCTCAAATGGTAGGGTAGAGAGTAGAGATGGGAGAGTAGAGATTGACTTGCCGTTAATCTCTAATCCCTAATCTCCAATCTCTACTTTCTGCCGCTCGCCCTGGAAACACAACTTCTATGGTTAACCTCGTCTGGCTTGTCCCGCTTTTCCCCCTGCTGGCTTTTTTAGCCATCGTCCTGACCCCCCTCAAGCACAACAAATCCGCTAGCTCGTGGACCGCGATAGCCATGGTTGGGCTCTCCTGGCTCCTCTCGTGGGCGATCTTTTTCACGCAGGGCAGCGAGCTTGTGCACGAGGCGGCGGAGGGGCATCCGTGGCTGCTGAACATTCCGTGGCTGCCAACCGGCACCACGGTCTTCAGCATGTCGCTGATCGTCGATGGGCTCTCGCTGGCGATGCTCTTCATGGTGCCATTTGTCGTGCTGATGATCTTCATCTACAGCACCGGCTACCACAACCTGGGCAAGCCCAACGTCGAGCCGCGCTACTCGCGCTTCTTCGCCTACACCTCCCTCTTCGCGGCGGGGATGCTTACCCTCTCCATCGCGGGCAACATGCTGCTCTTTTTTATGGCATGGGAGATCATGGGCCTCTGCTCGTACCTGCTCATCGGCTTCTGGTTCTACAAGGGCGATGAGTTTGGCCGCCTGAACCCGCGCCTTTCCGCGCTGAAAGCCTTCCTCACGACGCGCGTCGGCGACGTGCTGCTCTTCGCGGGGCTAATGCTGCTTTACAGCGCGACCGGCACCCTCAACCTGAACGAGGTGCTGCGCGTCGAGACAATCGAGGCGCTGGCCGAGGCGCACTGGAGCATCGCGGGGCTTTTCGCGCTGCCGGTGCTGCCGACGATCGCGCTGCTGATCTTCGGCGGCGCGGCGGGCAAATCCGCGCAGTTCCCGCTCCACGTCTGGCTGCCCGACGCGATGGCAGGCCCGACCCCCGTCTCCGCGATGATCCACGCGGCGACGATGGTGGCGGCGGGGGTCTTCCTCGTCGCGCGCATGCTGCCGCTCTTCCAGCCGCTGGAAGGCTCGCCCCAACTGATGGTCGTCGCGCTGATCGGCGCGTTTACCGCCTTTTTTGCAGGCACGATTGCCGTCGCGCAGAACGACGTCAAGGGGGTACTCGCCTACTCGACGATCTCGCAGCTTGGCTACATGATCGCCGCGCTGGGGCTGGGCGGGCTGGTGGCGGGGGTCTTCCACATGCTGACGCACGCCTTCTTCAAGGCGCTGCTCTTCCTTTCTTCCGGCTCGGTCATCCACGGGATGGAGCACGGGGTACACCACGTGCTGGATCACGCCGAGGGGCACGAGGGCCACGCGGGGGCGGGGCATGGCGCGCTGCCTGGCGAGAGCATGGCGCATGCGGAGCATGGCGGTGGCCGCAGCACCGGAGCAGCACGCGCACGCCGACGACGTGAACGGCCACATCGACCCGCAAAATATGTGGAACATGGGCGGCCTGCGCAAGCAGATGCCCTACACCTTCTACGCCTTCCTCATCGGCGGCGCGTCGCTCGCGGGGCTTCCCTTCCTGACCGCAGGCTTCTGGTCCAAGGACGAGATTCTGGGCGAGGCGTTCCACCTCTGGCAGGAAGGGGAGATGGGCGGCACCGTCCCCTTTATCGTCCTCGTGCTGCTCACCGTGACGGCGGTGCTGACCGCCTTTTACACGGGTCGCCAGTTGGGGCTTACCTTCTTTGGCACGGCGCGCACGGAGGAGGCGACCCACGCCCACGAATCGCCCCCGGCCATGCTCATCCCGCTCGGCGTGCTTTCCCTTTTCGCGATCATCGCGGGCTTCGTGAACATCCCCGGCGGGGTGATCCCCGGCTCGGAGGGCTTCCACGGCCTCGGCCACCTGCTGGAAGAGGTCCACGTTGCCGCCATCGGCGAGGGGTACCACGCACTCCCCTTCAACTGGTTTCTGGCGCTGCTGACCGGCGGCTTGGGCACGCTCGCCTTTGTGGGCGGCATCGCCCTCTACGCGGGCCGCACGCGCGACCCGCTGCGCTACCTGGGGCCGCTCTGGTGGGCGATGGAGCGCAAGTGGTTCGTGGACGAGATTTACAGCTTCCTCATCATCCGTCCGGCGGTTGCCACCGCGTCGCTGCTGTCCCGCGTGGACGGCGACTGGCTGATCGACCCCATCGTCAACGGGGTGGGCAAGGTGGGGCGCATGGGCAGCAACGCCAACGCCTGGTTCGACCGCAACATCGTGGATGGCAGCGTCAACTTTTTGGCGCTCATCACCGACGAGACGAGCAAGGCGCTGCGCCTGATCCAGACGGGGCGGGTGCAAAATTACCTGGTGGTCCTGCTGGCCGGGCTGCTCGCGCTGGCGGGAATTTACTTCCGGTAGGGAGCGCGGGGAGGGAGGAACGCTCATGAGCACCATTTATGTAGAGCCTGACCGAACGAGCACAAGCAACACTTCAACTTGTTCGTGCGGCAGTTGATCATGAGATTGCCACCCTCGAACTTGCTGTAGACGCGGCACGGAAACGCTTGGCACCTTACGAAGAAAAGTACGGAGATCAGCTTCAGAGTATTTTTCGAGAATATGGTAGCGGAAGTCTTTAGAAGGTAATGATAGAGAGTATGTTCATTGGGCGGGCGAGTACAACATGAATGGAACGGCTTCAGAAGCAATCATCGGATGCCTTTCAAGAGATAGATTACGGTGATTCACCGATACCTTATCGAAGCTACAAACCCTTCTTGATAATTATCAACAATCACATACTGGTAGTGCGTGCAATTGGCAATCGGAAGCTCGCTACGTGATCATGCTTAAATTGACAGGTGCGTTAGCGTTATTGACGACTCGACCCTCTAGCGTCCACAGATATAGATGATGGTGCTACTGGATCTACAGCTCTTTGAAAAGGCTTGATCGGTATACCTATCATTGTGGACAAGAATGGGGTCAAAACAACTGCATCTCGTTCACAGTGATGCGTCAACGCGGCATTACTTCAGCCATAAACCTGTTGCCAGCATTTTGTGCAAGCAGGATCATCAAGCATTTAATGCGAGATTGACTTTCTGACGTTAACTCTCCGATCCTGTCTCGAAACTGTTTTGTGCGAAAGCTACGATTATCTCGAAAAACAACCCCAAAGTGTGGACCTAACCTGTCTACCTATCTCCACCCTAGCAGGAGCCTCCTTTCAATGGAATTCGCCACCTTACCCTGGCTAAGCATCGTCTGTATCATCGCGCCCCTGATCGCTGCGTTCGGCACGCTCTTCATCCCGAGCGAGAACGAGGGCGCGATCAAGACATGGGCGAACGTGTCGAGTTTCGTCATCTTCCTGGGAACCATCTTCCTCTGGGTGGGCACAGGCTTCAACCCCTCCAACCCGAATTACCAACTTGCGGAGGAGGTAAATTGGATTCCGATTCTGGATATTGTCTACCGCCTCGGGGTTGACGGGCTGAGTATGCCACTGGTCGTCCTGACTGGCCTGCTTAGTTGGATCTCCATCTTTTACAGTACGCGCGTGATCAAGTTTCGCGTCAAGGAATACTTTTTCCTCTTCCTGCTGCTCAGCGTCGGCATGTTCGGCGTCTTTATAGCGCTGGACCTCTTCCTGTTCTACGTGTTCTGGGAAATCGGGCTCGTGCCGATGTACTTTCTCATCGGCATCTGGGGTGGGGCGCGCCGTGAGTACGCTGCCATCAAGTTCTTCCTGTACACGCTGACCGGCTCCGTGCTGATGCTGCTCGCCTTTTTGGGCATCTACTGGGCAACGGGCTCTTTCAACATCGTGGAACTGCCTGGCCTGCTGCGCGCCGACCCCACCTTCGGGGTGGGCGGTAACTTCCTGCTGAAAAGCCTCGCTTTCTGGGGTATCTTCATAGCCTTCGCCATCAAGGTGCCGGTTTTCCCCTTCCACACCTGGCTGCCCGACGCCCACGTGGAAGCGCCGACCGCGGGCTCGGTGATTCTGGCAGGCATCCTGTTGAAGCTGGGCGGCTACGGGATCATCCGCATCCTGATGACCTTTTTCCCCGACACCTTTAACGCCTATTGGATGGTCGTCGCCATTCTCGCGGTTATCTCCATCGTCTACGGCGCGATGGTGGCGATGGCGCAGTGGGACCTCAAAAAGCTGATCGCCTACACCTCCGTGAACCACATGGGCTATGCCATGCTCGGCATTGCCGCCGCCGCCGCCACGCTGGACCAGGGCGAGGCGATGATGAACGCCCGGGCCATCGCGCTGAACGGCGCGGTCTTCCAGTTCATCGCGCATGGGTTGATCACGGGCGCGCTCTTCCTCCTGGTCGGCGTCATCTACGAGCGGGCGCACACGCGCGACCTGAAGCAGTTCGGCGGGCTGGGTGCGGTGCTCCCCATCTTTTACGGCTTCATGGCGCTGACCACCTTTGCCTCGCTCGGCCTGCCCGGGCTGGCGGGCTTCGTCAGCGAGTTCATGGCCTTCCGGGGCGCGTTCGGCGTGGGCCTGGCGGCGCAGCCGGTGCTGGCGGTTCTCTCGCTGATCTCGCTGCTGGGCATCGTCTTTACGGCGGCGCTTTTCCTGTGGAAGGTGATCCAGGGGATATTCCTTGGCCCGCTCAACGAAAAGTGGGCGGATTTGCCCGACATGCACGGCTGGGAAATGGTGGCGATCGCGCCGCTGGCAATTCTCTTCGTTTTCTTCGGCCTCTATCCGGCCCCGATCCTCAACGTCATCAACGTGGGCGTGGTCAAGGTGTTGGAGTTGATGAGCTAGCCCTCGCCAACGCCTTCCGGCGCTTCTTGCGCTCCGAACATACCGCGCTCAACGGACTAACCCGCTAAAAGGATTGCCATGCCCGACGTTAATTGGCTTGAACTGCTCAACCTGCTCGGCCCCGAGCTGCTCCTGGTCTTGGGGGGGACGGTGGTGTTGAGTCTGGACATGTTTCTTCAAGACGACGAGAGCCCCGCGCTGCCGGGCCTGACGGCGCTGTTCCTGGTGGGCGCGCTGCTCTGGTCCCTCTTCCTGGTGCCGTCCCGCCTTTTCCCGGACGGGCAGGGTGTGGTCCTGGGCATGTTCACCGTAGACAACCTCACCTATTTTTTCCGCATCTTTGCGCTGCTGACCAGCATCCTCGTCCTGATTCTGACGGTGGATTACATTCGCGGGCGCTCCGAGCAAATAGGGGAGTTCTACGCTCTCCTGCTTTACGTAACGGTGGCTGTCATCCTGACGAGTGCCGCCAACAACCTGATCCTGATCTACCTGGCCTTTGAATTCCTGTCGCTGACCAGCTACATCATGGTGGGCTGGCTGCGCAACAACGTGCGCTCGAATGAGGCGGCGATCAAGTATCTGCTCTATGGGGCCATCTCCTCGGCGATGATGCTCTACGGGATGAGCCTGCTCTACGGGGCGACCGGCTCCACAAACCTGTACGAGATCGCCCGCGTCTTCACCGACCCCGCCACGCGCGTGCTCGGTCTGTTCAACCTCGGCATCACCGCCGCCGTGTTGATGCTCGTCGGTTTCGGTTTCAAGGCAGCGCTCGTGCCCTTCCACCAGTGGTCCCCCGACGCCTACGAGGGGGCACCCACGCCGGTAACCACCTTCCTCGCGGTGGGCCCCAAAGCGGCGGGCTTCGCGCTGATGATTCGCGTGTTGGGCATCGGCCTGAGCCAGCACACCGAGTTGTGGCAGCCGCTTCTCAGCTCGGTCGCCATCCTGACGATGGTGGTCGGCAACCTGACCGCGCTCGTGCAGACGGACATGAAGCGCCTGCTCGCCTACTCGTCCATCGCGCAGGCGGGCTACATCCTGATGGGGCTTGCCACCAACGACCCGACGGACAATCTCGGCTTCCAGGCGACGCTGGTCTACCTGCTGGCCTACCTGTTCACCAACGTCGGTATCTTCGTGGCGGTGGTCGCGGTCGAGCAGGAGACCGGCTCCACAGCAATCACCGAGTTTCGCGGGCTGATTCGCCGCTCCCCTTTCCTGGCAGGCGCGATGGTCATCTTTTTCCTGAGCCTGCTCGGCATCCCACCCACAGCGGGCTTTTTGGGAAAATTCCTGGTTTTCAGCGCCGCTATCCGCAACGGCTTTTACTTTCTGGCAATCGTCGGCGTGCTCACGAGTGTCATCAGCGCCTACTTTTATCTCAATGTGGTGCGCCAAATGTTCTTCGGGGCGGAGGAGGAGAACGAGCAGCCGATCCGCTTCGCCGCCCCGCTCCGCCTGGCCCTGGGGATCACCCTGGCGGGCACGCTGCTCATGATCTTTATCCCGCAGCCCTTCTTCGACCTGATCGGCGACGCCGAGCGACCTGCTCACATGGGTGATGGGCGTGTGGGGGTAGAACAGGATTGGCAGGATGAGCGGATTACGACGGGTAGAACAGGATTGGCAGGATGAGCGGATTACGACGTGAGAGAAGAGTAAGGTTCTGGGTCTAAGGATCGAAGAGCATAAAAGAAGGCGCGAGGAAGAGCGTGACCCGCTCCTGTTCGCGCCTTTTGCTTGGTTGCTCTACCATGCTGGATCTGTGTGCCGTATGTCGTGTGTCGTAATCCGCCCATCCTGCCAATCCTGTTCTCCCCGTCGTAATCCGCCCATCCTGCCAATCCTGTTCTACCCTAGCGGGCAGATGTCCTGCGGGGCGAACTGCGGCCCCGTGAAACCGAAAGTGTTGAGCGGCGCGACCACGCCCGCGCTATTCGTGGCGGCGTACTCGTTGACGGCGCGGCAGGGCGCGGCGAGGGAGCTGCCGCGCCACTTGCCCATGAACGCCTCCGCCGCCTGGCGGAAGGGGCTGTCCGGGTGGGTGCTGCGCAACGACTCCAGCGCCTGGGTGGCAGCGGCGCGGTTGCCCAGTGCCGCATTGGCGACGACCAGGCGGAAGCGGCTGAAATCGTGGAGCAGATCGCGCTCGGCGGCCTGCGCGGCGGGGTCGCTGCCGCCCTGCGCCCAGGGGCGCAAACCCGTGTCGCTGATCGCGCGCTCGTAGAGGGCGATGGCCCCCGCGTAATCCCCCGCGAGCAGCGTGTCGTTCGCCTGCCAGACGATCAGCGGCAGCCAGTCGCTCGCCGCGTACAGCGTCTCGCCGAGCGCATAGCCGCTTGCCGTCCAGCGGTAAATGTCGGTGCGCTCGCGCTGCGGGCCCGCGGCGGCAGAGACCATGGTGCCGCCGGTGAGCACCATCTCGAACAGCCCGTCGCCGTCCGTGTCGGTAAAGCTCGCCTCGCGCAGGGATGCCAGGCGCACCTCCGAGGCGGTAAGATTGCGGAAGGTGTTGCTGCTCCACACCCCCACGCGCACCGTCGTCGAGCAGCCGTTGGCCCCACAGCGGGTCAGCGCGTAGGCCAGCTCGTTGAGTTGATCGTTGTTCAGGTCGCGCGCCAGGAGCAGTTGTGCCCCCTCCGCGCCGCCGGTCCCGTAGGTCGCATCGAAGATAGGACGCCACGCGCTGCTATCCTGCGTGAGCACTACCAGATTGCCGCGCGTGCCTGGATTCGGATTGGTCGGGTCCAGGTACCAGACGAGCAGGTCCTGCTGCCCATCATTGGTTAAATCAACGGCCTGCACCCCGCCGCCCGCACTGCTGATCGCCCCGAGACGCGCCAACTCCCCCTGTAACGCCGCCGCGTTGCCGCCCACCGCGTCTGCCGCGCGGCGAATCGTGGTCGGCCAATCGGCGCTCGCGCTGGGCACCACGGCGATGGGGGTCGCGGTCGGGATGGGGGTCGCCGTCCAGGTGGGGAGAGGGGTATAGGTAGGGTAGGGGGTGTAGGTGGGGTAGAGTGTCGCCGTGGCGGTGGGGGAGGGGGTCGCCGTGGCGGTGAAGGTCGCGGCCAGCGTTGCCGTGACGCGCGCCATCGCCACCTCCGTGGGGGAAGCGGTCTCCACCATCATGCTGTTGCACCCGCTCAAAAACGCTGCTGCAACACAGAACAGCGCCGCGATCCACCATTTCATCGTTTCTGCCTCCGCCGATGAGTGTAGGGAGCGCGGCAACGTGTGTCAAACAAAGGGACGGGCGAGGAGCTTTGTGAGGAGAGAACAGAAACCAGAGAACGGACAGTGGATAGCTCTTGTCTCTTCTCTGCGCTCAACCCTCCTGCACCTCATCGGGGCGCACCTCTCGCAGGACCACGCGATGGGCGATCGCGCGGAAGCGACCCCAGTCGTGCCAGGGCGAGGGCATTGCCTCCAACTGCGCCGCCACCTCCGCCAGCCCCGCGAGCGGCACGGTGCGTGTGGCGGCGATCTCGTCGTCCTGCGGTTGAAGCGGCGCGTCGCTCCATGCGAGCAGGAACACATGCGTCGCGCAGCGGAAATGCTCCCCCTCGCACACGAGGTCGTAGGTCAGCAGGGCTACATAGCGCCGCACCGGCAGGGCGAGCCCCACTTCCTCCACGGGCTCCCGCGCCACAGCCTCGCTGACAAGCTCGCCTGCCTCCACACCACCCGTCAGCAGCCGCCACCCTTCCGTGGGGTAGTGCGCCTTGCGGTGCAGCAGCAGCCCGCCAGGGCGTGGCAGCAAAAACATCACCTCGCGGTGCCGCCCCGGCCAGCGAGCGCCCCACGCCTCCCAAAACGCGCCCCCCACTGATAGCGTCACCGCCTCACGGGCGGGCTCGCCCCACCGCGCCGCCATCGCCGCCACCTCCCCCTCATCCACCACCCGACTCCAATCCACCACATTCCCCTCCTTTAACCCCACTCACCCACTCACCCCCTCACCTTCATCACCTTCATCACCCCCTCACCTTCATCACCCCCTCACCTTCATCACCCCCTCACCCAACTCCCCCACTCCCCAACAGCCTGTGCTATAATACAGCGACTATTCGCGGTGGGGAAGGGATTGACAGGCGACGTGTATCTCAAGCAAACAAAGAACCAAAAACGTGAAACCTGGCGGCTGCGTATCTGGCTGCTGCTGGCCCTGGCCTATTCGACAACCGGCCTGCTCTGGCTGAGCCGCGAGCGGCCGGTGGCGCTGCTGGGCGCGGCACCCACCCCCACCTCGGTGGCGACGGTGGTGGTCGTCAACGATAAGGCGGAGCAGATGATGGCGCGTGGCGACCTGTATTTTAACCAGGGGAACATCACCGCCGCGCTGGAATCGTACGAGGAGGCGGTGGCGGCCAACCCCGACCTTGCCATTGCCTACGCACGTTGGGGGCAACTGCTCAACCTGCGCTACAAAAAGGCAGAGGCGCTGATTCGCACGCAGCGCGCCGTGGGGCTGGATGGCTCCAACGCGGAGGTGCTGGCCGCGCACGCGATGGCGCTCACCTGGAACGACCAGTATGCGGAGGCCATCGAGTACGCGGATCGGGCGATCACCGCTGACCCCGAGTATGGCGGCGGCTACGCGTTTTTGGCGGAAGCGTACATCGATTCCAAGCAGTACGAGCAGGCTTTCCAGGCCGCGGAGCAGGCTGTCGAGATCGATCCCGACATCGTGTGGTCCTGGCTCAACCTGGGCTATGTCAACGAGAGCTTCGGCTACTACGATGAGGCGATCACCGCCTACCAGGAGGCTACCCAGGTGACGCCGCTTTCCTACATCTACAACAGCATGGGGCGCATCTACCTGTATGGCAACCAGGATTACGACGCCGCCACCGAGATGTTCAAGGAAGCCACGGTGGTGGACCCGCGCAACCCCGAGGCCTACGCGGAGCTGGCGAACCTGTACATCGGGCAGGAAAACCTGACCGCCGCGCAGGATTACGCCGAGCAGGGCATCAAGCAGGACCCCACCTTCGGGCGCAACTATGCGCTGTTGGGCCAGGTGTATTACACGCAGCTCAACTTTGAGGCGGCGGTCGAGGCGCTGGAAAAAGGGGTGAGCTTCGGCTACTCCAACCAGCTTTCCTACATCTACCTGGGGCTGGGCTACGCTTACCTGGATCAGTGCGATCAGGCGGTGCCCTGGCTGGAGCGCGTCTTGCAGGCGGACCCCGCCTCCAGCCTGGCCCTCGCCGGGATGCAGCGCTGCGACGCCACCCCGCCCCCCGCTCCCGTCGAGACGGGCAGTGAGGGTGGGTAGGGTGAGTGGGGTGATGGGTGAGTGGGTGAGTTTCTATGAGTTCCCACGAGTTTCTGGTTCTTTACCTTTTTAGTGGGAGCAGGGAAGTCAAGATGCGTGGGTAGCGGGAAAGGTCGTGTCGTCCGTCCGCGAAGGCGGACGTTTGGCCGAGGCCCATCAGCACGGACTTCCAGTCCGTGGTCCTCCCTATCGCTAACCCGTTAACCAAACCGACAAGAACAAAAGCAACCATGCCAGAATTACCCGAAGTGGAAACCGTCGTGCGGGACCTGCGGCGCGCGGGGCTCGTGGGGCGCGAGGTGCAAGACATCACCGTGCGCTGGCCGCGCACCCTGGACCGCCCCTCGGAGGAGGAGGCGCGCACCCGCCTGCGCGGCCAGCGCATCGAGGATGTGCGGCGGCGCGGCAAGTTTATCCTGCTGGACCTGTCCAGCGGCGAGGTGCTGCTGATCCACCTGCGCATGACCGGCCAACTGGACATCCAACCCGCGCAGCAGCCCCCCGACGACAAGCACCACCACGTCCTGCTCCACCTGGATGGGGACGAGCAGCTTCGCTTCCGCGACACGCGCAAGTTTGGGCGCGTCTATCTCGTCGAGCAGGAAGGGGAGATCGTTGGCGCTCTGGGGCCGGAGCCGGTTGACCCCTCCTTCACGCTGGAGCACTTTCGCGAGCGGCTGGCGGCGCGGCGCGGGGTCATCAAGCCGCTGCTGCTCAACCAGAGCTTTGTGGCGGGGCTTGGCAACATCTACGTGGACGAGGCGCTTTTCCGGGCGTCCATCCACCCGGAGCGCACCGCCGACACCCTCACCGATGCGGAAATCGTCGCGCTTTTCGAGGCGATGCGCGTGGTGCTGGAAGAGGGGATCCGCAACAAGGGCACCACGCTGGGCGAGGCGAGCACGAACTACTACAGCGTCGCGGGGCGCGCGGGGCGCAACAAGGAAAACCTCCTCGTCTTTCGCCGCACCGGCCAGCCCTGCCCCCGCTGCGGCACCACCATCGAGCGCATCGTCGTCGGGCAGCGCAGCAGCCACTTTTGTCCCCGCTGCCAGCCTATCAGGGGGTAGGGATCAGGGACAGGATTTGCCACAGAGAACACAGAAAGCACAGAGGAGAAAGATATCCTCTGTGCTTTCTGTGTTCTCTGTGGTGAGCATCCGTCGTTAGCGCATTTCCAGCAGCGGTGGGCGCGTGGCGGGCTGGGCGAAGGGCGAGACGGTGAAGCTCCACTCGTGCGCCACCCCGTTGGCGGTGATGGACACCTCGTAGCTCGCACCGGGCACGAGCGGCGCGCGCGGCATCAGTACCACCGCGTCGCGCAGGTTCAGGATGATGCGCCCCACGTACTGCGAGCCGCCATCCGCGCCCAGGTAGCTCGTCTCGTCGAAGACGCAGTGCTCCAGCGGCGTGCCGTCGCGCGCGAGGGAGTGGGCGGTGACGCTCGGCGTCACATCCCCCGCGTTCCCTAGCCCCGGCCCAAGCTGCAAGAGGATCGGCGCGCCGGTCGGTGGGCTGTAGCCAGGGCAGCTCGACAGCGGGTTGGGCCACTCGCCGCCCCAAAAGGTCAGCGCGGGCACATTGCTCCCCATCGGGTAGCGCAGCGGAAAGCTCACCTCGGGCGGCATCGCTCCGAGCCCGCGCGCGACGTCGAGGGTAGCCCCCATCTCCCAGCCACTATCGTCCTCGCGATAGCTCCCGAAGCCTACCTGGTGCAGCGCCGGATCGACGATGGAGACCGCGTGGAAGGGCGCGGCCATCCACCAGTCAATCGCTCGCGTGTCCTCGGTGTTCCTCGACCCCACGAGGATGTTGCCGTTGCCCGCCGCCTCGTTCCCCTCGTCGGTGTACCAGGGGTTGGCAGGGTCCTCATCGTGCCCGATGTAATCGTTTTTGACCATGTAGCGCGCGTGGAGCCAATCGCCCTGGCTCCACATCGGCTCCTCCGAGACGGGGGGCAGCGCGGCCATCGCGCGGTACTGGTTTACCTGCGCGAGCCAGCCCTCGCCCACCACAGCGGTGGGGGTGGCGGTCACGGTGGGAAGTTCGGTCGGCGTGACGGTAGGGGTTTCGGTCGGCGTAGCGGTCGCGGTTGGGGTGGCAGTCGGGGCCGGGTTCAGCACCATCGGTAGAAAGCCACTGGACAGTTCCCCTTCCGCCTGCTGCGCGGCACGAGCGAGGGTCGGGGGGCGGCTGCTTATCACGGCGAGAAGCGATACGAGGAGCAGCACGGCAAAACTCAGCTTTTTCATCGGGATTCCACTCGACAGGAAAGGTTGATGCGGGAAACGTTGAGTTTCCAGCATCCCCGATGACCGTACTCAAGTCAATAGTACCAATCCCCGATACCGCTTCCAGAGGAAAACAGAGAACAGACTACAGACCAGAAAAGTCTGTTCTCTATTTTCTGTTCTCCCATAGGCCACGCGTCGTGTGACGACATGGGGCAGCTCTCGGAGCGCTAGCTCGCGTCCAGCCCTGCCACGAGGGCGGGCACGATCGTGCCCGCTGCACCCTCCAGGTGAAGATCCATGTGGCGGGTCAGCGGCGTTCGTTCCGGGTTGATCTCGATGGTACGCGCGCCATGCTCGGCGGCGATCAGCGGCAGGCTGGCGGCGGGGTGGACCAGCCCGCTCGTGCCGATGACGAGCATCAACCCGGCGTCCTGCGTCGCCTGAAGCGCTTGGTCGAAGACGCGTGCGGGGCAAGCTCTCGCCGAACCAGACCACGTCGGGGCGCACGGGCGAGCCGCAGCGTGGGCAGGCCGGGGGCTCCGCCAGGGCGCTCGCGTCCGCCACCTCGACCGGGTGCTGCCGATCCAGGCACTTGTAGCGGTGCAGGGTGCCATGAAGCTCCAGCACCGACCGGCTGCCCGCCTGCTGGTGCAATCCGTCCACATTCTGCGTGATGAGGGTCAGCGGCTTGCGCTCGCCCAGGCGTGCGAGCGCGTGGTGGGCCGCGTTGGGGGAGACCTGCTCCACCATCGCGCGCCGCCAGCGCATACCAGCGCCAGACCAGGCCGGGGTCGGCGCGAAAACCCTGGGGCGAGGCGAGCGCCTGCGGGTCGTACTTGGCCCACAGCCCGCTCTGCGCGTCGCGAAAGGTGGGCACCCCCGACTCCTTCGACACGCCCGCGCCGGTCAGCACGGTGATCCGCTCGGCGGCGCGCAGCCAGCCGATAGCCTGCTGGAGCGCGTCGGCTCTCACGATGGCCGACGCGAAAAAAGCGACATCAGCGAGCCCAGGCACCCCTCGGGGTCCGGTAGGGGCGCGGGGTTAGGCGCGGGGTTAGGCTGCGGCTCCGGGGCAGGTGGCGGGGTGGGGGAGGGCTCCGGCGTGGGGGCGGGGGGCAGCGAGGCGCGGGCCAGTTCCACCGCGCGGTCGGCGAGCAGGCGGCCCGCCCCCTGCATGTTAGCGTCCACCCCCAGCGGGCGCGTCGCCGCCATCATCATCTGCTTGACCTCGTAGGGAGCAAGCGCGGGGTTGGCCGCCAGCATCAGCGCCGCCACCCCCGAGACGTGGGGGGTAGCCATGCTGGTGCCCTGGTCGCGCGTGTATCGCTCATCGACCACGGCAGAGTAGCTGGTGCCGCTGGCGCGCGCCGCGATCACGCTAACCCCCGGCGCGACGATGTCGGGCTTGCTGCGCCCGTCGAGCGTCGGCCCTCGGCTGCTGAAATCCGCCACACGGTCGTCGTCCGACACCGCGCCGACGGTAATCACATCGCGCGCGCAGCCGGGCGAGCCTACAGTCTGCATCCCTGGCCCGTCGTTGCCCGCCGCGACCACGACTACCGCGCCCTGCTGCACCGCCGCGTTG
>CAWJTI010000022.1:0-65477 GCA_963845765.1 uncultured Chloroflexia bacterium
GTTGCGGGCGGCGCGGCAACGCAGAACGTAGAACGAACGGCAGCAGACGGCGAACGCAGGCGCAGAACGAACGGCGTAACGCAACGGTAGGCGCTCTAGGCGAGACGCAAAGGCGCAAAGGCGCAGAGGGCGGGAGACGGAATGGAAGAGGAGGATAGGGAGCGGTAAGCCGTCGAACCCGCGCAAGCGGGTGGCGACAACTTGTAGCCGGGGGTGGAGCCGCCTGCCGTTGGCGGCGCAACCGGCGGGCGGCAAGCAGCAGGCGGCAGGCAGCAGGCAGCAGGCGGCAGTGGGTTCCCACGAAGTGGGTAGGGCAGCACAACGCACGACAACAGCGCGCCGTCGAACCCGCGAAGCGGGTGGCGACAACCTGTAGCCGGGGGTGAAGCCGCCTGCCGTTGGCGGCGCAACCCTCGGCGGGCGGCAAACGACAGCAGGCGGCAGGCAGCAGGCAGCAGGCGGCAGTGGGTTCCCACGAAGTGGGTAAGGCAGCACAACGCACGACAACAGCGCGCCGTCGAACCCGCGAAGCGGGTGGCGACAACCTGTAGCCGGGGGTGAAGCCGCCTGCCGTTGGCGGCGCAACCCTCGGCGGGCGCGCGAGCAACCCACAACCCACAACCCACAACCCACAACCCACAACCACAACCCACAACCTACAACCCGCCTTTTGCCTTTTGCCCTTTGCCTTTTGCCTTTTGCCTTTTGCCTTTTGCCTTTTGCCTTTCCGTTCCCCAAGGTAACGGTACCGAAAGAGTGCGGCGGTGGGTGGTTCATCTTGTTTTCATCTTTACTCCATACTATTCGACTTGACCGTGCTGGCGCTTCCTCGAATAGAAATTGGACATGATGAGAAAACCCCTTCGCTTTCTTTCCCTCTTGGTGGTACTTTTGCTCGGCGCGCTGCTGATGGCTCCGGCCACGCACGCGCAGGGCCCAAGTGACCCGGCCCTCAGCGATGAGGTGACCTTCGACCAGCTGCGCGTGCCGTTGCGGCTGATGCAGGGTCCGTTCGACTCGATGAAGCTGCGCTTTGCGCTGCCGCTGGAGTGGCAGTTGACCGGCAACGCGGAGCTTCAGCTTCGGATGGACACGACGATTGACCGCTCGGGGGCGGACAGTGCGACGGACAGCGATAATCCGGTCAGCACCCTCCAGTTGTCCCTGAATGGGGTGTGGCTCGAAACGATCCTGCTCAGCGAGGGGGGCGACCGCGTGGTCACGTTGCCGATCCCCGACGAGGCGCTGGACGCGGTGGATGAGGATGGCTATTACGAGCTTCGCATCCTGCTGATCGACGATACGAGCGCGGCGGACGCCCCGCACACCAACGTCATCCTCAAGCCCGACTCCAAACTGTTGTTCCCCCACATCCTGGTCCCCCCGCCCTCCGATCTGCGGCTGTTGCCGCGCCCCCTTTACCGCGACACCTTCCTGCCGGACAGCGCGGCCATCGTGGTGCCGGATCAGCCAACCGCGCAGGAGTTGCAGGCCGCGCTGACCGTGGCGGCAGGCTTCGGGCGGATGACGGACAACCAGCTGGCGCTGTCGCTGCTGCCGATCAGCAAGGTGAATGAAAAGATTCCGAGCGACACCCACCTGATCTTTGTCGGGAATGCCAAAGCCTTCCCGCTGCTGGCCGAGGTGGAGTTGCCCGCGCCGCTCAATGCCAACGGCTTCGAGGTGGCGGACTCCGACATCAACGATGGCATCATCCAGATGGCGCTCTCGCCCTGGGATGAGAGCAAGGTGGTGCTGGTCGTCAGCGGCAATTCCGAGATCGGGGTGCTCAAGGCGGCGCTCGCGGTCAGCACCGGCGATCTGGTGGCAAGCAGCAACGCGGCGCTTAGCCTGGTCGTCGAGGTGCATGGCGTGATCCCGCCGACCAGCATCGCGGTGGATCAAACCTTCGCGGGGCTTGGCTACGGGGTCAGCACGTTGACCGAGGCCGGGGAAAATGGCACCCTGTATGATTTCTACATTCCCGCCGGGCAATCGGCGGGCACCGATGCCTACCTTGATCTGGTCTTCAACCACTCCACCCTGCTGGACTACAGCAAGTCGCGCCTGCTGATCTACCTGAACGAGGTGCCCATCGGCAGCCTGCGCCTGAATGACAACTCCGCCCAGCTTGGCACCATGCGCGTGATCCTGCCGCGCTCGGCGCTGCGCCCCGGCAACAACCACGTTTCTATCCAGAGCGACCTGGTCCCGCTGGTCAACCGTGGCGAGGCGCAATTGTCCGATGTGTGGCTGACCGTCTGGCCCGAGTCGCTCCTGCACCTGCCGCTCACCCCGTCCTCCGTGCGTGAGGCGCGTGCCTTCAACCTGGGGGCCTTCCCGGAACTTCTCACTTTGAGCCCCACGCTCAGCAATGTGGCCTTCGTGCTGGCGCAAAACGATACGGTTGGCTGGAACGTCGCGGTGCAGATGGCCGCCTCGCTGGGGGACGCGACCGACGGCGATGTGGTGGACCTGGTAGCCCTGTATGGGAGCGAGGTTCCCGATGTGGTGCGCCGCTCGCGTGACCTCCTGATCGTCGGGCGGCCCAGCAAGCTGCCCATCATCGACGAGTTGAAGGACGCGTTGCCCGCGCCCTTCGCCCCGCGCAGCGACCTGATCGCCGAGCAGCAGACGCGCCTTGCCTACCGTGTAGCGCCGGGCACCAGCCTGGGGTACCTTGAGCTGCTGAGCGCGCCGTGGGACCGCGAGCGGCTGATCCTCGGGGTGCTTGGGAGCAACAACGAGGGGGTGCGCTGGGCCGGACGCGCGCTCCTGACGGAGCCGTTCCGCAGCCAACTGACCGGCTCGGTGGCGGTGATCAGCGACCAGCAGGTGATCGTGGAGAGCGGCACCGTGGGGCAGAGGAGCCTGGTGGGCGGCGATGCGAGCACGACAGAGCCCACCCTCAGCCCGATGATGCTGACCGACCAGCCCCAATTCCGCTGGATTTTGCCGCTGCTGGCGGTTTCTATCCTCCTGATGCTCTTTATTATCGGCTTTGTCACCATCTCGTCGCTGCGCCGCCGCATGCAGCGTACTGCCCTGGGCGAGCAGGGCGCGGGCTCGTAGGGGACGATCCATGCGGCTCCCCTGTTTTTTGCGATGAATGAATGAAGTAAGGATCAAGTGATGCAGCATGATTGGGTAGGGACGCGTCGGGTCTGGCTGGTGAGCGTGGGGATCGTGCTGCTGGCCCTGGTGGGCGCAGCGCAGTTCCAGCGCGGGGCGCAGGCAGACACGGCGCGGGCGGCAACGGTGGCGCTGGTACCGATCGGGCAGGCGCGGGCTGGGCAGCGGCTGACGGTGCAGCTGGTGGCGAGCGGGGCCAGCAACGTGGCGGGCTTTCAGGCGATGGTGCGCTTCGGGCCGATGCCGCTGCGGCTGATGGGCGCGACAGTCGAGGAGGAGCTGACACGCGGGGGGCGCGATCTCGTGCCGCTCGGGCCAGTGCTGCGCGAGGCGGAGGGGACAGTGGTGCTGGGGGCCGCTACCTGCCCGGTCAGCGAGTGCGCCGAGGGCTATCCCTTTGACGCGACGCGGCAGCCAGTCGGGGTGAGCGGGCGCATCGTGCTGGCGACCCTCACTTTTTACGCGCCGCAACCTGGCGCATACGAGCTTTCATTGGATGGGGTGCAGGTGGTGGACCCGCAGGGGGAGCCGTTGGCTGCCCGCACCGAGTCGGTGCTGCGTCTCACCGTTGGCGAGTAGCAGGACGCGGCGGGGCGCAGGCCCCGGAAACGGTTACCTTAGAATTTAGGCCAACGAAAGAAGATAACTATACGGTGCCAGGCTTAGTCTGCTCCTGGCAGATGAGTACCTTATCCCTCCACAGTAATCGTTCAAGGGGGGAGCAGCCACCGACTAGAAGTCGGTGCTGGGGGGCCTACGGCCACCCGTCCGCCTGCGCGGACGGCTTAGCCTCGCTCTGGCATGTCATCGGGGTCTGAGGGGTTACCATCCACGTATACTTAAGTTTTTTCGCTGGCCTTACCCAATTGACCGACGGGTACCCCTTTAGTGTGAGTACCGAAAAGGCGGACAAATTCAGTACTTTAAAAAGTGTAGGGTGGCCCTCACCCCCGTCCCCTCTCCCCATGTGGGGAGAGGGGTGCCGAGAGAAGCGAGGCGGGGTGAGGGCCACCCGTCAGGTACGTTGTCACCTGGCACGCTTTTCATTTTTAAACTACTGAAATTATCTCTGGCGGTCGTCGCACCCAGAGGGTACCCGTCGGTCGTCACTATCGAACACGAGCGCCCCTGCTCCCAGCAGGGGCGAGTTTGGCATCTCAGCAAAGTAAGGATTCAGGGATGGTACCGTTCAAGCGTCGGTTGAGCGTGCAGGGGGCCCGCGTCTGGCTGCCCCTCTTGCTGCTGGTGGTGATGGCGGGCGGGGCGGCCCCGCACGTGGTGTGGGGGCAGGGCCCGCTGGAGCTGACCCAGAACGGGGTGATCACCCTGGGCGATGCCCTGGTCGTGGGCGATGCGTGGTTGCGCGGGCAGCAGCAGGGCGAGCCCTGTGCGCAGCCCAACGACGCGCGTGCCGACACCGATGGCGATGGGTGCGTCGGGGTGGGCGACGTGCAGCGGCTCCTGGCGCACTGGGGAAGCGTGACCGCGCCCGAGGGGCTTTCCCGCGCGCGCCCCACTGGTGGGGGGGGTACCTTTACGGTGGACTCGCCGGAGGATACCCCCGACCTGTTGCCCGGCGATGGGCTGTGCGCTACCTTGTTGGGCCAGTGTACCCTTCGCGCCGCCCTCCAGGAATCCAACGTGCTGCCGGGCGCGGAGCAGATCGGCTTCGACATTCGCGGGGAAGACAATTCCTGCCCGGCGCTTGTCACCATCCTGCTGAGCGACGCGCTGCTGATCGATGATGTGTACCAGGATGGGGTCACCGTGGATGGCTACACCCAATGCGGGGCCTCGGCCAACACGCTGGATGTGGGGAGCGACGCGGTGCTCAAGATCGAACTGGTGGGGGAGGGGCGGCAGGCCTTCCACGGCCTGTCGATCCATAGCCCGCACAACGTGATCCGTGGGCTGGCGCTCTACGATTTCGACTCGGCGCTGCGCCTGGCGGGTGCCGCCACGCACAACCACATCGAGGGCAACTTTATCGGGACGAACATTGCCAACGACTTTCGCCAGGAGCCGCAGCCGATCGGCGAGGGGGACGGGGTCCACATCCGCTACGGGGCCTATTTCAATATCCTGGGCTGCGGCTCCTTCGATGTGGGTGACGTGTACCACCCCTGCGAGAGCCAGGGCGACTTCAACGCGGCGCGCAACGTCATCTCGGGGAACAGTTCCGAGGGAATCCACATAGAGGGCGATGTCAAATGGACCCACATCGTTGGGAACTACGTGGGCCTCAACAAAAACGGGCACAGCGGGCTCCGCAACAATAGTGACGGGATAGACTTCAACTATGGACCCTCCTATAACTGGGTGGGCGGCCTGACCCCTGGCGAGGGCAACGTGATCAGCAACAACACCGGCGACGGGGTCGAGCTGAGCCACGGGGAGGAAATCCAGTTCAACCATGTGGTGGGGAACTTCATCGGAACCGATGCGGAGGGGAGCAGCGCGGTCGGAAACATCCGCAACGGCATCACGGTGGAAGATGACGTCAACAACAACTATCTTTACAACAACCTGATCTCGGGGAACAAGAGCAATGGGATTCGGCTCTACATCCTGATTCACGAGATGCAGATTTTCGACAACCAGATAGGCGTGGCGGTGGATGGGGTATCGCCGCTGCCGAACGGTACCGACGAGAACACATTGGGGGGGCGCTATGGCATTCACGGGTTGGGCGGCAGCCAGCACAACCTGATCCTCCACAACACCATCGCCTTTCACCCCGACGATGGGATCCGCCTGAGCAACTGGTCGGACACGGCACACGGTGGCTTTGCGGAAACGTTTTACAACACGATCAGCCAGAACAGCTTTTATGCAAACGAGGGGCTGGGGATCCACCTTACCTCGCTGGCCGACCCGGAAACCGGCGAGTTGGTGACCGCGAACGAGGGTCTGCCCGCGCCGCTGCTCTCCACCGTGTGGGTGGAGCAGGCGGAGGGGAGCGCGTGCGCGGGCTGCCTCGTCGAGCTGTTCGTCGCCGACAAAGACACAGTTCCCGCCCCCGGCGGCGACGATGCGGGCGAGGGCAGACACTTTGTTACCAGCGGCGTGGCGGACGCGGCGGGCACCTTTGTGATCCCGCTGGATGGGGTAGAGGCGGGCACGGTGCTGACCGCCACCGCTACCAACGAGGCGGGCAGCACCTCGCCCTTTGGCCCCAATCGGTTGGTAGCAGCCGAGGCACCGCCCCTACCGGTCTTTCGGCTGCGGCTCCCCCTCGTGCTCGACGGCGCGGAGTGAGCCGAGGATGATCGCCGCTTCCCTTTCCCGCTTGCGAGGAGCCAGCAGCACGGATGCTCATCTGCTTCAATGGGGTTGATGGCGCAGGCAAGAGCACCCAGGCTCTGCGCCTCGTCGAGCAGTTGAACGAGCAGGGGTACCCCGCGGCCTACCGCTGGTGTGGGAGCCGTACCCCACTGACGCGCCCGCTCACCAAGCGGGTCAAGCGATGGCTGGGGGGCGAGCCTGAGAGTGCCGCCCGCCCCGTCGCGCGCCAGGGCGAGAGTGCGTATCTTCAATCGACGCAGCGGCTGCTGGGTGGCGCGGGGGCACGCACCGTCTGGCTCACCTTTACCCTCTACGAGCACGCCTTCAAAATCTGGTGGAGCGTGGTGCCGCTGCTCGCGCGCGGGCACATCGTGGTGTGCGACCGCTACCTGTACGATTCCATAGTTACCACCGCGCTGCTGGCGGGGGTAGCGCCCGACGCGTTGCCCCCGCTGCTGCGGCTCCCCCCAGGCTGCCACGTGCCGCCGCCGCAGCACTGGTTCTTCCTTGATCTGCCGGTGGAGGTTGCCATGCGCCGCAAAGCGGAATTGCACGACCACGCGCTGCTGGAGCGTCGCATCCTGCTGTACCAAAGCGCCGCCCACGCGCTCGGGATGCAGCGGGTCGATGCGACGCTGCCGCCGGAGCAGGTGGCGGCGCTCATCTGGCAGAGCATCCACGCCAGCCTGCGCCAGCCCGCATGAGGGCAGGCCCGATGCGCTCGCTTGCCGCCTTCCTGCTCGGTGCCTTTGCCTTTTTTGTGCTGACCGGGCTGGCCCCGCTGCTGCGCCATGCCCTCGCCCCGCCACCCAACCCCCTTGAGCATAGTGCCTGGCCCCCCGACGCGCCGCTGGTCCAACTTGCCTGGTTCTACAAACCGCCCGCCAATGGCGACCTGCTCACCCTCCAGCAATCGTTTGATCGCTTTGTCCTGACAGCGATGGACGAGGGTACGCGCGAGAGCCTGCGGGAGCAGGGGGTGGCAGGCCCCTTTTTGCAATACGTGCGCTTTGACGCGATCCACGACCCGGGGTCCTGCACGGCGCAGCCGTGGCGCAACCAGGTAGCGAACCAGGCGGGGGATTTTTGCTGGATTCACGACGAGCACCCCGCCTGGTTCCTGCGCGACGAGCGGGGCCACCCCATCGTGCTGGACACCGAGGGGCGGCGCTTCGTCCTGATGGACCCCGCCAATGCCGAGTGGCGTGCCTTCTGGCTGGCGCGGGTGCAGCGGGATCAGGAGGCGCTTGGCTGGGACGGGGTTTTTCTGGATAATGTGGAGGGGAGTCTCGCCAAGTTTCAGCGCATGCGCCTCGCGCTCGCCGACTACCCCACCGATGCCGCCTATCAGGAGGCAGTGCTGGGCTTTCTGGACTATCTCCACCTTGCCTTCCGGGCGCAGCAGCGCCCGCTGTACGCGAACCTCGTCGAGATGAGGGGCTCCGACGTGTGGGCGCGCTACCTGCGCTATCTGGATGGGTACATGGAGGAGGCGTGGGCGGTGGATTGGACCGATGGCTACCTTAAGCCAGCGGAGTGGGACGCGCACCTGCGCCGCGTGGAGGTGGCGCAGAGCGAGGGCAAGGGCGCGATCCTGGTGGCGCAGGGGGGGCAGGGGGATACCGAGCGGCAACACTTTGCCTTTGCCTCCTACCTGCTCGTCACGCAGGGCGAGGCTGCCTTCCGCTACACCCACGCGACCCTGTACAATGAGGCCTGGCTGTACAGCAACTATGATTTGGAACTGGGCACCCCGCTCCGTCCCCGCTACGAAAAAAACGGCGTGTGGCACCGCGATTTCACGCGCGGCCACGTCACCGTCAACCCCGTCACACACGAGGCGACCATCACGGTCTATTAAATGCGGAATGCGGAATAATTCGGAATGAACGACAGCAGGCGGCGAACGGCGGCAGGCGGCAGGCAGCAGGCGGCAGGCAGCGCAGGCAGCAGGCGGCAGGCAGCAGAATGGCTATCCCTGGGAGCGCGGTGGGTTCCTTCTGGGTACCGCCCGCTGAGTGCATAGAGGGGCGAGGTGCCTTGCCTCGATTTGCAATGCGTTCGTCCATCATCGCACCCAAGGGATACCCGTCGGTCGTCCGATGTTGGTCGTCGCCCGAGGGTGTCGGTCGCACCCGAGGGTCCCGTCGGTCGTCGGTCGTCGGTCGTCGGTCGTCCAAATAGAGCAACACGATGAACACAGACACGGAAGCGCGCGGCGGCTCCCCCCTGCGGGCGTTGGAGCGGCACTACCAGCAGCTATATTCGAGCGAGGCGGATCGCTACGATGCGATTCGCTATGCGCCCCCCAAGGGCCAGCGGCGCAACCATGCCGAGCAGCAGACCCTGTTTGATCTATTAGGCCCGCGCCCTGGCGCACAGGTGCTGGATGCGCCGGCGGGTACGGGCCGCATCGCCACCTTCCTCGCCGAGCAGGGGGTGCACGTCACGGCGCTGGACATCACCGAGGCGATGCTGCGCGAGGCGCGCGGGCAGGCACAGGCGGGCGCGCCGATCCGCTTCGTGGTGGGCAACGGGCGGCTCCTCCCCTTTGCCGAGGAAAGCTTCGACGCGGCGGTCGCCATCCGCTTTTTCCACCTGCTGCCGGTGGCGATGCACCGTCCCTTCCTGCTGGAGCTGTGGCGCGTGCTGCGCCCCGGCGGGGTACTGGTGGCGCAGTTCACCAGCGCGCTCACGTTGGGCGGGGTGGCCTGGCCGCACGAGTGGTACCGCCGCGCGCTGGCGGGGCGCAAGCCGCGCCACTACCTGTGGCCGCAGCAGGTGGCCGCGCTCTTCGAGGGGATGGCCCGCCCCACCTTCCACAGCACCGCCCCCGATGTGACTGCCCTGCCCCGCCCCGTGGCGCAGGGGCTGCACCGGCTCGCGGGGCAGGGGAGGAGCCGCTTTTTCCTCAACCGTCGCCTCTTCGTGCGCGCTATCAAGCCCGCCGACCTTCGCCCATAGTTTGTTTGTCGTACACGTTTAGCGCCCAGCGGGTTGGTAGGGCGCGCACTACGAGCAAGCAATTGGTAGATAGCCCCCAGAACACAAAAGGCCGCTGAGATGTCTCAGCGGCCTTTTGTGTGTGCCCCTTGAGGGGCTCTTTTGTAGCGGTCGTTGCGGCTAGCGGCCCGCGCGGGCGTCGGCGGTGACGCGCTGCTGCTGCTGCGGGGCATCGATCGTCGCGGTGTGGGAGGTCGGGTTGACCGTCACCGTCCCGTTGGCGAAGTCGCGCTTCCAGTTGGTGCCATCCTGGTAGCGGGGGCCGAGCGGGGCACCGAGGTCCACATTGTAGTCATCGTAGAGCCAGATGTCACCGTAGGCGCTGGAATCGGTGTAGCGGAAGCTGCTGTTGCCGCTCGTGACCAGCAGGTAGGAGGCGAAGGCGAAAGACTGGCGGGACTCGTTGCCCTGGTCGCCCTGCGAGACGAGGATCGCCTGCTTGCCGGTGGCCTCGGTCTGCTCGACGCGGGCCAGGTGCTCTTCCCAGTAGCTCAGCGGCAGGAAGCCGTTGGACCAGTCCACGCCCCAGCCCTCTTCCATCGCGCCATCAAGGTACTGCAGGTAGCTGAACCAGGTTTCCGTCTCGCGAAGCTCGATCACGTTGGCCTGGAGCGGGCGGCCCTGCGGCTGGAAGTAGGAGGTGTAGATGTAGGACAGGAACCCTTCAATCGCGGCCTGGTACGTGGCATCGGTGGGGTAGGAGGCGGGCAGGTTGCCTAAGCGCTCGCGCTTGGACAGGCTGGCTTCCACGTTGTCCAGGAAGACCCCGTCCCACTCCAGCGTTTCCTGCGACTCGCGGGCCCGATCCAGCCAGAAGGCGCGCCAGCCCTGGTTTGCCGGGTCCATCAGGTAGAAGCGGGCGCTGCCTTCCTGGTCGTAGATGCGGTTGTTGTTGGCGTCGTAGAGGAACCAGTCGGGATGGTCGCTGCTGATCGAGCAGAAGTCGCCGGGGCGGTCGGCCACCTGGTTGCGCCAGGGCTGCGCGGTGCAGGAACCCGGGTCCATGATGGCCTCGAAGCGCAGGTACTGGAGGAAGGGGCCCTGGACGCCCTGGGCGCGCAGTTCGTCACGCTCGTCCTCATCGTTCTTGGTCAGGACGAAGCTGTCGAAGGTTTCGGCCAGAGTGTTGAGGTCGCCGGTTGTCGGGGGCTTGTAGAACCAGGCCAGCTTGACAGGGTCGTTGTCGCTGCTGCCATTGCCACCCGAGCCTGCTACCTGCGCCACGCCCATGTGGATCGTGGGGAGGTAGATGTGCTGGTCGAGCGGGGAGAGGGGATCGGCGGCTCGTGCCTGGGTGGGGGCGATCAACAGGCCCAGGAGCAGGACGAACCAGAGGACGAAGGTTTGGTTTTTGCGGGGATGGCGGAACATTGGAGTGACCCTCAATTTTCGGTAGCGTGGCTGCCATGGCTCCGAAGAGCGTTAGGCCCGTGGCTTTGCGTCACCGGCTTTCGCCGGTTTTGCGTTTATCGGTATCGAGGGTGGGAATCCACCCTCCCGTATTTGATTTTTAAGTGGAAAGGGGGCAGACGACTCGTCTACTTCTCTTCACTAAGGCACAGTATACGCGTATAGGGGATAGCTTGGTAGATGTTTCCTGTCCCACCTTTTGCGGGTCCTTAGTCCCTTAAATTTCAAGTCTAAAGTACGTAGGCAGCGCAGCAGGCAGCAGGCGGCAGGCGGCAGGCGGCGAACGGCGGCAGGCGGCGAGTGGATAGGGGTGGCGGGCCGAGTGGAGCACAGAAGCCCCCTCGGGCCGCGGGCCTCCGGCCCGCGCAGAACATCTGGCAGGCGGTAGGGGGTTGCTATGAAGTGGGTAAGGTGACGGGCGGAGTAGAGAAGTACAGAAGCCCCCTCGGGCGGCGGGCCTCCGGCCCGCGCAGAACATCTGGCAGGCGGTAGGGGGTTGCTATGAAGTGGGTAAGGTGACGGGCGGAGTAGAGAAGTACAGAAGCCCCCTCGGGCGGCGGGCCTCCGGCCCGCGCAGAGCGTCTGGCAAGTGCCAGCGTCCCCGTAGGGGGACGCCCGGCGGGACGCCCTGAGCAGCGACTTAAGTCGCGTCTCCCTCAACAACCTTCCACAGCGGTGGTGCGCGTCGCCGTGGGAGGGGGCGGGGAATCTGTCGCATTTGAAAGATGCCTTCTGGCGAAAATCATCCTGCTTTCATCATGCTGTGGCTTGATGAGGGTCGGTCAGGGTCTCTCTCTCGCGGTGATCGGGCGGGGAAGGGGGACTCGGGGCTAATGAATCGAGGGGGCAAGAAGGGAACGGGCGCGCTCTCACCTTGAGCTTGTCGCCGTTCCCCCATGCCGAGCGTGTTTTATCATCCGACTGAGCGTTGAGGCTAGGCAGGAAACAAATCGGTATGGATCGTGAACAACGCATAGGCGTGTCCGTCGCGCTGCTTGCGACGGTATGTGCGGGGCTGGCCCCCATCTTCGGCAAACTGGCCTACCGCGCGGCAGTGACCCCCTACACCCTCGTCGCGGCGCGCACGGTGATCGCGGCGGCGATGCTCTGGGTGCTCTACCTGGTGTTTTGGCGCAAATATATCCCGATCAGCCGCGTCAATCTGATGGGCTGCATCGGGATGGGGATCGCCAACGGGCTTGGCTCGCTGCTCTATTACACCGGCCTGTCGCGCGTGGATGCCTCGCTGGCGCAGCTGCTCTACACCCTCTATCCCGTGTGGGTCTTTCTGTTTTTGAGCGCCGCCGGTCACCCGGTGAGCCGCCTTGCGGTGGGGCGCTTGTTGCTGGCATTGGGGGGGGTCTACCTGCTCACGCAGGTGGGGTCGGCTTCCTTCAACCTGCTGGGCGCGATGCTGATGATCGCGGCGGGGGCTGCCTATGGCTGGCACCTGGTGCTGGGGCAGTGGATGCTGGTGGACATCGACCCGCGCACGATGGCGCTCTACGTGCTGAGCACGATGGCGGTCGTCGTCACCACGGCGCGCCTCTTCATCGGCGGGCCGCTGGAGCCGATTTCGAGCCAGGGCTGGTATGCAATCCTGGGCCTCGCCATCATACCGACCGCGCTCGCGCGGCTGCTGCTTTTCGCGGGGATCCGGCGGCTGGGTGGGGTACAGGCGTCGATCATCGGCGTGGGGGAACTGATCATCGCTATCGGCTTTGCCGTTGCCCTGCTGGGCGAGCGCCTCGCGCCACTCCAAATTTTGGGGACCGCGAGCATCATGGTTTCCATGCTGCTCATCAGCCGCGAAACCACGCTGGAAGCTGAGGATTGGGAGGAGTGGCTCTTCGAGGAATCCGCCAGCACGCACGCGCCGCTCGGGGAAACGTAGAACAGGATAGGCAGGATAGGCGGATTACGGCAGAGCGCCCACCTTGGCGTACTCGCCAAGGTGGGCGCTCCCAACGGTTTGGGATGTTTCTGGCTTGCATGCCGTCTCACCCTCTCACCTTCATCACCCCCTCACCCCCTCACCCCACCCTCTACTCCAGGATGCGCTTGATGTCGTCGAGGAGGTCGTTGTTGACGAAGCTGCCCTTGCGGAGCAGGGAGCGCACCTTGCCCTGGAGGCGCGCTTTTTCGGCGGCGCTGAGGTGGGCGGCGGTGATGACGATGATCGGGATGTCGTGGAGCAGCGGGTCGGATTTGAGGCGCTCGACCAGGGTGTAGCCGTCGAGCCCGGGCATCATGAGGTCGAGCAGTACCAGGTCGGGCCGCTCGCGGCGGATCAGCTCCAGCCCGCCATGCCCCTCGGTGGCCTCCAAAATCTCATAGTTCCCCTGCGCCTGGAGGATGCGGCGCAGCAGCAGGGCCGCGTTGGGGTCATCCTCGATGATGGCGATGCGGTGCACGCTGCTGCCGAGGCTTTCCAGCGAGGAGAGCAGCCCCTCGCTGGGCGCGGTCGCGGCGGGGTAGTAGCTCGACTCGTCGGGCAGATCGAGCTCGTAGCTCCACTCGTCGCTGAACAGATGCTTCTCGACGGGGAAGGTGTGGCCGGAGCAGCAGACCACTATTGTCTCGTGCGGCTGGATGACCCCCTGCTGCACCAGGCGGATCGTGGCCGCGAAGGCCATCGCGGCGGCGGGCTCCATCGAGATGCCATCCATCTTTGCCACGATGTGCATGGCGCGGAACGCCTCCTCGTCGGACACCGCTACAAAGGTGCCGCCGTCCTCCTTGGCCGCCGCGTACAATTTCCCATAGGCGGGGCCAGGGTTGCCGGTCGCGACGGTGGCGATGCGCGTGCGCGGCTCGCTCACGATGAACGGGGTAGGGCTGTTCGCCTCCCACGCGTGGACCATCGGCGCGCAGCCCTCCACCTGCACCGAGGCGAGCTTGGGCATCTGGCTGATCAGCCCCATGCTTTTCAACTCTTCAAAGCCGCGATGTACCCCCACCGGCCCCATCCCCCCCGAGACCGCCTGCACGTACCAGTCCGGCGCGCGCCACTGCCCCTCGCTGCGCCCCTCCTGCTTGTCCTGGTAGCCAAGCTCCTCCGCAATCTCGAAGGCCATGCTCTTCATCGCCTGGCGCGCCGCGATGGAGCGAATACCCCGATCCAGGTGGAGCCCACGCCGCTCGGCGAACTGCGCGGCCACCTGCTTGGTGCGGTCGTAGGTGGCGGTGACTTTCACCACCTCCGTGCCGTACAGCGCCACCTCGCGCATCTTTTCCGGCGGGACCGCGCTCGTCAAAAAGGCCCATAGCTTGATGCCCGCCTGGGTGGCATACGCGGAATAGGCAATCGCCACGTTGCCGGTCGAGGCGACGACCGCCTCGCGGATGTTGTGCTCCTTCATCACGCTGATGGCAAGCGAGGCCTGACGATCTTTAAAGGAGCCGGTCGGCCCCTGGCGCTCATCTTTTGTGTAAAGGTTGGGGCAGCCCAGCATGAGCCCCAGGTTTTTGAGGCGCAGCAGCGGGGTGCCACCCTCGCCCATCGAGATGCGGTTGGCATCGTGATGCAGGGGCAGCAGCTCGCGGTAGCGCCACATGCTGTGACGGCGCGTCGCGATCTGCGCGGGCAGGGTCTGCGCGAGGTGCGAGTAGTCGAAGAGCGGCTCCAGCCAGCTTCCCCCGCAATGGGGGCAGGTGGTGAGCAGCAACTCGTCGGTCGGCAGCTTGGTAGCCCCGCAGGTTGTACACATCAGTTGCCAGGTGGCACTCATTGTCAAGTAACCCCACTCAATTTTGGCAGTCAGACAAAAAAAGAGAGACGGGGAGGCAGGGCAGAGGTGCGCCCGCTCCCCGCCCCCCCACGGATCGCCTACGTTTCCTTGACTACCTGGAGGCGTGCCGCGCTGACCAACTCTTTGCGAAGCACTGGCTTTTGCAGGAAGGTAACCTTGCCCGACCCCTCCCCCTCGGTGCTCGATTTGTCGGGCGGGGTGGGCGCGCAGAGCAGGATCGGGATGTCGCGCGTCAACACGTTGTGGCGCAGCCCGTCCAGCAGCGCTTCCGCGCGATCATGCAAGCGCAAATCTAGCAGGATCAGCGCGGGTTGCAACTTGCTGGCTTCCTGCACCACATCCGCCGCCTTGTCGCAGCTGCTCACCCTGAACCCTTCGGGGGTCAGGTAGCGCTCGTACAGCAGCGCGATCCCCGGCTCGCTTTCCATCGTCAGGACGAGCGGCGCATCCTGCACCTCCACCTTCGTTGTTTGCGCGGGCCTCTGGATCGGCAGGGTAACATGGAAGGTGGTGCCCTGCCCCACCTTGCCGGTGGATTCGACCCAGATTTGCCCGCCGTGCATCTCGACAAAGCTTTTGGTAATAGCAAGGCCCAGGCCCGTGCCACCCACCTTGCGCGTCGCCGAGCCGTCCACCTGGTAGAACGCATCGAAGAGGCGCTGCTGCTTGTCGGGCGGGATGCCGCTGCCGGTGTCCTCGACGCTGATCATCACATCGTCGCCCACCTGCGCCGCCATCAGCCGGATGTGCCCCTCGTTGGTGAACTTGGCGGCGTTGGAAAGCAGGTTGAGCAGCACCTGGCGCACGCGCACCGAGTCGGCCAGGATGTTTGGCAGGTCGTCCGGCACCTCCTTGATGAGCTGCAACGGCTTGTCCTTGATCAGCCCCATCGTCGTGCTCATCGCGACGTCGATCACCTGAAGCAGCTCGACCTCCTCGAAGTCCAGCTCCATCTTGCCCGCTTCGATCTTGGAAATGTCGAGGATGCTGTCGATCAATTGGAGCAGGATTTGACCGGAGTTGTAGATGGTAGACAAATCTTTGCGCTGCAGCTCGGTGATCGGCCCGTCGATCCCCTTCAAAATCACGCGGCTGAAGCCGATGATGGAGTTGAGCGGGGTGCGCAGCTCATGGCTCATGTTCGCCAGAAACTGTGACTTCAGCTTGTCCAACTCGCGCAATTCCTCGGCGGTTTGGCGCTGCTGCTCGTAGGCCCGCGCGTTCTGGATCGCGACCGCCAGTTGGTCGGCCAGGGTTTGGAGCACGGCTATATCTTCCGAGGAAAAAGCGTCCGGTTCCAGGCTCTGCACGTCCAGCGCGCCGATCACCTGCGTGCCGATCCTGAGCGGCACCGCCAGCTCGGCGCGCGTTTCGGGCAAAAGCTCGTTGAAGCGCCAGGGCACATCGCTGCTGTCGGTGTCGCGCGCCACGATGGGGCGTGCCTGCGTGGTAACCTGCCCGATTACCGACTGGCTACCCACTGCCAGCCGATGGCGGCGCGCCAACAGCTGCCGCCCCGCCTCGCCGGTGGACGCCTGGAGCGCCGCCCACTCGCGCCCCCCATCCACCAGGAAAACCTGGGCGTGGTAGTAGCCGAAGGTTTTGCGAATCTGCTCTACCGTGGTGTCCATCAGATGGCCGAGCGAGAGCAGGCTGGAGGCGGCGCGCCCGATCTCCGCCGCGGCTGCCAGCTGCGCGGCGCGGCGCTCGCTTTCCTGGAAGAGTGCGGCGGCTTCCAGCGCAAGCGCCATCTGCTCCGCCACGGTGTTGATCAGTTCCAGGTCGCCCGCGTCCCACTCCTGCCGCTCGTCATCCTCCACCAGCAGTTTGCCGAACTGCTCGCCGCGCACGCTCAGCGGCAGGAAAAGTTGGCGCTCGGTGCGCGTTGCCTCGACCGGCAGGGTGCCACGGAGCGGGCGTGGCTCGGTGCCCTGGTCCACCACCATGCCCAGTCGCCGCAGCGTGCCGGTGCGAGCCCCTGGGGTCGGGGGGTGTTCCAGCGCGCGCAGCTCGCCCGCCTGCTGGCGCACCAGGGCGCGCAGCGAGGCGTTTTCTAGCTTCGTGGCGAGGGCATAGCCTATCAGGCTCGCGCTCGCCAGCAGCGCCTCGCGCTCGGCGGGTGGGGCAGCAAAGCACAGGAGGAGCAGCGCGTCCTCGCCGTCGCTGGCGAGCGGGACGATGACGCAGGGCACCCCGTCCAGCTCGCGGTAGAGCGGCTCGCCCGGCAGCGTGGGGTCCGGGTAGGCGGCCCAGCACGTCGGGGGGCATGGAGCCGCTCCCCTGCTGGAGCTGCCAGCTTCCGCCCTGCCAGCGCAGGTAGGCGGCAGCGGTGGTATCCAACTCGCCCTGCAAGAAGGCGAGCGCCGAGGTGATAAGGGCTGCCTCATCGCCCTGCTGCTGCGCCAGCCGCTGCTGGAAGCGGGTGACAAGGGAGCGATGCGTGGCGGGCGACGTCGCATGGAGCGTGTCGGGAACAAGAAGGTTCTGGGGACAAGTACCGTTCATGAGTCGGGGGCCACCTGCGTGTGAGTGGGCGTTGCCGAAGGATGGGAGCCGTTGCTGCCGTTGCGGTGGGGGTGGTCCACTTTGTCGATCCATGCCGCCGCGCGCTTCAGCTTCAAGGTTTGTTGCAGCTCGGTAAGCCCCACCCGCATGATTTCCGCCGGGTCGGTGGAGGCGTAGAGGCGGGCGGTAATGCGCGCGACCTGCTCTTCCTGCCACGCCTGCCGCTGCGCGTCGTGGAGCAGCTGCTGGCTTTGCAGCGCGGCGGCCACCTGCTGCACCAGGCTGCGCAGGCGCAAAATCAGCGGGTCGGGGAAGGCGCGCGGTCCCGCCGCGTGGAAGGCGACCCAGCCAAGGTAGCGGCCCGCCACGCGCAGCGGCAGGTAACACAGCGAACCGATGCCGAGCGCTTCCAGGGCGTGGCGCTCGGCGTCGCTCAACGTTGGGGCGCTGCTTGCATCTTCAATCAGCAGCGGCTGGCCGGTCAGCGGCTGTTGGAGCAGCGGCAGGGTGTCGGCGCTGTAGCGCCCCACCGGTAGCATCTCCGCGCGCGTGGCGATGGAGGCGGCCACCTGGAAGCGCTCGGCCTGCGCCTGCTCCGCCAGCGGCTGCTCGAAGAGAAGGAGGGCTATCTGGTCGGGGTCGAGGGGGGCAGCCACGCGAAGGAGCGCGTGGAGCAACTCGTCGGCGCGGCTCGCCTCGTTGATCGCGGCGCTGGTGCGGTACAACTCCTGGGTCTGCTCCAACGTCTGCTGGAGCTGCTCGAAGAGGCGCGTGCTCTCGATGGCGGAAGCGAGCAGGGTCGAGATAGTGCTTGCAATCGAGAGGTCCACGTCGCTCCACAGGCGCGGCTGCTCCAGCACGTCCAGCCCGATGGTGCCTATCAACTCGCCGCGCATGAAAAGCGGCAGGATGAGGATACTCTTCACCCCCTCCTCGGCCAGAATGTCGCGGACGCTGCTCAGCGTCTCGTCGCTTTGGACGTCCGTGACAGCGAGCGGGCGGCGGTGCTGCATCACCCAGTCAATCGAGGCGGTGCCCGCGATGGGAAACTCCACGCCGATGCCGTGCGGGGGCTGCTCGTCGCGGCGGTGCTGGGCGACGACGCGTGCCATGCCGCGCGGCCAGTCGAAGAAGGCGACCCCGCTCTGGTCCACCGCCATGATAGTGGTGATCTCGCGCGCCGCAATGCGAATCAACTCGTCCACCGTGGTTGACATAAGCAGCTTGGCGCTGAGGGTGCTCAGGGCGGCGAGGCGGTGGTTGCGCTCTTCCGTCTGCTGGAACAGGCGCGCGTTCTGCACGGCGACCGCCAACTGGTTCGCCAGGGTTTGCAGCACGCGCACGTCGTTCTCGTCCTGAAGGGCGCTGGCGCTCGTGCTCTGCACGTCCAGCGCGCCGATGATCCGCTCGCCGATCATCATCGGGAGCGCCAACTCGGTGCGGGTTTGGGGGAGCAACTCGTTGCGGCGGTGAACGGTGCCGGGGTCCACATCGGTCGAGCGCGCGATGACCGGCGTCCCCTGGGAGGTCACCTGCCCGATCACGGACACGCTGCCCACCGCGAGCCGATGCTGGCGGGCCAGCAGCTGCTTGCCAATCTCGCCGGTGGAGGCGGTCAGTAGCGCCCACTTGTTCTGCTCGTCCAGCAGGAACACCTGGGCGTGGTAGATGTCCTCGAAGCGCTCGCGGATCAGCGTGACCGCGCGCTCCAGGATCACATCCACGTTGAGGCGCATCGAGGCGGCGCGGCTGACCTCCGCCGCCGTGGCGAGCTGCTCGACTGTTGCCTGCAAATCCTGGAAGAGGCGCGCGTTTTCCACGGCGATGGCGAGCTGGTCGGCCAGGGTTTGCAGCACCTGAATCTCGCCGGGGGTGAAGGCCACATCGTTGCGGCTCTGCACGTCCAGCGCGCCGATCACGTGCCCCTCGCGCTTCATGGGCAGCGCCAGCTCGGTTTTGGTTTCCGGCAGGAAGGGGTTGGGGCGGTGGACGCTGCTGGGGTCGCCGGGGCGCGCCAGCACAAAGTTACCGGTGGCGGACACTTGGCCGATCACCGAGCGGCTCCCCACCTGGAGGCGGTGCTGCTGCTCCAGCAGCTGTCGCCCCGGCTCGCCGGTGGAGGCGCGCAGGACCGCCCACTCGCCCGCCCCGCGCTGATCGAGCAGAAAGACCTGCGCGTGGTAGATGTCGTCAAAGCGCTCGACGATGAGTCCCACCGTCAGGTCGAGCAGGGTCGAGAGGTCGCGCACGGCGCTGGCCGCGCTCGTCACCTCTGCCGCCGTTTCAAGCTGCGCGATGCGCCGCACCACGCGCCCCTCCTGGGAGGCGTGCAGGGTTTCAAGCTCGCCCGCCATGTGGTTGAGCGCGCCCGCCATCACCCCCAACTCTTCCGCCGCCTGCCCGGGCGCGCGGCGGTGGGGCTCGCGGGTCATGGCGTGGGCGGTGGCGGCCAGCGCGCGCAGGGGGCGCAGCAGGCGGGTGGCGATCAGCCGCGCCAGCAACAGGGCGAGCACCGCGCCCATCGCGACGAGCAGCAGGGCCACGACGCTGCTTTGCCCCAGCGCCAGGGCGAGCCGCGCCGTGGCGACCCCGCCCAGAAAGGCAAGGAAGAAGAACAGGGCAAGCGGCCAGGTGAGCCGATCCGCTGTCGGACGGGCCGAGGGGGAGGAAGAGGATGGTGGAGCCACAGGCTAGCGCCTCATTGAATCAAAGTCGGGTTAGGGGGAACGGGTCGGCTGGGTGATCATCGTCGTCACCCCGCTGCGTTGCTCATGGCTTCTCGTCCTCCTCCACCCACGGCTCGCTGTCGATCACATCGAGCAGGCCATCCAGCAGGGAAAGGAGGTGGGTCCCGTTGCGGTTGATGTAGGTCAGGTCGGAGCGCTGCATCTCGGTCAGCGGCCCCTCGACCTCTTTCAGCATCAAGCGCGAGAAACCGATGATGGAGTTGAGGGCTGTGGAAAGCTCCTGGCTCATCTCGCCCAGGAACTGGTGGCGGCGCTGCGCGATGTACTCCAGCTTTTCCAGGGCAACCTGCTCCATCTCGGAGGCGCGCGCGTTCTCGATGGCGACGGTCAGGGTGTCCGCGAGGGTTTGCAGGTGCGCCTGATCGCCGCGCGTGAAGCGCTCGCGGTGGGTGAGCAGCAGCACCCCAATCAGGTTATCCGCCATGCGCAGCGGCAGCGCCAGCACGTTTTCCGACTCGCTCAGGATCGCCGCGCCGCCCGCGAGCACCTCCTGCGCGAGCGGCTCCTGGCTGCTCGCTACCTCGTGCTCGCTGGCACCGTTGGTTTGCTGGAAGCTGCTCGCGCGTAGGGTCAGCCCCGGGTCGCTGGCGGCGCGGCGGCCCAGCAGCCAGATGGCGGTGCCCTGGTAGTCAAAGCTGCTCGTGATGAGCTTTGTAGCCTGCGTGAGCAGGGTGTCCAGGCGGTGGATCGCGCTAAGCAGCGACCCGAGTTCCGCGCTCAGCTCCAGGTCGCGGGCGCGCTCCTGAATCTGCGCGGTGGCGCGGTGCAGCGCGTCCGTGCGCTCCTCGACGCGCTCTTCCAGGGTCGCCAGCGACTCGTGCAGTTGGTCCGCCATCGTGTTGAAGGCAAGCGCGAGCACCCCTAACTCGTTGTCCAGCTTGATCTGGCCGCGCTGGGTCAGGTCGCCGCGCGCGATCTGCACGGCGGTTCGCGTCAGCTCGTAGAGCGGCTGGGTGATGCTACGGGTGACGAGCGCCGCGCCGATCGTCGTGACCAGCGCCGCGACGAGCGCCGCCGCGACGAGCGCCGCCGCCAGCGTGTCTGACGGGGCCAGGGCGTCGGAGACGGAGCGCGTCACCAGCAGGGACAACTCCGCGTTCAGCGGGACACGGCTGACCATCATCGCCTCGTTGTCCTCCCCGACCACCTGCGTGACTACGCTTTCCCCACGCGGCGAGCTTGCGCCCAGCATCGCCTCGGTAGCGGGCGCGAGCGGGGTGCCGCCCGGCGCGAGCGGCGAGATCGTCTTGCCGGTTTGCAGGTGGACCATCGTCCCCTGCAAGCCCTGCGGCAGGCGGATGCGCTGTAGCAGCGGGGCGAGCGGGACGGTCGTCGCGCGCCAGCCGCGCGCGGTGGCGACGGTCAGCCAGAGCTGCACCGGCTCGCCGCCCACCTGCCAATGCGCGGGGGCCGCGGGGTCCACCCACTCGGGCAGCTTGGGGGAAACGGAGCGCAGCGCGCCCGCCTGATCCAGCGACCAGTGGGGGGCTGTGACATTATTCTGAAGGGTCTCGCTCGCCTGCTCGATGGTCCCCACCAGTTGGGCGCGGTAGCTCTCGGTGAGCAGGGTCAGCATTTGAAGCTGCTGCTCGTTGCTTTCCGCGCGCGTGCGACTGACCGCGTAGATGCTGATGAGGGAAAGCGGCCCGATGGCAAGCAGCAAAAAGGCGGTCAGCAGGGTGCGCCCCAGCCCCCCGCGCATCGTTTTGCGGCGGAGTTCGGTCCGCTTCGGTTGGCTCATCGGGGCCACGCGCGGGGCGGTCACGCGTTGTCGATAGGGCAGAT
Organism: uncultured Chloroflexia bacterium; assembly: GCA_963845765.1. Taxonomy (GTDB): domain Bacteria; phylum Chloroflexota; class Anaerolineae; order Ardenticatenales; family Ardenticatenaceae; genus CAWJTI01. The sequence goes on from CAWJTI010000022.1 coordinate 21,620, forward strand.
CGTGCTGGCGGGTGAGCATGATAGGGAGGCTCGCTAGGGGGTGCGCATCAGCTTGGGTTGTTGGCGGGCTCGCTCACGCGGCTGATTTTGCGTGGGGTTGCGAGGTAGTGGGCCACCTGCACGGGCAGATCGTCGATGTCGATGGGCTTGCGGATGTAGCCGTCGCAGCCTGCATTCAGCGACTTCTCGCGGTCGCCGCGCATCACGTTGGCGGTCAGGGCGACGATTGGGGTGGTGTCGAGGGAGCCCACCTCGCGCAGTGCCGCCGTGACGGCGTAGCCATCCATTTCTGGCAGGTTGATATCCATCAAAATCAGGTCGGGGGTGTGCCGCTGCGCCAGCTCCAGCCCGGTCAGCCCGTCGGGGGCCTCCATGACCTCGTACCCCTCCACCTGCAACACGCGCTTGACCAACTCGCGGTTGGACACGTTATCTTCGATATAAAGAATCAGCGGTGAGGACATTCCTCTTCTCCCATTTCCCGTGAGGTTCCAAGGCCGCACAACGCTTCCCCGGCTGCACACACGATGCGACTGAGTTCAGTGGCTACAACGATGCGGCAGGGCGCTAACAGTGAAGCCATTCCGTTCTGGATGATGGAAGCAAGCATATACTACTTACCTTTCCTGTACGATAGCTGTATGGTCCCGCGACAAAAGATGATTGAATGTTCATGTTTGGGGAAGGGGTGGGGGAGGGCGGGGGAGGAGCGGTGGGGGGATGGGGGAGGGGAGGGACGCCGCCGCGCCCCCTACCGGGGCGGGGCGGCCAGCGGCGGGCTCTCGCCCAGTTCAAAGGAGAGGGGGAGCAGGTCGCCCAGGGTCAGCCGAAGCTCGTTGCCCTGCGGGTCGCCGATGATGATCTCGGTGTCGCGGCTGCCAAATTCCGCGATGACGGAGCGGCAGCCGCCGCAGGGGCTCGCGGCAGGCTCCGCCACCACGTAGACGCGCCGAATCTTGCGATGCCCCGCGCTGACCGCGCTCACGATGGCGCTGCGCTCGGCGCAGATGGACTGCGGGTAGGCAGCGTTTTCCACGTTCGCCCCCCCGAAGAGCGAGCCGTCCTCCATCTCCACCGCCGCCCCGACGGCGAAGTGGCTGTAGGGAATGTAGGCGTTCTGGCGTGTGTGCAGGGCTAACTCGCGCAATGATTGTGTTGTCATAAGGTTACCTGATGGTAAAGGGTGAGTAAAGTGGTGATGGTGATACAATTTGATATGGCCGGTAGTCTTGCCTGTTGCCCTTGTGGGAGTAGCCTTTAACCGGCAAGCCGTTGCATGCAACATGCACCATTTAGGCCAACGAAAGAAGATAACTATACGGTGCCAGGCTTAGTCTGCTCCTGGCAGATGAGTACCTTATCCCTCCACAGTAATCGTTCAAGGGGGGAGCAGCCACCGACTAGAAGTCGGTGCTGGGGGGCCTACGGCCAACCGTCCGCCTGCGCGGACGGCTTAGCCTCGCTCTGGCATGTCATCGGGGTCTGAGGGGTTACCATCCACGTATACTTAAGTTTTTTCGCTGGCCTTACCAGAACATCAAGCGCGACAGCCCCATCTGGACGTTACCCGCCGAGGAAGGGACGTCGTCGGTCAACTCGTGCGGGGTCGGCTCCGCGTCCTGCTCCTTATCCGACGGCGGGCGGTCCACCCGCACGCGCACCTTCTGGATGCGCCGCCCCGCCATCGCCATGACGCGGAAGGTTACCCCCGCCTCTTCCATGCGCACCTCGTCGTTGAGCAGCGGCACGCGGCCCAGCGCGGAGTAGATCAGCCCGCCGACGGTATCGTTCTCGTCGGTGGGCAGGGAGAGGCCCATCTCGTGGTTCAGGTCATCGATGTCCAGCCGCCCGCTGACGATCGCTTCAAACTCGTTGAGCAGGTCGAAGCGCTGTCTTCCTCGGTGTCGTACTCGTCCTGAATCTCGCCGACGATCTCTTCGAGGATGTCCTCGATGGTCACCAGCCCCGCCGTGCCACCATACTCGTCAAAGACGATAGCGAGGTGGACGCGCCGCCGCTGAAGCTCTTCCAGCAGCTCGTCGGCCATCTTGCTGGACGGCACGAAGAGCACCGGGCGCGGCATGTCGCGGATGGACACGTCGGTGCGCCCGTCGCGCAGGTAGGCTAGCAGGTCTTTGGCGTAGAGGATGCCAACGATGTTGTCGATGTTTTCCTCGTAGACGGGGATGCGGGAGTGCCCCTCATGGATCACCGTGTCCAGTGCGTCGCGCATGGAGATGTTACCGCGCAGCGCCACCAGGTCGGGGCGGGGCACCATCACCTCGCGCACGGTGGTCTGCGCCAGCGCGACGATGCTGTACAGCATCTCGCGCCCCTCTTCGGGCAGCTCTGCCTGCTCCTCGCCCACGACGCTGGCCAACAGGCGGCGCTCCTCCTCGCTCAGGCGTAGGGCCGACTCTTCCTGCATGGGCGTGCCGGCCAAACCGTGGCGTAGCCCCGTGAGGGCGCGCCGCAGCGGGGCTGTCAAAAAGAGCAGCACCCCGATGGTGGACGCGAGCCGGGGCGCGAAGGGCACATACCAGCGCGCGCCGATGGCCCCCGCCAGCGTGTCCAGCAGCAGCAACGCCGCCCAGCTGCCCAGCACCACACCAGGGAGGCTCTGGCGGACTGCCTGCGCCAGCAGCAGGATCGACACGGTCAGGACAACGGTGAGGAGCCGCCGCAGCAGCACGAGTGATTCCCGCAGGTGCGTCGGGTCATCGAGGAGCTTCAGTGCCCTCTCTGCCCCGCCATCGCCGGTATCGGCCAACGCGCGCAGGCGGTTGCGGCTCACTGTGTTGAGCGCGCTTTCCGCCACCGTTATTATCGTATAAAGCAGCAACGTTGCGATCAAGATCGCCCACGTTGCGCCGGTACTGTCAACGTCCAAAAGAACTCCTTTGCGCTTTCCAGGTTGTCACGGTGTTACCCACGCTCCCGCACGACCGCGAAGGGGCCGATGCGGCTACCGCTGGGCAACGTGCTGGCCGCCACATGCGCCTGCACTACCATGCAGCCCTCGCCAAGAACACTATTTTCAATGAGCGCGTGCGGGCCAATCTCGCAGCCCGCCCCGATGGTGCAGCGCCCGCGCAGCACGGTGCCGGGGTGAAGGATCGTGTCCCGCCCGATGGTCACCTCGGCGTCCATCCAAACCGCCTCCGGGTCCACCAGGGTCACGCCCGCGAGCATCCAGCGCTCGCGGCGGCGCTCCCAGAGCAGGCGGCTCGCCTCGGCCAGCTGGACGCGATGGTTGACCCCCATCACCTCCTGCTCATCCACGATGAGCGCCTCCACCCCGCGCCCCTGCGAGACGGCGAGCGCGGACAGGTCGGTCAGGTAATACTCGCCCTGCGGCGAGAGGGTGAGCTTGTCCAGGTTGTCCCAGAGCCAGCGGCCCTCGAAGAGCATGATCCCGCTGTTCGACTCCTGGATGGCGCGCTGCGCTGCCGTGGCGTCTTTTTGCTCCACGATGGCGACCACCTGCCCCGCCGCGTCGCGCACGATGCGCCCGTAGCCGGTGGGGTCGTCGGGGAGAAAGGAGAGCAGGGTGACCGCCGCGCCGCTTTCCTGCTGGTGGGCGATGGCGCGGCGCAGGGTGGCGGCGCGCACCAGCGGCGAGTCGCCGTAGAGCACGATCACGCTCTCGCGCGCCGCTGTCCCGTAGCGTCTCGCGGGCCTGCATGACGGCGTGGCCGGTGCCCAACTGCTCCGCCTGCAGGGCGAAGCTCGCCCCGTCGCCGACCAGCGTGCGCACCTGCTCCGCGCCGTGGCCCACCACGATCACGCACTGCTGGGGCTCCATCTCCTGGGCGGTCGCCAGCACTTCCAGGATCATCGGGCGACCGGCTACCGCGTGCAGCACCTTGGGCAACTCGCTTTTCATGCGCGTGCCCATGCCGGCTGCCAAAATCACAATGTCAAGCATCGTTTCCTTTTTCCTTGCCATGCGCCGCGAGGGGGGCGTGGGAAACACAAAAAAACCCGGCAACGTGCCACACGACGGCACGCGCCTGGGTTTTCAGGGTTGGTTTCTATCGCACCGGCCCGAGGGCCTAGGCAACGGGTCAGTATCTTCCGTTGTCACAACGCTTTTTATGGTAAACTCATAAATCAGGTTCTACGCCATCAATTTTAGGCCAAGCGGCGGGCAATGTCAACCTTGCCGCACCCCCTGCCTGCCGCCGAGTGCCCTTACAGGGGCCAGTCGCGCAGGATGCGCTCGGTTTCCTCGGAGTGGTTGCTCTCGTCGCGCACCATGTCTTCCAGTTGCACGGTGAGCCCCTTGTCCCCATACTCATCTGCCTGCTCGGCGCGCGCGGTGTAATCTGCCACCGCGCGGCGCTCGGCGACCAGCACCGCCTGCAACATCTCAAGATTGGTGCTCGCCTGCGGCACCGCGCGCGCCTGCGTGGTGGGCTCGCCGCCCAGGGCCACTATCTTGTTGGCAAGGAACTGCGCGTGTAGCTGCTCGTCCCCTACCTCTTGCAGGAAGAAAGCGGACAATTGGGGGCGGAAGGGACCGCTCGCTTTGGCCGCGTAGGTCAAATATTGGATAATCGCCCCCAGCTCGCCCGCCAGGTCCTCGTTCAGGCTGTCAATCAACGCTTGTTTGTCCATCATCACATCCCTTTGGTTTGATAGGTTACCCGCTGCCCTATCTATGAGCCAGTTGCGTGCCCCGACTCCGCCGGGCAGCGGCGCGCTGTGGCATGGCGACAGCCGAGGCGAGCTTTTTGCTCCATGCAGGGGCGAACCGACCACAAGAAAGAGGAAACGATGGGTGCGGAAGCGAATGGTCACGACAACGATGCCCTGCCGCTGGCGCAGATTGACGCGCTGGTGCGGCGGCAGCTCGGCGCGGTGGGCAAAGCGGTGTGGGGTACCAGCTTGATGATTTTCCCCAAGTTTGTGATTACCGCGCGGCTGTACGAGCGGAGCGGTTACTGGTGGGTGGCGGGCCAGGGGCCGTCCAGCGGGCGCGGCTACCAGTGGGATGTGTGGTACGAGCAGGGGCGCAACGGCTTCATCGTGGGGCACGTGCGGGGCAACCTCACCTCGGCGGGGCTCTCCGAGGCCGCGTTGGAGGAGGCACTGCGCCGCGCTGTGGAACTCGGCCCCATCGAGCAGATCCCCAGTCGGGGGTTTGTGGGGTGAGACGGGGGCAGGGGGACAAGGGGACAAGGGGACAAGGGGACAGGGGGACAGGGGACAGGGGGACAAGGGGACAAGGGGACAGGGGACAGGCTGGGAGCGCGGGCCTCTGGCCCGCCCGTCAGGTGTGGGAACTTGTAGGAATTCATAGGAACTCGTGAGCCTAGCAATTAACCCTCTGTATCGTCCGCGCGGGTGGACGGGGGTGCGCTTTGGGCGCAAAGGTCTATCCGCACCGACTTCAGTCCGGGGCCGCCTTTGGACTTTGGGGAGCACCCGATATAATCAGGATTATGTATACACCCGAAAATCCTTTCATTGTTCAGTCGGACAAGACCGTGCTGGTCGAGGTGTCCAGCCCGCGCTATGAGGCGGGGCGCGACGTGCTGGCCCGCTTCGCCGAGTTGGAAAAGTCCCCCGAGCACATCCACACCTACCGGATCACCCCGCTCTCGCTCTGGAACGCCGCCTCGGCCGGCATGATGGGGCAGGGGGTGGTCGCGGCGCTCACCGAGTACAGCAAGTACGATCTGCCGGACAACGTGCGCCGCGACATGCTCGACATGATGGCGCGCTACGGGCGCGTCAAGCTCATCAAGGAGGGGGACGACGCTGCTCCTCGTCTCCGACGATGACATCCTGATCACCGAGCTGTTCCACCAGAAAGAAGTGCGCCCGATGCTGCTGAATCGGGTCGGACCGCTTCCGCCTGGAGGTCGACCCCGCGATGCGCGGCCAGATCAAGCAGGCGCTGCTCGAAACTCGGCTACCCGGCGGAGGATCTGGCCGGCTACGTCGCGGGGCGAGCACTTCGAGATCGAGCTGCGCGACGTGATGGCTGCCAGCCGAGCAGCCGTTCACGCTGCGCGACTACCAGCAGGAGGCGGTGGACATCTTCTACGCCGGCGGGGCCGCGCAGGGCGGCAGCGGGGTCGATCGTGCTGCCCTGCGGCGCGGGCAAGACGGTCGTCGGCCTCGGCGCGATGGCCGCGATCGCAGCCGAACACGCTGATCCTGACCCCGAACACCGTCGCGGTCCGCCAGTGGATCGACGAGATCCTGGACAAGACCACCGTCCCGCGCGAGGCGATCGGCGAGTACACCGGCGAGCCAAAGAGATTCGCCCGATCACGATCTCCACCTACCAGATGCTGACCTACCGCACAGCGCAAGGGCGGCCGAGTTCCCGCACCTCGCGCTCTTCAACGAGCGCGACTGGGGCCTGATCATCTACGACGAGGTCCACCTGCTGCCCGCGCCGGTCTTCCGCGTCACGGCCGAGATCCAGGCGCGCCGCCGCCTCGGGCTGACCGCCACGCTGGTGCGCGAGGACGGCCGCGAGGACGACGTCTTCTCGCTGATCGGCCCCAAGAAGTACGACGTGCCCTGGAAGGAGCTCGAGAAGCAGGGCTGGATCGCCACCGCCGATTGCACCGAGATCCGCGTGCCGCTGCCGGACGACGAGCGCATGGACTACGCCCTGGCGGACGAGCGCGCACAAGTACCGCATCGCCGCCGAGAACCCGGCCAAGCTGGACCGATCGCTCGATCACCTGCTGGACAAGCACCGCGACGACACCGTGCTGGTCATCGGCCAGTACATCGACCAGCTCGAAGCAGATCGCCGCGCACCTCGACGCGCCGCTGATCACCGGCAAGACCCCGAACGCGCGAGCGCGAGAAGCTCTACGCGGCAGTTCCGCGACGGGCGAGATCAAGCTGCTGGTCGTCTCCAAGGTCGCCAACTTCGCCATCGACCTGCCCGACGCCAACGTGGCGATCCAGGTCTCGGGCACCTTCGGCTCGCGGCAGGAGGAGGCGCAGCGGCTCGGCCGCATCCTGCGCCCGAAGCGCGACGGCGCGATGGCGCACTTCTACACCATCGTCACCCGCGACACGCGCGACCAGGAGTTTGCGGCCAACCGCCAGCTGTTCCTGACCGAGCAGGGCTACCGCTACTCGATCTTGTACGATGACGAGGTGGCAGCCTTCGAGCCGGTCGTGGGCGAGGCGCGGGAGACAGCGTAGCGTACCGGTACGGGTCGGGGGCGTGTTGGCGCTGCCCGCACAACTTTGGGGGCCTATGGCGAAAGCGGAAAAAAGCGTAACACCGCAGCAGGCGCAGCTTAAACTGCTCGGGCAGGGGCTAGGGAGATTTACCGTGCCCGAGCTGCGGGAGGTGGCGAGCCACTTTGGCTGGAAGCTGAAGGGGCTGCGGCGCGACGATATTTTGGCGCAGATGGGCGAGTTTTACCTGAGCGACCCGATGGTCGAGCAGGCGCTCGCCACGCTGAGCCAGGACGAGCGCAACCTCCTCGCGCTCTGCGCGTGGATAGGGTGGAGCGAGCCTGCCCACATGCTCAACGCCCTGCGCGCCCTGCTGGATGCCCTGCCGAAGCGGTGGGTGGCGCACGCGCCCTCTGCCGCGCACATTGACAAATGGGTGACGCGCGGGCTGCTGCTGCGCACCCCCAACGGGCAGGTTGGGGTGCTCGACAGCTTCGCGCGCCGCCTGCTCCCCATCCCCGAGCTGCTCGGCGCGCCGGACCATGCCGCGCGGCTGCGCCCTCGCCCGCCGGTCGACCCGCTTGCCTCGCTGCTGATCAGCTGGGATACCGTGCGCGCGGCGGGGGAGATCGCGCCCTCCTCCCCCTTCCCGTCGGGGGTCGCGCGCTACGATGGGGTGCAGTGGCCGCTCAAGCCGGTCGATCAGTCGGCCTACTGGCAGGCCGCCGCCGTCGTGCCCATCTACCCCGCCAGCAGCATGCTCCCGTCCTCGCTGTATCAGCGGCTGATCGGGCGGCTGGAGCCGCAGGAAAGCGGCAAGGCAGCATTTTTTGCTGCCCTGCTCGACACGCTCGGCCTGCTGGACAAGCGGGCGACTACCTTTTACACGCGGGACGAGGCGCTCCAGAAGTTTCTGGCCCAGCCGCTGGAGGCGCAGTGGAAGCGGCTGATCGACGGCTGGCAGGCGATGGGCTACGGCCTGTGGGACGAGTACAGTTGGGTGCAGCAGACGCATCCAGAGCTGCGCCTGTATCGCCGCCCGACCATGTGGCAGCTACAGCCTGCCATCTTTGTAAAGCAGCTGACCGCCATGCGCGTCGCCCTTTTCAACATCCTGCGCTGGTTGCCCACCGAGCGCGGCAAGGACGCGGGCTGGGTGGCGGTACGCTCGCTGGCGCGGCTGCTCTGGGCGACCAACCCGTTCGTCATCGCGCCGCCGCTGCGCACCGGCGGCTGGTTTCTGGGCGACTCCCTCCAACGTCCCTTCGACCCGGAAAAGTGGGACGCGTGGCAGCGCAGCTCGCAGCACGTGCTGGGCTACGTCTTGGAAGGGCCGCTGCGCTGGCTCGGGCTGATCGATACGGCGCAGGACAAGGCGGGCCAGCTACTCGCCCTCCGCCTGACCCCCATCGGGGCGGCGGTGTTGCAGGGTGCGCCGTTGCCCAAACCGAAGATGGTAGCCCCCACGTGGCAGCCGTCGCTCGGGGTGAGCGTCCAGCCCGGTGCCGCTACCTTTCCGCTGGTCGGCCTGCTGGCACGCGTGGCGGCAAGCGAGGGGATGACGGGGGGCGCGCTGCGCTTCCGCTTCACGCGGGAGGCGGCGCATGCCGCCTTCGAGGCGGGGACCCTGTTGCCCGACCTGCGCGCCGCCTTTGCGCGGCTCGGGGCTGCGCTGCCGGACGAGGTGAGCCAGGCGCTGGAGCGCTGGTGGGAGCGCTGGGGGCTGCTGCACCAGTACGACGAGTTGGCGCTGATCGAGCTGGCCGACGAGCTGCTCGTGCGCGAGGTGCTCACGGCTACCGCGCTCGGGCAATCGGTAGTTTTCCGGTGCAGCCCGACCGCGCTCGCCATCCCGGCCTCGGCGGTGGAACAGGTGATTCGTGACCTGGAAAAGAAGGGCTACCTGCCACGGGTGGTGGGTGAATAGCGGGCCACGGCGGGCAAAGCGCCCCGCGCGGGCTGACTCAAAGGACAGACAAGCATGACCCAGCTGAAAGAACTGCTGGCGGGCTACCGCGCGGAGGCGCTGCGCACCATGCGGGACAAGCAGGGGCTGACGGAAGCGGACGCGCGGCTCAAGGATGAAATCATCGCGCAGCTGGCGCGGCGCTTCGCGGAACGAGCCCACGTGCAGGCGGCGCTGGCCGTGCTCGACGAGAGCGCGCGGCGCACGCTGGAGTTGGTGCAGTTGGCCGGTGGGCGCGTGGATCGGGAAACGCTGGTGGGGCTGCTCAGCAACGAGCGGGAGGTGGAGAATGTCAAAATCAACCGTGCCTCTTCCTACACTTCCCCCAACATAGAAGGGCACCCCAACGCGCTCGGCTCCCTCGCTTCACGGACATTTTGGCGCGGCTGGAGGTGCAGGGGCTCCTGATGGGGCAGGAGCCGGTCAGCAGCGGCTCGACCGTGATCGATTTCGGGCTTGCCGAGTTTTACACGATCCCGGCGGAGGTGGCCCCGCTGCTGCCCATGCCCAAGCCGCTCGTCGGCACCTCCACCCCGCAAATCGAAGAGGAGGTGCGCGGCGATGCGGGCACCTTCAGCCGCGAGGCGTATGTGCTGTGGAGCTACGTCTGGCAGCATACCCCCTCCCTGCTGCGCACCGACACCCTGTCCAAACGCGACCTGCGCGCGCTCGCGGACCAGTTTCCGCGCGAGCTGAAGGTGGACGAGGTGAAGCGCGAGGACGAGCTGCCGCGCCTGTATTTTCAGCGGATGCTGCTGCAAACCCTGGGCCTGATCGAGCGGCACGGGGACGTTCTGAGGGCGGACCCCGAAAGCGCGCGCGAGCGCTGGGAGCAGCCGCTCGCCGAGCGGGCGCGCGATTGGCTCGCCAGCTACCAAAGCGCCACCTGGTGGCAGGAACTAAACTGGCTGCCACAGGTGAATTGGCAGACGTACCAGGGCAAATATGTGGATCAGGAGTGGCTACGGGCGCGCGGCTGGGTCATCGAGCAGGTGGGCGGGCTGGGCGCGGAGGCGGAGTGGGTCGCGTACTCCTCTTTTTTGTTGCAGCTTCGCCTGTTGAACCGCAATTTTTTGGTGCCCGCCGCGCAAAGTAACCGTGGCTATTACGGCTATGGCGCGAACTACCACCGTTATACCACCTATGGCAACACGAGGCAGTGGGGCTTCACGCCGGTTACCAGCGAGTCGGACGGGTGGACCAAGGTGGAGGGGGGCTTTGTCGTCGCGGTGTTGGAGGTGCTCAACTGGTTGGGCCTCGTCGATCTGGGGCAGAGCCCGAAGGGTAGCCTCCGCGGCTTTCGACTTACCGCTTTGGGGCGGCACCTGCTGGCGGGGCGCGACGCCCCCGCCGAGGAGCCGCGCGAGGGCGGGCGGGTGGTCGTCCAACCCAACTTCCACATCGTCGCCTTTGGGCCGGTGGGGGAGCGCCAACTGCTGGAGCTGGAGCGCTTCGCCGACCGCCTGAACGCGGACCGCGCCATCGAGTACGAGATCACGCGCCAAAGCCTGTACCGCGCACAGCGCGCGGGGATGACGGCGCAGGAGGTGTTGGCGCGGCTGCGCGAGCTAATGGGGATGGAGCTGCCGCAAAACGTGGTGCGCTCGCTGGAAGAGTGGCAGCAGACCCACGAGCGCATCACCATTCGCCGCTCGGTCACCCTGCTCCAAGGGGCGAGCAGCGAGCTGCTGGACACGATCCAGGGCGCGGCGGAGGGCGCGCTGCGCCCGCTCTCGCCGACGATGGCCGTCATCAAGGAGCCTGCCGCGCTCCAGGGCGCGCTCCAAAAGTTGGACCTGTCCGCCGTCCTCACCCACGACCCCGAGGGGCGCAGCGGGCTGATGCTGGACGAGGAGGGGGTGGTCAGCTTCCGCCACAGGGTGCCGGACATTTACCTGCTGGGGCAGGTGCAGCGCCTGGCGGAGTGGGACGAGGAGGCCGAGCGCTGGCATCTCACGCGCGGCGCGGTGCAACGCGCGAAAAACCAGTTCAAGATGGAGGCGGACGCGCAGATCGCCGCGTGGAAGACCCTGCTGATCGGCGCGCTGCCCCCCTGGCTCCCCGAGCGGATCAAAGCGTGGAGCGGCCATTACGGCGATGCCGCGCTGCACCGCGTGGTGCTGCTGGAGTTTCAGGACAAGGATACCTTGAGCGAGTTGCGCCGCGACAAGCAACTCGCGCGCAAGATCAAAGCCTTTCACCCGCGCGGGGTCCTCGCCACCGTCCACCCCGACGACCTCGACGAGCTGCGCGCGCTGCTGGCGGAGTATGGGATTGAGGTGAAAGAGTAGGGATTGGGGGACGGGGGTCAGGGATCAGGGGACGACCGACGACCGACGACCGACGACCGACGACCGACGACGGATAACCGCCACCAACAGTAGGCGCTTTAGGCGAGGACGCCAAGAACGCCAAGGAATTGAGCACAATTCCTTGGCGTTCTTGGCGTCTTGGCGGTTATCTTGCCGTCGTCCGTTATCCGTGTCGGTCGTCCGTCGGTCGCGATCCGTGGTCGGTCGTCGTGGTCGGTCGTCGGTCGTCGTCTACCCCAGGATCGCGCGGATGATGGCGGCTTGTTCCTGCTGGTGGACCTTGAAGGAGCCGGTGGCGGGGCTGGCGGCGGGCGGTCGCCCGATGTAGCGCAGCGGTACCTCGCGGTGCGCCGCCGAGTCGTGGAGGTCGTCGCGCACGAAGGCTTTGATGAAGTTCCACGCACCCTGGTTGCGCGGCTCTTCCTGCGCCCAGGCGACCTCGGTCGCGCTCGCGTAGCGCTGGAGGAGGGCGCGGATGGCCTCGCGCGGGTAGGGGTAGAGCTGCTCGACGCGCACCACGGCTACCCCATCCTCCGCCTTGTGCTCGGCGAGCACGTCGTAGTAGAGCTTGCCGCTCAGGAAGACGATGCGCCGCACCTGGCTGGCATCCTCCACCGTCGGGTCGTCGATCACGTACTGGAAGCGGCCCTCCGCCATCTCTTCCAGACGGCTCGCGGCGGCGGGCAGGCGCAGCAGGCTCTTCGGGGTCATCACGATGAGCGGTCGCTGCACGTCGTCGTGCTTTTGGCGGCGCAGCAGGTGGAAGTAGTTGGCGGGGGTCGAGGGCACGGTGACGCGCCAGTTGTCCTCCGCGCTCAGTTGCAGGTAGCGCTCCAGGCGGGCGGAGGAGTGCTCCGGCCCCTGCCCCTCGAAGCCGTGGGGCAGCAGCATCACCAGGTCGCTGTAGCGCTTCCACTTGGTGGCGCTGCTCGCGAGGAACTGATCGACCTGGACCTGCGCCGCGTTCGCAAAGTCGCCAAACTGCGCCTCCCAGAGCACCAGGGTTTCCGGTGCCGCGAGCGAGTAGCCGAACTCAAAGCCGAGCACCGCCTCCTCGGAGAGCATCGAATCCCAGACACGGAAAGGTGCCTGCCCCTCGCTCAGATGGTTGAGGGGGATGTACTCCTCGTCCTCGTCATAGTTGTGCAGCACCGAGTGGCGCTGGCTGAAGGTGCCGCGCCCCGAATCCTGCCCGCTCAGGCGGACGGGAAACTTTTCCATCAGGAGGCTACCAAAGGCGAGAAGCTCTGCCGTGGCCCATTCCACCCGGTCGGAGCCGTCGCCCTTTAGCTCGCGCCGCTTCAGTTGGCGGGTCAGCTTCGGGTGGCCGACAAACTCGGCGGGCGGGTTGGCGAGCAGCTTGGAGATGTGGATCAGCGTCTCGGTTTCCACTGCGGTTTCCGGCGGCTCCCCCTTGGTCAGGTCGAGGGTCGCGTCGTACTCCAGGTTGACCTCGGGCGGCGACAGCTCGGCCACCCCCTGCGTGCCCTCCTCCAACTGCGCCATCGCGTGGTCGTACATCTCCTGCGCGTCCGCCCTGGAGATCACCTTCTCGCGCAGCAGCTGCTGGGCGTACACCTCGCGCGGGGAGTTGCGCCGCTCGATCAGCTTGTACATGCGCGGCTGCGTGTAGCTGGGGTCATCCCCCTCGTTGTGCCCCCAGCGGCGGTAGCAGACCAGGTCGATCACCACATCCTTCTCGAAGGTGTTGCGGTAATCCAGCGCGATCTCCGCCGCGTGGATCACCGCTTCCGGGTCATCGCCGTTGACGTGGAAGATCGGAATCTGGCTCATCTTCGCGATGTCGGTGGCGAAGGGGGTCGAGCGCGCGTCCTTCGGCTCGGTGGTGAAGCCGATCTGGTTGTTGATGATGATGTGGATCGTGCCGCCGGTGCGGTAGCCGCGCAGCTGCGCCAGGTTGAGGGTCTCGGTGACGACCCCCTGCCCGGCAAAGGCGGAATCGCCGTGGATCAGCACCGGCAGCACCTCGTCAATCGCCAGCCCGTCCAGGCCGGTGACGCGCAGCCGCTGCTTGGCGTGCGTCATCCCCTCGACGACCGGGTCCACCGCTTCCAGGTGGCTGGGGTTGGAGGCGAGGGTCAGCTCGATCTGAAAGTCGCCCGGGCAGTGGCGCACCCCGCTCGCGCCCAGGTGGTACTTTACGTCGCCGGTGCCCTGCGTGCTCTCGGGGTCCACCGTGCCCTCAAACTCCGAGAAGATGGCGCGCGCGGACTTTTGCATGATATTTTTGAGCACGTTGAGGCGGCCACGGTGCGCCATGCCCATCACCGATTCCTGCGCGCCCTGCTCCGCCGCGCGGTCCAGGGTGGTTTCCAGCAGCGGGATCACCGACTCCGCCCCTTCCAGCGAGAAGCGCTTGGAGCCAACGTAGCGCTTGTGCAAAAATTGCTCGAACGCTTCCGCCTTGGAAAGCGATTCCAGAATTTCACGCTTGCGCTCCGGCGAGAGCGGGGCGAGCGGCTTGGGGTGCTCGACGCGGTTTTGCAGCCAGCGCCGCTCTTCCGGGTTCTGGATGTTCATGAATTCCACCCCGATGTGGCCGGAGTAGCTGCGCCGCAGGATGTCCAGAATCTTGCGCAGCGTGGCGCGCTTCAGGCCTGCCAGCCCGCCGGTGATGAACTCGCGGTCCAGGTCCCACAGGGTCAGCCCGTAGGTGGCCGGGTCGAGGTCGGGGTGGTACTCCTTCGGCTCGTTCGTGAGCGGGTTCAGGTCGGCGAGCAGGTGGCCGCGCACGCGGTAGGCGCGGATCAGCTGGAGGACGCTCGCCTCCTTTTCCGACAGCCCGTAGGGAGCGCCAAAGCTCTGCGCGAGCTTGTTGTCCTGCGCCCAGCGGACCGGCGGGTAGGGGATCAGCAGCGAGCGGAAGATGCGGTCGTAAAAGCCATCCTCCCCCAGCATGAGTTTCTCGATCTCCGCCAGGAACATCCCCGACTCCGCGCCCTGGATGATGCGGTGGTCGTAGGTGCTGCTCAGCCCCATCACCTTGGAGATGCCGAGGTCGGTCAGCGCGGCGGGGTCGGTCGCGGAGTACTCGGAAGGGTAGGCGATGGCACCGGTGGCAACGATGGTGCCCTGGCCCGCCATCAGGCGCGGCACGGAAATCACCGTGCCGATGGTGCCGGGGTTGGTCAGGGTGATGCTCGTGCCCTGGTAATCTTTGGTGGTCAGCTTGCCCTCGCGCGCGCGCTGGATCAGGTCGCCGTAGGCGTCCATGAAGCCCCTGAAGGTCAGGTGGTTCACCCCCTTGATGTTGGGCACGATCAGCGAGCGCGAGCCGTCGCGCTTCTCGACGTCAATCGCGACCCCCAGGTTCACGTCGTGGCGCAGGATGCGGTGCGGCTTCCCGTTGATCATCGCGTAGGTAGCGTTCATCTGCGGGTATTTTTTCAGCGCCTCGATGATCGCCCAGGAGATCAGGTAGGTGAAGGAGACCTTGATCCCCTTGGACGCGAGGGTGTCGTTGATGACGCGGCGGTTTTCTTCCAGCACCTTCACGGGCACGAAGCGGTAGGAGGTGGCGGTGGGCATGCCCAGGCTCGCCTCCATGTTGTCCACGATCAGCGCCGACACGCCGCGAATCGGCTCGGCCTCTTCCCACGCGGCCAGCTCGGGGTCCATCAGCGCGGCGGGGGAAACGACACCGGTGGGCGGGTGGGTGTGGGAGGGTACGGGGGTTTCGGGGGGCGCGGCCTTGGCGGGCGCGGGGCTTTCCGGGGAAGCAGCCTTGGCGGGCGCGGGGGGCGCGCTCGACGCGCCGTCCCCGTTGCTGGCCGTGCGCTCCCCGTTGCCCCCCGACAATGCGTCGCCATCCAGCGATTCAAAGTAGCGCCGCCACTCCTCGGACACGGTCACGGGGCTGTAGCGCCACTGGGTATAGAGTTGGGCGACAAATTCCGCATTCGCGCCGAACTCATCCAAAATGGATTCAGGCAAGGTAGTCATGGGGTAGTCCTCATTGTCTATCACGCTCTGACAAAAATATATTTCTCAAAGTATAGCAGCATTTCCGCTGCCATAAAGCGCTTTGGCCGACGACGGACGACGGACGACGGACGACCGACGACCGACGACCGACGGATTGAACCACGGAGAACACGGAGAACACGGAGAACGACGAACGACGGAGGTTTTTCCGCATTCCGCATTCCGCATTCCGCACTCTACGTTCTCCGCACCCCCTTGACCAGGGAGAGCGGCATGGCGAAGAAGACGCCGGTCTGCGGCTGGCCCAGGTCGCCGATGACCTGCTCGGTGGCGCGCAGCACCTGCTCGACGGGGAGGGCCTCGTCAATCAGCGCGAAGAGGGTGAGGTTGTGCGCCTTTTCCCCCTGGATCAGCGAGCTGAAGGAGGGGAAAAGCGGGGTGTCATCCTGGAGCAGGTAGCCGCGCCGCCGCGCCAGCCCGGAGCTTTCGAGGATCGTTGCGCCGCGCACCCCCACGGCCTCCCAGCCGTCGAGGAGCGCGTCCAGCTTGCTGGGGTCGTCAAGTACCAGCCACACGAGATTCCACATTTTCTCTCCCTGATTGTGTAGACGTGTTGCGGAACGCCGCCCGTAGCAGGAGCGGCGTGATGAGGGTAGTGACGAGCACCACGATGACGGTCAGCGCGAAGACCTCCTGGCCGATGATGCCGGAGGTGATGCCCACCGTCGCGACGATCAGCCCGACCTCGCCGCGCGATATCATGCCGACCCCCAGCTGCAGCGCCTCGCGGCGCGAAAAGCCGCCGATCAGCCCGCCCAGCCCGCAGCCCACAATCTTGGTGACGATGGCGACGCCGGTGATGAGCAGCACGAAGGGGAGCAGCTCCAGCGAGATCACGCGCGCGTTGGTCAGCAGGCCGATGCCCACAAAAAAGAGCGGCACGAAGAAGCCGTAGCCCAGCGCGTGGATGCCGCTCTCGATCTGCCCCTTGAACTCGCTGCGCGACAGTGCCACCCCCGCGATAAAGGCGCCGGTGATCGCCGCCACCCCGCCCAGCACCTCGGCCAGATAGGAGAAAAGGAGCATGGTGACCACCACGAAGGCGAGCACTCCCTCACTTACGTGGAGGCCGCTCGCCCAGCGGACCCCCTTGGGCAGCAGCCAGAAGCCGAGGTAGACTGCGCCCGCCAGGTAGAGGGTCATGCGCACGAGCACCCAGGCGATGCCCGCCGCGCCGCTGCTCGCCGCACCGCCGGTGCCCACCAGCGCCACAAACAGCGAAAGCACCAGGATACCCAGCACGTCGTCCACCACGGCGGCCCCCAGCAGCGCCAGCGCGGAGCGGCTCCCCAGCACGTTCAGTTCCATCAGGGTTTGGGCGGAGATGCTCACGCTGGTGGCGGTGAGGATCACGCCTATAAAGATCGCATGTTGGAGGTCGTAGCCGAAGGGGATAGCCACCAGGGCACCAAAAATCAGCGGCGCGATCACCCCCAGCACCCCCGCGAGCACCGCCACGCGCCCCGCGTTGAGCATCTCTGACAGGCTAATTTCCAGCCCGGCGTAGAACATCAAAAAGAGTACCCCGATTTCTGCCAGCTGGTGAACCGTCTCCGCCAGATGCTCGTCGGGGAAAAAGGGCAGGTGCAGCACGTTGAGCACCGTCGGGCCGAGCAGCACGCCGACGAGCAGCTCGCCCAGGACCGAGGGCTGGTTGATCCGGCGGCTCGCCCAGCCGCCCAGCTTTGCCGCGCCGATTAGGATCGCCAGCGCTACCATCAATTGCAGTACAGGGGTCATAGCACCCTTCACGCTCCCTTGTTGTGTTGCATGGAGAAACTACCGCGTGGAAACGGGGCGATCTGGGCCTGTGTCGGCGGCTTTGCGGCTATTCCAGGCCAGAACTCCCCGCCCGCCCCCGATGACCGCCGTGTAGGGCAGCCGTCAGGACTAGGCATTGCCTGAAAAGTCACTATGATGAGGGCAGACACAAGATTCAGCAAGTTCCATAACAGAATGAGAGGCAGCTGACAATGGGAACCTTATCAGGCAGGGTGGCAATCGTGACCGGCGCGTCGAGCGGGATTGGCGCGGCGGTGGCGCGCGCCCTGGCGGCGGAAGGGGCGCAGGTGGTGCTCGCCGCGCGGCGAGCGGCGCGGCTGGACGCACTGCGGTCGGAGATCGAGGCGGCGGGCGGCGCGGTGCTCGTGGTGCCGACCGACGTGACGCAGCGAGAGCAGGTCAAGGCACTGGTTGCCCAGGCCGAGGCCGCGTTCGGGCCGGTGGACATTTTGGTCAACAACGCGGGGGTCATGCCGCTCACCTTGATGAAGAATTTGCACGAGGAGGAGTGGGAGCGGATGGTCGATGTGAACCTCAAGGGGGTGCTGCACGGCATCGGCGCGGTGCTGGGCGGCATGCTGGCGCGCGGGCGCGGCGACATCGTCACCATCTCCTCCGACGCGGGGCGCAAGGTGTTTCCGGGCAGCGCCGTGTATTCCGGCACCAAGTGGGCGGTCGAGGCGATCTTGCAGGGGCTGCGGATGGAAACGGCGGGCAGCGGGCTGCGCGTCAGTTCGATCCAGCCGGGCGCTGTGGCTACCGAGCTGACCGAGCACATCACCGACGAGGATCTGATGAGCGGCGACAACCCCTTTGCCTCCATGCGCATCCTGGACCCCGAGGACGTGGCGCGCGCGGTCCTTTTCGTGCTGGCGCAGCCGCCCCACGCCTCGATCAACGAGGTTTTGCTGCGCCCCAGCGAGCAGGGCAGCTAGCCGTGGGCCGCATGGGTCCTTCCTTGCTTCATTGGTCACGCCCATTTTCTATTGACCCGCGCGGCGATGCTCTACAAGCTTTCTGAGCATCGCCGCGCCCTGTACCATTCTGGAGGTTTTGATGACAAACCGACGTATCGGCGTGGGCGCGGCCCACTGGAGCGAGACTCCCATCGCACGGGTGCTGCGCCCGATCCAAGATTTTATCCACCGCTCCGCCTCAAGCGGCATCGTGCTCTTTGTGGCGACGGTGCTGGCCCTCATCGTGGCGAACGTGCCAACGCTGGCGGAGCCCTACAACGAGCTGCTGCACACCAAGCTCGGCCTGGCGGTCGGCGCGCTGGACGGCTCCGCGCAGCCGCTCGTCTACGAGACCCTGCTGCACTGGATCAACGATGGCCTGATGGCTATCTTTTTTCTGCTCGTTGGATTGGAAATCAAGCGCGAGCTGATCGCGGGAGAGCTGTCCAACATGCGCGCGGCGGCCCTACCGATCATCGCGGCGCTGGGCGGGGTGCTGCTGCCCGCCGCCATCTTCGTGCTCGTCTTTTTCGCCCTGGGTGGTAGCATGCAGAGCGACGCGCTGTCCGGCTGGGCGGTGCCGATGGCTACCGACATTGCCTTTGCGCTGGGCTGCCTGGCGCTGCTCGGCTCGCGTATCCCCTTCACGCTCAAGATTTTTCTGACAGCGGTTGCCATCGTGGATGACATGGTGGCAGTGCTGATCATCGCCTTTTTTTATTCGAGCGGGATCTACCTGCCCGCGCTCGCGCTGGGGCTAATCGTGCTGCTGATCCTGGCGGCGGCGAACCTGACCGGCATCCGCGTGCTCTGGTTTTACCTCGGCCTGGGGGTGATCGTCTGGTGGGCCTTTTTAGAGTCCGGCATCCACGCGACCATCGCGGGGGTGCTCGTCGCGCTCACGATACCCGCGCGCCATCAGATCAACGAGGCCACCTTTTTGGCGCGGGCGCAGGGCATCCTGCGGCAATTCGAGCAGAGCGAGGCGGAGCCGACCCCCATGCTGACCGACGAGCGCCAGCAGAGCGCCGTACTGGCCCTGGAAGACGCCGCCGAGCGGGTGCAGGCCCCGCTGCAAAAGCTGGAGCACATCCTGCACACCCCGGTCATGTTCATCATCATGCCGCTGTTCGCCTTTGCGAATGCAGGGGTGAAGCTCTCCACCGCCGGGCTGACCGGCGAGGCGCTCATCGTCGCGCTGGGCATCGCGCTGGGGCTGCTGCTCGGCAAGCCGCTGGGGATCATGGGGGCGTCGTGGCTGGCGGTGCGCAGCGGGATTGCCTCGCTGCCCGCGGGGGTCACATGGCAACACCTGTTCGGCGCGAGCATCCTGGCGGGCATCGGCTTTACCATGTCCCTCTTCATCGCCTCACTCGGCTTCGGCGAGGGCTCCGTCTACCTGGACGCGGCGAAGCTCGCGATCCTGGGCGCTTCCACCATCGCCGGAACCGTGGGTTTCTTCTTCCTGCGCCGCATCCCCCCGCCACGCTGAGACGGACGAGGGACGACGGACGACCGACGACGGACGACCGACGACGGACGACCGACGACGGACGACCGCCACCAACGGTAGGCGCTTTAGGCGAGACGCCAAGGCACAATCGTGTTTCGTCATGTGTAACGAGGTAGGTCAAAAACCTACATCTTGGCGACTCGTGTGTAGTGAGCGCTTTAGCGCTTCGCCGGAACCGCCCACAAGAAACAGATAAAGCACGATACCAAGAACGCCAAGAGATTTTTACGAATCCTTGGCGTTCTTGGCGTCTCGCCTAAAGCGCCTACCGTTGGTGGCGGTTATTCGTCGTCGGTCGTCGGTCGTCCTCCATCATCCACGTTTCGGGGACGCGGATGGCGAGGACGCGCGCGGTGGCGCGGGGGATTTCTTGGCTGGACAGGGTGACCTCGACCCAGCTTTTGCGCCCGTCGCGCTCCGCGATGGCGGCGGTGAGGTGGACCGGCGCGTCGATGGGGGTAGGTTTGAGAAAGGTAACGTCCAGCCTGCCGGTGACGCACCAGACGACTTCCCCCTCGCCGATGGCGCGCCCCTCGCGGCGGTAGTGGTCGGCGACGGCGGTGCAGACCGCGTGGCAATCCAGCAGGGTAGCGATCACGCCCCCGTTGAGCACGTGCTCCGGCCCCGCCATGTGCTCGGGGCGCGGCATCCACTCGGCGACGGCGCGCTCGCCCGACCAGAAGCTTTTGAGCTGAAAGCCGTCGGGGTTGTCCGCCCCGCAGCCCCAGCAATGGTTGAAGGGCATCTGATCCTGGAAGGCGGGCTGGTCGGTCATGTTACCTCATTTGTTGAACCGCCACCTACTGTAGGCGCTTAGGCGAGACTGCCAAGGACGCCAAGAATATTATCTCTTGGCGTCCTTGGCGCCTTGGCGGTTACTCTTTTGTTAGCAAGTGCTTGCAGCGCCGCCTCATCGAGCACCTTGACGCCGAGCTTCTGCGCCTTGTCCAGCTTGGAGCCCGCCTTCTCGCCCGCGAGCAGAAAATCGGTGTTGGCGCTGACCGAGCCGGTGACCTTGCCACCCTGCTCCTCGATCAGCGCCTTGGCCTCGTCGCGGCTGAGGGTGGGCAGGGTGCCGGTGATGACGAAGGTCAGGCCGGAAAGCGGCAGGTTGCCCGTGGGCGCGGGCGCGTAGCGCTGGCTGGCAAAGCTAACCCCTGCCTGCCGCAGCTTCTCGATGAGGTGGCGGTTCGGCTCGTGGCTGAACCACTCTACCAGGCTCTGCGCGCTGATCGGCCCGATGCCGTGGATGGCTTTCCAGCCCCTCCTGCGTGGCCGCCATCAGCTCGTCGAGCGAGGGGAAGTGCGCGGCCAGAAGCTCCGCGACGGTGGAGCCCACGAAGCGGATGCCCAGTGCCGTCAACAGCCGCGACAGGCCGCGCTCGCGGCTCTGCGCGATATTGTCGAGCAGGGTGGCGACGCTCTTTTCCGCGAAACCTTCCAGCGCCAGCAGCGACTCTTTTTGGAGAAAGTACAGGTCGGCCACATCGCGCAGCAGCCCCAACTCGACGAAGCGCTCCGCCAGGCGCGAGCCGAAGCCGTCGATGTTCATCGCCCCGCGCGACACGAAGTGCTCCACCTGCCGCACCAACTGCGCGGGGCATGCAGCGTTGGTGCAATAGTGGTTCGCCTCGCCCTCCACGCGCGTGAGCGGCTCGCCGCAGGCGGGGCAATGCGCGGGCATCCCCCACGCGCGCTCCTCGCCGGTGCGCATCTCGGGGAGCGCGCGGATCACCTTGGGGATCACGTCGCCCGAGCGCTTGACGACCACCTGGTCGCCGATGCGCAGGTCGCGCTCGCGGATGTAATCCTCGTTGTGCAGCGTCGCGTTGGACACGATCACCCCGCCGATCTCGACCGGCTCCAGCCGCGCGTTGGGGTTGATGACCCCCGTGCGCCCCACGTTCACCCAGATGTCCTGAAGGGTAGTCACCGCCTCGCTCGCGGGGAACTTCCACGCGATGGCCCAGCGCGGCTCGCGCCCCGCCACGCCGAGCCGCTCCTGCACGGCAAAGCTGTTCACCTTGAAGACGATGCCGTCTACCTCGTAAGGCAGCGAATCGCGCAGTTCCATCCACGTTTTCGCGTAGTCAATCGCCTGCTCAAACTCCTTGAAGCAGCGCACGTGCGGGTTCAGCGGGAAGCCAAGCGCGCCGAGATAGCCGAGCATCTCCCACTGGCTGCCAAGCGTGGTTCCCTCCACCAGGCCGATCCCGTAGGCGAAGAAGGAGAGCGGGCGCGTCGCGGTGATGCCGCTGTCGAGCAGGCGCAGCGAGCCCGCGGCGGCGTTGCGCGGGTTGGCAAAGGTTTTTTCCCCCGCCGCGCCCTGCCGCTGGTTTAAGCGCTCGAAATCGGCGATTTTCATGTACACCTCGCCGCGCACCTCCAGGCGCTCCGGCAGCGGCGGCTCGCCGGGGAAACGCGGCGCGTGCTCGGGGCGCGCGGGCAGGGTGTGCCCCTCCTCCGCCAGCAGCGGCACCACGAGCGGCACGTCGCGCACCGTGCGCAGGTTCGGCGTGATCTCCTCGCCCACGACGCCGTTGCCGCGCGTCGCGCCGAGGCTCAGCTTTCCCTGCTCGTAGCTGATCGCGACCGCCAGCCCGTCGATCTTCGGCTCCAGCACCCACTCCAGCGTGGCATCGCCCGCCAGCCGCCGCACGCGCTCGTGCCACTTGCGCACTTCCGCCTCGTCGAAGGCATTGCCCAGCGAGGTCATCGGCACGGGGTGCGTGACCTTGGCGAACTCCTCGCGCGGGGCAGCGCCCACCCGCTGCGTGGGCGAATCGGCGCTGCGCAGCTCGGGGAAGCTCGCCTCCAACTCGCGCAGCTCGCTCATCAGCGAGTCGTACACCGCATCGGAGATCTCGGGATCGTCCAGCACGTAGTAGCGATAATTGTGGTAGCGCAGCGCCCGCGCCACCTGCTCCCAGCGGCGGCAAGGCTATCCATGTCGAAAGATTGTTGGTCCATAGATATTAGAGTATTAGGTATTAGGTATTGGGTATTAGGTATTGGGTATTGGGTATTGGGTATTAGGTATTGGGTATTGGGTATTGGGTATTGGGTATTGGGTATTAGATACTGAACACATCGTTTATCGTAAATAAAGTCGTTAATACCTAATACCTAATACCCAATATCATCTCCCCTCTCGCGTATATAGCTCAAAAACTCCTCAAGCGGGCGCGTGTTGATCACATCCTCCGCCTCGGCCCAGGCGCGGCGGGCCTGCATGATGCCGAAGCGGATGGTGTCGAGCCCGTCGGGGCTATGCGCGTCGGAGCCGACGCTGAGCAGGCAGCCGTATTCGAGCGCCTGCCGCGCGTGCGTGGGGTCCAGGTCGAGGCGGTCCGGCTGGGCGTTGATTTCCAGGATCGTACCGGTCTCGGCGGCGGCCTGAAGCACCGCCTCCATGTCCAGGTCCGCCCCCTCGCGCCGCCCGATGAGGCGGTTGGTCATGTGGCCGATCACGTCCACGTGCGGGTTGTGGATCGCGTTGAGCATCCGCCGCGTGACGGTGTCGCGGTCGCCGCGAATGCCGGTGTGCATCGAGGCGACTACCACGTCGAGCTGCGCCAACAGCTCGTCGGGGTAATCCAGCGAGCCATCCCCCTTGATCTCCACCTCCGCGCCCTGGAGGATCGCAAAATCGTCGAATTTTGCGTTCGCGTTGATGATCTCGTAGCGCTGCTGGATCAGCCGCTCGGGCGTGAGACCACCGGTCATCGCGAGGCTCTGCGAGTGGTCGGTGATGACGATGTACTCATAGCCGCGCGCGCGCGCCGCCTGCGCCATCTCCAGGATGCTCGCCTTGCCATCGCTCCACGTGCTGTGCATGTGAAGGTCGCCCAGCAGGTCATCCAACTCGACCAGTTCCGGCAGGGTGTCGTCGAGCGCCGCTGCCAGCTCGCCCTCGCCCTCGCGCAATTCCGGGGGAATCCAGGGCAGGCCGAGCGCCTCGTACAGCGCCTGCTCCGTCTCGAAGGGGAGCGATTCGCCCAGGGCAACGCCGCGCTGCGCGGCAAACTCGCGCAGGCGCTCGTTGTGCCGCACCGAGCCGGTGAAGTGTTGCAGCGCCGCGCCCCACTGCTGCGGCTGCACGACGCGCAGCGCCACCGACTCGCCCGAGTGGAGCCGCGCGCTCGCCTGCTGGCTTTCCTTGGCGAGTAGCTCGCCCACCTGCGGCAATCCTCGAAACGTGTCCAGGATATGCGCCGTGTCCTCCACCGAGGCCGCGACGAGCAGGTCAATGTTGCCGATGGTGGCAACGTGGCGGCGCAGCGAGCCGGTGAGGGAGGCGCGCACGATCCCCGCGCCCGCCTGCTCGCGCAGCGCCGCGAGCAACTCGTCCGCGCGCGGCAGCACCACGCCGAGCAGCAGGCGGTCGGTCTGCCGCCGCAGCGACTCGATCCCTTCCAGGATGCGCTGCTGGCTCTTCGCGCCGATCCCCGCCACCTGGGTCAGCGTGCCCGCACGCGCCGCCGCCTCCAACCCCTCGACCGAGTCAATGCCGAGGGTCTCGTAGATCGCCATCGCGGTCTTGGCCCCCACGTCGGGCACATTCATCATCGCCGCCACCCCGGCGGGCACCTCCGCCTCCAGCCGCGCCAGCAGCCCCAACCGCGCCGGTCTCGACAATCTCGCCGATTTTGTCGGCGATGGCATCGCCGATCCCGGGAATATCCTTGAGGGTGCCCTGCTGGTAATCCTGGTGGATGTCGCGTGGCAGCCCGCGGATCGCCTCCGCCGCGCGGCGATAGGCGCGTGTCTTGAAGGGATTCTCGCCGCGCAGCGTCATCACGTCCGCTAACTTTTCAAAAAAGTCAGCGATCTGCCCATTGTTGAGTGGATCGGCCATGGGTCCTCTGGGGGTTGGGGGTTGGGGGTTGGGGGTTAGGGGTTGGGGGTTGGGGGTTAGGGGTTGGGTATTGGGTATTGGGTATTGGGGTATG
The DNA here is from genome assembly GCA_963845765.1 of uncultured Chloroflexia bacterium. Lineage (GTDB taxonomy): Bacteria > Chloroflexota > Anaerolineae > Ardenticatenales > Ardenticatenaceae > CAWJTI01. The sequence goes on from CAWJTI010000022.1 coordinate 46,267, forward strand.
TGATGTGTTTGTGGGATGGATGGCGGATGTGCTGCGGGGTCGCAACGGTTTTATAGAAACATCAGGTTAAAGATGGAAGAATTGGGTTGTAGTGCGCGTTCTGGCGCGCTGAAGCGCGCACTACAAACCTGTGCTTGCCCCTGTTTTCTTTGGGTAGCCATCCTTTTTGCGCACACCCATTCACCATGCCCCATTCACCCCTTCTACCTGCGCCAAAAGAGCAGGGTTGCTGCGAGGAGGAGCAACATCACGACCATCGCCCAGCCGAGGAGGCGCGGCAGGGGGGAGGGGGCTGGGGCGGGGACGCTCTCGCTTTCCGCCTGTTCCGCCGCAACGGGGAGTTCTTCCGGCGCGACGGTGGGGGGCGCGGCGCTGTCGGAGGTGGTGGCGTCCACTGCGACGGTGGTGGGCGGGGGCGCGGCCTCCGCCGCGCTCTCCATCGCCTCTTCCTCTGCTTGCGGCGTCGCGACGGCCACCTCGGTGGCCTGCGCGGGCGCGGGGGGCGACTCGGCGGGCGCGCTGAGCACCGCGCTTTCCTCTGCCGCGCTTTCATCAGCGGCGGGCTCTGCTGCCTCGCTCGCGTCGGCGGCGCTGGGCGCTTCGGTGGCGAGCCCCGCCGCCTCGTCCTGGGCGGCCTCCATCTCGGTCTCGGCTTCCTCCGGCGCTACCGCGATCTCCGCCATGCGCGACTGCTCCACCGGCTGCTCGGCTGCGGGCACAGCCATCGCCGCCTCGGGCGCGCTCGCCCCATCCGAGGCCATCTGCGGGCCGCCGATGGGGGTCTGGAGCAGGAGCACCATGAGCAGCGCCGCCGCCGAGGCGGACAGCCCGCCGAGCAGGGGCCGCCACTGCTGCATGAGCCGCTCCCACAGCGAGGGGGTCGGCTCCGGTGCGAGCATGGCCTCGGTTACATAAAAATTGCGCGGCGGCTCGATAGGGGGCAACTGGTGGAACAGGTTTGCCGTCCAGTGCAGGCTTTCCAACTCGTGGCGGCAGCGCTCGCAGCCTGCCAGGTGGCCCTGCACGCTGGCACGCTCCGCTGCGCCCACCTCCTCGTCGAGGTACGCGGAAAGCAGTTCAGGATCGGGGTGGCTGTTGCTGTGCGGCATGGTGGCTTTCATCGGTATCGGACATCCAGACAGGGTCCGTTGCCGCTCCAACCAGGGTGCGACCACCGTCCCCGCGCATTTCAGGGTAGATCATCATCACATTACAAACGATAGGGCGCGGGCAAAAGTTCCGAATGGGCCTGAAGCAACTCGCGGACCTTGCGGCGGGCGCGGAACAGGCGGCTCTTGACCGTCCCCAATTCCACCTCGGTGGCCTCCGCGATCTCCTCGTAGGAGTAGCCGTGCACGTCCGACAGCACCAGCGTGAGCCGCTGGTCGGTGGGGAGTTGCAGGATCACGCTTTGGAGCCACTCGGCGACCTCGGCGCGGAGCAGTGCCTCCTCGGGGCGCTCCGGCGCGTGGCGCTCCAGGGCGGCGGGGGGATCGTCGGGGGTGAGCAGCAGGGCATCCAGCGAGGCGGCGGGGCGGCGTTTCTCGTAGCGCAGCAGGTCGTAGCATTGATTCTTGACGATGCGGCTCATCCAGGCGCGGAAGTTGCCGCCGGTGTACTGATCCAACTTCTTGTACGCGGAGACAAAAGCATCCTGCGTCGCGTCGGCGGCGCGCTCCCCATCGCCCAGCACGCGAAAGGCAATGTTGTACATCAACCGCTGGTGACGACCCACGAGCCGATTGAACGCATGGCGATCCCCCGCCTTCGCCTGCTCGACCAACACATCATCGTCCACCTCGTCGGGGTCGCTTGCCCGCCCGTCGCGCTCAGGCAGCGCCATGCCGCCCAGAAGCAGGAGGAGCAGGAGGAGAATGAGAATCATAGGTGGGGGTGTTGGGTGTTAGAGATTGGGTATTGGATATTAGAGATTGGAGACGGTGTGCCCCGCATGGGGTATTGAAGATGGGATGGCGTGAATAGCGGTATGGTAATTCGGGATTTTGAAATTCGAAATCTGCAATCTGCAATCTACAATCTGCAATCTGCGAGATCTGCCAGCGCGCTTGACGGTAGCGGCATGTCCTCACTATACTAGCCAACGAGCGTTCGCGCAATCGGCTCAGCCCCACGGCAGGGCGCAGAAGGGATCGGCGAGCAGGCAGATGAAGCGACGGTTTTTGGAGTCCCACCCGCTCTTTGCGGGGCTGTCCGACGCGGAGCGCCGCGCCCTGGGCGAGCGCTTCGAGCTGTGCCATTTTGCCGAGGGGCAGGTGTTGGTGGAGCAGGGGCAGCCCGCCGAGGCGATGTTTTTGATCCGGTCGGGGCAGGTGCGCCTGTTGCTGGAAGAAAGCAGCCGCTTGCAGGTGGTTTTTGGGCCGAGCGATCTGGTGGGGGAGATGGAACTGCTGCTGGAGCGCCCCCCCGCGCGAGCGCGCGGGCGGTGGGGTCGGTCGAGGCGTGGCGGCTGGGCCGCGTGGCGCTGGACGAGATGCTTCGCGCGCACCCGGAGATGGGGGCCAAGCTCGGCTCGGTGATCGGGGAGCGGGTGCGCGCCTCGGATCGCTTTTTGGCGGAGCGCCTCGCGCGGCAGCCGCTGTTTGCCGCGCTGGGCGAGGCGGACAGGCTGGCGCTCGTCGCCGCCCTGACCTTGCGGGAAGTGCAACGCGGCGCGCTGATCTTCCAGGCGGGCTCCCGCGCCGATCAGCTTTTTGTGGTGGAGCGGGGCACCGTGCTGCTCACCCCCGCCGACCCCACCGCGCCGGAGGTGCAGCTTGGCGCGGGCGATCTGTTCGGCCACGAGCCCTTTATGCGCCGCCGCGAGTACGGGGCGGTGGCGCGGGCGCTCACCGAGGTGCAGCTATGGGGGCTGTCGCGACAGGGGTTCGAGCGGGTGGCGGCGGAGGTTCCCGCCCTGCGCGACGCGCTCGCGGCGGGGATCAACGAGCAGCCGCCGACCGACACGGAGCACGCGCTGGTGCGCGAGTCGCTCGCCCACAAAACACTTTTCCGCGAGCTGCCCGCCGACCTGCTGGACGCCGTGGCGGAGCGGCTGCGCTTCCGCCATGTGGGGCCGGGCGAGACCCTGTACCGCGCGGGCGAGCCCAGCGACGCGCTTTTCCTGCTAGATGCGGGCGCGGTGGAGCTACACGGCAGCGCCGTCGAGCGGCGCGAGGCGGGCAGCTTTTTTGGCGAGGGGGCGCTGCTCAGCGGCGCGCCGCGCGAGGAGAGCGCCCGGGTGACGCGCAGCGCCAACCTGTGGGTGCTCGCCAAGCGCGATTTTGACGCGCTCGCCGCGCAGCACCCCGACCTGACGCTGCACGTGGCGCGCGCGCTCATGGGCGAGGTGGCACAGGGGCTCGCCGAGGACGCAACGTTTACCCTCGCCATCTTCCCGCTCTTCACCGGCCTAACCCTGGCCGAGCAGGCCGACGTGGCGCGGCGGCTGCGCCGTGTCTCGCTCGCGGCGGGCGACATCGCGCTGCGGCGCGGCGCGCTGCCCGACTCCTTCTTTTTGCTGCGGCGCGGTCAAATCGCGCTGCGCGACGAGCGGGCCACCCTCGACACGATTGGCGCGGGCGGTTTTTTTGGCGGGAGCGCCCTGCTGACCGGCCACGCCCACCGCGTAACCGCCCACGCCGTGGAGCCGAGCGAGCTTCTGGTGCTGGACCGTGCCCACTTTGAAGCGGTGCTCCATCGCTACCCCAGCATCGCCCTGGTGCTCAGCCGCGCCCTGAGCGCGCGGCTGGAAGCCGCGCAGGGCCACGCCGCACCGCGTGCCCTGCCCACCCCCAGCCGCGCCGCGCGCCCCGCCCTTCCCCGCTCGCGCTTGGGGCGCGCAACCGTCGCCCCCGTGCGGCGCAGCGTGGCCGCACGCGTGCGCTTTGCCATGACCCTGCTCCTTCTCCTCTGGCTTGCGGGGGTCACCGTGCCCAACATGCTGCTCTACGATGCGCAGCAAAACCCCGATTCCCCCCTGCGCCCGCTCTTGCTGCGCGCCGAGTCGCTCGACCGGAGCGAGGAGCGATGAGTGATGAGTGATGAGCGATTGGCTCACGCTTCGCCCAATACCCTCCACCTCATATTCAGTCTCCAATCTCCAATACCCCATGCGGGGCACACCGTCTCCAATCTCCAATCTCCAACCCCCGATCCCTGATCCCCAACCCCTGATCCCCATGAGGTGAGAATGCTTCCCGCATCGCTTCGCAAGCCCAGGCTACTGTTGTTTCTGGTCGTGTTCGGATTGACCGTGCTGCTCTTTTGGCGCGCGCGGGCCGTGTTGACCCCGTTCATCGTTGCCCTGGTCATCGCCTACCTGATGCTCCCGCTGGTGGATCGACTGGAGCATCACCTGCCGCACTCCTGGCAGGAACGCGGCATCTCGCGCCCCGTGGCGATCCTCCTCGTCTACGCGTTGGTCGGGGCGGTGCTCGTCCTGGCGATTGTGTCGCTGCTGCAGCCGCTGGTCGCGCAGCTCAACTCGCTGATCGCAAGCCTGCCGCGCCTGTACCGTCAGGCTACCTTGCTGGTCAGCGATGGCCTGGCCCAGTACCACGAGTTGATCCCCCTGGAAATCCAGCAGCAGATCGAGCAGCGCCTGCGCGGCTACGACCCGATGACCCTGCTCGACCCGCTGCTGCTGGGTGGTCGGCGCGCGGTGGGCGCGGTGGGTGCGACAGTCGCCTACGTCTTTGGGCTGATCATCATCCCCTTCTGGCTCTTTTTTATCCTGAACGACGAGCGCACCGTGATGGACAGCGCGCTGGACATGATCCCCGGTGCCCTGCGCCCCGATGCCGAGGCGATGCGCATCATCGTGGATCGCGTGCTCTCCTCCTATATTCGCGGCCAACTGTTCGTCGCCTTCGTGCTCGGCAGCGCGATCACGGTGGGGCTGCTGCTGCTGGGGGTGCAATACTCGCTGCTGCTGGGCATCGCGGCGGGGCTCTTTCAACTTTTCCCCTTTGTGGGTGCGTTTATCGGCGCGGTGCCTGCCATCCTGGTGGCTGTATTGCAATCCCCGCAGCTGGCGCTGTACGTGGTCATCCTCTTTCTGGTGATCCAGCAGGTGGACAACGCCTTTTTCTCTCCCAAGATCATCGGCGAGGCGGTGGCGCTGCACCCCGCGATTATCGTGGTGGTTATCGTGGTGGCGAGCAGCCTTTTCGGGCTGGTTGGGGCGCTGATCGCCGTGCCCGCCACGGCGATCGTGCGCGACATCGTCCACTACCTTTACATTCGCGTGGGCGAGGAGCCTGCAACCCCCTCGGATGCACTGATCCGCGTGGGGTACGGGGACAGCCTCACGCTGCGCGTGCGCGAGGTGAGCCCGCCGTTGCCGCCTGCGGGGTGAACCCACCAACCCGATGGAGCCAGACGATGCATGACGAGCCGACCCTACACGACCTTGTCGAGGCGGTGCGCGAGCACCTGAGCGAGCGCGTGCTGCCCACGCTGGCGGAGCCGTCGCTGCGCTTCCAGACCCTTGTCGCGGCGCACCTGTTGGGGGTTGTCGAGCGCGAGTTGGCGCTGGGCGAGCAGCCGCTCTGGCAGGAGTGGGCGCTGCTCACCGCGCTGCTGGGCGACCGACGCGCGCAGCCCTCCAACCTCGCCCGCCTGGAGGCCGAGGTGCGCGATTTGAACCAGCGCCTCGCCGCGCAGATTCGCGCGGGCGAGCGCGACGACGACCCCAATGTGCCGCTCTTCCTGAAGCAGCAGGTGGCGCGCAAGGTCGAGGTGTGGAACCCGAAGTTCAGGCTGGAGCCGTGATCCGCTGTCCCGCTGTCCCCGCTCGCCGCCGCCCCCGCCCGCCCCGCTTTGGAAGATCGCCCGCCGCGCCCGTATAATTTCGCGTTGCGCGAGGTTCAACCAAAAAGAAGTGGGTTTTTATGAAACGATGGGTGCCGCTGCTTGGAGCGCTTGCGTTGCTGCTGGCCGGCTGCGGGCGCGTGCAGAACGAGCGCTTTACCTCCCCCGATCCTTCCCCCTCTTCGCTCCAGATCGAGGCGACGATTCCCGACGGGTTGACCGTGGGCCGCGCCGCCGAGCTTCACATTCATCTACGCCAGCAGGGCAAGCCGGTCGAGGGGGCAACGGTGCAGGTCGAGGGGAACATGACGCACGCGGGCATGGAGCCGCTCCAGGTGGAAGCGCAGCCGCGCGGCGCGGGCGAGTACGTGGCCCCGCTGGCCTGGACGATGAGCGGGGGTTGGGTCCTCACCGTGCGCGCCACCCTGCCAGACGGGCAGTCGGCAGAGCGCACCGTCGAGGGGCTGGAAGTGGGGCAGCCATGATCGGCGGCAAGGCGAGCGCGGCGCGGCGCTTCAACTGGCTGGATGTGCCGCTGCTGGGGCGCTTTTTGCGCTGGCAGCACGCCCGCGCCACGATGCAGGCACTGCTGCTGCTGCCCGTGGGGCTGATGCTCTTCGATGGCTTTTTGGGGCCGCAGTTCGCCTACAAAAACGTAGCCACCGTCGGCGCGTGGATCCATTATCGCGGGCTGCTCATGCTGACCCTGCTGGTTGCGGGCAACCTGTTCTGCATGGCCTGCCCCTTCATGCTGCCGCGCAAGCTGGCAAAGTGGCTCCAGGCGCGCTTCGGGCTCGCGCGCGGCTGGCCCGCGTGGCTACCGCAAAAGGCGGTAGCCATCGTGCTGCTCGTGCTCTTTTTTTGGAGCTACGAGAGCTGGAACCTCTGGTCCAGCCCGTGGCTCACCGCATGGATCGTGGTGGGCTACTTTGGCGCTGCGTTCCTGGTCGATCTGTTTTTCAAGGGTGCTGCCTTTTGCAAGCACGTCTGCCCCGTGGGGCAGTTCAACATGGTCTACTCGACCCTCTCGCCCACCGAGATCGCCGTGGTCGAGCCGCTGACCTGCATCACCTGCACCACCAAGGAGTGCATCGCCGGGCGCGGCAGCATCCCCGGCTGCGAGCTGCATCTGTTCCAGCCGAAAAAGCTGGGCAACCTGGATTGCACCTTTTGCCTGGACTGCGTGCACGCCTGCCCGTACGAGAATGTGGGGCTGCTGGCGCGGCTGCCCGGCGCGGAGCTGGTCAGCAACGCGCGGCGCAGCGGCATCGGCTTTTTGTCCGAGCGCTTCGACGTGGCGCTGCTCATCATGGTGCTCAGCTTCGGGGCCTTCATGCAGGCGTTCGGGATGATCCCGCCGGTGTACGCGCTGGAAGGGTGGCTGGCCGCACGGCTGGGCACGAGCAGCGAGGCTCCCGTGCTGGCGATCATCTTTTTGGCGGGGGTGGTGCTGCTCCCGCTGGCGCTCGTCAGCGGTGCCGCCTGGCTGAGCCGCGCAGGGGGGCGGCTCCAGGCGGGGCTGAGGCCGACCATCGCCCGCTTCGCGCCGAGCATCGTGCCGGTGGGCGGGGGGATGTGGGGCGCGCATTACGCCTTCCACTTTTGCACCGGCGCGCTGGCGATGATCCCCGTGCTGCAAGGCTTCGCAGCGGACAGCGCGGGCTACCCCCTGCTTGGCGAGCCGCGCTGGGAGCTGGCGGGGCTGCTCACGCTGAACCAAATCCTTGTGGTGGAAAGCATCTTTTTGTACGGGGGGCTGCTCGGCTCGCTGCTCGTCTCCTGGCTGATCGCCGCGCGCGTCTACGGGACGCGGCAGCGCGCCCTGCGCGGCTGGCTTCCCTGGGCGGCGCTTTTCCTGCTGATGGTGGGCGGGGGGATGTGGATTATGGTGCAACCGATGGAGATGCGGGGGGTACAGACGTTCGTGCGGTAGGGGAGAACAGGATTGGCAGGATGAGCGGATAGGACAACGAACAGGGCCACGGCTCTCCCAGCGAGAGTCGTGGCCCTGTTTGTTGGATTGCGAGGCTGGTCTCGCTGCGATGCCCAACACCTTCTGCAAGCACCCGGCGCAGCTCGATACGTTCCAGGACGATGCAATGGGTGGGCGAGCTATCCGCGCACCCAGGCCCGCCGCGCCTTGCCCTAAAGGGCGCTACGCCACGCTTCGCTCCACTATCAAAAGTTCTCCCGCGTTCCCATGCGTTCCCTCAAGTTTCCCTATCTCACCCGCCGCGTCTGACCCATGCCCTGCGTGCTCTTCATCCCCACGCCCGCGTAGAGCGCAAAGTTTGCCAGCGTGTTGAGCGCGGCCAGGTACGGGGCGTCGCTCCCCTTGACCAGATAGGTACACTGCCCCACAAAGCCCTTCAGTTGGTACTGCCCCGCCGCGATGACCTCGGTCGCCAACTCGTAGCGCGAGACCGCCACCTGCTGCTCGGTGAAGGGGACCAGATCGTCCGGGAGCGGGTGCTCGCAGAAGGCCTGCCAGTTGCGCTGGAGGCTGCCAAAGACGTTCCACGGCTGCGGGAACATCAGGTGCAGGTCGCCCGCCTTGAAGGCGGTCGGGCTCGCGAAGTGCAGCGTGATCTCGCGGGTGGGGGAAGCGTGCGTCACCAGCGCCTCGTAGCTTTGCACCCCCACCCACGGGTCGCGCTCGTGCGGCGCGACCCCCACGCGCTCCAGCAAAAAGGGCCGGCCGCCAATCTCAAGCGGCGTGCGGGCGAGAAAGCGCTCCAGCAGCGCCTCGCCCAGCGCCCCGTAGACCGCATCGGTCAGCACCGTGTAGCGCACGCGGTACGTTTCCTCCGGCACCGCCCACGCCAGCCCCTCGCGCTGCGCGAAGCGCCCCTCCAGCAGCGAGGTCGTGAAAGGTTTCGGGTTCAACCCATCATGGACGAGTGTTGCCAAGGGTGGGTTCGATTCCTCGAGTAGCGCGTAGAGCAGCCCATTGAGCCAGCGCCCCGTGTGCTTGTGCATCGGCGCGGGGCGCTGCGGGCGAAGGTGGAGGAGGAAGGAAGCGGGCATGAGGCCGAATTCTTTCTGTTACAAGACAGGACGGCCGTCAGATAGCCGATTGCGCGGCGGAGGGTTCCGGTCTAGATCTATTACGAAGCGACGCTGCTCTTTATCAATAACGAGAAGCCCAAGCGTCCGACCCTCTGCGACAAGGTCGCAATTCAGTAAAGCATAGGGGCTGACTACTCCTTTGAGGAACACGGCGAGGTCGGCGGATTCTTCGAGGACCTCCTTTGCTTTGGGGGCGCTCACCTCGCGATTCACAAGGGTTCTATCCCCCTCCTGCACCTGCACCCTCCACCCCCCGTAGCGCCATTTCTCCCACCGCGACTTGATAAAGTTCGCAAATAGCACCCCAACCACGACTATTACAAACTCTCCCAACAACGTCTGGAAGACAAAATCCAGAATTTCCATCGGTCCTTCTCCGTCTAGGGTCGCCACATCAGATGCTACCGCCGCGTGCGCGCCGCCTCGCGGATGCCCTGCAAATGCAAAATTTCCGCCACCTCGTAGCGCGTGGGCACACTGCCCGCCAGCGGCCGCAGCCGCAGCACCGCCGGAAAATGGCCCATCCGCCCATGCAACTCCGCCATCAGCGCCACCGCCACCGGCGCATAGCCCGGCGGGTTCACCAGGATCGGCACCGTCTGCCATTGCTCGGACGACACCCCCGCCGCCGCCACCAGCGCCACCACCTGCGGGGCGAGCGCCTCCTGCGCCGACACCTGCACCGCCACCGTGCGCACCTCGATTTCCGTGGTGTCCGTCAGCGCGCGGATCGCGGCGAGGTGGTCAGGGGTGAGCGGATGGGAAAAGTTGAGGAGGATCATGAAAATTTCATCTCTTGTTTCACCCTATGTGCCTGCTATACTTGGCTCAGGAGGGATAAATGACCGCAGTGACCATCCAGATGCCGGACGCCCTAGCCGATCTACCCTTGAACGAGCAGGAGACCCTTATCCGGTCGGCTCTCTATGAGGCGTCGCGGCGACGAATCATCCATTTGCAAACCGAGCTAGCCGAAGCCCTCGATTATCTCAAAACGTTTGAGGTGCAACAGGGGATGTCATTGGCAGAGTTTGAGCAAGAGCGGCTACCGACTCTGGCATCATTCGAGGCCCATGATCTCTACAATGACTGGACCTTCTGGGACAAGGTGGCCCAGGAAAAGCAACAGCTTCTAGAGCGCTATCACTCCATGACGGACCCCTAATGCGCTCCCAGTTAGTCAGTCGCCCCCAACTCGTTCGAGCCCTCTCCCGCTACGAACATCGCCAGAGTGGAACAGTTGAACAGTTTAAGGCAACGGTATTACTCGTAGATGGCTCGTGGCTCCACCTCAACGAGGTGTGGCTTCAAGGCGCGCTCCATAAATATGCCTATTATTGGCTCACCCCAGGCGACGAGTTACTACGCGGCTGGGACAATGCCCCGCACCATCCCCACATCGCCACCGCCCCGCATCATGTCCATACCCCGCAAGGCATTCACCCCTCGGACATTCGTTCCCTCGACAACGTTCTCGACTATCTGGAAGCCCTTCTCACTTAAAGATGGGTTCATGTGCAAGGTAGGGTCAGATAACAGTGATATGGTATCCAACAGCCAGGCCGGGAAGCGTCCATCTGCTTCGGTGAGAGATTGAAGCGAAGCTACCGCTGATGATAAAACGGGTATCGGACACAGCGTCACCCCCTCGCCCGTGGCCACCACCCAATGATCGCACAGCTACTGCCGCCCTTCAACGGGGCAACCTTAGGGTAATGCGCTCGTCCCGGATCATTTTTTGCCCTTTTTTGCTGCCGGCTTTAACTCAATGATCTGACGTCCGCCCTTATCTGGCTCATTGATGCTGATCACCTCCACACGCGCTAACGCCCCGGGTTGGTACCGCTTACTACCGAGTACTTCCGCGCGAATCAGTCCAATGGCACGCTCAGGCGCAAACCCAGGAATCTCGATGAGCACAGCCGTTGTGTCCGCATCTAGTACTGTGCTGGTAAACGTGCTTCCCTTCTCGGGCAGAGTGGGACCACTTTTCGTAGAAGGTACCTGAGTAGGCTTCGTTGTCATAGTACCCGACGCACTCTCTGAACTCGGGGCGCGTTGCGGCGTGGTTGAGTGGCTGCTCCCCTCGCGTGTGGCCAGTAAGCGATTGTCGGCCACAATCTGTGGCTCCGGCGACACAGGTCGCTCCTTGTATTCGTTGACCTTGCCTGGCTCATGCTCGATCTCCATGTACCGCGTCAGTGCCGTGTCAGGGCCCGGCCATGCAAGCATGGAAAGCCACGCCCCGAATGCGCGGAACGTCGGTTAGGGAGGAACCGTCAGGTGCGACTATCCCCAGGACGTAGCGCTCAAACGCCTTGCAGTAGGGTGTGGCGTCGGCTGCTGTGACAGCCTCACTCCAATTTCCATCATCAAAGAGGAGGCTATAACGCTCCTGGCGATCCGTAAGACACAGAATAGGGGGAAATCTCTATAGCACCCATGCCGAGAGGTTTCCCCATGCCGATCTTGTGGCGGTATTCCTGGCCCTCCTCGCCCGGCAGCATCAATGCCCAGAGTAACGCGCCAAGTTCCTCCTCGCGCAAGTTCTCGAAGCGGACCCGGAAGCGGAAAGATACGCCAGTTGCCAGCGGGGAAATGCGTGTGACCTGAGATTCAAGTTGACGCTCCTTGACCGTGGCCTCAATGTCTGGCTTCTCCCCCTTGTGCCAGTACTGCTTGTGCCCTCGGATCCTGGTCTCGTCCGTGGGCGTTCCGTAGTGAGAGAGTACTCTTATTATCCGGGTCATGGCCGAACTCTGTATCCTGCACCAAATAATGCTGGAAGGTTGTTGGCTTAGGCGTCGAGAGAATGTGGGGTGTTAGCGGCTTGTCACTATAGAAGACCTCCCCCTCAGACGCAATGAAGTGCGCGTCTTCAAAGCTGACACAGCCCGCGCGGGCCGGCACTCCGGGCCCCCACCCCCCATTCGCCACCTCGTTGCTTCTCCTCAATCCATCCGAAAATGGCATCAGCCAGGTCCGGCTCGTTGCCCGTCCGTAGATGCTCCGGTACAAAGTCGCGCGGGTTGCCCGCACGTGATCTTCCATTGACCTGGAGAATGGGCAGCGACCCTGAAATTAGGCGCATGTCCGAAAGACACGACCTTGCTCCCTTCCTCAATATAGAAAACGGGCTTACCATCGCGTAGCGCGCCATTCTTCCTATCTGCATCCTTATTGTCCCAGGCTGGAGCAACCTCGTCGCGCACAAAGGGGGTGATTCCATTGCGGTAATCTGTCACGACCTGCACGGGAATCTCAATTTCCTTGCCCCCTTGCCCCATAATTACAAGCGCATGATTCTTGCGCGGGGTGCGCTGGCTACCACTGCCCGTTTCCATCATATTCCCCGTGCAAACGAGCACCCCTTGATATTGAAGGGCGCGATCGGGTGTGCCTATCTCTGTCACCGCCACATACTCATTGCCCCGCCCATCTCGCCGCGCCTCGGCGTTGAAACTAACAGGATGAAGTTGAGGCTTGTAGTGGGAGCTGTTGAGGCGGATCAAGCCCGGAATATCCCGTGCGCCAATGTGCTTCTCCTTGACCTTCAGGTAGCGCTCCTCGCGTCGACCTGTTGGGTTAATTAGGCGCAAGGAAGGGGCAGGTCGAATAAACCACTTTTCCTCGCCATTCTCCCACCGTTGGACAAGAAAGCCTGCGCGGACGTTGCTGCCGAAGCGCCCAATTGCCTGCTGATACGGCTCGCGTAGTGGATCGTTGGTCTGAGCGGCGACAGCACGATAGGTGAAAGTGGGGCTATCCCCCACCCACCGCACCCGGCCATAACCAATGATCTCCACTAGCGAGCGTACCAAGCCCCGAAGCGAGCTACCAGGAATGACTGGATGGTTTTCGAGGCTAAAGAAAGGCGCGGCAGCCTCCTTCTGCGCTACCGAAAGGCGCTCGCCCTTGCTCTGCATCTCGCGGTGCTCTCGCCACACCTCCTGGGTAAGCATTCCACGGATATAGGTGGGGGAGCAAGTTGTAAGATCGCAGTCAATCCAGCCAGTCAATGCGTCCTCGTGATGATACCGGTCAGTAGCAAGAGGTTCTTGTGCAATGACTACCTTGTCAGGCACGGGCACAAAGTTATAAGGCGCTCGGGCAACAACTTCCTGATGGGTCTTAGAATCCCGTCGCGCCTTTGTCGGATTGCTGTGGCGGGGCAGTTTGTTAGCCATTTCGGTCCTCCTGCTTGTCGAGGCCAGCGAGGCGGCTCGTCGGATGGTTGCCACCCCCTGTTCATCCGCTGTGATGTAATGGCGTACCTTCAAGACGGCGCGCTCGTTGTGTCGCACTCGTACTTAACGGCGGCGCGTGGAGCATCCCTTGGCTGCCTTCGCGCAACAGGGTGAATTTCTCTCGTGGCTCACTGTCGCGCGTGCCCCACAGCCACTGCTCTTCGGCGATCACCTCATCACTTTCCTCATCCCGGATAAGCACGCCGCAGAAGCCATTCTTCTCGTCACGCCAGACACGCAACTCACCCGTTGGTCCAAAAAGCCGCCATTGCTGAAGCGTGCTGGCGCGCAGCAGTACAGCAACTCTGGGAAAAGCGCTACCCGCAAGGACGAGTGCCCCATCACGTACCTCGCCCCAGATCACTCCGTCATCAGCGTGGGCAGGCCGTCATTCCGTCGCGCCGTTGGCCCACGAACCAGGCAGCCGGATCAGTCTGGAACTCATCTCCAATTGGTTGCGGTTCGAGTCTCGCCATCATGCCCCTCTCCAATCAACGAAGGCTTTCACATACCTTTCTAGTGTCTCTGCATCATTAACGGCAACGCGTTCTCCCTCCTGCCCGAGGGTCCATTGCTTATCCCCATCTCGGATGGTCGCGGAAAGGCCACGCAGCCGCCCACGCCCCACGCTGCTCTCGCCGCCAAGCGGGAGATCGCCGGTCCAGAGGTCCTTCAGCACGAGCAGGAGCAGGCCGATGCGGGCGTCATCGCGCGCGGCGGGATCGTGCAAGCGACGCAGTTCCAAAGAAAGCTCCAGCGTGCTTGTATGCTCCTTCTTTCCCCAAAGGGCCATTTGATCGAAAAGTGCCTGAGGGTAGGAGCCACCGGTGAAGCGGTCAATCTTTACTCGACTCTGCACGCGATCTGTGAGGGCACTCTATGAACCACGCGCTCGCGTACCACAAGGCGGCTGCCCGTCGGCGTCTTCTCGTCGCGGCTACCGAAAATAGCCGCGACCAAGGTGTTGCCTTTGCTGGGGTGGCATGTATTAGCAATGCGCAGCGCGCACGCGCGAAGCGCCCCCGCCAAACTCGTTCCAGGCAAGACAGGCTGCTCGCCGTCATTCCGCCAGCTTTGCAAATGCACCATGTCCGGTGCGTCGCGCTCGCCCGAGTAGGAGCGCACGAGTAGTGACCCTTCTAGCGCGAAGGTGGCCTCAATGGTGAAGCGAGCGCGGCGATCCTCTGTCGAACTTACTCCGAGATGAGCGATATTCCCGCTCTTTTGGGAGCTGTCCCGATTATGTCGTAACCAGCCAAGCAGCCCATCAGCGGTGGCCATGTCGTACCGTGCCGACTGCCAGCCCGACACGCGGCACTGTCCGCCCGCCGCTTGCGCCGCCCCAGCGCGATCTCACCACGCTCCAGACCACTGAGCGCCGTGGCTAGCGCCTGTAACCGTTCTTTACGTTCTTGTGTGCTACCCGATAGCCAGAGCTCAAAGCACAGGGGAAAGGTCGTTCCGGCAGGCAGAAGCTCCATGTCGTATTTCATCCCGCGCCCCTGCTCGTTCAGCTTAGCGGTCCGCGAGGCAGGATCAATTGCTACCCCATCGCGGAACTCAACTGGACGCTCCCTTGGCAACTTGCCGAGCGCGTCGTCCACTGCCAGCCAACTCGCTACGGATGCACGCTTGTCGTCCTCGCGATCATCCAGATGACCGAAGAGCAGTTCAGCAGAGGACTGGGGGCCGCGGCTCGGCTTCTAGCCCACTCGAAGCCCTGTTCCACCTCGCGCAGGTAGGCGCGCAGAGCACCCGCGATGGACGCACCAGTGAGTAGGGGAGTAGTCCCCGTCCGTGGATCGTAGAGGAGGGGCATATCTGTAGTGCCCTCAGCACCGGTACCGCCAAACTGCGCGGGCGTCTCCAGCGTCAGCGTGCCGCGCACAAAAATACGCTCGACGATCTCTCTGCTTCTCGCCCACTGAGCCTCAGCCATCTTGTGCCTCCTTCTCTCCTTCCTGCTCACTTTTCGCCTGCCGGACAGCCCGTCGCAGGACACCCTCGATCAAACGCGCGGTGGTACGGGCGCGCAGATGAGTGCCGCTCCACTCGGCCCGAACCTCGCCAATTTGTGGCAGGTTGGCCGTCGCGATGGGTTGCATGGTGGCACTCGCATCAAGCCTACTGTCTACCCAGTCGAGCAGCCGTTCACGATCAACACGTGCCTTGCGCCATTCTTGTGCAGTCCGTTTGGTCATCCCCTTAAAGAAGCCCCGGAGCGGGTCAAGTTCCCCGTCGTGCCATGCACGGCGCGCGGCCAAGCGCGCGCGGGAAAGCTGCGTTGCCTTCAGTCCATTCAGTCTGAGCTGGTCAGCGCGGTCGGCAACCTCTTGTTTCAACCACTCGTCGATCTTCGCCTCTAGCTGCCGCTGAACCATTTGTTGGAGTAACTCTTTGCTGGATGGAGAGAGGGCGAGGGGGCAAGCACGACACCACGCCCGGCTCAATACACTCGGACAAACGTCTCATTTGGCACCCACTGTAGCGCGATGCGGCCAAATCCTTCCACCCGGCGCTCACCGATGCCCAATTCTACTAAGTTCTACAAGCTCGAGCACGCGTGGCGTTATTGTTTTCAAAGAGGAAGATGCTTCCGGCTTGAATCGCCCATGCTTGGGGGAGGGGCAAGCCCCACTTTCGATTGAAGCCACCCACCCGCCGCACTCGGTGGAAGGAAGCAGAACCCTCCTGCGGCTCGGATATCTCCAGCCATTCATGCAGGCTGTCCACCATCTCGCCGCTGCGGGGGTTGCGGAGAATCGCGTCGCTGAGCAGCATGACGATCAGCTTGCCGTCGCCTGCGCGCGCCCCGTTCGAGTCGTATTCCTGCCAGCGAGGGTCAAGGCGCACATTCTCGATCTCGACTGCGCCATAGCCTCCCGTTTGGGAGCCGCCTAGATAATGACGTCCAGCCAGGATAGGCCGCAGGCGCTGGAGCAGGGCTTCGCCATCCTCCCCATCTGGTACGAGGATCGCAGCAGCAAAGCGTTGGCGGGGCGCGACCTCGTAGCGGAACACTCCACTCCGTGCCGCCTCCTTCCGATTGCGATCTAGGCTGTAATTGTGAGCCAACTGCTGCTTGGCTGGCGTCACGAATTGAACGCTTTCTCCGTTAGTGGGCCACCAGCGAGAAAAGGGGTCGGAAACAACTTTTATAACTCTCATTGTCCTCAGGAGGTGAGATGCGCGTTAAGTCCCATAGTGACGCACCGTATTCCTCTCCTTGATCTTTCTTGCCATACCAGGAGAGCGGCGTGGGTGGCGTTTTCGCACATTCTGTCTGGGATGAACGGGGTAGCCATTCAGGTAGCGCACTGTGTCCGTCGAAGAAGAGAGCCCGCGCCTCCTTTCTGTAGCGTCCAGTGCCGCTCCATTCGCTCGCTGGTAGCGACCAATCAGCGCGCCCGGATCATACTACCAGGGATAAAGGAAAAGGCGACGGTGCTATTCTCCTCGCCACTCTGTGCTTGACCAGCCAGCACCGGCTCCAGTAGCCGAATCTCAAACGTCAGTGCCTGCACCCTGCACCTCCCTCTCAAATTCGGCCAACCAAGGCTTTGCAACCTCTAAACTCCCTGCTTCCCACGGCGAACCGTCGAGCAATCGGGTGGCAACCAGGCCACGCCCTCGATGTCGTCCAGTGCCAACACGCCGCAGGGCACTGCATGTCGCAGCGAGCAGACGGCGCGCATCCTCGGTAGGCGGTTCGAGCCAGTGGATCAGGGCGGCGAATGGCGTCTCGCGCAAGATGACCCGCATGGTCCGAAGAGTTTCCTCCTTGGGAACACCCATCGCGTCGAGTGCAGTCTGTCGTGGCGCAGCACCGGTGCGCGACTCGAGGTTCGCGCGCGCAAGCTTGCCACGCTCGTCGTCCGAGACGCTATCGAATCCTTGCCGCACAGCTTCTCGCAGATCGGCAGGGAGTTGGGCATCGCCGATGCGGAGACGAGCTATGCTTTCCCAGATCGCTTCCTGGCTCCCCGAAGAGAAAACGCGCAGCAGCGCGCCAGCGCTCCCGCTGTGCGGGCACCACCTTTTCCAGGGCAAAGAGTACCTCGGCGCATTCACCCGTCATCAGTCCCTTAAGTGTCCGGCCTGATAGGTACGGAAGACCGTAACGGTCCTGCTGCACCTCGGCATCTACCAGCCCCGCCACACCATCGCCGCGTCCAAAAGTAGCATCGCTGAGGAGTGTCAGTTCAAGCCAGAGCGGTCCATTGTTATTTGCCATTCAGTACCTCCTGCGGCTCAAGCGAGACGAAGAAATCAATCATCTCAATCGGATCGAAGTAAGGAGACTCGCTCCCATTCCAGCCGCTGCGCTGTACACCTGCCCTAAGCCCCTCCACCTTGGGCAATTGCTTAACCCCAAAATTGCTGCGAAACGCCTTGACTGCCTCGGGTCCCTGACGCAGGGCATCGCGCAAGGCTTTGACCTTGTTGCGTGGCCACTGCTCATTGTCCTGGAAGGCTGTAGTGATCGTGCAGAAGTTCTGCCATGAACGCCAGTCAGGAGCTTCATGCCAAATCGGGCGCATGAGGAGCGAGGCACCACCATCAGCCTTATACTCTCTGTTACGTATCTCCTTGAGACTCAAGAGCGCCCCACTGGTTGAAACATGCCAGTCAAGGACAAGTCCATTCTCGATCCCCTGCTCCTCCTGCGCCTTTTGCAACGTCTTCTTCGACATGCGGAGAGGTCCTCTGCCAATTCGTAGGCACGGGAGAAAGGGTAGTGACTCTTCACGATGGCGACGCCAGCACGCGCGTAAAGTGGTTCGCCCTGCCTACCTTCGCGCGCGCCCGGTAGCGGCGCACGCGCCTAATTAGTAAAGATAGTGGTTTTGCGGATCCAATCCGAAACGTCCCTCACATACAAAAGTCGTGTCATCTCCCCCGAAAACAAGCGGACGGAAGGAAACTGAATTAATCCGTTCTTCTCACGGATAGGAACCTTGCCGCCCACTGTTGCTCCCCTGCCTCTGTTACTCGTTTGTCAGTCAGCAGTCGCTTAATGGTGGAGATCATGGCTTCCTCCGCCGTGTCGATCACCTTCTCACTCAGCTTGCGAAGGTGGGCAACATCAGGCCAAGTTGTCCCGGGGCGAAGCGTGGGCATCCGCAATATCCTGGAAGCGACGTCCCATGCGGTTGCCGTCCGTATGAACCACGGCGATGTAGCTCGACTCCCCACGCGTACCGAAATACTCAAAGTCCCTTACGATCTCATGCGTGTGTGCAAACTCCTTGGGGAACACGCGCGCTAGCCGCCGCTCGGCGGGGCTGTCCACCCGTTGGCCCTTAGTCATTACTAGCTTTTGCACGACGCTTTGGGAAACTAGCCGACCATCGAGGTCACGCGCTACGGCTGGCAAGCCCGTGAATGCACAGGCTGCTGTTACCCCTAGGCCCAGGAGGGGCGTAGGCTGACGGCGGCCTGCCTTGAGCCGCGCCATCTCTTTACGGAGCGTTTGGTGGCAGCGTGCAAGGCTCTCGTTCTCCCAATCGAGTTCCTGGTAATGGGTTACCAGCGAGAGACCCTCAGCATTCTTCAGCAGCCAGGTGGTGAGCGCGGTGACGAAGGGCTTCGCTGCCGCATAGTTGCCTTCGAAGAGGAGGAGTGCGTTGCCACCGCCCGCGTAGATCACCTCGACCTTGGCGTTACCTGCCCCAATTGAGCAAGCGTCGCTGTGGCGAGCGCCGCTCCTGCTCCCAACGGGCGTTGTGACCCTGCGCGCCGACGGTTTCATTTAGAGACACTGCGATGACTCGCTCCGTCGTCACCCGCGCCACTAGCTCCGACGCCCCAATGTTTTGGCGCAGATTATTGCTTCCAAATAGGTAGTCTTGAATCCCACTCGCCTCAACCTGAACTAACGTGACTCGTCTCATATGTTCTTCCTCCCTCAACCGCTAGCTGTCCGGAACCATGCCTCAAAAGCAGCTGGGCAGATCCTTCAGATCGTTTCGATCAAAGACCTTGATTTTCCCCTCAGCGTCCCAATCGCGTTCCAATTCCCGACACAAAATGTCGCCACTCTCCACTAGGCACACAAGAGCAGTTCGAGCTTCATCACCACCA
>CAWJTI010000023.1:0-12393 GCA_963845765.1 uncultured Chloroflexia bacterium
AATCCCCTGCAACTGCACATGGTTCTGCGTCACGAACATCGTCAGCGCCGTCGCCAGTTCCGTTTCCGACTCGGCATCCGCGCCGCGGCAGGCCAGCAGCCGGCCCAATTCCTGGTGCCCGATCGCCTCGTTGAACTCGTCGTTGATCTCCTGGCACAGCGCGATGCGGCGGCGCAGGTTGGCCTCGGCGTCGCGCAGGCGCCGATGGCAAATGCTACGTGCGCCAGGTCCCCCAGGCCGATGGCGAGGTTGTTCTTGTCGCCCCGCTTCTCACGAAAGGCGCTTCCTGCTCCAAGAGCCGCACGGCGCGGCGCGGCTGGCCGCTGAGGCTGTAAGAGTTCGCCAACTCATTCAGCGCCGAGCCTGGTCGCGTTCGTTTTTCAGGCGTGGCGGCGGTCTTCGCCGTCGGGGAAGAGGGGGCGCAGCAGGTCGATGCTGTAGCTGGTAGGCACCGAATTGGTAGTAGGGAGCGGTGTGAAGGCGGTCGCCGAAGAGGTGTACAGGCCTCGTCAAAGTGGCCCGGCACTGGCGGTGTGGTGGTAGAATTCGATGATGGGGTGTAGGTCTTCCAGCCGCTCAACGCGGGCGGGCACCGACGTGTCGTCGAAGAGGGCGCGCAGCCGCTCGTGGCTGGCGCGGCGCTCCGGCTCGGTCAGGCGGCGGTAGGCGTAGCCGCGCACGATGGGGTGCAGGTCGTAGCGCGCCTCGCCGCCCGTCGCCGTGCGCTCCAGCAGGCCGCGCCGCCGCAGGGTGTCCAGGTCGGCGCGCAGCGTGGCCTCGTCCTCTGCCAGCCGCGCCAGCATGCAAAGGGGACGGGGCTGCGGAAGCGGCGACGCGCGCGAGCAGGGGAAACGCTCGCTGGCGCTCAGCCGCGCGTGGGCCACCGCTAGCACGTGCGTTTGCCGCTGCTTCAGCTCGTTCAACAGTTCCAGCCCCTCCGCCACCGCGATGTCGCCGGGCCGCGCCGCATCCTCCGCACCAGCCCGGCCAGCAGGCGCAGGCTGAGCGGGTGGTTGCCATAGCGCGCGGCGGCGCGCGCCAGTTCGTGGTCGTGGCCGCCGCTCACCCCCGCCGCACGCAGCAGGGCCACGGCATCCGCCGCCGCCAGGGCGTTCAGCTCGCGCACGCGGCAGCCCGCCAGCGTGCTGCCATGCTGCTCCATGCGCGGGGCAGCAGGCGCGTGGTCATCAGCACCTTGCCGCGCAGGGCGGGCAGCGTCGCCAGCCGCTGGAGGAAGTGCTCGGCGTCGGGGTGGGAGGCAGGCGCGGTGGCCGGCCCTTCTCCCGCCTCGCTTCGCTCGGCACCCTCTTCCTATTCCGGGAGAGGGTTTTTGCGCCCTCCTCCGGTTCCAGAATTGGGAGAGGGCGCAACCTCGTCGCCCTGATAGGCCGCGCCGATGCCCGCGTAGGCGCGCAACTCGCGCTCGAAGCCGTCCAGCAGCAGCAGGGTGCCCGGCTCGCGCAGCAGGTCGAGCAGGGCGTCGGCCTGCTCGCGGTGGCCGGCAGGTAGGGTGGAAAGCTGCCCCACCGAGCGAGGCAGCGCCGCTTCCACAAAAGCGCTCCCAGCCCGCGTTGCTCTCGTAGAAGCTCCACCAAAGCACGCGCGGCCACGCGCCCCTGTCCACATCCCCGTGGAGCCAGCGCCACGCGAGCGCGCTTTTGCCCCAGCCGCCGCCCGCGCGCAGCACCATCAGCGGGTGCGCCGCGTCCTCGTTCAGCCACGCGGACAGCTCCGCCCGCTCCGCCGCGCGCCCGGTAAAGTGCTCGATCAGCAAGTAGGCGTGCGGGAAGTGCCAGCCAGCAGGCGTTGAAACGTTGGAACGTTGGAACGTTGCAGGGTCCCCGGAGGGGGAACGTCCGAGGGTTGGTCAGCTACGTCTGGCAGCGTAGGAGGCGCGGGGGATTCGCGGGGGCGCGACAGGTTTTTGAGCGCTTCCGCCATGTCCCGCACGGCGGGGTCAGTGGGCGGGGTGGGAGGTGTAGGAGGGGACGAGTTATCCTGTTGTTCCAACAAAAATTGCGTGACCGCGAGGAGGATGATGGCGAGAACAACGATGCCGAGCGCGGGCAAAAAGCCACTGCTGATAGGGCAGGATCATCACTTTGATATCATCCGCCAGCATCTCGACAAAGAAATCGTTGACGAAAAGAGCAACGCGAAAGCAAGATCAAGATCAACAACAAGATGGCTCGGCGCATCGCAGTTCCTCCATCGTCAAGTCAAAGATAGCCCATTGTAACCCCTGAGCGTCTTCCCTGTCACACCCATTGAACCGAAAAGAGCACCCGCAAGGGGTGTCCCTACAGGAGCCAGCGACGTACGACTTCCCGAGACGTCGCGGCTAACGAAACACGAAAAATCGGGAAGCGTTTTCTTGAGGCTTCCTAAGCGCCTCTATGAACCACTCTTGTTAGGCGCACCTTCTGGGGGCGCGGGCCTCTGGCCCGCGTGTGCGTCGAGCGTGCGTAGAGGGGTTGTACTGTGACCCTTTGGCGGCGCGGGCCACAGGCCGACGCCCCGTGTTGGGTCAGCGTGCGTACCTTGAGCCGCAGCTCCAAGAAAACTCTGCGCGCTCCGTTACCCTCAGCACTTCGGCAAGTAGCTCTTTGATGATTCCATAGTCCAAAGGGCGGGCGGGACGCCCGCGCTCCCAGCGGGCATTCCCCGTCGTCCCACCAATCTGAATTGAACGTTCTACCGTTTCACGATCAATTCCGTCTGCGGCTCGCCCAAGAAGGTTGCGCCTTCCTCGGTTACCAGCACATCCTCCTCCAGGCCAATGTAGCCGTAGCCCTCAACCATCAGCCCCGGCTCGAGGGTGTAGACGTGGCCCGCCTCGATGAGCCGGTGCGGGGTCTCGCCGTAGCGCTCCCACTCCGGGCCAAGAATGCCCCCGCCATCGTGCGCGGCGCGCCCCAGATGGTGCCCCGTGGCATACAGGTACTCCGGGTATCCCGCCTCCGATCACGATCTCGCGGGCTATCCTATCAATTTCCTTGCCGGGCACGCCGGGCTTCATCGCTGCCGCCGCTTCCTGAATGGCGCGTACCACAGTGGCGAAGCCGCGCCGCACGGGGAGGGGCGGCTCCATCTCCCCTTCCGCCAGAAAGTACATAACACGCTGGATATCCGAGCAATACTCGTCCTGCCGCACCCCAAAGTCCAGATGCAAGAGTTGCCCACGCTGGACGACGCGGTCGCTCGGCGCCGCGTGGCCCAGGGCACCATCGGGTCCGGCATTCACGATGGGGCAGGCGTCGAAATCCCACGCACTGCCCAGGCCCCGCTCAGCCAGGCGCGCATGCATCCAGTCGCTCACCTCGCGCTCCGTCCTGCCAGGCTGGACCCAGTCGAACGTTTGCTGGTAGATCTCCAGCGTGGTGGCGATGGCGGCGCGGATGCGAGCCACCTCGCCCGCACTCTTGCGCCCGCGGAGGGCCCCCACGATACGCTCCGCCGAGACAAAGCGCCCGGCAAAGGGGGTGCCTGCCAGATAGCGCTCCAGCAGGCGGAGCAGGCCCACGCTGAGGCCGTCTGCCACCACATCGTTTTCGGAAAAGTTAAGCGCAATCTGCTGCGGCTCTAGCCGCTCCAGCACGTCGAGCAGGTGGGGGCGAATGGCCTGGTCGTAGCCGATGACCGTATCGAAGAGGCCAACTCGCTGCGCCGTGTCCGCATCGCCGCGCCCCACGATGGCGATGCGCTCGCCCGTGCGGCTCCACAGCAGCACGCTCTGCCATGTCAGATCGTGGTCGTACAGCAGCGGGAGCACCGGATCGCCGTTGATTGAGCTTTCGCGCACGAAGATCAGCCAGCAGTCCACCGCTGCTGGGTGGTGCTGCCTGAGGACTGGCACTGGCCTGCTCGGCTTTTTCCTGGATGAGGGCGGGTCGTCAAATCATGTTCCTTGTTGGCCACGTGCTCATTCCCCCCGGAACTGCGCCGGACGCTTGTTGAGGAAGGCCGCGACGCCCTCTTTGTGGTCGGCAGTGCGGCCAGCCAATTCCTGCATGTCCGCCTCAAAGTCGAGCGACTCCGCAAGGGTGTGGGTGG
Source organism: uncultured Chloroflexia bacterium (assembly GCA_963845765.1). GTDB lineage: Bacteria > Chloroflexota > Anaerolineae > Ardenticatenales > Ardenticatenaceae > CAWJTI01. Next base: position 4,054 of record CAWJTI010000023.1, read on the forward strand.
CGGCAAAGTCGGTGGCGCGTTTGAGGAGGCCAATCGCACGGGTCGGCATGGCGGCGAGTTGCGTTGCCTGAGAGCGTACGTCGTCTAGGAGGGTGTCGTGCGGCACCACGCGGTTGAGCATGCCCCAGGCAAGCGCCTCCTCCGCCCCTACCTTGCGTCCGGTCACCATCATCTCCATCGCGCGGGTCGGGCCAATCAGTCGCTGGAGCGTCCATGTCGAACCACTGTCTGGCACCAGGCCGATGCCGATGAAAGCCTGGAGGAACGTGGCGCGGTCGCTCGCAATGCGCAGGTCGCTGGCCAACACCAGGCTCATGCCCGCGCCCGCCGCCACGCCATTGACCGCGCAAAGAATCGGCTTGGGCAGGGCACGCATCCGCTCGACCACCGGGTTCCAGGTGTGGCGCAGGTGCTCGCCAAAGGAGAGCGCCTCGCTCCGACCCCTCGCGCGCCTGCACCGAGGCGAGGTCCTGCCCGGCGCAGAAGCCGCGCCCCGCCCCCGTCAAAATCACAGCGCGCACGCTCGCGTCGCGCCCCGCCTGCTTCCACGCCTCCTGCAACTCGCGCAGCATGGTGTCCGTCGCAGAATTCAGCTTGTCCGGACGGTTCAGGGTAATCGTCAGCACGCCGTCATCTGGCTCGTAAAGAATGGTCTCGTATGCCATCTTTTCCCTTTCTGTGCCCTCAACACTCAATCGGCCAACGGTTCCGTACGGAGCTCGCTCAAGGGCAAGCCGAAAAACTCAGCCACCCCCGCTGCGTGCTGCTCGACGGCGCGGCGGACATGGTCGGGCAACGGGGCGAAGGGCCGGAGCGTGATGACGAGGCCGCTACCCTTGCGGTCATAGCGCCATGTGCCGCACACCCGCCCGTGCTCCAGGATGACCCCCTCGATGTGCCCGGCGGGGCGCCACACATGGGGCTTGTGCTCATCCGCGATGATCCAGGACTTGTCCTTGGAGCCGAGCAGCAACGGGTCGAAGCGGTACAGGAGGCGCACCGGCCATGCCTCGCGCTCCGGCGGCGCCTCGAACAGGGCCCCCGCATCCTCTCGCAGGGCCATCTGGCTCTGCCCCCCCGCCTGCACTGTCATCAGTTCCTCGCCCATCGCCTGCACCCATCGCTTGATGGGGGTGACGAGGGAAAGGCCTCGCCAGTAGGCGAGATCGTGCGCTCGGGCAGGACCATAGGTGCGGAAGTAGCGGCGTGCTATCTCGATGTTCGCTGCATCCGGGTCCGGCGGGTTCCACTCCAGGTCGGGTAGCCAATAGGTGCGGTGGGCGAAGCGCCCCTCGTTGCCCCGTTGCCCCGCGTGGCAGGCATAGCCACGCCGCACCAGGTCCGCAAACAGCCCCCCCCACGAACTCAGGTGCCAGGCTTCCACGGGCAGGTCGCTGGCCCGCAGGTCGCTGCGCCCCAGCGTGCCTTGCTCGCGCAGCAGTGTCTCCACAGCCTGAAGCAACTCTCGGTAGGCGCTCACATCCCCGCCTTCCTGCTCCACCCGCCGCTCCCACCATGTCTGCTGCTGGGCAAGCGCCGCCTGCACCAGAGGCCACTCCTCGCTGGGGAACAGATGCAGGGTGTGTCGCTGCGCCCACAGCTTGAGCAATGTCCGCTCGTCGTAGAGCAGGGCCTCAAATCGCTGATGCGTCAGACCCTCGGTGCGGTTCCAGAGGGCGAGGCCCGCGGCTGGCAATATCTGCGCCTGCACCCCCACCAGGGCACTGGCCGCCGCCGCCGGCGACTGAAAGGGGCGCACCAGCCCGGAGCGCCGCAGCCGAAACCATCGAATCTGCTCAGCCGTTACCGTTGAATCCATAGCCCCCACACTCCTGCACCCCTCGTGGCGCGCAGGCTGCTATAAAGATGAGTTGCCCTGAAAAGTTTTCCACGAGCGCCCCCTTCTTTTCCACAATCCCCGTTGCTTATCCACAATTTTTCCCGCAGGGCGTGGATAACCCTGGCAGCGGTCAAGCGTCGGTCCGGCAAAGGAACCTGACGCCACCCTATCCCACAACGAAGCTGGCACCCAGCGGCCCCATGCTTGGGCAGAGGCACCCCACTTTACCCTCGACGCCTTGTTGTCGTACTACCGGCCCTTCCACTGGGGCTGACGTTTTTCCAGAAAGGCGTTTATCCCCTCGTCCTTGTCCTCGCTGGAAAAGAGGAGGTAAAAAATCTTGCGCTCCACATCCAGTGCCTGCTCCTGCGTCATCTCCTCCGCCTTGAGGATCGCATCCTTTGCCAGTTGGAGCGCCAGCGGTGCCTTGCCCGCCAGGGTGCGCGCCAGCCCCAGCGCCTTCTCCACCACCAACTCATCCGGCACCACATGGTTGACCAGCCCCGCGGCATGAGCCTCGTGCGCGGTGAGAAAATCGCCTGTCAGGATAATTTCCATAGCGCGGAACTTGCCGACCGCACGCGTCAGCCGCTGCGTCCCACCCGCCCCCGGCATGATGCCCAGGTTGATTTCTGGCTGGCCGAAACGGGCATTTTCCCCCGCGATGATCATGTCGCAGTGCATGGCCAACTCGTTGCCCCCGCCCAGGCAGTAGCCATTGACCGCGGCAATGAGCGGCTTGGGAAACTCTTTGACAACGCGCCACTGGCGGAAGCGGTAGCTCGTCAGCATGTCCACCGGTGTCTTGCCCTGGAACTCCCCTATATCGGCCCCTGCCGCAAAGGCGCGCTCGTTGCCCGTCAGCACCGCGCAGACGCAGCGCTCGTCCTCGGCCAATCCGGTCAACGCATCGGCTAGCTCGGTCATCAGGGCACGGCTGAGCGCGTTCAGGGCCCGCGGGCGGTTCAGCCGGATAAGCGCCACCCGCTCGGCGGGCCACTCCAACAGGATGTTCTCGTACTCCATCACTGCTCCTTCCTGTCAAAAAAAACCGCCACCACCAGTGGGCGCTTTAGGCGAGCCGCTGAGGACGCCAAGCGCCTACTGGTGGTGGCGGTTGATGTGTCGCTACACCACTTCTGCCGTCAAAATCGTCACCAACTCGCCCGCAAAGCCCATCAGGTCCTTGCCCGCTGCCGCGTTTTCCGGTGATTTCAGCGCGTTTTTCATCGTTTCTTTGTCGGGGAACCACATCTCGAACATGAGATACACATCTTTGTCACCCATCACCGTCCGCGTGACGCGGCTGATCTCGATGCGCTCGTAGCCGGGCACCGCCTCCATCAACGGGCTGTGCTCGTGGAAGTAATGCTCGTCAAACGCCTCGACATCCGCCGGCTGGCGGTACAACGCTACCAATTTATACACACTACGCTCCTTTGCGTGCAGCCCTCATCGGTGGTTTCACGGCTCCCTATTATACCATTCGCGGGGAGAATGGAGAATGGAGATTGGAGAATGGAGAATGGAGATTGGAGATTGAGTCAACTGCTACGGAACTTAGCCGTTGGTCGTCGCGCCCAGAGGGCACCCGTCGGTCTCCGGGTCTTCTTCCCCAGGCGTAAGGGCTGATGAGGTCTGTCTGTGATGGGTTTGGGGCAAAAAAAACGCCCCACCGCGCGGGTGGGGCGTTTGAGGGCGAGGGCGGCAGGATCAGGTGATGATGGCCTGTTCGGTCTGGGTATCGAAGACGTGCATGTTGCCCAGGTTGAGGGTCATATCGAGGGTTTCTCCGGATCGCGCGCGCGCGCGCGGATCGACGCGAGCGATGTAGCTCACTCCATTCGACTCCGAGGTACAGGAAGATTTCGTTGCCCATCATCTCAGTCACCTCCACCTTCGCAGTCACATTCTGGCTGACCACCCCCGTCGGGATAAAATCCACATGGTGGATATCATCCGGCCGGATCCCAAAAGTAACTTCCTTCCCCAGCCACTCACTCACCTGCTGCGCAATCTTGGCTGGCAAGCGTTCCCGGAAGCTCCCCGATCCAGATACATCTCCTCCTTCGAGCCAGTGATCGTAGCATCGAAGAAGTTCATTGGGGGCGCCCCAATAAAACCCGCCACCAAGATGTTGATGGGATGATCGTAGAGGTTCTGCGGCGTATCAAGCTGCTGCAACAGACCGTCCCCCATCACCACGATCCGATCCGCCATCGTCATCGCCTCCACCTGGTCGTGGGTGACGTAGATAAAGGTCGTGTCCAGCCGCTGGTGCAGCTTGAAATCTCCGCGCGGGTCTGGCACGCGCAGTTTCGCGTCCAGGTTCGAGAGCGGCTCGTCGAGCAGGAAGACCGCCGGCTCGCGCACGATCGCGCGCCCCAGCGCCACGCGCTGGCGCTGACCACCGGAGAGCGCCTTGGGCTTCCGGTCAAGCAGATGGTCGATCTGCAAGAATGTCGGCCGCCTCGTTCACCCTGCGGTCGATCTCGTCCTTCGGGCGTCTTTCGCAGCTTCAGCCCGAAGGCCATGTTGTCGTACACGGTCATGTGCGGGTAGAGCGCGTAGTTCTGGAAGACCATCGCGATGTCACGATCCTTCGGCGGCACGTCGTTGACGACGCGATCGCCGATGAGAATTCGCCGTCGCTGATCTCCTCCAGGCCCGCCACCATGCGCAGCGCCGTGCTTCTTTCCCACACCCCGACGGCCCGACGAGCACGACGAATTCCTGGTCCTTGATATCGATGCTCAGATCCTTGATAACCTTGACGTCGCCCCAGTTCTTGTACACGTTACGATAGGTCACGCTCGCCATATAAGGAAGCTCCTTGTGTGGCTGCTCTTCACACCGCGCGAGAGAAAAACGCCGCATGTCGAGGACAGCTCGGATCGAGGCAGACAGAACTGTTCGGCCGCAGTACCGCGCACTGACCCGATGCGCAGTCTTCGCTCTCCCCCTGCGGGTATAACACCAAAGCCGCTCTGCTCTCGACCCATCATGGGTTTCAACGTTGAAGGATGGGCCATATGGTTACCCGTTGCCACGCCCGTGGCCCAATGTAACCGCATCCAACTATACCATACTCTCTTCGTGTTTGTCTACCCATCTCGTCGTTAAAATTCGCCCGCGCGGGCGGCGCGCGTCTTTCCGGGTGGGGTGGGGCCGTGATACAATCGGCGGCACCTACGCAATGCAATCCAGGGAGGGTAAGGATATGGCAGAGCCAATCATTGAATTTGAGGGGGTCTACGGTGGCCCCCAGTCACGCGAGGTAGTGCTTCGCACCCTCAAAGAGGCGTTGGCCCTCATCGAAAACACGGAGCCATCAGCCGAGCTAATCTGCTCGGGCTTTCGCATCGAGGAGGTGGACACGGGGGAAGATGACGTCACCCACCCCGACTGACGGTCAGTAGCGCCCGCTGCGGTACGCCTCTTTGAGCGCCACGTAGTTCTCAGCGGCCTGCTGGAGATAGCGGCGCTTGGCCTCGTCCAGCGGGCCAACGAGCTTGGCGGGCACCCCGAGCACCAGGGTGTCGGGCGGGACCACCATCCCCGGCGGGACGAGCGCACCCGCGCCCACCATCGCGCCCCGCCCGATGTGCGCGCCGTCCAGCACGGTGGCTCCCATGGCGATCAGTGCGCCATCCTCCACCGTGCAGCCATGCGCAATCGCCGTGCCCGATCGTCACCCCCGCACCGATCTGGAGCGGGAAGTTGCCCGACACGTGGAGGATCGCCCCATCCTGCACGTTGCTGCGCGCGCCGATGCTCACCGCCGCCACATCCCCCCGAATCACCGCGCCAAACCAGACGCTGACCTCCTCGGCCCACGTCACCTCGCCCCGCACCGTCGCCGTCTCGGCAATCCAGGCGCTCGCGGGGATCGTGGGCTCGATACTGTCTGGGGCCATCCTTGTTTCTCCTGATGTGTGGTGAATGGCGGATGGTGAAGGGTGAATGGAACGGCACAGGCACAGTCCATTCACCCTTCACTATGCCCCACGCTCTACGCAGCTTCCTCGTAGCCAGTCAGCAACTCCATCAGCAGCCGCACCCCCACGCCGGAGGCACCGCCCGCCGCGTAGGGGAGCGCGGGCTTGCGCCCCTCGTGCCAGGCGGTGCCCGCAATGTCCAGGTGCGCCCACGGGTAATCGCCGATGAAGTGGCGCAGGAAGAGCGCAGCGGTGATCGAGCCCGCTCCCGCCCGCCCACGTTCTTCACGTCAGCGATGCTGCTCTCGATGAGCTTGTCATAATCCTCATGGAGCGGCAAGCGCCACACGTCCTCGCCGCTGCGCTGCGCGGCTTGCTCCAGCCGCTCGGCCAGCCCGTCATCGTTGCTGAACATCCCGCTGATGTTGGTGCCGAGCGCCACCACGACCGCCCCGTTCAGCAGCCGCCAAATCCACCACCGCGCGCGGCTGGTAGCGGTCGATGTAGGTCAGCGCGTCGGCCAGGATCAGCCGCCCCTCCGCGTCGGTGTTCTGAATCTCGATGGTTTTGCCATTCAGCGCGGTCAGCACGTCGGCGGGGGTGAAACGACGAGGCCAATCGAGTTATCCGTCGCGGGCACGATACCACCACCGGCACGCCCAGCGGCTCCGGCAGCGCCGCCAGGGCGCGGAAGGTGCCGAGCGCCGCCGCGCCGCCCATGTCGGTCTTCATCTTCCACAAGTTCTCGGAGGGCTTGATGTTGATCCCGCCCGTGTCGAAGATCAGCCCCTTGCCGGCGAGTTCCCGACCGGCCGCTGCCCCGCCAACTCGTCCACGCGGTACTCCAGCACGATGAATTGCGGCGGGGTGGAAGAGCCTTGCCCGACCCCCGCGAACGCGCCCATCCCCATCGTGCGCGCTTCTCGTCCAGCGAGTAGACGGTCGCAGCTGATGTGGGGGCTAGAGTCAGCGATCTGGCGCGCGGTATGCGCGAGGAAGGGCGCGTCGGCGATGTTGGGCGGCGCGTTGACTAGATCGCGCGCGGCGCTGCACGCCGGTCGCAATCGCTTCGCCGCGCCGCGCCGCGCGCTCGGCGGCCTCGTCCGCGCCGAGCAGCACGAGGGTCTCGATGCGCTTGCTGCTCGTCTCGTCCTTCTTTTGCTTGGTAGCGAGTACTCGTAAAGGGTCAATGTGGCAGCTTCCGAAGCGGCGTTTGCCACCTCTGCGCGCGACACCCCCTCGCTCTGCCACCCGTCAAGCGCGAGCGCGACCCGCCCGCCAAAGCTCTTGGCGCGCGCGATGCCCTTGGCGACCGCGCGGCGCACCCCCTCTACCGTCCAGCTATCGCGCTTGCCCAGCCCGACGACGAGCAGCCGCTTGGCCGCGAGCGCGCCCTGCGAGTAAACCAGGGCCACCTCGTCGCCAGCCGCGCCTTTGAAGTCGCTCAGCACCTCATCGGAGATCGCGCCGAGCACGTCTTGCAGCGGGTCGGGCAGCGGCTCGCCCTCGAACAGCCCGACGAGCAGGGTGTCAGCCTCTACCTCGGTCACGTCCACTTGCTGAAATTCGATCTGCATCCTTTTCCCCTTTCTTGTTTGCGTTACATGCTGCCCGCCTCGCCCGCCCCCTCGCGCAGGTGCCACGTCAGCACGTCCAGCCGCGCCAGCCCCTGATCGAGCAGGGCGCGGTTCGCGGGCGCGTTGAGCCAGCGGCTCACGCCAGAAGGGTGGGGGAGGGGGATCAGCGGGATTGTTCGCTTGGCTAACTGTACATCATCACGTTACCCACCGCATCCTGCAAGCGCGCGCCGCGAAAACCGAGCGCGTGCAGCGCCATCGTCCCCAGCGTGATGATCACCTCCGGCTGCGCCAACTCCAACTCGCGCTGCCAGAAGGGGCGGCACAGCGCCTGCTCCTGAGCGCTGGGGCGGCGGTCCCCGCGCCGCTCGGGGCGGGGCCGGGGAAGCAGCGCGTGATGGCGGTCATGAAGGCTGTCGCGCGGAACGCCGCTTCCGGCCAGCCCGCCTGCTCCAGCCATTTCCACAGGGGCGAGGGCTGCCCGTGGCGGCCCGGCGAGAAGGGGGCGTATAGGGTCCTCGGCGTGAATCGCGGCGGGAGCCTGGCCCAGCACGAAAATCGGCGCGGGGAGCGGCCCGCTAGCAGCGTCCGGTCCCCGATGAAAAACCCCGCGCCCGCGCACTGGCGGCACACGGCCAGCCGCGCGTGCAGCGTCTCGCGGCTTTCCGCCGCGCCCGACCCCGCCACCTCCACCACCCACTTGCTTTCTGCCATACCTTTCAACTTTCTAGTGACGACGGACGACGGACGACCGACGACGGACGACGGACGACCCGCGACGACGGAGGAACAACGTCTCTGCTTTGTGGGAACCCACTGCCGCCTGCTGCCTGCCACCGTTTCGTCTGTGGTACGCTCTGCGCGGGCCAGAGGCCCGCGGCCCGAGTTAGTTTGCGCTCCACTTGCGCTGCCCGCTGCCTGCTGCCGTTTGCCGCCTGCCGCCTGCCGCCTGCTTCCGTTTGCTGCCTGCTGCCTGCCGCCTGCC
>CAWJTI010000024.1:0-241766 GCA_963845765.1 uncultured Chloroflexia bacterium
CTATGTTGTGTGTACCTTGGACCGTTACGTATTGCTCATCGCCGCCTCCGCCCTGGCCGCTGCCTCGTTTGGCATCAGCGCGAGCGCGGTGACCCTGCCCTTCCTGGTGGCGTCGGTGGGGATCGTCGCCTCCATCATTGGCTCCTTCCTGGTTCGCACCGAGGAAGATGCCACGCAGGAAGATCTGCTGCGCTCGCTGCGCACCGGCGTGTACGGCGCGTCGGGGCTCGTGCTGCTCGGCGTGGCCGCGCTGGTCTTCCTCGACCGACGACACGGTAAGCTGGCCGCTCTTCGGCGTGGTCATCACGGGGCTGATCGCGGGTAACCTGATCGGCTACTTTACCGAGTATTACACCTCCTACACCGAGAAGCCGACCCAGGGCATCGCCCGCAGTGCCGAGACCGGCCCCGCGACGCTCATCATCGAGGGCTTGGCGGTCGGCATGCTTTCCACCGTGGCCCCCGCGATCATCGTGGTGGTTGCGGTCATCGTCTCCTACTGGCTGGGGGAGATGGGCGGCGCGGGGCCGGGCTGTACGCTGTGGCGCTCTCGGCGGTCGGGATGCTCTCGACCCTGGGCGTGACACTGGCGACCGATGCCTACGGGCCGGTCGCCGACAACGCGGGCGGTATCGCGGAGATGGCGCACCTGCCCGCCAACGTGCGCGAGCGCACCGACGCGCTCGACTCGCTCGGCAACACCACCGCCGCCACGGGCAAGGGCTTCGCGATTGGCTCTGCCGTGCTCACCGCGCTGGCGCTGATGGCTGCCTACGCGGACGCGGCGGACATCACGACGCTGAACCTGCTTGACCCGATCATGCTCGGCGGGCCTGCTGCATCGGCGCGATGCTGCCCTACCTTTTCGCCGCGCTCACGATGACGCGCGGTCGGCAAGTCGGCGATGGCGATCGTGCACGAGGTGCGCCGCCAGTTCAACGAGATCCCGGGGCTGATGGAGGGCACCGGCACGCCGGACTACCGCACCTGCGTCGCCATCTCGACCCAATCTGCCCTGCGCGAGATGGTCGTGCCGGGCGTGCTCGCGGTCGTGGTGCCGCTCGCTGTCGGCTTGCTCCTCGGCAAAGAGGCGCTGGCTGGCCTGCTGATCGGGGCGACCGCCTCCGGCTTCATGCTCGCGGTGATGATGGCGAACGCGGGTGGCGCGTGGGACAACGCCAAGAAGTGGATCGAGACCGGCGAGCTGGGCGGCAAGGGCTCGGAAAACCACAAGGCGGCGGTTGTCGGCGACACGGTGGGCGATCCCTTCAAGGACACCTCCGGCCCGGCGCTAAACATTCTCATCAAGCTGATGAGCATCGTCGCGCTGGTCTTCGCGCCTCTCTTCGGGGCCGGGGCTCTTCGGCTTCTAAGCGGCTCACTTTAGCGACTTGGCCCCTCACCAACCTGGTTGGTGGGGGGCTTTTGGTTGGTTGGAACTGGCAGGAACTCCTAGGAACTCCCTCCCTGGGAGCGCGGGCCTCTGGCGCCGCCCGTCAGGGTAGGACCTCGTGGGATCCCGTAGGAGCTGATAAACCTAATCTTCAATACCCCTTTCGGGGCACACAATCTCCAATCTCCAATCTCCAATCTCCAATCTGCAATCTGCAATCTGCGATCTGCAACCCGAAAAACCCCCACTTTACGTTATGTTCAATGGGTTCATACTAGCCCCATGTGGCGCAGCTGACATTCCAGGTAGCCAGGGCTACCTGCGCGCGCCGCACGGATGGCGGAAAGCGCTACTTCCTCGGCCACCGTTGGGCGAGCACCACTTCCAGGGGGCACAGCGGCTGACGGGGCGAGGCGCGCCCGCGCCCGGCGCGGCTTTCTCTCAATCAACCTGCACTCTGCCGCGAGAAGACGCCATGCAAATTCGCCTGCACGCTCTGCCCGCTCCGATCCGCGATATCCCTTCCTACTTCGCGCAGCCTATCGAATTTTTCCGCCACTACCCCACGAGCGCCCTGCGCGCCGACCTTGTCGCGGGGATGACCGTGGCGGTGGTGCTGCTGCCGCAGGCCATCGCCTTCGCCCTCGTCGCGGGGCTGCCCGCCGAGCATGGGGCTCTACGCGGGGGTGGTCGGCGCGATCGTCGGCGCGCTGTGGGGCTCCTCCAGCTACGGGCACACTGGCCCGACCTCCGCCCTCTCCCTGCTGGTCCTCTCCGGCCTGTCGGCGACGATCATCCCGGGCACCAAGGAATTTGTGCTGGCGGCGGGGCTGCTGGCGGTGATGGCCGGCGTCTTCCAGATAGTCATGGGGCTGGCGCGGCTGGGCATGCTGGTCAACTTTGTGTCCGACGCGGTGATCGTCGGCTTTGCGGCGGGCGCGGGGGTCCAGATCGCGGTGGGCGAGCTGCGCCACCTGTTTGGCCTCGACTACACGAGCCGCTCCATCGTCGGGCACCTCGAGAATCTGGTCATTAACCTGCCGCACACGCACCTGCTCACGTTGGGGCTCGGGGTGGGTACCATCGCGCTGATCCTGGTCTTGAAAGAAGTTCCGCCCGCAACTGCCCGGCACCATCATCGCCCTCGTATCGGCGGCGCTGCTGCTCTTCTTTTTCCATCTGCACGAGGCGGGGGTGCGGGTGCTGGGCGAGTCTGCCGAACACGCTGCCGCCCCTCGCGCCGCTCCCCCTCTTCAACCTGCAACTGATCTCCGACCTGTCCACCGCCGCGCTCGCCGTGGCTGCTATCGGCTCATCCAGACGATGGCGGTGGCGCGCTCCTTTGCCGCGCAGACCGGCGAGCGGCTGGACAGCAACCAGGAATTTATCGGCCAGGGGATCTGGCGAATGTGGCGGTGGGCTTTCTGTCTGGCTTTCCGGTCTCGGGCTCCTTTTCCCGCTCCGGCGTGAACTTCCAGGCAGGCGCCAAAACCTCGCTGTCCGCCATCTTTTCGGGCATCTTCGTGATGGTCGCGATGCTCACCCTCGCGCCGCTCGCGGCCTACCTGCCCCGTGCCGCCCTGGCGGGGGTGCTGCTCCTCGTCGCCTACGGGATGATCGATCGCGACGGAGATGCTGCGCATCTGGCACGGCGCGCGCGGCGACGCGCTGATCATGCTCGTCACCTTTTTTGGCACCATCTTCCTGCCGATCCAGTTCGCCGTGCTGAGCGGCATCCTGATGTCGCTGGCCTACTACATCCTGAAAACCAGCTCGCCGCGCGTCCACGAGGTGTTGCCCGACGACGAAGTTTCGAGCATCTGGTCAACCAGCCCGAAAAGCCGTCCTGCCCGCAGCTGGGCATCATGGAGATTTTGGGCGATCTGTACTTTGGCGCGGTCAACCACGTGGAGGAGGCGATCCGCCGTACAAGGCGGAACACCCTAGCCAGCGCTTCCTGCTGCTGCGGATGCGCGGCGTGCACCACATGGACATTAGCGGCATCAACATGCTGGAAGGGCTGCTGCGCAGCTACCGCCAGGAGGGGGGCGACCTGTACATGACCCACGTGCGCCCCTCCGTGCTCAAGCTGATGAAGGACACCGGCTTTTTCGAGAACATGGGCGCGGCAGCACTTTTTGCCGGAGGACGAGGCGGTCGAGTACCTTTTCTACAACGTGCTCGATCCGGCGATCTGCATCTACGAGAGCGACGTGCGGGTCTTCCGCGAGTGCCAGAACCTGCCCCGCCCCGACTACCCGGTGCAGATCATCCTGCCCCAGGATATCCCGATCAACGGCTCGCACGCGGTGACGCCGCGCGCCCTCTGGCAGGAGCTTCACAGCGCCAGCCCGCCGGTCGTGCTGGACGTGCGCGAGCCGCGCGAGTGGAAGCAGGGGCACATCCCGGAGGCGCACCTCAAGCCGCTGTCCCACCTCTTCTCGACGGAAGATATCCCACAAAAAGAGATCCCGCGCGACCGAGCCGTGGTGCTGGTGGATCGCGGCGGGCGGCGCAGCGCGCGCGTGGCATCGCTGCTCCTGAAGCAGCGGGGCTACGATCGCGTGACCATCCTGGATGGGGGCATGCTGGCCTGGGAGGCAGCGGGCCTGCTGGAAGCGGTGGAAGAATTTTGAACGTCGGGCAGCGGAGGGCGATGGTGCAAGAAGCAACGAGAAATGGAAACGGTGACCTTACGAGACGTTCGCGGTGAAAGGCAAGGGAGTACGATGGCAAACGAGCGCCAGTCAGCCTGTCAGTCGGCTGATCCAGGAGCGACAGTCGGCGATTGAGGGACAGCTCAGCAAGCGCAACCTGGGGCTGGACCTGGTGCGCGCGACGGAGGCGGCCGCGCTCAGCGCGGGCCGCTGGATGGGGCTGGGCAGCCGCGACGAGCCGGACCGTGCCGCCACCGAGGCGATGTACGAGGCGCTTCGCTTGCTGGACATCGACGGCTTCATCGTGGTCGGCGAGGAGGGCAAGGTGGGGTGGGAGTCGCCGCTCAAGAGTGGCAACGCACGTTTGCTCCGGCGAGGGGCCGCCGATGGATCTGGTGGTGGATGCCATCGACGGGCGCGGGCTGCTCGCCACCGGGCAGCCCGGGCGCGATCTCCGTGGCGGCCGTCGCGCCGCGCGGCTCCATGTGGTGCCCACGGCCCGCGGTCTACATGAACAAGCTCGTCGTCAGCCGCGAGGCAGCCGAGGCCCTGGTGCCGGAGGTGATGGACGCGCCCGCCGCCTGGACCCTGGCCCTGGTGGCGCGCGTTAAAAAGAAAGAGGTGCGCGACCTGGTGGTCTTCGTGCTGGACCGCCCGCGCCACCGTGACCTGATCGCGGAGATTCGCATGGCGGGGGCGCGCGTCATGCTGCGCTCGGATGGGGACATTGCGGGCGCGCTGATGGCCGCCTCGCCCAATGGGCGCGTGGACATTTTGATGGGCATCGGCGGGGTTCCGGAGGGGCTGATTGCGGCCTGCGCCGTCAAGGCGCTCGGCGGGGCGATGCTGGGGCGGCTCGCGCCGCAGCAGGAAAAGGAGCGCGTCGCCGTGGACGCGGCGGGGCTGGACTGCAAGCGCATCGTCACCGTTAACGAACTGGTCAGCGCCGACGACATCTACTTTGCCGCCACCGGCATCACCGATGGCCCGCTGCTGCAAGGGGTCAGCTACCATGGCCGCCAGGCCGAAACCAACTCCCTCATCCTGCGTGGCGAGACCCACTCGCGCCGCTTCATCCAGGCGGAGCATGTGTTGGAGTAGGGGTCGGGGGGGTGAGGGGGGTGAGGGGTGAGGGGGTGAGGGGGGTGAGGGGGGTGAGGGGGGTGAGGGGGTGAAGGTTGGGGCGTGGGGGTTTCGCGCGTCCCAACGCGATAGGGAGGACAAGGGTGGGCGACGCTTTGGCGGATTTTGGGTGTAGAACAGGGAAGAAGGAGCAAGGGGAATGGTTTCGTTTGCGCAGGCGCGGGCGCTGAAGGCGGCGGGGCTGGAGTGGGTGCCGAAGATCTATGACTTTTTCGCGGTGCCGGATCGGGAGATGGACGATCAGCGCTTCGTGATGAGCCAGATGATGTGCTACGTGGAGCGGCGCAGCGGCGAGTTGCTCATCACCTTTCACGGTGCGCTGGAGTGGGCGCTGGATTACGTGGTGCTGGGCGAGGTGCTCTGGCTGCCGACGGAGGCGCAGGTGCGCGAGGAGGTGGAGCGCCGCCTAATTACCGAGCCGCGCCCCACGATCACCCTCAGCAGCACCCTCGATGGCTACCGTTGCGAGATTCAGCACGCGGGGAGTAACCTGGCCTTTGAAGCTTTCGGGGCCGCCGATGCCTATGGTCAGGCGCTCCTTTACCTGCTTCAACGCGGCACGTAGGACGGCAGGCGGCAGGCAGCAGGCAGCAGGCAGCAAACGGATAGCAGGCAGCAGGCAGCAGGCAGCAAACGGATAGCAGGCAGCAGGCGGCAGGCAGCAAACGGATAGCAGGCAGCAGGCGGCAGGCAGCAGGCAGCACACGGATCGCAGGCGGCAGTGGGTTCCCACGGAGTGGCTAGGGCGGTAGTTTGTCCCCTTGTCCCCCTGTCCCCCTGTCCCCTTGTCCCCCTGTCCCCTGCCCCTGTCCCCTTGTCCTCCCTATCGCGTTGGGACGCGCGAAACCCCCACGCCCCAACCCTCACCCCCTCACCCCCTCACCTTCATCACCCTCCTCACCCCCTCACCCCCTACTCCAACTTCGCCCGCTCTGCCCGCATCGCGAGCCGCACGCGTTCGTACTCCGCCTCGACACGCTCCAGCCACATCCCTGCTTTTTGCAGCTTTTCATCGCGCCCGCACGTTTCCAACTCGCGCGCGTAGTCGGCCAGGGTGAGGGCCCCGATGGTCGCGCAGCTGCCCTTGAGGCTGTGGGCGGTTTTGTGGAGCCGGTCCGCGTTTTGCTCGGCGACGGCGAGGCGCAGCGTTGCCAGCGTGGTGGGGGTATCGTTCAAAAATATGTCGATCAGTAGCAGCACGATGTGCGGCTCGTCCTCGCTGCCCTCCTGCAACTCGTACAGTTGAGCGAGTATTCGTTGATCCAGCGGCTCCGCCTGGTTGGTTTGCATCTCCTGTTCCCTGAGCGACTTGTCATCCGTGGGCGGGGCGCTGGCGGGAGGGGCCAGCGGGACCCATTGCGCCAGTACGTCGCGCAGGCGCTGAAGTGTCACGGGCTTGCTGATGTAATCGTCCATGCCAGCGGCAATGCATGTTTCGCGGTCGCCCATCATCGCGTTGGCTGTCATCGCGATGATGGGAATGTGCGTCCCGCTCACCGCCTCGGCCTTGCGGATGGCGCGCGTCGCCTCGAACCCGTCCATTTCCGGCATGTGGCAATCCATCAGAATCAGCTGGAAGGGCACCTCGCCCCCCAGGTACAGGTCGAGCGCCTCGCGGCCATTGGTGGCGGTGTACACCTGGTAGCCCAGCTTGTTCAGCTGGCGTATGGCGAGGCGCTGGTTGGCCGGGTTGTCCTCGGCCAGCAGGAGGGTGTGCTGCTGGCCGTTGGGGCGGGGCGGCTCGGCGTGCAGGCTGCTGGCAGGGGAGGGGTGCGGCACTGGCGTGCGTGCCAGCATCGTGTCGGCAATCGCGTCGAGCAGCAGGGATTGCTTGATCGGCTTGGTGAGGTAAGCGGAAAAGCCCATGCGCAGCGCCTGCTCGCCCTGGCCCCGCTTCTCGTGCGCGGTAAGGAGGATCAGGTGGATGGACGCGATCCGGGGGTTGCGCTGAATGGCGCGGGCCAGCGCGAAGCCGTCCATCCCCGGCATCATCAGGTCCATGATGACCAGATCAAAGGGGCGTTCCAGCGTCGCCTGCTGCAAGCGCTTCAGCGCCGCCGAGCCGCTCGTCGCCACCGTCTCCTCCATCCCCCAGGAGCGGATGTAGCGGCGCAAAATCTTCAGGTTGGTCGGGCTATCATCCACGATCAGGACTTTCAAATGCTCTAAGTCCTGCCGCACGAGCGGTACGCTACTGTCGGGTCGCCAGTCGAAGCGCACGGTGAACCAGAAGGTCGAGCCTTTGCCCTCCACGCTCTCCATCCCGATCTCGCCCCCCATGATCTCGACCAGACGCTTGGAGATAGACAGCCCTAGCCCACTGCCACCGTACTGGCGCGTGGTGGAGCCGTCCGCCTGCGTGAAAGGTTGGAACAGGCGGCGGCGCGCCGTCTCGGACAGGCCGATCCCCGTGTCGCTGATGCTGAAGTGGAGGGTTACCTGCTCGGCGTCACGGGCGAGGAGGGAGGCCTGCACGTCCACCTCCCCCCGCGCCGTGAACTTGACAGCGTTGCTGACAAGGTTGAGCAGCACCTGGCGCAGCCGCCCCGGGTCGCCGTGCAGCACGCGCGGGATGTCGGGCGAGACAAAGGTCATCAGCGACAGCCCCTTGTCGCGCGCCCGCGCCGCGAGCACCTCCGCCACCCCCTCCACGATGTGCAGCGGCTCAAACTCGATCTGCTCCAACAGGATTTTGCCCGCCTCGATGCGGGAAAAATCCAAAATGTCGTTGATGATCGTCAGGAGCCCCTGCGCCGCCTCGTTGACGATCTGCGCGAACTCCTGCTGCTCCTCGCTCAGCGGGGTGTCCAGCAGCAACTCGGCCATCCCGATGATCGCGTTCATCGGGGTGCGAATCTCGTGGCTCATCGTCGCCAAAAACTCGGATTTGAGGCGCGACGATTCCAGCGCCTGATCGCGCGCCTTGGCGAGCACTTCTTCCATGCGCTTGCGCTCGCTCAGGTCGGTGACCACCGCGATGGAGCCTATCACCACGCCCTGGTGCCAGCGCGGCACCGCCGTGATGAGGACGTGAATGAGGCTGCCATCGGCGCGCCGCAGCCGCGCCTCGTAGCTGCTGCCATGCCCCTCGGAGCGCAGCGCGCGCCCTTCCACGATGGCGGCGTGATCTTCCTCCAGCGTCAGGTCGAAGGGGGAAAAGCCGATCAGCGCCGCCGCCTCAAAGCCGAGCATGTGGGCATAGGCCGGGTTGACATATTCGAAGTTGCCAGCGGCGTTGGTCACGGTGAGCCCCTGGCCCATCGTGTTCATGACGCGCAGCGCGAAGTTGCGCTGCTCCTGCAACGCCTGCTCGGTGCGGGTCCGTTCGAGCACGCTGATGAACATTTCCCCGATGATCTTCAGCAGCGCAATCGTGTCGTCGGACCAGACGCGCTCCTCGTGCACGGCGTCAAAGCCCAAAAAGCCGCGCAGCGTGTTGCCGAAGCGCATCGGAACCACTACCAGCGAGCAGATGTCCTGCGCCTCTAACAGCTCGCGCTCGGCCACGGCATCGGGGGGCAGGCTCGCCACGCGGGTGATATGGATGTTCTCGAAGCGGGATAACTTTTCCTGCCACCACGGGAGCGAATCCGCTGGGATGTCCTGAAGGTGGTCGATCTGCGGCTCGATCCCTTCCGCGCACCACTCGTGCGTATTGTTGAGGGTGTTGGTCTCGGGAAAGAACAAAAAGATGTAGCTGCGATCCGCGCCGACAAACTCGCCGATGGTGCGGATCGCCTGGCTCAGGGTCTGGTCAAGGTCGGAGGGGGCTACGTTGATCAGGTTGCTGGACAGGGAGGTGATCAGTTCCTCAAAGCGAAGCCGGTGCTGGAGCGCCTGCTCGGTCAGCACGCGCTCGGTGATGTCGCGCGAGACCCCCACCATCCCGATGACCTTGCCCGCCTGATTTTTCAGGGGCACCTTGGTGGCGGAAAACCAGCGCGGATCGCCGTCGGGGGTGGGGTTGTATTCGAGCCGGTCCACCAGCAGCTCCCCCACCCCCATGATGCGCTTTTCTTCCTCGCGAAAGCCCAGGGCAAGCATGGGGTCCTGAAAATCAAAGTCGCTCCTCCCGATGGCCTCTTCCGCCGTCGCCACCCCGAGCACGCGGACCTGCGCCTTGTTGATGCGGGTGAAGCGGCTGTTCGTGTCTTTGAAGTAGATGGTGTCGGGGATGTTGTCCATCAGCGCGTTGAGCAGGTCGCGCTCGTAGGTGAGCGCGTGCTCCGCCTGCTTGCGGTCGCTGATGTCCATGAACATGGCACGCGTGCCGATCACCTGCCCCGCGCGATCGACGTCCGGCGACGCGTGCAGCAGCGCCGGGATCGCCCTGCCCGTCCGCGTGAGAAGTTCCCGCTCGGCGGTGACAAAGGTGCCGCTGAGCGCCTGCTCGTACCCGCCGCTCAGCAGGATGGCCCGCGACCCGGCGGAGTAAAAAATGGCGAGGGGTTGCCCCAGCACCTCCTCGTGGCTGTAGCCGAGGGTGCTCAAAAAGGTCTGGTTGCAATCGGTGATGGTCGGTTGCCCGCCCGCGTTGTGGGTGAGCAGGTACATCACGGGGGCCTCGTTGAACAGGCTGCGGTAGTGCTCCTCCGCCTGCTGGATCATCGCGGCTGCCTGTTTCTTGGCGGTGATGTCGTGAAGTAGCACCTGCGTGGCGGAGCGTCCCTGATAGGTGGCGGGCGCGGCTGTCACCTCGACGCTGACCACGGTGCCGTCGAGCCGTACCACCTGCTGCTCCATGCGCTCGGTAACCTGCTGCTCCTGCTCGATGCGGTGGATGCGCTCCTGAACCGTTTTCTTGAAGGAGGCGTGAGTCAGAGAGAGGACCGGGATGCCCAGGAGCTGTGACGGCTCGGTCGCGCCAAACAACTGTTGCGCTGCCGGGTTGACGTACACCACCTTGCCCTCACTGTGGACCAGAATCGCCTCCGACAGATGCTCTACCAGGTGGCGGTAGCGGGCCTCGCTTTCCCGCATCGCCTCGTCGGCGCGCAGCCGCCCGCGCGACAAGCGATAGAAGCCTTCCGCCACCAGGATCGTGGTCAAGGACAGCACCGCCATCGTCTGGTAAGCATCTGTCAGGTTGGCTACCACGATGTTTTGCACCAACCACAGGCTGAGCAGGTCCAGGATGACCAGCATCGTCAGGTAGACGCGGCGCGGGTAAAACGGGGCAGCGAGCAGCACGGGGCCAAGCAGCAGCATTTGCAGGGAGGTTGGCGCGTCGAGGCGCACCAATAACTCGCTGGTGAACAGCACGAGCAGGGCATATCCCACTAACATCGTGGCAGCCGAGGGGTATCTACGCTTCATCGTCCCAGTTTCGAGAGGTCATAGTTTCGTGACATGGCGGGTGGGGCGGGGGCTCCGGCGGGCTTGATCTCCCAGCACGGTGGGGGCGTCACGCGCGTGGGGCCTGGCCCCACCGGTCGCCCTTCATGCCTCGCCCCTTTCGATTATACTTTTGATTATACTAGTGAAAAACAACCACGATATGCAAGCACCTAAAGGTAAGGGGCAGAGGGTGCGAGCGGGGCAACTTGCCAGAGGAGGTCACTTCTGGACCTTGGACGAGCTAGACATGGTTGAAGCTGTGTTATTGGGGAACGCGCAGGATGCAGGGCTGCCCCAGGCGGGCTGCGCCTGCGCCCGTTGCGCGTCCGCGCGCCGCGTGCCCGCGTCTCGCCGCCTGGCAAGTTGCCTGGGGGTGGTGGAGCACGCGGCGGGGCGCGCGTGGATGATCGACGCGACCCCCGACTTTCGGGAGCAGCTTGACGCGCTGTGCGGCGCGGGCGCGCTCCCGCTGGCGGGCATCCTGTTGACCCACGCGCACATCGGCCACTACACCGGGCTGATCCACCTGGGCCGCGAGGCGTGGAACACCACGCGGCTGCCGGTCTACGCGACGGCGCGCATGGCTGGGTTTCTGCGCGCCAACGCGCCCTGGTCGCAGTTGGTGGCGCAGGGAAACATCGAACTGCACGCCTTGCAGCCGGGCGTGGGTGTCGCGCTCGGGCCCGCGCTGCACGTCACGCCGCTGCTCGTGCCGCACCGTGACGAGTGGAGCGACACCGTTGCCTTTGTGCTGCGCGGGCCAACGCGGCAGCTGCTTTATTGCCCCGATAGTGACGAGTGGCCCCCCTCGTTCCGCGACCAGCTCGAATCGGTTGACGTGGCCCTGCTCGATGGCACCTTTTTCAGCGGCGACGAGCTGCCGGGCCGCGACCTGCGCACGATCCCGCACCCGCTCGTGCGCGACAGCGTGCGGCAGTTGGCGGGGGCGCGCGGGGAGATCCGCTTTATCCACCTGAATCACAGCAACCCGCTGCTGGACGAGGGCGCGGCGCGGCGGTGGCTGGCGGCGCAGGGCTTCGGCGTGGGGGAGCAGGGGGAGCGATGGGTGCTATAGGAAGTGGTCGCCCGCCTGGAGGAATTCCAGGCGATTGCCGAAGGGGTCCGCCGCGTAAAAGCGCCGCACCCCGGTCACGCTCTCGTCCGGGGTGATGGGCACGCCACCACGCAGCAGGGTTTGGCGCGCCGCCTCCAAATCGTCCACCTGAAAGCACAGGTGCGCCTTGCGCGAGGGCGCAAAGTCCCGTTGCACCCCCAGGTGCACCGCCAGCCCCTCGCCCTCGAACCAGCAGCCGCCGCGCGCCGCCAGCGGCTCCGGCTTCGCTACCTCCGCCAGGCCGAGCAACTCGCCGTAAAAGTGACGGGCGCGCGCCTCCTCGCCAGGGGGCATCGCCAGTTGAACGTGATCCAGCGCAATGATCTTCATCGGTGCCCTCTTCGTGTGGCTAGATGCTTGATAGAATGGTTGGGGGAACGAGCCGAGCTAGCCCTCGCTCGCCTCGAATCCCTGTGAAAAGTCGAAGACGAAAAAAAGCGCTTCCTCGTGGGGCGGGCGCGCCCACAAGCGTGGCAGCAAAAAGGGCAGGTCGGGCATGAGGGGCAAGGTTGGCTCCGCGATCTCCTCCGGGCGCAGCCAGCGAAAGGTGCCCTCGTCGCACGGGCGCAGCTCGCCTGGGGGAAGGGTGCCCAGAAACACAAAGAGCAGCACCGCTGGCTCGCCGATCACGTGGACAATCGCCGCCAGCGAAAGCGCGGCTGGCTCCAGCCCCGTCTCCTCGATGGTCTCGCGCCGCGCGCCCGCCAGGATCCCCTCGCCCGCCTCCACCCCGCCGCCGATCCCGTTCAAGCTACCCGCCCACCACTTGTGCGCGGCCCCCTCGATAAACAGCCAGCGCCCCGCGCGCTCCAAAAACAACAGCGTGCGCGGCGTCGCCACATGGTGTGGCACCCCCTGCCTCGTCAGTCCCATAAGCAGCCCACCAGTTCCTCAATCCCAAGAGCTTGGGTATGATATAGCCCAACGGCCAAAGTGAACAAACCGACGACCGACGACGGACAACGGACGACCGACGACCGACGACGGACGACCGACGACCGACGACCGACGACCGACGACGGACGAAGGAATCCTCGGTCAACGTTGCTGTCTCGCATCGTCCTTAATCTGAAATCGAAAATCTGAAATCGAAAATCCGAAATCCGAAATCCGAAATGCCAAAAATACTGATTGCGGGATGCGGCTATGTCGGGGCGGCGCTAGGCGCGCGGCTGGTGGCGGCGGGGCACGAGGTGTGGGGGCTGAGCCGCGATCCGGCACGGCTCCCCGCTGGGGTTCGACCGCTCGCCGCTGACCTGACCGAGGCGCAAACCCTGCGCGCGCTGCCCCCTGCGCTCGACACGGTGTTTTACACCGCTGGCTCGGCGGGGTACAGCGAGGCAGCCTACCGCGCGATTTACGTGGACGGGGTGCGCCACCTGCTGCACGCGCTCGACGAGCAGGGGCACGCGCCGCGCCTCTTTTTCACCTCCAGCACCGGCGTGTACGGGCAGAGCGATGGGGAGTGGGTGGACGAGGACTCCCCGACCGCGCCGGGCAGCTTCAGCGGACAGCTTTTGTTGGAGGGGGAGCAGCTGTTTCTCGGCTCCCCCTTCCCCGCGACGATCCTTCGGCTGGGGGGCATCTACGGGCCGGGGCGCACCTCGCTCATCGACAAGGTGCGCGCGGGCGAGGCGAGCTGCGCGGCGGGCAGGCCGCGCCACACCAACCGCATCCACCGCGACGACGCGGCGGGGGCGCTGCACCACCTGATGGGCCTCGCGCAGCCCGCCGCGCTTTACCTGGGGGTGGACGACGAGCCCGCCGCGCGCTGCACCGTGTATCGCTGGCTGGCCGCGCGCCTTGGCGTGCCCGCACCACCCACCATCGCGGAGCCCGCGCGGCGGCGCGGTGGCAACAAGCGCTGCCGCAACGCGCGCCTGCGCGCCACCGGCTACCCTTTCCGCTATCCCACCTTCCGCGAGGGCTACGCCGCCCTGCTGGAGCAGACAAACGACGCGCTCTAAAGCCCACAAATCCCTACGAGTTCACCGAGTTCCCGCGAGTTCTCACCGATGCTACCAATTTGGAAACAAGCCCTCAGAGATTTTTGGGAGCGCGGGCAGGCGCACGCGTGGTCGGTGCGCGCCACCGGCTTCCTGCTCGTCGTGCAGATCGCGGCACTGGTCGGAATCGCGATTCACCAGTTGGATCAGGTGGGGCTGTTGGAGTGGGAGGCGTGGCAGCAGTTGACGCGCAGCACCCTCCCGCTCAACAAAGCAGGGGTGATCGGCCTCACCTTTTTGCCCATCGCCGGGCTTGCCGCGTTGGCGGCGATGGGCTTCTTCGTGCTGCGCCCCTTTGGCTGGCTGCTCGCGATGCTCACCCAGGGCACCACCCTGCTGGTCTGCCTGCTGATCTATTGGGTGCCGACCTGGGAACTGGATTACCTCTACCTGCTCATGCTCTTCTGCATCGTCATGGTGCTCTACCTGAATTCCTACGACGTGCGGGTCGCCTTTAACGCCGCCCCGCAGAGCGCGCCACCCGTGGGGCCGCTCCATGAATGAGCAGGCGCAGCGGGCGCTGCTCCAGCGCTTCGAGCCGGTCATCCGCTTCACGCGTGGCGAGCGGTTTTTCCCGATGGATGTGGCGCATTACGTGGAGCGCTCCAGCCTCTGGGTGGAGCGGCCCGGCGAGGAGCCCTGCTGCCTGATCCCGCCCGGCGAGCTGACGCTGGCCGCGCTGGGCGTGCCCCACCCCGACGAGTTTGGGGCTGTCCATTACCTGAAGCTCACCAACCCGCTGAGCCCCGCGCAGCTTGCCAGCTACACACTTGAAAAGCGCCACGCCGCCGACCTGGAAGAGCGCTTTCACGGCGGGCGCGGGCGCTTGGCACGTGTTGGCTACACCTCGCGCTTCGTGGACGCCCTCTTCGCGCTCTCGCTTGCTGGCGCGCGGGCGCGTGCCGGGCGATGCCGCCGCTGCCGCCAAGCAACTCTACAACCAGCTGCGCGAGGAGCAGGAGCCCTTCAGCTACCACGGGCGGGTGCTGCGCGAGAACGGCTGGGTCGTCCTGCAATACTGGTATTTTTACCTGTTCAACAACTGGCGTTCCGGTTTTTGGGGCGCAAACGACCATGAGGCCGACTGGGAGATGGCCTGCATCTACCTGTCGGAAAGCGACACGGGCGAGGTGAAGCCGGAGTGGGTGGCCTACGCCTCGCACGACTACGCGGGCGACGATTTGCGGCGGCGCTGGGATGATCCCGAAGTGAAAAAGGCGGGGGAGCACGTGGTGATCTTCACGGGCGCGGGCTCGCACGCCAGCTACTTCACCGCTGGCGAGTACCTGGCTGAGCTGGAGCTTCCCTTTTTGCGCCCCCTCATTGCCTTTACCGATCGGGCGCAGCGCTTGTGGCATCAGAAACTGCGGCAATACCGGCGCGACGAGGTGGGCACTGCGGCGGATGAGGGGTTCTCCAACATCTTCCGCATCCCCTTTGTGGACTACGCGCGCGGCGACGGGCTCGCCATCGGGCCGGGCCAGCAGGCGGGGTGGGCCCCGCCGCGCCTGCTCGGCGACGAGTCCACCTGGGTGACCCACTTTCGCGGCCTGTGGGGGCTCTACACCCGTGACCCCTTCGCGGGCGAGGATGCCCCCGCTGGCCCCATGTTCAACCGCGACGGCAGCGTGCGCCGCGTCTGGTACGATCCCGTCGGCTGGGCGGGGCTGGACAAGGTGCCGCCGCCGGACGAGGCGCTGACGGTCACGCGCGCGCAGCAGGCCGCGCTCCGCGCGCAGCAGGCCACGCTGTGGGGGCAGGTCGAGCGCCAGAGCCGCGAGCTACAGGGGCTCGGCGTGGAGGCGGCCGCCATGCGGCAGGAGCCCCACCTGAGCAAGCTTCACGATGCCCACATGGTGCGCATCGCCCTGCTCTCCGAGGAGGTGAACCACCTGCGCGCGCACCTCGCGCTCAACGAGGCGCTGTTCGACTCGCTGGCGCGGCACGCCGCGCGGCTGGAGGCGGGGGAGTTGGAGCCGGTGCGCGCGCACATCCACCGCGCGCACCAGCCCGCCACCGAGGAAACCTTGCGTGCCAGCCGCCTCGCGGAACTGTGGGCGGCGACCAGCATCGGGGTGATGCTGATCGGCTTTGTGACCCTGTTCGAGTTTCAGCCCAGCCACATTCTGTCAGGGGTGGTGGCGATTTTTGCGCTTTTTATCTTTATCGAGGCGGGCTTTCGCGGGCGACTCACCCACCTTGTCGCCACCCTGACCGTGCTCCTTGCCAGCATCGCCGCCCTGGTGCTCTTCTACGAGTTTTACTGGCAGGTGCTCCTCGCCACCGTGCTCGCCACGGGCAGCTACATCTTGTGGCAGAACCTCCACGAGTTGCGGCGATAGGCGAGCCTCAGGCGGCACTCTGGGTGATCTGCCACGACTTTAGCTGGATTTCTGCTCCCTCCAATGCCTGCTTCAGGGCGCTTGCCTCCTCGAAGGTTGGGTGGAACAACCGTCGCGCCTCCACCGTGACGACAAAGCGCGCCTCGATGAAGGGCCAGGGCTCCACGGTGAGGCGCTCCCCGTCCAGGCGGCGCATCGTGTAGCCCTGCCCATCCGGCCCCGCGCCCAGCGAGATCGCGCTGCCATCCTCGGGCACGCGCCGCCAGCAGAGCACGAGCGAGAACCAGTCGCTCCAGCGCACCACATCGTAGGCGCGCGCCACCTCCCCCTCCGTCACCCCGAGCGCCTCGATCCAGCGGGCCTGCTGCGCCCCCTGCTCGTCCAGAAATGCGTCCAGCGCCGCCACCTCGCCGCGCCGCGCCTCGTACAGGCTGGTGGCGTGGCGGGAGATGAGCAGCCCCACCCATCGCCCCTGGTGCAGCCCACGCCCCACCCCGCGCCGCCACTGCGCGATGGCGTCCTGCGGGGTCATTTCCGTGAAGTTGCGCGGGCTGCCCGCCCCGTTCAGCGTCGGGGCCTGCTCCCATTCGTGCCAGCCATTGTCGTGCTGCGCCACCGCGACGAGCGTCTGCCACCAGTGCGGCACCACGCCCGCCCACGTCGTGCGCGCCGCCACCTGCGCCGACAGCAGGGCGTGCGCGGGCTGGAAGATGATTTCAAGGCCAAACTCGGTTGGGTTGACGATCATGGGCTCCTCACAAGGTAAGATAGGCTCGCTGGAAAAGTTGCCATCAGTTTGCCACGGTCGGCCCCAGGCTCGAAACGTCGAGCCACGTGCCTTTCCCGCTGCGCCCGCTTTGGCATATCATAATCCAAGTGGGCGCGTGTCGTAAGGAGGGCATCATGGCAGCAAGTTGGGGGTGGCGTGCTGGTAGCTTGACCGGCTCCGACCTTGTGGGTCGGGAGCCGCTTCAACACCGCTTGCGGGCGATGCTTGCGCGGGCGTGCGCGGGCTTTGCGGCGGCGTGGGAGGAGGCAAGGGAGAGGACGGGGACAAGGAGGCAAGGAGGGGGAGGGACAAGGGGACAAGAAGACAAGGGGAGATCGGGGCGTGAAAAGCAAGGGTGAAAGGAGCAGACGATGAACGCGAAGGACGTGATGCGCTACGGGGATCGCACGTGGAAGGAGACGCTGGCACGCGTGCCGATGAGCGAGTGGGAAGAGGGTGGGGTGTGCGGGGTCTGGTCGGTGAAACAGATTGTGGCGCACCTGGCTTCCTACGAGGCGCTGCTGGTGGACATCCTGGCTTCTTTTGCCGACGAAGGGCGCGCCACCCCCACGCTGGAGCGACTGTTTGCCAATGGGCCGGAGCACTTCAATGACGCGGAGGTGGCGGCGCGCGCGGGCCTCTCCGCCAGCGAGACGCTCGCCGAGTACGACGCGCTGCACGCTGAGGCGATGGCCTGGCTCGCGCGGCTCCCGCTCGCCCTGCTGAGCGAGGCGGGCACCGTGCCCTGGTACGGTGCCGAGTACGCGCTCGATGACGTGCTGGTGTACCAATATTATGGGCACAAGCGGGAGCACAGCGCGCAGGTCGCCCTCTTCGCCGATCAGGTGGGGCAGCGCGCGTTGTTGCTCGATGCGGGGGTTTAGCCGCGTTGCCAGAAAAAGGGTGGTTGGGGCTTCTACCCCAGCCACTCCTTGAGCCGCTCCATCAGCCCCGCCCCGGGCTTCGCGCGCTCCACCCCCAGCTTGTTGAGCACGCGGTCAGGCGACGGCTCCACCCACACGGTGCCATCCGGGAAGAGCACGGTGGGCACCGACAGGTTGCCCCGCGCCAGCGCCCGCAGCTCCTCCTTCCACGCGGGGTCGCCCTGCATGATGTCGCGCCACTCGTGCGGTACCGCGTGCTTTTCCAGCGCGTCGCGCACCCACCACGCCTGCGTGCAAAAGTCGTGACCGTATATGATAAGCGGCAAGGTTTCTTGTTCCATGGTAGCGGCTCCCTTTTTGCTGTGGCGAAGGACCTACTGCCCGTAGACGCAAGAATCGCACCGAGAGGGAGCCTGCCATGAAAGTCACGCAGCGCCATGCCTGGGAGGTCACCCCCGCCGAGGCCATCGCCATCCAGAAGCAGCTACGCGGCGAGGTGATCCGCGAGGATCAGGTGGGGGAGGTGCGCCTGGTGGCGGGGGTGGATGTGGGCTTTGAGGAAAACAACACGGTGACGCGCGCGGCGGTGGCGGTGCTCACCTTTCCCGAGCTGGAATTGCAGGAGCAGGCCATCGCCCGCCGCCCGACGACTTTTCCCTACATCCCCGGCCTGCTCTCCTTTCGCGAGGTGCCTGCCGTGCTGGACGCACTCGCGATGCTGGAAACGCCGCCAGACCTGCTGCTCTGCGATGGGCAGGGGCTGGCCCACCCGCGCCGCTTCGGGATCGCCTGCCACCTGGGGCTGCTGACTGGCCTGCCCGCCATCGGCGTCGCCAAGAGCCGCCTGGTGGGCACGCACGCGCCGCTTCCGCCCGAAAAAGGGAGTTGGGTGCCGCTGGTGGATCGTGGCGAGACGATCGGCGCGGTGCTGCGCAGCCGCGACAACACCAACCCCCTCTACATCTCCATTGGCCACCGCATCACCCTGCCCACCGCCATCGACTTTGTGCTGCGCTGCACCACGCGCTACAAACTCCCCGAAACCACCCGTTGGGCGCACAGGTTGGCGTCGGGGGGTAGGTAGTGGGTATTAGAGATTGGGTATTAGAGTATTGGGTACATTTTGAGCCCTGAACCCCTAACTCTGAACCCTGAACCCCTGAACCCTGAACCCTGAACCCTAAACCCACAACTCTCAACCCCTGATCCCTGACCCCCAACCCCTGACCCCCATCCTCACGCCCCTTCCTCCCAGGGCTCGGCGCGCAGGTCGTCGAGGTTGCCCTCGGCGAGCAGGTGGAGCAGGCGCTCGATCTCGTCGCGGGGGAGGGGGCCAAGGGTTTGGTAGCCCTCCCCATCAAGCTGCTCAAAAAAGACATCGCCCGACGGGACGACGGAGAGCGCCCAGCCCTCATCGTTTTCCAACCACAGGTCATCCAATTCATTTCGGCTAGCAAGGATCGCATCGAGCGCGAGCGCCAGATCGTCCTGCGAGGGGTTCTCGATTTGATCGTTCGGCGTCGTCAGTGTGGTACGCATTGCTTCCCTTTCCTTCAACCCGGGTCCTGACACAAAAGCCGCTTCGATTCAGAAGCGGCTTTCATGCCTTGAATTGCCTTGCTTGGATGAGGCAGCGACGGTTTACGGGTAAATGCCGCGCAGTTCGGTGGCTTCGGCGACGCGAGCGATGGCGAGGATTGAGGCCGCCGTGCGCATGTCCACATCTTTGCGCTCCGCCATCGCCCAGCAGTCCTCAAAGGCGGTCGTCATAATGCGCTCCAGCCGGTCGAAAATTTCCTTTTCGCTCCAAAAGAAGCTTTGCAGCCCCTGCACCCACTCGAAGTAGGAGACGGTGACCCCGCCCGCATTCGCGAGGATGTCGGGTATGATCGTGACCCCCTTGCCGCGCAGGATGCGATCCGCCTCCACCGAGGTGGGGCCGTTGGCACCCTCCACGATCAGCTGCGCGGTGATCTCGTCGGCGTTGCCCTCGTGGATCTGGTTTTCCAGCGCGGCGGGGATCAGCACGTCGCACTCGACGCGGAACAGATCGTTGTTGCTGATGGGCTCCCCCTTGGGGTAATCCACCACCTTGCCGGTCTGCTGCACGTGCCGGATCAGGGCGGGAATGTCGAGCCCGTTGGGGTTGTAGATGCCCCCGTACACGTCGCTGACCGCCACCACCTTGGAGCCCAACTCGAACATGGAGCGCGCGGAGACGGAGCCCACGTTGCCAAAGCCCTGCACCACCACGCGCGAGCCCTGGATGTCCATCCCCAGCTTCTGCATCGCCTGCCGCGCGGAAAACATCACCCCCACCCCGGTCGCGTCGGCGCGCCCCAGCGAGCCGCCGATCTCCACCGGCTTGCCCGTGACCACCGCGTTGACGGTGTAGCCCGCGTGCATGGAGTAGGTGTCCATCAGCCACGCCATGATCTGCGGGTTGGTGCCCACGTCCGGCGCGGGGATGTCGCTGTCGGGGCCAATCAGCAGCGCGATCTCGCTGGTAAAGCGGCGCGTCAGGTTTTCCAGCTCGTTCATGCTGAACTTGCGCGGGTCGATCACCACCCCGCCCTTCGCGCCGCCGTAGGGGATGTTGACCAGCGAGCACTTCCAGGTCATCCACATGGCGAGCGCGCGCACCTCGTCCAGCGTCACATCCTGGTGGTAGCGGATGCCCCCCTTTGTGGGGCCGCGCACCGTGTTGTGGTGCACGCGGTGGCCGGTGACAACGCGCACGGTGCCATCGTCCATCTTCACCGGAAAGTTCACGGTCAGCTCGCGCTGCGGCATGCGGATAAAATCGACGATGCCGGAGGCGAGATCCAGATATTGCACCGCGTTGTCGTACTGCTCCAGCGCCATGTGCCAGGGGTTGCTTTTCCCTATAGCCATCAGACCTCCTCTTCGAGGTTTCTAGCAAATCAATTGTCATTTTTCAGAGGGGGGGTAGGGCGGTGCCTTTTCTCTCCCCATCTGCTGCAAGCATAATGTGTGCCGATTGAAAGGGCAACTATTGCGGCACCTCGCGCAGCCGCTTCAACTCCTTTTCCTCGTTCACCAGCTCAGGGTGGTTGAGATAGTGGGCAATGTCAACCACCAGCTGCTGCGCCTCGATCGCGCGTTGCACTCGCTCCAGGCCGGTGTAGGCATCGCTGAACAGGCTCATCACCTGTAACAGGCGGCGCAGGTCGCGCCGCGTGCCCGCAATCTGTCCCATCTCGCGCGCCATCTCCAGCAGCCCCTGCCAGTCGGCGAGCCCGGCGGTGTAGGTCGCCATGCGGGAGCGCGCCTCCCACTGCTCGTCCTCCGCGCCTATCAGGTCCGCCACCTGCACCACCTGATCCAGCAGGTCGCCCGCGCGGGATTGCCCCTGCCGCAGCGCCATGTCGGCGAACAGCTGCAATGCTTCAAGCGCCAACTTCAAATCAATGGGCTCGCCCTCCCCCTGAAGCACGATGTCCTGCTCGGCGGCCCACTCGGTAGCCCCGTCGGGGGCCATGTTGAGCAGCGCCTCCGCCTGGGAGAGCGCCTCGTAGCTTTCGCGGCTGCGCTGCTGCCGGTTCAGCGCCAAGCCGAAGCGCGCCAGTACCTCCGCCATGAAGCTCTGCGTCACTGGCAGGAGCGGCGAGGTGAGGCGGAGCAGCTTCATCAGGCGCAGGGTGTCCTGCTCCACCTCGCCCCAGTTTTGGCTGTCAAACTGGCTTCGGATACGCGCGTGCAGCACCTCAACCTGCTGCTGCGCGTCGGCATCGGCACCGGCTGACCGTGTGGTATGTCGCATGGTAGCCCCCTGGCGTGAGCGATGGTGAGCCCAGATTGTCGCCTACCTTCCCGCTTCCGTCAACCTGCACCCGCGCCACTCGCCATCGGGGTGCGGCTTGCTATACAACTTTTCATCTGACCCTTCCGTACCTTCATGTGCCTGTCATTCGAGCTTTTTATGCTGCTTGTCACGGGCCAATCCATCCCCACGGCTCGCCGCTTCCCAGAGCACCCCGTCCCGCTTGATCCCTGCTTGTCCGGCGCGAGTATGCGCAGCAAGCGGTCAGGCTTTCTGCTCGATCTATCCCCGGTCGAGCCCGCTCTGGGCCAGCGTGTCTGGCAGCAACCCCCTGTGTCGAAGGGCAAACGATGACTATTTTATTGGTTGAAGATGATCCGACAGTTCGCCGAATGATCCGCGCCCTGCTGGAGCGCCAGCAGCATGAGGTGGTGGAGGCGGAAGATGGGGAGCAGGCGTGGCGGCAATTGCAGCGCCAGCCGCTCCAGTTCGTGCTGACCGATTGGATGATGCCCAATATGGACGGGCTCACGCTGATCCGCAAGATTCGCGAGGTTGGGATGGGGCGGCCCATCTACATCCTGATGCTGACCGCCAAGGGTCAGCCCCGCGACATCGTGGGCGCGCTGGAGTCGGGCGCGGATGACTACCTCGTCAAACCCTTCGACCCGAAAGAACTGATGGCGCGGGTATCGCTGGGGGTGCGCGTCCTGTCCATCGAGCAGGAGATGCAGCAGCTTCGCTACCAGTTGGACATGTTCGCCACCCACGACGAGGTGACGGGCCTGCTGAACCGCAAGGCCACGGTGGAGCACGCGCGCTCGGAAATCAACCGCTCTCGCCGCGAAAAGTTCCCGATGAGCCTGACGATGCTGGAACTGAACGATTTTACTGCGATCAAGAGCCAGTACGGGCAGGTGATTGCCGAGCAGGCGCTGCGGCTCATGGCGAGCGTGGTGAGCGAGACGCTGCGCTCCTACGACTACGCGGGCTACTGGGAGCAAGGGGTGCTCCTGGTGCTGCTGCCGCACACCTCGCTGGAGCATGCGGAGCGGACAGCGATACGCCTCGGCGACAAGATCGTCCAGACAAGCTTCGTCCTGCCCAACGGGCAATGGCTGACGCTGGGGGCCACCTTTGGGGTGAGCGAGGCGACGATCACTGACGGCAACGCGGTGGATCGGGTGATCGAGCGCGCGCACAGCGCGTTGCAGCGGGCCAAGCAAAGTGGCGAGCGCGTCGCCGTCGATACCACGAGCCACGTCACCAGCGAGGGGGCACGCACCGGCTCGCTGTGGCGGCGGTTGCCCCGCGACGAGACCGGCGAGTTGCGCCGTCACGACGACCGCTAGCCAGCGCCCTGTCATAGAGCCGCTACCTACCTCCCGCTACCCCCACGCCTGCTTTCCCACCAAACGAGCGTTTGGTTTTTGCCCCTTCCCTTTTCCGCAGTTACAATCCCCTCGAACGGTCAGGCCCCACGATTTCCCCGCGCACGGCGCGGGGCGTGGCCGCCTTGCCTTTGCCAAGAAGGGCGGGCAGCGGTGCCCGCTCCAAAAAAAAGGGAGACGCTTGTGAATATCATCATTCCGATGAAGCGCGTTCCGGATACCGAAACCAAGGTCGGGGTGCGGGACGGGCAGGTTGACCCAAGCAGTTTGAAAAGCTGGATCATCAACCCCTATGACGAGTACGCCATCGAGGAGGCACTGCGCCTGGTCGAGCGCGAGGGAGGCGGCAAGATCACCCTGGTGACGATTGGCCCCGAGGCGAGCCAGGAAACGATCCGCAAGGGGCTGGCGATGGGCGCAGACGAGGCGTACCACCTCCAGGATGCGGGGTTTACGGGGCTGGACCCGCTGGGCCGCGCGCGGCTGCTGGCTGCCGCCATCGAGAAGATAGGCGATTTTGATTTGATCTGGGCGGGCATGAAGGGGGTGGATGACGACCTGGGCCAAACAGCGATCCTCCTAGCTGAATTCCTTGATCTGCCGCAGGTGACGAACGTCATCACGGTGGAGGAGGTCCAGGGGGATAGCGTGGTCGTGCGCGCCGAGGCGGAGAGCGGCTACCAGACGGTTCGCGTCCAGACCCCCTGCGTGCTGACCGAGACCCAAGGGCCCAACGAGGCGCGCTACCCATCGCTCAAGGGGATCATGGGGGCCAAAAAGAAGCCGCTCACCGTTTGGTCCGCCAGCGATTTGGGCGTGGAACTGGGCGAGTTGGAGCCGCTGCTGGAAACCGTGCAGGTCGAGCGGCCCCCCAGTCGCGCGGCGGGTCGCCTGATCGAGGGGGAGCCCGCCGAGGCGGTGCGCGAGTTGGTACGCCTGCTCCACGAAGAGGCGAAGGTGCTGTAGGCAGGCCAACGTGCCGATCGAGGAAATTTCTGGCGGGTGCCCGTGGTGATTAGCTAAAAAAAGGAAAAAGTGTATGGCTGACATGGTACTGGTCATTGCCGAATTGGATGGCGGCAACCCCAAAAAGATTACGTTTGAGCTGCTTCGCGCGGCCCGCGAGGTGGCGGACGCACAGGATTTCGAGGTGGGCGTGGCGGCGCTCGGCGCGGGGCTGGACGGCGACGCGTTGGCGCAGGCGCTCGGCGCGCGCGGGGCCGAGGTGCTCTTCCTGCTCGACGATGGTGCGCTTGGCACGTACGCGGTGGAGCCCTACGCGGCGGCGCTCCAGCAGTTGATCGAGGCGGAGGAGCCGGAAGTGGTGCTGCTGGGCCACACGGCCACGGGCCGCGAGCTAGCCCCGCGCGTGGCGGGCAAGCTGCGCGCGGGGCTGGCGACCGACGCGACCGGCCTGCGCGTCGAGGGTGGGGAGCTACTCATCACGCGCCCGATGTACTCGGGGCAGGTGACGGCGACCGTCAAGGTAAAGCGCGCGCCGATCCTCGTCAGTGTGCGCCCCAATACCTGGGCAGCGGCGCAGCCGGAGGGGGAGGACGAGGCGGATATCGAGGCGTTCGACCTGGACGACCTGCCGGAGCCGCGCGCCGAGGTGCTCTCGCAGGAAACCAAGAGCGGAGATCGCCCCGAGTTGACCGAGGCGGCGCGCATCGTCAGCGGCGGGCGCGGCTTTGGCGGGCCGGACAATTTCGCCCTGCTGGAGTCGCTGGCCGACACGCTGGGCGCGGCCATCGGCACGACGCGCGCGGTGGTGGACGCCGACTGGCGGCCCTACGAGGAGCAGGTCGGGCAGACCGGCAAGACCGTCTCGCCGCAGCTGTACCTCGCGCTGGGCATCAGCGGGGCGATCCAGCACCTGTCGGGGATGCGCACCAGCAAGACGATCGTCGCGATCAACAAGGACCCCGACGCGCCCATCTTCCGCCTCGCGGACTACGGCATCGTGGGGGATCTCTTCCAGGTGGTGCCGCTCCTCATCGACGAAATAAAGAAGCTGGAACAATAGCCGAATCCGTTGACATAAAGAGCGGGTAGGGCAACCTTGCCCTACCCGCTCTTTTGTAAGCCCGTTGCCCGCGCCCCCGCGCCCGTCAAGGTCGGTGCGACCCGCCATAGGTTCCGCGCAAGCGGAGCCACCTTCAGCTTGAGAGCCGGTTTCCCTATCCCCTCCTCCCCACGCTGACAAGCCACAGCGCGGCTTTTCAAGGTTCCGGCACCTTGAGCGTCTGCCCCACCTGCAAAATGGCATTTTCATCCAGGCCGTTGGCCGCGCGGATCGCCTCGACCGTGGTGTTGTACTGGATAGCGATCCCATAGAGCGTGTCACCCTCCTGGATCGTGTAGTCCACCGTTACGGGGGTCACCGTGGGCGGCACGGCGGGGGTAGGGAGCACCGTGCTCGTTGCGGGTGCGATGGGGGTTGGGCTGGGCATGGGGGTGAGGGCCGCCGGGTTGCGAATCTCGCCCCGGCAGCCCGCGAGCGCCAGCAGGCAGCCTGCCAGCAGCAGGGCAAAGACAAATCGGGTAGTCATAGAGCAGGGTTCCAAAATCAGAGGGGGCAGGGGTCTTCCGCGCCCCAGCAAAGCGGCAGCGAGGCACAGCGCGGTTTAACGAAGCACCGTCGCGTGATTATAATGCCGCCCGTCCCCACGTGAAAGGGATTAGATATTGGGTATTGGGTATTCGAATAGACGCCGCTCATTGACCATCTCCCCTATCCAACCTTGGCAAATGGTATCAAGTGCTCAAGTCCTATAATCTCCAATCTCCAATCTCCAATCTCCAATCTCTCTTGACTCGGACCGCTTCCCATGATTGAGCAGATGGCCGCCAACCGCATCCCGTATTTTCAGTTCGAGACGATCCCCTGCGAGCGCGTCGCGCATGGGGTGTTCACGCGGCACGGCGGGGTGAGCCCGGAGCCGTGGGCGGGGCTGAATTTTTCGATCACGGTGGGCGATAGCCGCGAGAACGTGCGGCGCAACAACGAGTTGGCGCACCAGGCGCTGGGGTTGGACCCCGCGCGCATGATGGACCGCTACCTGAAGCACACCACCGCCATCTGGCATGTGGGCGAGCGCGACCTGGGCAGGGAGGCTCCTTTTGCCGATGGCGCGGTGACGCGCGCGGCGCAGCTTTCCTTTGTGATGACCTCGGCGGACTGCCAGGGCCTGCTCGCCTACGATCCGGTGCGGCACGTGTTGGGCATGGCGCACGCGGGCTGGCGCGGCACGCTGGACGGCATCGCGCGTAGCCTCGTGCAGGCGATGGTGGTCGAGGGAAGCCGAGCCGCCGACCTGCGGGTCGGGCTGGGGCCTGCCATCGGGGCTTGCTGCTACGAGGTGGGGCCGGAGGTGGAAGGGGTGGCGCGCACCTGGCCGGAGGGCGACAGCTTGGCTGCGCCGTGGCCCGCGCGGGCGCGCGATGCTCGACCTATCGGCGGCGAACGAGGCGATTTTGCGCCGCGCGGGGGTACGTCACATCGAGCGCTCCGGCCTGTGTACCGCCTGCCGCACTGACCTTTTCTACTCCCACCGCGCCGAGCCCCCGACCACGGGCCGCTTTGCCATGATCGCCGCGCTGCGTGCGTTGTAGCCGCTACGCGGTCGGCACTGTGCGCCAGAGTGATTGCCCCATCCTGCCCCCTGCGCTACAATCCCGCGCATGACCCCACAAGCGTTTCAGGAGCGATGGCAGGCCCTTCAGGAGCAGATCGCTGCCGCCGCCGCTCGGGCCGGGCGCAACCCGGACGAGATTACCCTCGTATCGGTGAGCAAGACCCATCCGGCCGCCACGATCCAACTGGCCTATGACGCGGGCGTGCGCGACTTTGGCGAGAACCGCGTGGCCGAGCTGCTGGACAAACAGGCGGCGCTGACGCTGCCGGACGCGCGCTGGCATTTTATCGGCCACATCCAGAGCCGCAAGGCCAAGGAACTGGTAGGGCACAGCGCGCTGATCCAGTCGGTGGACCGCCTGTCTCTGGCGGAAGAGTTGTCGAAGCGCAGCGCGAGCGCGGGGCTCGTCACCGACGGGCTGCTCCAGGTGAACGCGAGCGGCGAGGAGAGCAAGGGCGGCTGGGAGGTGTCCGATGCCGAGGGGCGCGCCGCCTTTTTCCGCGAGGTGGAGACGATGCTGGCGCTCCCCGCGCTGCGGCTGCATGGCCTGATGACCCTGGCACCCTTTTACGAGGAGGCCGAGCGCACGCGCCCCACCTTCGCTGCCGTGCGCGCATTGCAGCACGCGCTTCGCCAGCGCTTTCCCGCGCAGCCCTGGGCGACGCTCTCGATGGGGATGAGCAACGATTTTAACGTGGCGATCGAAGAGGGTGCCACCCACATCCGCGTTGGCACCGCGCTCTTTGGCGAGCGCCACCTGTAACACAAGGAACCTACCATGGTGATAATAGCCCAGCTAATAAACTTTCTTTTTACAGCCATTTACTTTCTGGTGCTGGCGCGAATTTTAATGTCGTGGTTGCCGATGATCGGGGTGCGCCTCGACCCGTACAACCCCATCGTGCGCTACCTGATCGACATCACCGACATCTTTCTGGAGCCCTTCCGCCGCCTGATCCCGCCCATCGCCAACATGGATTTTAGCCCGATCATCGCCCTGTTCGTGCTCGATCTGGTGCGCCAACTGGTGGTCAGCGCGCTCGGCGGCTAACCTACCCCCTGGTTTTCACAGCGGCAGCCCACGTGGCTGCCGTTTTTGTTTGGAGCCATAGGCGCTCGGGCAACTCGTGGGGACTCAACATTTCCTTTAGGACTTTACGCAATTGGCCGACGACCGACGACCGACGACCGACGACTGACGACTGACGACTGACGACCGACAACCGACGACCGACGACCGACGACCGACGACCGACGACCGACGACCGACGACCGACGACCGACGACCGACAGTCACAGCTTCTCGGTCTCCGCGCCCAGAGGGCACCCGTCGGTCTTCGGTCAATTGCGTAAGTCCTATCCTGGTCTCCCTATCTCACAGGCGCGCCAGAGGCCCGCACTCCCAGCCTCACCCCCTCACCTTCATCACCCCCTCACCCCCTCACCTTCATCACCCCCTCACCCCCTCACCTTCATCACCCCCTCACCCCCTCACCCTCGGCACAGCCATTGCTCCCCATGATGGGATAGAAAAGGAACCTTCCTCACCAGACCAGCGTTTTACGGGTGGAATAGGCAAGAACCATAAAAGAAAGGGTTTTAACCATGAGGACGAAAAGGATAGGGTTTGGGGCGCTCCTGCTCCTGATGCTTGTGCTGGCCGCGTGCGGCGCGGTCGCCACGGAGGAGCCGATGCTGGGGGCTACGCCAACATCGGGGGCGGTAGCTCCGTCGGACGGTACGATTTCCAAGGAGTTGATCGAGCAGCGTATCGTGGCGTATGTGGCGGCGGAGCGGGGGGTCAGCGAGGCGGAGGTGCAAATCGTGCACCGCGAGTCGGTCGAGTGGCCCTCGGCGGCGCTGGGCTGCCCGCAGCCCGGGCAGATGTACAGTGACGTGATCACCCCCGGCTACGATGTAGAGGTGCAGACGAACAGCGAGACAATCGTGGTTCACACCAACGTGGACGCGGGAAGCATCGTCCTTTGCTCCAATGAGGGGAGCATGCCGCTCGACTCGACTGAGGAGCCTGCCGACACGACGGCCCCCTCGATTGAGGAGCAGGTGCAGCAGTTTGTCGCCAGCGAGACTGGCATAGACGCGGGCGCGGTGACGATTGTCACGCAGGAAGCGCAGGAGTGGCGTACCTCGGCGCTCGGCTGCCCGGAGCCCGGCATGGGCTACCTGGACGTGATCACCCCCGGCTACCAATTCACTGTCGAGGCGGCGGGCGAGACGTTCGATGTGCGCAGCGACCAGACCGGTCAGGCTATCAAGCTTTGCAAGAGCGAGGAGACGGAGATGGACGACGAACTCAGGCGAGGGCGGCGAGGCGACGACGGGTGGCCTGGAAGGTCAGCCCGCCATCGTGCAGGATGCGGCGAGCTATCTGGCGCAGCAAACCGGGCTGGCGCTTTCCGACTTGACCCTTCAATCGGCACGCGAGGTGGAGTGGAGCGATTCCAGCCTCGGCTGCCCCGATCCGGCGACGATGTACATGCAAGTTATCACCCCCGGCTCGCAGATCGTCTTCGAGAG
This sequence comes from uncultured Chloroflexia bacterium, assembly GCA_963845765.1. Lineage (GTDB taxonomy): Bacteria > Chloroflexota > Anaerolineae > Ardenticatenales > Ardenticatenaceae > CAWJTI01. Next base: position 28,997 of record CAWJTI010000024.1, read on the forward strand.
CGGCGGGGAAACCTTCTACGTGCATACCAACGCGGACGGCAGCACGATGGTCCTTTGCCAGAACCCGCAGGCCCCCGCGCCCGGCACGGATCAGTAGCGCACGGAGCTTCAAGGGAATACGAAAAGCGCCCGCACATGCGGGCGCTTTTTGGTTGGCTACTCTGTCGGGCACGCCTCCGGCGGCGCGCTTTGCGTCTCGACTATCACCTGGCGATAGCCCGACAGGTTCAACAGTTGCGACACGGCGACCTGCGCCTTCTCGTTGGCGAGCTCCAGGATGCCAAACTGGCAGGCACTGGTGATGAGCGCCTGCAAGCCTGCCTGCTCCGCCAGCGACTGAAGCTCCTGCCCCTCGGGGCCGAGGCCCAGCCAGCCACGGTCGTAGTCGTAGACGCTGGAGCGGCTCACGTCTACCTTATAGTCCAGCAGGCGCGGCGGCGGCAGGGTAATGCGGATCGTGTCGCTGATCACCTGCACGTCGTCCTGCGTGATCTCGCTCAAATCCACCCCCGCGCGCACGTCCCCCACCGCCAGGTAAAGCAGGCGCGTTTCCGCCACCTGGAAGCCCAACAGGGTGCGGACCTTGCTCGCCGGGATGACCGCGTTGCCGCCCCAGATGGCGGTGGTCAGCTCGCTCGCCCCGCGCACCTCCTGCACCACGACCGAGCGCACATCCACCACGGGGGTCGGCTGCGGGGGGTTGAACATGGTGTCCAGCCCGTCGAAAAAGCGGTTGCCGGTCTGCCACACCATGAACAGCACGAGCAGCCCCAGCAGGATGCTTCCCGCCCACGGCCATCAGCAAAAAGTTTCCCAGCACCGGCCAGCAGCCGCCCCCGCCCCTGCTCTGTTGCTCGTACCTGTTACTCATGCTTCCCCCTGTTGCCTTGTCACGCACCGCCCGCCACCTTACCCACTTTGCGGGAACCCACTGCCGCCTTACCCACTCCGTGGGAAACCACTGTCGCCTTACCCGCTTTGCGGGAACCCACTGCCGCCTGCCGCCTGCCGCCTGCCGCCTGCTATCCGTTCAGGTCGTTGCGCCCGCGCGTGATGAGCGGCAGGTCCACCACCGTCGCGCTCGCCTCGCCGACCTGCACCTGTGCGCCCGCGCCGCCCGCCTTGGCGCGCAGGTAGGCGAGCGCGACGGGGCCCTGCGGGGTCTCCGCCACGCTGGTCACGCTGCCCACCTTGCTGCCCTCGGCGACAACGGGGGTGCCAGGGGCAACGGGCGCGGAGAGGCGCAGCCCCCACAGCTGCTGCTTCAATTTTTGGTAGGTGTCCAGCCGCGCCACGATCTCTTGCCCGATGTAGCAGCCCTTGTTGAAGGAAACCGATTGCCACAGCCCCGCCTCCAACGGGTTGTGCTCCTCCGTCAACTCGTAGTCAGCGACCGGACGCCCCTGCTCCACGCGCAGCGACTCCCACACGTTCTCGCCCATCGGCTCCGCGCCCGCGCCGCGCAGCGCCTGCCAGAGCGCCGCCGCCTGCTCCGACGGGACGAGCAGCGTGTACCCTTCGCCCAGCAGGCCGCCGCCCGCCGCCACGCGCACATCCGCTACGCCTGCCACGTTGCTCAGCGCGTGTTGGCCCGCGTCGGGCAGCGCCGCACCGAGGCGGGCAAGCAGTGCGCCGCTCGTCGGGCCGAGCAGCGAGAAGATGGCAAAGCGCTCGCTCTCGTCGGAGAGCTGCACGTCATCGTTAAAAAAGAGGAACTGCGGGAACCAGTTCAGCAGCACCGTGCGCCGCTCCGGCGAGGTGAGCAGCCACAGCGCCTCCTCCGTGACGAGCGTCTGTCACCCAATCCACGATGCGCGCCGTCGAGGTGAGCACCACCGTCTCGACCGTCTCGCCCGCGCGCGCACGCTTGAAGTTGGCGGTGCTCTGGTTGTGCATGAACGCCAGGCGCGTGCTCCCGCCCAGGCGGATCAGCCCCCAGTGGGAGCGGTCCACCAGCACCGCGCCCCCCGCGTAGGCCGCGCGCGCCGCCGCGTCGTTGCCGTAACTCGCCACTACCTCGCGCCCCGCCACCGTGCGGGTCGTTGTCCCCTCGTCCGTCGTTACCATGCTATCCATCGTTGCTACCTCCCAAAGTCTGCCTAGGGTTTCAGGCGAGCGGCACCGGTTTTCCTGCGCCACTCACGGCAGCAATTGTAGCACACGTCCCGCGCTCGCGTTGGCTGTCTGCTCGTCGCTCCACCACATCGGGGCGAGGTCGGCGGCAACCCAGCCCGGGATCATGTCGTCGTAGTGGGGGTGGAACGCGTGGCCGCTCTGCCCGGTGGTGTGCAGCATGCGCGATCCCTCCCAGCCGCCCACGTCGATGATCTGGCGGTAGCTGGGAACGTTGTTCGTCTCGTAACCATCCCCGTAGGAAAAGCCGATGGCGTTGACGGTGGTGCGGTCGCCGCCCACCTCGACCGTGCGGTTGAAGATGCGCGCGAGGGGAAGGGTCCCGCGCCCAGCGGGTGATCAAACACCAGGGTGTGCGGGCGCTCCCAGAACCACTCGTGCGGCACGTCCCCGTAGCGGCGGCCCATCCACTCGCTCATGTCGATCAAGGCGCGGCCGCAAAATGTCGTCGCGCGTCTCGCGCGCGGGGGTGCGCCCGTCGTCCCAGAGCGGGTGCTCCGGCTGCTCCAGCAGGCGACGGGTGAGCATCGCGTGGTCCTGAAGGTTGTTCAGGTAGCGGTCGAGCAGCGCCGTGCCCGCCTCGTCGCTGCCAAAGTCGTCGGCCAGCATCTCGCGCACGATGAAGCCGTAGGTCACCTCGTAGATGCCCGCGCCCGGCAGCTCGCCCGCCAGCCGCTCGTCCCAGCTTGCCAACTGCTCCTGCGCGCGCTGCACGATGATATCGTCGGAGGGGAGCGCGACGAGCAGCGGGACGATCTGCTGCGCGGGCAGCGAGAGCACGTCGCGCTGCATCGCCTCCACATCGTCGGGGGTCAGCGCGTCGCCCGCCTCGATCAGCTGGCGGATGCGCGTGGCGCGAAAGGGCGCTGCCCAGTCGGTGCCGGTATACACGGGAAAGTCATCGGGGAACGGGGTATCGTTCGCGGTGACGAGGAAGTGCTCGGACGGCCCCCAGCGCTGCGGCAGCTCGTCAAAGGGTACGGTGCCCTCCCACTCCCACTCGCCGCTCCACCCGGGCTGCGGCAGCATGCCGCCCGCCGCTGGGCGAATCGGGAGCGCGCCGGTCGCGACGTAGCCGATGGTGCCGCTGGTGTCCGCGTACACAAAGTTTTGCGCGGGCGAGTCCCACTGGCGCAGCGCGGCGAGGAAGCTGTCGCGGTCGCTCGCCGCGTTCAGCGCGAGGATCGCGTCGGTCAGGTGGCTCGGGGTTTGCGTGGCGTACCACTGGAAGGCCACCGGCTCGCTCAGCCCCTCGACCACCTCGTTGAGCAGCGGGCCGTGGCGCGTCTCCTTCACCTCCAGCAGAATGTCCTCCCCCCCCTTGACCGCGATGCGCTCCTGCCGCACGGTCAGCGGCAGCATCTCGCCCTGCCACTCGTAGGCGTCGCCCGCGTCGGACAGGCGCTCGGTGAACAGGTCCTGCGTGTCGGTCGCCAAATTCGTCACCCCCCAGGCGATCTGCGCGTTGTGGCCGATGACCACGGCGGGCGCGCCGGGCAGCGAGGCCCCGACCACGTCCATGTCAGGCCCGTGCAGGCCGATCTCGTACCAGAGGCTCGGCATCCCTGGCCCCAGGTGCGGGTCGTTTTCCAGGATCGGTCGCCCCGTCGCGGTGCGCTCGCCGCCAATCACCCACGCGTTCGAGCCGCGCTCCACGTCCTGGTTGAAGAGCAGCCGCGCGGTCAGGCTGTCACGCTCCAGCGCGGAGGGGGCCACGCGCAGCGTCGTCGGGCTCGCCGCGCCGACCACCGTCCCATCCTGAAGGAGCAGCGCGGTGGTATCCTCGCCCAGCCGCTCGACGAGGCTCGCGCGCAAAAGCTCCTCGCGCCAGTTCCCGTTCAAATCCCACTGCATCATCTTGGCCCACGCCAGCGAGTGCGCGGGCTCCCACGGCTCCCACGCCGCCCCGAGCAATTGGTATTCCAGTGGGAGGGTGGGGTCGGTCGCCATGTAGGCGTTGACCCCGTCGCTGTATGCCTGGAGCGCGGCGCGCGTTTCCGGCTTGGCCGCCTCCCAATCGCGCTGCGCCGCCGCGCCGACCCCGATGGTGCGCAAAAACTTGTCGGTCTCGACCGTCGGCTCGCCCAGCAGCTCGCTCAGGCGGCCCAGCCCCACGCGCCGCTGAAAGTCCATCTGCCAGAGGCGATCCTGCGCGTGGACCACCCCCTGCGCGAAATACAGATCGTGCAGGGTGCTCGCGTACAGGTGTGGCACCCCCCACTCGTCGCGCCGCACCTCGACCGGCCCGTCGAGCCCGTCCAGCTGCAGGGTGCCGCTCACCTGGGGGAAGGGGCGCGTCGCCCACCACCAGCCGCCCGCCAGCAGCGCGAGCACCAGCAGGAGCAGAAAGGAGAGAACGAAGAGGATTTTTTTGCGCATCGGATCGGATATCCTTGCAAGAGTGGGGGCGGGCGGAGCGGCGCGGGGGCCGTTCCCTAATTCCGCGCCGCGTGATAGAATTTCAGCGAAGCGAGGGAGAAAGTATGACGAGCATTGCCCACAACCTGATGGAGCTGATAGGACAGACGCCGCTTTTGCGCCTGGCGCGCCTGGCCGCGCATTGGGGGTGGGAGGGCGAGCTGCTGGCGAAACTGGAATTTTTGAACCCGTCCGGCAGCGACAAGGATCGCGTCGTGCGGGCCATGCTGGACGCGGCGGAGCGCGCGGGCACCCTGGCCCCGCACAGCGTCATCATCGAGCCGACGAGCGGGAACATTGCCTTTGCACTGGCCGTGCACGCGGTGCCGCGCGGCTATCACCTGCTGCTCGTCATGCCGGAAGGGGTGCCCGCCGCGCGCATCGAACTGCTGCGCGCCCTGGGGGCGGAGGTGGTGCTCACCCCGGCCAGCCTGGGCATGCGCGGTGCCGGCGCGCGCGCCGAGCTGCTGGCGGACGAGTACCCGTCGGTTTTTCGCCCGTGCCAGTTCGACAACCCCGCCAACCCTGCCGCCCACGAGCCGTGCGCGGACGAAATCTGGGAAGCGTGCGGGGGGCGGCTCGCCGCCCTGGTGGCAGGGGTGAGCACCGGCGGCACCGTCACAGGGGTCGGGCGGCGCTTGAAGCAGCGCAGCGCGGGGCAGCTCCATGTTGTCAGCGTCGAGCCCGCCGCCTCGCCGGTGCTCAGCGGTGGCGAGCCGCGCGATCATCCCCTTCACGGGATGGGCCCGCCCTTCGTGCCTGCCAACTACGACCCGCAGGTCGTGGACGAGGTCATCGGCGTGAGCAGCCGCGTGGTGCAGGAGACCCTGCTGCACCTGTACCGTCTCGAAGGGGTGATGAGCGGGCCGACCGGCGGCGCGGCGCTCGCGGCGGCGCGCGTGCTGGCGCAGCGCCCCGCGTTGGCGGGGCAACGGATCGTGGTCATCCTCCCCGACAGCATGGAGCGCTACGCCGACCTTCCCTTCTGGCAGCACTCCCCGCTCCTGATGCCCACCCTGCCCGATCTATAGCCGCCTCACGGCAACTGTTTGAGCCCCTCCGACACCGCAAAGCGGGTAATCATCGAGTCGATCACCTGCTCGACCGGCGCGCGGTCGTCGGTGAAGATCAACTCACTGTCGAGCGGGATGCGCACGTGCCCGCGCGCGCGCGGCGACGAGCGCCTGAAGGGTCGGGTCGCTGACCGCCGCAAAGTTGTCCACCAGATCGCCCGGATGCACCGGCTGGTTGCTGCCAATGAGCAGCGTGTTGTACGAGTCGTCCACATCCAGCGCGTAGACGCTCGGAAACACCTGCTTCATCGTGGTGGCGAGCGCATCCACCAGCCGCCAGTCGTCGGGCGCGCGGCCCACGTTGATGGCGACGACCCCGGACGGGGTCAGGTGGGCGCGCGTGTCGGCGAAAAACTCGACGGTGGTCAGGTGGAAGGGGATGTAGGGCTGGCGGTACGCGTCGATCCCGATCACATCGTAGCGCCCCGTGTCGTGCGCCAGCCAGGTGCGCCCATCCTCGATGACAACATCGAGGTTGTGTAGCTCGTCCATCGCGAAAAAGCGCCGCCCCACCTCGACCACCCGCCCGTCAATTTCGACCCCCGTCACCGGCTCGTCCCCGTACACCGTCTGGATCGCGCGCGGGGTCGAGCCCGCCGCCACCCCGATGATCGCCCAGCTTTTTTCCTGCGCGAAGGGATCGTAGGGCGCAGGGTTGAAGAGCGGCGCGAGCAGGTAAAAATCCCACACGCTGCCGGTCGTCCCGACCCCTGGGCGGTACAGGCTGTGCGTGCCCTGTCCCTCATTGAGTTCGAGCAGCCGCGCCCCATCCTTCTCGACCACGCGGATGTAGTGGTAGAGCGACTCCCCCTCGTACATCAGGTTGGCCCCCGGCTTGATCGGCTGTCCCTGTGCCCAGAGCGCCACGACGAGCACCCCCACAAAGCCCAGAACGGGCCACGCGAGCGCGCGGCGCGCGCCCAGCAGCGCGGCGAGCGCGGCGACCGCCAGCAGGGTAAGCGCAAAAAGCCAGAATGTCCAGCGCGTGCCGTAGGCAGGGATCAGCCAGAGAACCGGCAAAAAGGTGCCGACAAAGCTGCCCAGCGTCGAGAGGGCGTAGAGCTGCCCGGCGGTTCGCCCCGCGTGCTCCACCTCTTCCACCGCCAGGCGGATCGCGAAGGGGGAAACGCAGCCGAGCAGGATCATCGGTGCGGTGAAGAGCAGCAGGACCCCCACGAAGCTCCCGCCGAGCAGCCCCGCGTCCAGCCGCGCGAAGCCCTCCACCGACAAACGCAGCACCGGCGCGGCGATCAGCGGCACCAGGCCAATCAGCACGGCGGAGGCGCTCACGATGCCGATCAGGGTGGCGAGGTGGGGCGAGCGGTCTGCCCACAGCCCGCCCAGCCAGTAGCCCGCGCTCAGGTAGACGAGGATCAGGCCGATCAGGGTAGCCCACACGAGGAGCGAGGTGCCAAAAAAGGGGGCCAGCAAGCGCGAGGCGGCCAACTCGACGCCGAGCGTCACGAGGCCGCCGAAAAAAACGATGAGTAACAGGGGAAATCGGGTCACAGGCTATCTTTTCCAAGGCTTGCGCAGTTGATCAGAGACCGAGGACCGAGGAGTTGCTATAACTGTCGAGCCCAGAGGCGGGTTCCCGCCTAGCGGGTACGTCGGTCGGCTTCCCACATGCGTAAGTCCTATTTTCTAGAGATGATGAGGCACGTACGGTATTTGCTTGTTGTATGATCTTTTGACATGTTGTCAAAAACCTTGGCCGCCTATTATACCGATCGCCCCGCTTGCGGACGAACGGACGAAGGACCGTCCTCCGTCCTGCTTTGGCAGCACACGGCAGCGCGCGTAAACTGTGCGGGCGCGTGCAGGATACAGCGCATTGCTCCCCGAAGAAGGCAACCCTATGGATGATCGTGTGACACCACGTACTTTTGAAAAACCCAAGCTCCAACAGGACAAGCTGGCGATGGGCCTGCTGCTGCTGACCGCACTGCTGTTCCTCGCCCTGCTGCTCTGGATCGCGTTCTCGTACAACCGCTTCCCCGAGCTGCTGCCGCTCCACTTCGACAACCAGGGCAACCCGGACCGCATCGTCGAGCGGCGCGACCTCTTTGTGCTTCCCGTGATCGCCCTGCTCATCGCGCTGGCAAATGGCGGCGCGGGCTGGCTGATGCGCGACCGTCTCGGCATGATCTTCGCTTCCTACCTGCTCTGGGGCGGGGCGCTCATGGCCCAGCTGTTGATCTGGGTTGCGGTGTGGAACATCGTGCATTAGGGGGCAGGGGTTAGGGGACAGGGATCGGGGGTTGGGGGACGACCGAGAGCACCCCTTGGGTGCTATGATCGACTCCGCGTCTCCCTCACCCCCTCACCCCCTCACCCCCTCACCTTCATCACCCCCTCACCCCCTCACCTTCATCACCCCCTCACCCCCTCCCCCTTGAGGCGCAGGGATTGACAAGCATGAATATTATTTGTTAATATTGTAATCGGTTACAAAAAACGGTTACATTCAGTTTTCCATTTGCCAGTATAGGGCAACTGCACAAATGAGGGGGCGGGTGGCAACGATTCGTGATGTGGCGCGCGAGGCAGGGGTCAGTGTTGCCACGGTCTCACGAGTATTAAACAATCCACAAAGCGTTCGTGACGTCACGCGTGCCCGTGTGGAAGGAGTCATCAACGATCTGAAGTATCGCCCCGACCCCACTGCCCGCCGCCTGTCGATCGGACGCACCTTTACCATCGGGGTCGCCATGCCCTTCCTGACACGCCCCGCCTTTGTGGAGCGGCTACGCGGGATCGAGGCGGCGCTCGAGCCACAGCGGCTATGATTTGGCTGTCTCCAATGTGGAAACCATGGCGAAGCGGGATGCCTACTACGACACCCTGATTCGCGAGCGGCGCTACGACGGGGCAATCGTCATGGCGATGCACCCACGGGACACCGAGGCTATCGCGCTCGTTGCGGCGGGTGTGCCGGTTGTCCTTGTAGATACCTACCACCCCCTGCTGCCGAGCGTGGATGTGGATGATGTGGAAGGTGGGCGCATCGCGGCGCGTCATTTGCTGGACAAGGGCCACCGCAAAATCGCTTTTCTGGGCGATCAAGAGTATGAGCTGCACTTTTACTCGGCGATCGAGCGCCTGCAGGGGTTCAGAGAAGAATTGGAAGCGGCAGGCGTGCCCCTGGCAACGGAAGATCAGATTTGGATTCCGTACAGCCGCCAGGAAGCGCGCCACGCCACCGAGCAGCTGCTGGAGCGCTCCACCCAGGATCGCCCCACTGCCCTCTTTGCCACCAGCGACACCACCGCCCTCGGCGTGCTGGACGCCCTGCGCCAGCGGGGGTTGAAGGCACCGGACGATTTGGCGGTGATGGGCTTTGATGATCTTGAGGTGGCCGAGGTGTACGACCTTACCACGATCCACCAGCAACTCTTCCAGAGCGGCGCGCGCAGTGTCGAGGCGCTGCTGACGCAGCTTGAAACCGATGAGGGGGTGCTCCTTCAACGCATCTTCCTGCCGCTGACCCTCCGGCCACGCGGGACTACTTAAAAACACCAACTATTTTCAAGAGCCTGCGCCTGAAGATGTGTTCGCTATTTTTCTGGGGAGCTCCCTCTGATCGTGCGCCGTATAACCCAAGACAATACCCTGCGGCTTCGGCTGCATCTTTATCCCATCCATGCCAATCGAGAAAAGGAGGCACGCTTGACGCTTAAATCCTGAGCTAGCGGTAGGCGTCCGCTGGACAGGTGCGGGTCGGTAACGCCAGTCGGCCTTTTAGTAATGACTCAAGGAGGAGAAGTAGATGAAACGGTCGAAATTATTATTGTTGCTCAGCATGATCCTCATTACGGCGATGATCTTGGCTGCGTGTGGTGGCGACGACGGGGACGCGGGGACGGATTCCGGCTCAGGCTCGGACACCCCCGACGAAGCGGTTGCCACGGAAGTGATGGATGCTGGTACGGACGAGGCGGGCGAGGACGCGGAGGAGCCTGCCACCGATGAGGGCGAGACCGCTTCCGGTGACCAGGTGACGGTAGTCGTGGCGTCCGGGTCGGTGGGGATGGAGATGGAGCTGTCCGTGAAGGCGGCTGAGATGTTCGAGGCGTCCCACCCCAACATCAATGTTGAGCTGCTGAACTCGCCGGACCTCGCCGACGACCGGCTCGGTCTGTACCTCCAGCTTTTTGAGGCGCAGAGCACCGAGGTGGATGTGCTCCAGGTTGACGTGATCTGGCCTGGCGATTTGGCGGAGCACCTGATTGACCTGAACCCCTATGTCGAGAAGTACGGGGCCGACTTCGGCATCCAGCTGGATGACTACTTCCCGGCTATCGTTGAGAACAACACGGTCGATGGGGAGCTGGTTGCCATCCCCTGGTTTACGGACGCGGGGCTGCTTTACTTCCGCACCGACCTGCTGGAGAAGTACGGGTATGCCGGCCCGCCCGCCACGTGGGACGAGTTGACCGAGATGGCCCAGACGATCCAGGACGGGGAGCGCGGCGAGGGGAACCAGGACTTCTGGGGCTTCGTCTGGCAGGGCAACGCCTACGAGGGCTTGACCTGTGACGCGCTGGAGTGGGTTGCCTCCTATGGCGGTGGCACGGTTGTTAGCCCGGACGGTGTCATCACTATCAACAACGAGAATGCCGCTGCGGCGCTGGACCGCGCCGCTAGCTGGGTCGGCTCGATCTCGCCGGACGGCGTGACCGGCATGGCCGAGGAAGACGCTCGCGCGATCTGGCAGTCGGGCAACGCCGCCTTCATGCGCAACTGGCCCTATGCCTACTCGCTGGGTCAGGGCGACGACAGCCAGGTGGTAGACCTGTTCGACGTGAGCCCGCTGCCGGCGGGTGAGGGTGGCAGCCCGGCGGCAACGCTCGGTGGCTGGCAGCTAAGCGTGTCGGAGTATAGCGAGCACCCCGACGAGGCCGCTCAGGTAGCCCTGTACTTCGCGGGTCCCGAGATCCAGAAGTTGCGCGCCATCGAGGGTAGCTTGAACCCGACCATCCAGTCGTTGTACCAGGACGAGGATATCCTGGAAGCGGCCCCCTTCTTTGGCTCGCTGTACGATGTCTTCACCAGCGCGGTGGCCCGTCCCTCGACGGTAACCGCCCCGCAGTACGCCGAGACCTCGCGCATCTTCTTCACGAACGCCCATGCAGTGCTGACGGGCGATAGCGACGGCCAAACGGCAGTAGAGAACATGGAAGCCGACCTACAAGACTTGCACTCCGACTTTACGACGGGCGCACCGTAACGCTTCAACACCGGGCGGGGACAATTCCCCGCCCGGTGTTCTTTCATATGTTCGAGTCCGCCGTTGCCATGACCGTGCTAATCTAACTGAAGAAGGGGAACTTCATGGGCCAAGAAGATATTGCTCACGCAAAGGTGGGCCAGCAACTCGCCCAGGACAAACAGGCTGACGGCGAGCTTGACTTGGTTAAAGCACCAAAGAAGAAGGGCTCTGGGCCTTCCGCCCTGGCCAGGGGAGAAGAGCGGCTCGGCTACCTGTTGCTGATGCCCACTTTCATCATCCTGCTCATCATCGCCATCTACCCGCTGGGCTCTGTTGTCTACTACAGCTTCACCAACCGCGCCTTTGCCAGCAGCCAACCTACAGAGTTCGTGGGGCTGGACAACTACGTCAACCTGCTTAGCATGACCGTGCGCAGCCTGCCCCTCGTGACGGATCCGGACACGGGCGAGACGGCTTTGGAGCGACCGATCAATGTGCTGCGCACCGACAACGGACCGCGCTACCGAGAGGTGGGGCAATTCGGCATCCTTGGCAACCAGTACGTGGTTGGAGCGACCGACCCCGATTTTATAGATGGGGCTAGGTCCACAATCATCTTTGCTGTAATATCGGTCATCCTCGAAACCGTGATGGGCATCGGGGTTGCCCTTGTCGTAAATTCCCAGTTCCCAGGGCGCGGCCTGATGCGCGTCGTGATGCTCATCCCCTGGGCGATCCCCACCGCGGTCTCCTCGCGCATGTGGGAATTCATGTTTGACCCCACGCGGCGCGGTTTCTTCAACGTCCTGACGCAGGGGCTAGGGCTGACCGACGGGCAAACCGCCTGGCTGACTGAGGCGTCCTACCAACTCCCGGCAATGATCGCGATCGATGTATGGAAGACCACCCCCTTCATGGCGCTCCTGGTCCTGGCGGGTCTTCAGTTGATCCCGCAGGACATCTATGAGGCGGCGGATGTGGATGGGGCCAGCAAGCTGCGCCAGTTCCTCGTCCTTACCCTGCCGCTGCTGCGCCCGACATTGGCGGTGGCGCTGATCTTCCGCACGCTGGACGCGCTCCGCGTCTTTGATGTCTTCCAGATTGTGCTGCAAGAGAAGCGCTACTCGATGGCGAGCTTCACGTACTTCGAGCTAATCAAGAACCGACAGATGGGATACTCGGCGGCGAGTAGCGTGGTGATTTTCCTGATCATCTTCGTCTTCGCCATCCTGTACATGCGAACTTTGGGGGTGCAAGAAGAATGAAGAAAGACAGAAGTCGAACCATTAGCCGGATTCTCTTCTTTTTCGTCGTGTTTCTGGTACTGGTGTACATGCTCTTTCCGTTCTACTGGATGCTGAATACCTCGTTCAAGACCGAGGCGCAGATCCAGATGACCCCAGCCACCTACCTGCCCCTTGATCCGGGCTCTGGCTCGTTTGCGCCAACCCTCCAGAATTACAAAGCTGTCTTCAACAACTCCACCTTCCTGCGCGGTCTCCTCAACAGCACGATGGTGGCAGGCTTGACGACAGCGCTTGCGCTGGTGGTCGGGGCGTTTGCGGCGTTCTCGCTGGGCAAGCTCCGCTTCCGTGGGAAGGAGGCATCGCTCTACCTGATCCTTGCCATGACGATGTTTCCCCAGGTAGCGGTGTTGGCAGGTCTCTATGCGGTCATCACTACCTTGAAGATACCTACCGTCGCGGCGATGATCCTCTCGTACATGATCTTTACCCTGCCCTTCACGGTCTGGGTGCTAACCTCCTTCTTCCGAGGCTTGCCGAATGAGATCATGCAGTCGGCGCAGGTGGACGGGGCCAGCCCGTTCCAGACTTTCTACATGATCCTGCTCCCCCTGACGATGCCCGCCCTCGTCACGACGGGCCTGCTCGCCTTCATCTCCGCCTGGAACGAGTATCTTTTCGCGCTGACCTTCACCTCGATCAACCCCACCGCACGCACCGTGCCGGTCGCCATCGCGCTTTTCACCGGCCAGGTGGCGCGGCAGGAACCCTTCGGGGAGATTATGGCTGCCAGTGTGGTCGTAACCATTCCTCTCTTGATCCTGGTGCTCATATTCCAGAACAAGATCATCGCGGGTCTCACCGCTGGGGCTGTCAAGGGGTAAACCGGACACTTATAGAAAACAGGCCGCTCCAGGAAGGGGCGGCTTGTTTTTTGAGAAGCGGCAGCACGCGTCCCAGTAATTCCAGTAGGGCATGACGACCGACGACGGACGACCGACGACGGACGACCGACGACCGACGACCGACGGGTACCCTCTGGGTGCGACGACCGACGTACCCGCTAAGCGGGAACCTACCTTGGGTGCGAGGACGGGCAGACCGAGGACCGACAGTCACGGCTTCTCGGTCCTCGGCCCTCGGTCAACTGCGTGAGCCCTATCCAGATGCTTCTCTTGTGGCTTGCGTCGTGCGGGCCAGGGTTCAGGCGCGAGGGAAACTGCCTCTTGCCGCCTACTCATGAAACGTGGTTCTTCTACCTGTTAAGTGGGAGCCGGGGAGTCGAGATGCTCCGGTATTGGGAAGGGCCATGCCGTCCGTCCGCGAAGGCGGACGCATTGGCCGTAGGCCCCTCAGCCCGGACTTCCAGTCCGAGGCGCTGCCGCCTGCGCTCCACACGCCTCCACCAAGAAGGTCGAAGCACCTGAAACGTATCCCAAAGGGTATTGTTCTTGCTGGTGAGGGCAGCAGCCAAAAAGAACGCAACCCAGCAGCAAATCCAGTGAGGCAGGCAAGGGAGGTCGGGCGACACGGGGCAGGGTCACGCGTGTGGGTCTGGGTGCCAGCGGTAGGGGCGAGGGGGTTGTTGATCTCCCCTTGCCCTCGGTGTTCCCCTAAACCCGACTCCCACCCATGCCCGCACCTCGCCCGCTCCAGCGGGGACGGGAAGCGCGGCTCAGGTACCATCCCTACACAAGATCGGAGGAAAGCAAACGATGACTACAAACTATGAGTGGTGGCAAAGCGGTATCGTTTACCAGGTGTACCCGCGCTCGTACCAGGACAGCAACGCGGACGGGATCGGCGATCTTCCGGGCATCACCGAGCGGTTAGACTACGTGCAGAGCCTGGGGGTCGATGCGCTCTGGCTTTCTCCCATCTTTCCTTCGCCCATGCACGATTTTGGCTACGATGTCGCCGATTACACGGGCATCAACCCCATGTTCGGCACGATGGAGGACTTTGACCGTCTGCTGGAAGAAACACACGCGCGGGGCCTGAAGCTCCTGCTGGATCTGGTGCCCAACCATACCTCCAACGAGCATGAGTGGTTTGTGGAGAGCCGCAGCAGCCGCGACAACCCCAAGCGCGACTGGTACCTCTGGCGCGACCCCGCGCCGGACGGTGGCCCGCCCAACAACTGGCGCAGCCATTTCGGTGGCTCCGGCTGGACCCTGGACGAGCTGACCGGCCAGTACTACATGCACCAGTTCGTGACGCAGCAGCCGGAGCTGAACTACCGCAACCCCGAGGTGCGCCAGGCCATGCTCGACGTGATGCGCTTCTGGCTGGACAAGGGGGTGGACGGCTTTCGCGTGGATGTGATCTGGATGATGATGAAGGACCCGGAGTTTCGCGACGAGCCGGTTGACCCGAACTGGGATGGGGTTGTGACTTTCACGGAGTTGCAGCACATCTACACACAAGGGCTGCCTGAGGTCCACTACCTGATCCGCGACATGCGGACGGTCATGGACGAGTACGACGAGCGCGTGATGATCGGCGAGATCTACCTGCCCTTCGAGGAGCTTGTCACCTACTACGGGGACAACCTGGACGAGTGCCACCTGCCCTTTAACTTCCACCTGATCCTGAGCCAGTGGAGCGCCCCCGCGCTGCGCCGTCTGGCCGAGGAGTACGAGGCAGCGCTCCCCCAGGGCGGCTGGCCGAACTGGGTGCTGGGCAACCATGACCAGCACCGCATCGCCACGCGCATCGGCACGGGGCAGGCGCGCGTCGCCAACATGCTGCTGCTCACGCTGCGCGGCACCCCGACCACTTACTACGGCGAGGAGTTGGGCATGGTGGACGGGGAGATCCCGTTCGACAAGATACAGGACCCGCCCGCCGTCAACCAGCCGGAAATCGCCCATATCGTCGGGCGCGACCCGGAGCGCACCCCCATGCAGTGGAGCGACGCGCCCCACGCGGGCTTCACTGAGTCCGATGTGGAGCCGTGGCTGCCGGTCGCCGACAATTACACTCACCTGAACGTCGCAGCGCAGGAGCAGGAGCCCACCTCCATGCTCTCCTTCTACCGCGCCCTGACCGCGCTACGCCGCGCGGAGCCCGCGCTCAGCGTTGGCGACTACCAGACCGTTGAGGTGGGGGGCGAGGCCGCGTCGGACATCTTCGCCTATCGCCGCGACGCGGAGGGGGAAGCGTCCTTCCTCGTAGTCCTGAACCTGACCGACAGCGCGCACATCCTGGATTTGAGCCAGGTGGCGGACGAGGCGACCATCGCGGTTGCCACCGAGATGCAGCGCACGGGGTCGGTGTCGCTCGCCGCGCTCGATGTGGGGGCCAACGAGGGTCTGCTGCTGCGACTGCCCAGGTAGGAGGAACAAACAATGCCATCGCCGTTTGCGGGCATGGACCCTTATTTGGAGGGGGCTCTATGGACCACGTTCCATTTCACCCTCGGGGCCGAGATCGTGCGACAGCTTGCGCCACAGCTGCGCCCGCGCTATGTAGCGCTGCCGGTGGAGCGCTTTGTGATGGAGTGGGGTGGGGACGTCTCGATCACCACCGCCTCGGTGTACCCCGACGTGGGGATCACTGCGACGGGGCGGATAGGCGACAAAGCCTTTGCAGCGAGTCAGTTGGTGGCTCCCCTGCGCCTAGCAACGGTAATGCCGGAGGCAATCCCCCATCTCTCGATTGAAATTCGCGACACGGCGCGGCGGGAACTTGTTACCGCTATCGAAATTCTTTCGCCAACCAACAAGCGGGGCGAGGGTTATCAGGAGTATGTGAGCAAGCGGCAGCGTCTTCTTCTGAGCACGGCTCACCTTTTGGAGCTTGATCTCCTTCGACAGGGGCAACGGGTGCCCATGCAGCAACCGCTACCGTCCGCCGCCTACTTCATCTTTCTGAGCCGTGCGGGCGAGCGTCCCTTGACCGAAGTGTGGCCGACTCAACTTGATGAGCCGCTGCCAACGGTGCCGCTCCCCCTGCGCGACGGGGATAACGCCCTGCCGCTCGACCTCCAAGCCGCCTTCACCAGTGCCTACGACCTGCTCGGCTATGATCTTTTGATCGACTACGATCAGCCGCCGGATATCCCGCTTCCACGCTAATCCCAGGCACCCTCAGTGATTTATGCACAGAAAAAGGACAAATCGATGAGCGACATGATGATTGAGCCAAGCGAGCAGCAGATGCTGAAATACCCCACCTGGTACAAAGACGCGGTGTTTTATGAGTTACACCTGCGCGCCTTCAAAGATTCCAACGGCGACGGCATCGGGGATTTTCGCGGCGCGATGGAGACGCTGCCCTACCTGCAATGGTTGGGCGTGGATTGCATCTGGCTCCTGCCGATGTACCCCTCGCCCCTGGTGGATGATGGCTACGACATCTCCGACTACTACAGCATCCACCCCGATCTGGGCACTCCGGACGATTTCAAGGCATTCGTCAGCGAGGCGCACCGGCTGGGCATGCGCGTCATCACCGACCTGATCCTGAACCACACCTCCGACCAGCACGAGTGGTTCCAGGCCAGCCGCCGCCGCGAGGAGCCCTACACCGACTGGTACGTGTGGAGCGACAGCGACCAACTGTACAAAGAGGTGCGCATCATCTTCCTGGATCACCAGCCCTCCAACTGGGCGTGGGACGAGGAGCGCGGGCAGTACTTCTGGCATCGCTTCTACGCGGAGCAGCCCGACCTGAATTTCGACAACCCGCAGGTGCGCGAGGCGATGAAGGACATTATCCGCTTCTGGCTGCGCCTGGGGCTGGACGGCTTTCGCGCCGACGCGATCCCCTACCTGATCGAGCGCGAGGGGACCTCGGGCGAGAACCTGCCGGAAACGCACGTGTACCTCAAAGAAGTGCGCCAGATGATCGACAGCGAGTTTCCGGGGCGCATCCTGTTGGGCGAGGCGAACATGTGGCCGGAAGATGTGCGCCCCTACTTTGGTGAGGACGACGATCCCGAGCTTCAGATGGGCTTCCACTTTCCCGTCATGCCGCGCGTCTACAAGGCGCTCAAGATGCAGCAGGCGGAGCCGATCATCTCGATCATGGAGCGCACCCCCGACATCCCGCAGGAGGCGCAGTGGGTGACCTTCCTGCGCAACCATGACGAGCTAACCCTGGAAATGGTCTCGGAAGAAGATCGCCAGTGGATGTGGGAGCAGTACGCGCCGGAGCCGCACATGCGCCTGAACCTGGGCATCCGCCGCCGCCTCGCCCCGCTGCTGGACAACAACCGCCGCAAGATCGAGCTCGCCAACTCTATCCTCTTCACCCTCCCCGGCTCGCCCATCATTTACTATGGTGACGAGATTGGCATGGGTGACAACATCTGGCTGCCGGACCGCCACGGGGTGCGCACCCCCATGCAGTGGGACAACAAGCCCCTCAGCGGGCTTTTCCGACGCGGAGCCGGACAAGTTTTACAACCCGATCATCGACGGGGACGAGTACGGGCCGTCGGCGATCAACGTCGAGGCGCAGCGCGCCGACCCCACCTCGCTGCTCTGGACGATGCGCCACATGATCGCCACGCGCAAGACGCATCCGGCGCTAGGGCGCGGCAGCCATCGCTTCCTTGCAGGTGGAAAACCCGCACATCCTCGCCGTGGTGCGCGAGCACCCCAGCGAGACCGTGCTGGGGCTGCACAACCTATCCGAGTTGCCCCAAACCGTTGCCCTGCCGCTGGCGGATTTCGAGAGTCATCAGCCCCTCGACCTGCTCAGCAACCAGCTTTACCCTACCATTGGCTCCGAGCCGTATCGCTTTGAACTGCCTCCCTTTGCCTATCGCTGGTTGAGCCTGTAGGATAGCGGGCGCGTCGAGCGCTCTTTTGTTCCTGTTCCTATTAAAACCAGAAGAGAACCCACATGAAATTTCCACGTCGATCAGGCATTCTGTTGCACCCGACCTCGCTTCCCTCGCGCTTTGGTATAGGCGATCTGGGGCCGGGGGCATACCGTTTTGTGGATTGGCTGCATGAGGCCAAGCAGCGGCTCTGGCAGGTGTTGCCGCTGGGGCCAACCGGCTACGGGGATTCCCCCTACCAGAGCTTTTCCGCCTTTGCGGGCAACCCCTATCTGATTAGCCCCGAGCGCTTGGTGGACGAGGGGCTGCTCGACGAGGCCAGCTTTGCGGATGTGCCCGATTTCCCGACGGAGCGCGTGGACTATGGCGCGGTGACCGAGTGGAAGATGGCGCTGCTGCGCCGCGCCTTCGGCAACTTCCAGCAGCAAAGCAACCACACCGGCTTTGATCGTTGGGTGGAAGAGAACCGCGCGTGGCTGGAAGAGTACGTGCTCTTTATAGCGCTGAAGGCGCACTTTGGCGGCGGCTCGTGGACCGGATGGCCGGAGGAGGTGCGCGCGCGCGACGGGGCGACGCTGGGGCGCTACCGCGACGAGCTGGCGGAGGAGATGCAATTCGAGCGCTTCCTCCAATTTCAATTTTACCAGCAGTGGATCACCCTGCGCGCCTACGCTTACAGCCGCGACGTGGCGATTGTGGGGGACATCCCGATCTTTATAGCGCACGACAGCGCGGACGCCTGGGCGAACCGCGAGCTGTTCTACATCAACGAGGATGGCTCGCTCCAGCTTCAGGCGGGGGTGCCACCCGACTACTTCTCGGAGACCGGCCAGCTATGGGGCAACCCCCTCTACCGCTGGGACGTGATGGAAGCGAACGGCTACGACTGGTGGGTGAAGCGCTTCCACAGCCTGCTCAACCTGGTGGACGTGGTGCGGCTGGACCACTTCCGGGGCTTCGAGGCGTCGTGGGCGGTGCCGGGCGAGGCGCAGACCGCCATCCATGGGGAGTGGCGGCCCGGCGCGGGGTCCAAGCTTTTCCAGGTGCTGCACGCCACGCTGGGGCCGCTGCCGATCATCGCCGAGAACCTGGGCGTGATCACGCCGCCAGTGGAAGCCATGCGCGTGGAGTTCGACTACCCCGGGATGCGCATCCTGCAATTCGCCTTCACCGGCGACGCCGACAGCGAGTTTCTGCCGCACAGCTACGTGCAGAACACCGTGGCCTACACCGGCACCCATGACAACGATACGACGCTGGGCTGGTACGAGAGCCTGGACGAGGCCATGCGCCAGCGGGTGTTCGACTACTTCGACACCTCGGAGTCGCAGGTGGTGCGGGCGATGGTGCGCGCCATCATCGCGTCGGTGGCCGATACTGCCATCGCCCCGATCCAGGACATCTTCGAGGTGGGGGCGGAGGGGCGCATCAACCTGCCGGGCCGCCTGGGCGGCAACTGGCAGTGGCGCGCCACCGCCGACCAGTTCACGCGCGAGCGCGCCGCCTGGCTCGCGCACCTTTCCTCGATTTACGGGCGCTAGCCGCGCGGGCGTGGGGAGCGGGTAGGAGGAAGGTACCACTTTTTTCGGACGTATTGGACGTTGCAATGGCAAAGCTTTCTCGGCACTATGGTACATGAAAAAATCTTCACCCACGGCTCGCTGGCAGGGAGCAGGCAACGTCAAGTGGTGGTATCTGTGTTGCTAGCAGAGGTATGTCGTCCGTTGACCGATGATAGCAAGCACGAAGGCAATGAACCTTACCCCAATCCTACAACCCTATAGCTCTCACTTCATCGTGGGGGAGGTGCTCCGGTGGCCCGCTGTGCCATCGGAGCACCTGCGCCACGATCGGGACATTTTGATCTGGCTCCCGCCCGGCTACCATGATCAGCCCGCGCGCCGCTACCCCGTGCTCTACCTGCAAGATGGGCAAAACAAGTTCGACCCCGCCACCTCCTTTGCGGGCGAGGATTGGAACGTGGACGGGATAGCCACCGGACTGATCGAGCGGGGCGAGATCGCCCCCTTCATCATGGTGGCGATTTACAACTCAACGGAGCGCGTGCAGGAGTACAACCCCCTGCACAAGAAGGGGCAGCGCTACGGGCGCTTCCTGGTGGAGGAGTTGATGCCCGCCATCGCGCAGCACTTCCGCACGGCGGGCGGGCGGTCCAACGCCGTGATGGGCTCCTCGATGGGGGGCCTGATCTCGCTGGCGCTCTTGCTCTGGTACCCCCAACACTTTTTTGGCAGCGCTGCCCTGTCGCCCTCGCTTTGGGTGCTGTGGCGCGAGGGCGGGCCGCTCGCCTGGTTGCGCCGCTTTGCCCCGTTGCCCCAACCCTCCCGCCTTTATCTGGATCATGGCACGGTGGGCTACGAGGGGCGCGGGGCCTCGCTGGCGCAAAGCGTGATCGAGCACTTCAGGCGCAACGGCTTCCCGGAGGAGCGGCTGCACTACCACACGGCGGAGGGCGGCGAGCACAACGAGGTGTCCTGGCGCGCCCGCGTAGATCGCCCGCTGCGCTTTCTGTTTGCCGTGCGCGACCTAGAGGAGGGCTACTGATGGCTATTCCCGCTGCTCCGACTGAACCCGAGCACATGGATGTCTTGCAAAACATCGAGTTCGCCATCGTCACGGTGTTTAAGGAGTTGCCGCAGATGGTAGACTTTGACGTGAAAAAGGCGCTTGATGCTCTGGAACGCTACTACCTGGCCCTGTCGCGCGGCAACGTACCGCCGCCCATAGAGTTGGATGGCCCCGCCGAACAGGTGAGCGCGGCGGTGCAGCCCGTGTGCGAGTGGCGCATTGGCAACGCCACGGAGGCGGGCGGGCTCCCGCCGCTGCCGGACGAGCAGGCCCTGACCCACGCCGAGATCGTGCGCTCCCTGCGTCGCATCAACCGCTCGGTGGACAAATGGACCAAACGCGGCGGCCAGCAGGGCTATCTTCTTTTTGTGCGCCAATATGTGGTGTAGCGGATAGGTTACGGATTGCAGATTGCAGGTTGCAGGTTGCAGGTTGCAGACCGTTTATCTGCAACCTGCAACCGTCTTAAAGCTCGTCGCTGTCCAACCAGATGGTCACAGGGCCATCGTTGGCGAGTCGAACCAGCATCGTCGCGCCGAAGCGCCCCGTCGCCACGCGCGGCACACCGAGGGCGCGCAGCTGCTCGGCGAAGTGTTCCACCAGGGGCGCGGCCTGCTCGGGGCGCGCCGCGGCGGTGAACGAGGGGCGGCGGCCCTTGCGGGCATCCGCATACAGCGTAAATTGCGAGACCACCAGTGCCTCACCACCCGTGTCGAGCAGCGAGAGGTTGAATTTGCCACTCTGGTCCTCAAAGATTCGTAGGTGTGCCACCTTGTGGGCGAGCTTGTTGGCTTCTGCCTCGCTGTCCCCGTGCGTGATGCCGACGAGCAGCACCAGGCCCGCCCCGATCTCGCCCACCAGCTCCCCGCCGACCGTTACCGACCCGTCGCGCACGCGCTGCACCAAAAGTCGCATACCCCCCCTAACCGAGCTGAGCCTGAAGCTTTTCCGACGGCTCGTGTTAAATCTTTGCAATCACTCGTTATTTCTAACATACTAACATCGGGAGAGGCAAGCACGATTCGGCGCGTCGTTTTTTGCCAACACGTAAGAAGTGATATGCTTCTTCCGTGCAAGTCTCGGGTAGGCGGGCTATGAATGAAGTTACCTTGAGAATAGGTTCTCAACTCACTGTGATGTCAGGAAACAGAGTGGCGATAGAGGCCGAGCACGCGGAGCGCGTGCTCATTGTCGATGATGAGGCGGACGCGCGGCGGCTCCTCACGCTGGGGTTGATGAGTTCGGGCTACGAGTGTGTGCAGGCGAACAGTGCCGCCGAGGCGGTAGAGCATCTGGCGGAACAGGACATTGCCCTGATGCTCTCCGACATTCGCATGCCCGACGTTAGCGGCATCGAGCTGCTCGCCATGGTGCGCGAACGCTATCCGGACCTGGCGGTCATCATGGCGACCGCAGCCGATGACCGCCACACGGCGGTCGTGGCAATGCGCGAGGGCGCGTACGATTACATCGTCAAGCCCTTCAACCTGGAAGAAGTTGGCTTCAGTGTGCGGCGCGCGCTGGAAAAGCGGCGGCTGGCGCTGGAGGTGCGCGCGTACCAGGAATCGCTGGAGCGCAAGGTCCAGGAGCGTACCCGCGAGCTACAGCAAAAAAATGACGAGCTAGAGCGCCTGATCCTCGATGTCATCGCGCTGATGGCGGTGACGCTGGAGGTGCGCGACGAGTACACGGCGCACCACTCCTACCGCGTGGCGGAGTTGGCGGTCGAGTTGGCCCGCTACCTTGGCCTGCCGATGATTGAGGTGGAGGAGGTCCGCCTGGCGGCGCTGCTCCACGATATCGGCAAGATCGGCATCCGCGAGAGCGTGCTCCACAAGCCGGGCAAGCTGAACACCGTCGAGATGGACCACATCAAAACTCACCCGCTCGTGGCCGAGCAGATCTTGCGCCCCCTGAAGCATCTGGATGGGATCATCCCTGCCATCAAGCATGAGCACGAGGCGTACGATGGGTCGGGCTACCCGGATGGGCTGGCGGGCGAGATGATACCGCTACACGCGCGCATCATCGCCGTCGCCGATGCCTACGATGCGCTGACCTCGGATCGCCCCTACCGCGCGGCGCTATCCCACACCGTGGCGATCAGCATCATGCGCAAGGGCGCGGGCCACATTTGGGACCCGGTTCTGGTCGAGCGCTTCGAGGAAGTGATGGCGCAGTTGCTCTAGCGGCACCCGTCGGTCCTCCGTCAGATGCCAACAAAAAACGGCTCGCCATGCGTGGCGAGCCGTTTTTTGTTGCATGCTAAAGTCAGTCACGGGACGGGGCTTAGCCACCCGTCGCCGCTACCCTCGCTGCTGGTGCCTACATCGGTATCGGTGCCCTGGTCCGCGCCCTCTTCCTGCGGCACGGTCGGGGTTGCCAGAAGTTCCGGCGTCGGCAGCGGGGTGCCTTGCGCCTCGGGGGTCGCCTGCTCGCTCGGGGTGGGGGTAAGCAGGTCGCCACTGGTGGGCGTGAACGTGACGAAGGTGTCCGGCGTCGCGGTGCGCACGGGCCGTTGCGGGGTCGGGGTCCACGTGGGCCAGACGCGCGTCGCGGTGGGCGACGGTAGCGGGGGCGGCAGGGACGCCATCGGCGCGACCGGCAGGAGCTCCATGTCGAAGGTGTCGCTCACCAGCGGCATGATCGTGCCCCACTGCGGCAGCAGCACCTCGGCCCCCTGGTAGGTG
This sequence comes from uncultured Chloroflexia bacterium, assembly GCA_963845765.1. GTDB lineage: Bacteria > Chloroflexota > Anaerolineae > Ardenticatenales > Ardenticatenaceae > CAWJTI01. The sequence goes on from CAWJTI010000024.1 coordinate 52,147, forward strand.
ATGTAGGCGTTGACCATCGTGTTGTCGATCACCAACCGATGGATGTCGGGCTCATTGATGTCCTTGCCCACCTTCGCGAACGCCAGCACCTCGTCCGGCGTCAGGTCGGTCATGATCGAGCGGTTGACCGTGGCGATCAGGCGCGTCACATTGGCGGGGGTCAGCGAGGGGATGATGTCGAGGCTAAGCACCTTGTCGCGCAGGGCCATCACTACCTCCTGCTGGCGCGCGGCGCGGGCAAAGTCGCTCGTGCTCTTGCGGGTGCGGCTGTAAATCAGCGCGCGCTCCCCATCCATCCTCTGCTTCCCTTCCTCAAAGCGAACTGTCATGATCCCATAATCTTCGGTGGGGTACTCGTAATCCACGAGCAGCTCCGGCACGTCGATCTCGATGCCCGCCCACGTAGTCGATCATCTCGCGGAAGCCATTGAAATCCATGACAAGGTAGCGGTCCACCTCGATGCCGAAGTTGCGGCGGATCGCCTGCTTGGCAAGCGCCGCGCCGCCCCCCGGGTACTCGTAAAAGTCGCCCCAGTAATAAGCGGTGTTGATGCGGTCCCGATGCTCGCCATAGCCATAATCGGGGATCGTGATGTACAGGTCGCGCGGCACCGACAGCATCGAGACCGTTTGGGCCTTGGGATCAATGCTGAGCAGGATCATCGAGTCGGTGCGCCACGGGCCGTCCTCGGCGCTTTCCGCCGAGCGGCGGTCAATGCCCATCAGCAGCACCGTGAGCCGCTCGGTGGCGGCGGGCGGGGCGTCCAGCTCCTCGTAATCTTCCGGCGGGACGGTCAGCGGCCCGCTGCTGTCTGGCTCGCTCTCACTGCCCGTGTCGCCCTCGCTGGCGGGCGGGGTATCACCCGGCGCGCTTGGGCCAGCCGCCACGCCGGATGATGGCGCGGCGGGCACGGGCGCGTTGTCGGGGAGCGGGGGTAGGTCCCCGGCGGCACTTGCCGTCGAGGGGAAGATGGGGAGCTGGCTTTCCTGCACGAAGCTGCGCATCGCCTGGTGAACATAGAGCGCGGCGAGCAGCCCCCCCACCAGGAGGAGCGCCAGCAGGGCCCCCATCACTGTGTCAAACGACGGCCCGGATGGGGCCGAGATTTGTTCTTTTGTTGCCATAAAAAATGCTTAACAGTCTTTCGCTTAGAGCTCGGATAAATCCGCTCGTCACGCGCTGTGGGCCTTGCTGCGCCGTGAAGGGGGCGGGCAGTGCCGACATGCCATGCGGACAATAACGCGTCAGTATATCACTTAGGGGGGTCAAAAGCAAAAGGGATGCCGCAAATTTGAGCGGAAACAGGGCACGCGTGCCGCCCCACGGCGGATTTTCCCCGCCCAGAACTTGACCCAACGCCCCGCAATGCCTATACTTCCACCCTGCTCCCAGCTTGTGCTGGGAGTTTTTTTAAGAGGAAACGAAGGGTGTGGGCATGAGCGACATTGGCGCTACCTTGCGTGAGGCGCGCGAGCAACAGGGAATTTCCATCGCGGCGGCGGAGCAGGGGACGCACATCCGCTCCCGCTTTCTGGAAGCGCTGGAAAATAACCAGTGGGACACCTTGCAGGGCGATGTGTACGTTCGCGGCTTTTTGCGTAACTATGCGAGTTTTCTGGGGCTGGACCCGGCCCCGCTTTTGGCGCAGCTCGCGCCGAGCCAGATGGCGGTTCGCTTCCCGCTGACCCCGACTGGAGCGGCGCCGCGCCTGCTGAACGAGCCGCTTCAAGGGAGCCCGCTGCCGGTCGCGCGCATCTTGTTCACCCTCGGGGTGCTGCTGCTGCTTGGCGTGCTCGCCCTGACCCTGTGGTGGGAGCCCACGCAGCGCGACGCGTTTTTTGAGCGCGCGGGCATCTCGCTGCCACAGCGGGCGGCGCAGGCCAGCGCGACGATCCCGCTCGTGGTCGAGGTGGGGGGCGCGGCGATTGACAGCACCGACCCGATCACCCAGACCCAGGTGGTCACCCAGACGGTGGTCATCATCGAGCCGAACCGCACTGCCACCCCGGTGCCCACGGCGACCCTACCGCCACGCACCCCGACTCCCGACCCGCAGGCCGTGGCGGCGGAGCCGCAAGAGCCGACCCCGACCGCCACGGTGACCGCTGGGGTGGCGCAGGGCATCGTCCTCACCGCGCAGGTGCTGGAGCGCAGTTGGACCGAGGTGTACATCGACGGGCAGTCCGAGGCTGTGGTGTTCCGCACCCTGGAGCCGGGCGAAACCTACGAGTGGATCGCGGAGGAAGAAATTTACCTCCGCGCTGGCAACGCGGCGGGCATCAGTTTGGCGCTGAATGGCGAGGACTTGGGGGTGCTTGGCCGCACCGGCGGCCTCAGCACGCGCCGCTGGCAGCGCAACCCCGACGGCGGTGCGCCCCTGTTGGCCGAGTCGGAAGATCGCTAGGGACACGACGGACGACCGACGACGGACGACCGACAACGGACCGACGGGTGCCCTCTGGGCGCGACGACCGACGACCGCATTTCCTTAATGTCGTCCATTCACCATTCACCACATGATGACGCAGCGCCACCGCTTTACCCTGCTGATAGGACGAGCTAAACCGTGAAATATCATTTGATTACCCTGGGGTGTGCCAAAAATATAAGTGACAGCGAGGGGATGAGCTCGCTGCTGCGCGGGGCGGGCCACGCGCCCGCGCGCGACGCGGACGAGTCGGACCTGCTGATCGTCAACACCTGCGGCTTTCTTCAGGCAGCGCGCAACGAGTCGGTGGATGCCCTCAGCAAGCTCGGCGTGACCAAGCGCGACGACCAGATTCTGGTGGCGGCGGGCTGCCTGTCCGAGCGGGTGGGCAGCGCCCTGGTGGACGACGTGCCCTGGCTGGACGGGGTGATCGGCACCCAGCAGTGGACGCGCATCAACGAACTGGTCGAGACGATCCAGGCGCGCCGCCTGGAGGACAAGTGGCGCGCCTTCGTGATGCCTGCCGACGCGCGCAACCACGTGGCCGATTCGGTCGCGCGCCGCGCGGACAGCCACTCCGCCTACCTGAAGATCGCGGACGGCTGCTCCGCGCCCTGCACCTTCTGCACGATTCCCTCCTTCAAGGGCAAGCAGCGCTCCAAGCGGCCCAGCGTGGTGCTGCGCGAGGCGCAGGAGTTGGTCAACCAGGGGGTCGAGGAGATCATCCTGGTGGCGCAGGATTTGACCGCCTACGGCCACGACTGGGGCGAGCCCATCGGGCAGGGGCTTCCGGCGCTGCTGGAGATGCTCTGCACCGAGGTCGACGCACGAGGCGGGCCGCCTGTGGTATCGCCTGATGTACGCCTACCCCGGCCACGCCAACGAGCGGCTCGTCGAGGTGATGGCAACGCTACAAGGGGCTGATCGTCCCCTACCTGGACATGCCGCTCCAGCACGGCGACCGCCGCGTGCTCAAGCGGATGATGCGCCCGCACAACATGGACAAGCAGGCAGCGTTCTTCCAAAGCCTGCGCGCCGCCCTCCCCGAGGTGTCGCTGCGCACGACCTTCATCGTCGGCTTCCCTGGCGAGACGGAGGCGGAGTTCCAGGGGCTGCTCGACTTTATGACGGAAATCCAGTTCGACAAGGTGGGGGTCTTCCAATTTTCGCCGGAGCCCGGCACCCCGGCGGGCGCGATGGCGCATCAGGTGCCCGACGAGGTGAAGCAGGCGCGTTGGGCGCGCGCCATGGCCCACCAGCAGAGCATCGCCCTGGCCCGTCAGGAGACGGTGGTGGGGCAGCTGCTGGAAGTGCTGGTGGATGGCTACGACGCGGAGCAGGGGATCGCGCTGTGCCGCTCCTACCGCGAGGCCCCGGAGGTGGACGGCTACGTGCTCGTCCCTGGCGAGCACGAGGCGGGCGACCGGCTGCGCGTGCGCGTCACGGCGGCGCTCCCCTACGACCTGGAGGCGCGCCTCATCAGGCGCTTCCCGCGCCTGGAGCGCCCCTCGCTGACCGAGGCGGAGATTGTGGCAGAGGTGGCACCGCCGCTGCCGGGCATCGCCCTGTCAGACATCGCCATTCGCTGACCAACCTCCGAGAGCTACTAATAGAGAAATCAGATTGAGACAGGAGAAACGGTGGGGATTTTCTCCCTTCGCCTCTCTATCTCCATCTCTATCTCTATCTCTCATCTCTATCTGACGTTTCTGTAAGGCGCAGGGATCCGATCCCTGCGCCTTTTTTGTGCGTGCTGGTTGCCTGCTTCCCGCGTCTGTGCGATACTACGCGCCAGAGCGACTGAGGCGCGGCTTGCCCGCCCGCAGCGCTCGCGGCGTCGGATACCGCGCCGCCGCACCCTGCCCGCCGTGCGATTCCTACCCTGCCCCACGCGGAGATTCCCATGTTCGAACCGGATACCCTTTTGCAGGACCGCTACCGTATCGTGCGCGCGCTCAACGAGGGGGCGCGGAGCGTGGTGTACGAGGCGCAGGACGAGCAGCTTGAGCGGCGCGTGGCGCTCAAGGGGTGGCAGGGGGTGAGCGAGAGCCAGCAGGAGACCTTGGTGGCGGCCATGCAGGCGCGCCAGCGTCTGTTTCACCCCGCGCTGCCGGAGGTGCACGACACCTTTGTCGAGGGCGACACCTTCGTTGCCGTGATGAATTGGTTGCCCGGTGAGACCCTGGCCGAGTGGATGGCGGGCCGCGCGGGCGAGCCGCTGCCCGACCAGCGCCAAGTCGCCGCGTGGGGGGACCAAATGCTCGAAGCGCTGGGCTACCTGCACTCGCGCCAGCCCGCGCTCGTCCATGGGGACATCAAGCCGGGCAACGTGCGGCTCGCGCCGGACGGGATCATGCTCGGTGACCTGGATGTGCCGCTGGGGGACGCCGCGCAAGCAGGCGCTTCCTCCCCCTACCGCGCGCCCGAGTACCTCTTCACCCGCACGCCCGCGCCGAGCAGCGACCTGTACAGCGTCGCTGCCACCCTGTATTTTCTACTGACTGGCGTCGAGCCGCCCGACGGGCGGGCGCGCACCGCTGCCTGGCGCGCCCGTCAGCCCGACCCGCTGCGCCCCATCCCTGAGATCAACCCCCAGGTCCCGCCCGCGCTGGCCGATGATGCTCGCCGCTGCGCTGGCCGTGAACCCGGCGCAGCGCCCGCGTGGGGCCTCAGCCTTGCGCGCCGCCCTGCGCGAGACCACCTTTTCGCCACCCTCATCGCCCGCGCCGGAGGCCCCACCCGCCTTTTTGGAGGAGTCGCCCGTTGAAAAGGGGACGGTGGCGCTGGACGAGCCCGCCTTCTCGCCGGTAAGGGACGACGAAGCGCCGGTAGAAGAAACACCGATCGCGGAACCTAGAGCGCGCTTTGCCGCTCCACCTGCTGCCGCGCCACCCCCTCCCCGAAAAAGCCAGCCAGCCGCGCTAAAAGCTGCCTGTGGGTCTCACTTGGCGCGGCGGTGGTCATCTTCATCTGCGCGCCCTGTCTGTTGATCACCCTCCTCATCGCGTTTGGTCCCTCAATCGGGGATCTGTTTGAGGGGAGTGCTGAGCCGCCAGCGGTGACCGTGCCCGCCGAGGGGCGGCCCGTCTCCGTGTTCGATCTGGCGGAGGGGTACTGTTTCAACGATCCGACGGAGGGGGTCGGGGCGGTGGGGGAACTGCTGGTCGTGCCCTGCGAGCAGCCCCACGACAACGAGGTATACGCCCTCGTGCAACATCCGGCGGAAGCCGATGCCCCCTTCCCCGCAGCGGAGGCGCTGGACCAGTACGCGGAGGAGCAGTGCCGTCAGAGCTTCGACTCCTACGTCGGCATCCCCTATGACCAGTCCGCCCTCTACTACTGGAAGATCACCCCCACCAGTGATAGCTGGGCCGAGGGCGATCGCGAGATCATCTGCTCGATCTACGATGCGGAGGGTGGCTCCCTACAGGGATCGGTGCAGGGAAGCCAGCGGTAGGACGACGGACGACCGACGACCGACGACCGATGACCGACGACAGGACATTGCGATCCCACCATCCTACATCAGTTCGAGCCTCACTCGTCCACCCACCGCCTACCACGCTTCCCGTCCGTAATCCGTCATTCCTGCAAATCCTGTTCTCCCTACGCAATACCAGTTTGTGGCTCCTGCGTCGCCTCGCGCAGCAACCGCTGCAGGTCCACCTCGCACGCGGGGCGCGTGTCCGCATCCATGACGCGCTCCATCTGGCGAAGCGCGTAGCGGTTGTCCTCGTTCGTATTGGAGGCGATGCAGTCGCGCGGCACCACAAGCTTGAAGTGGCGCATGTACGCATCGTCCGCCGTGAAAAAGACGCAGATATTCCCCGCCACCCCTGTCAGAATCAGCGTCTTCGCCCCCAGATAGTCCAACAGCATCGCCAGCGGGGTTTGGTAGAAACCAGAGTGCTTGGGCTTGAGCACGAAGTAGTCGTCCTCGGCGGGGCGAAGCCTCTCGACAATGGGCTTGCCCGGCACCCCATCCTCCAGGCATTGGCGCACCAGCTTCGGGAAGTTGGACTGCCAGCGCCCAAAGTTGTCGTTCACATAGATTGCCGGAATGCCAAGGGCGCTGGCGCGCTGCTTGAGCGCCGCAATCTGCTCGGCCATGGGGAGCGCGTGGGCGAGCAATTGCTCGGCCCCCTCGAATTCCATCCCATTGATCACATCGATCAGCAACAGCGCGACGGAGCATTTGTCCGGGACGTTCCCTTGAGGGTCTTTGTCCTTGCTCTCTTTGTCTTTGCTCATAAAACTTTACCTGTTGCAGCGAGGGTGGGGCGCTCATGCAGGTGGCAGATCGAGCGACAGAGCGCCCGCACTCTCCCTAATTGATACCCTACCAGTGTCATAGTTGAGTCGCAACATCGTGGCCCACAAATTGCAATCCTTGTGCCAGAAGCGTTGACACTTCTTCGCGTGCCCGGTATCATCGTCATCAGAAATCGCGCTACCAGATGAACGAGGAACGCCGTGGCTGCAAAAGAACAACAACGCTGGCAACTTCCCATCATGCAGTTCGTCACCCTGGTGCTGGTGACCATCCTCATTATCTCGCTGGGCAACTTCGCCAAGACGATGCTGGATAACTACCTCTTGAGCGCGGAAAAGGCCTCTTGGGAAGCCAAGATCGCTCAGGAGCAGGCGGAGTACGAGCGCCTGATGGAGCAGATGGCCTTTGTCGAGTCGGACACCTACCAGCGCCAGCTCGCCCATGAGATGGGGCTGTACGCGCCCGACGAGCGGCCGCTCGTGCTGGTGCTCCCGCCCGGACAGGAAGAAGAGGTCCGCGACTTTGACCCGGTTTTCCGCGAGGGTGAGGTGTTGGAGCCACCGTACTGGCAGCAATGGTGGGAGTTGTTCTTTGGTGAGGGGTAACCACGCAGCAAAGGAGAACCGCAATGACCGAAGAGGGTGGCAATCAAGAACGGCGAGGACAGGGCGGACGGGGCGACAAGATGGAGCGGCGTCAGCGGCGCAAGGAGCGGCTCCGCAGCCTCACCCCAGAGCAGGCGGAGCAGCACGCGTCCGACCGCCTGGGGCGCATTGACGAAAAACTTGCCCAGGCGCGCGACAAGGGCATGGATGCGGACCAGTACGCCAAGCTGGAAGAGCGGGCGACGAACCGCAAAGATAGAATTGGGCAGCGGCTGGAAAAACTGCGCGCGCGCTTTTCCCAGCGCGGTAGCGGCGGGGAGAGCAGCGAGTAGGACGCTGCGGGCCACGCTACAAGAATCAAAAAAGAGGCAGCCTCGCATGGGCTGCCTCTTTCTTATGTTCTGCGGAAGTGGCCGAGGAGTGTATAGGATCGGTCGGTCGTCGGTCTCCGCTCTGATCTCACCCACTGTATGGCGGCATGGTGCTGGCTAGCGGCTCTTCTTGCTGGCTTGCTTCGGGGCAGCCACCTGCGTCCCGATGCCGAGCATTCCCTTGAGGCCAAAGAGGCCCTGCTGCGCCATAGCCCGCGCGATGCCCAGGGGCGTGCGCGGCTGATTCCAGGGCAGAATCGCGTAGAACTGCGCGCGCGAGGGCAACTGCCGCATAAACTCGTCGCGGCTGGCGGCTGGCCCAAAAAAGAGTGGGTAGTTCTCGATGGCCTTGGCGTCCGGCTCCATCCAATTCCAGCCGTGCCACTCGCAGTGCACCTGCGCCTCGGTCCGGTACGCGTCATACTCCTGTTCGAGCGAGCCCACCAAGTGCCCGCGCCAGCGGATCATGTGCACCAACTCGTGCGCCAGGGTTTTGCGCTGCCAATCCTCGCTCCACGCATTTTTGATGATGACGCGCGCGACCGGCCACGGGTAGCAAAACGCGCCCAGACCCGGCGGTGGCTCGCCATACTCGATCACCGGCCAATGCAATTGTACCCAGTCGATCAGCGGCCACCCCGTCGGGGTCTGTGCCACCTCTGACAGGAGTCGGGCGAGGGTAGGGTCGTATTGGTGCATGTGTCCTCGGCGGGTAGTAGGATATTAGGTATTGGGTATTGGGTATTAGGTATTAGAGATTGGAATTTGGAGATTATGGGTTGTAGGTTGCAGATTACAGGTTGCAGATTGCAGATAGATCTTATAGATAGGCATTCAGATGCAGATCGTAGATTGCCTAATACCTAATACCTAATATCCTCTATCCCCCTTGCGCTAGGCTCTCCGAAACCACCTCATCGGGGGCGCTCATGCTCATCAGCCCAAGCGTGCGCGCGAGGGCGATGCGGGCGGCGGCGGTGAGTTTCAGGCGGGCCTGCTGCTGCTCGGCGGGCACGTCGCTGCGGAGGACGGGGCACTTGTCATAAAAATTATTGAAGGCGGAGGCCAGATCGCGCGCGTAGTAGGCGATGTGGTGCGGCTCGCTGCTCTGCGCGACGCGGGCGATCACTTCTTTCAGGCGCAGCATCTCGTTGATCAGCGCCAGCTCCGCCTCGTGGGTGAGCGGTGCGAGGTCGGCGGCGGGGTTGTACGCGATGCCGCGCTTGGGGGCCTCGCGGTCGAGAATGCCACAGGCGCGCGCGTGCGCGTACTGGATGTAGATGACCGGGTTCTCGTTTTCTTTTTTCGACTTCGCCTGGTTGATGTCGAAGGTCATCTGCGAGGTGGGCGAATAGGCGAGCATGAAGTAGCGCACCGCATCCGCCCCGACCTCGTCGATCAACTCGTCGAGCGTGACGTAGGTGGCGCGGCGGGTGCTCATCTTCACCTCCGCGCCATCGCGGATGAGGGTGGTAAACTGGTGGATCAGCACCCCGATCCCCTCGGTGTTTTCCCCCAGCGCGTTGAGCGCGTCGATGACATCCGGCGCGGCGTCCTTGTGATCTGACCCGAAGATATCTACGATCTTGTCGAAGCGCTGAAGCTTGTTGCGATGGTAGGCGATGTCCGGCACGCGGTAGGTCGGCACCCCGTTCGAGCGGACAAAGACGCGATCCTTCTCCTTGCCAAACTCGGTGGCCTTGAACCACCATGCGCCATCGTTGAAGTAGAGCCACTCGCGCTCCTTCAGCCCCTCGATGACCGCCTCGACCTCGCCGCTGCCGTACAGGCTATCCTCGTTGAAGTACACATCGAATTGGATGTTGAGGCGGCGCAGCGTGAGGCGAATATCTGCAAAGATCGCTTCCACCGCCAGCTCCTTGAACGCCTCGACCGGCTTGTCGCGCCACGTGTCGCCGTGCAGCGCGTAGAGCGACGCGGCGATCCAGTGCATGTACTCGCCCTCGTAGTGCCGCCCCGCGACCAGCTGGGCGCTCTCCTCGCCGAGAAGCTCCAGGTAGCGGATTTGCAGCGTCTCGCCGAGCGACTGCATTTGAAGGCCGGCGTTGTTGAAATAATATTCGCGCGTGACATCGTAGCCTGCCGCCGCCAGCAGGGTGGAGAGGGTGTCGCCCAGCACCGCGTTGCGCGCGTGGCCCACCGTGAGCGGGCCGGTTGGATTGGCCGACACAAACTCGACCTGGGTTTTGATCCCCGCGCCAATGTCGAGGTTCGCGTAGGGGCTGCCCTGCTCCAGGATAAGATTCACCTGCTCGGCGAGCCAGTGCGGGTTCATGCGCAGGTTGATGAAGCCCGCCCCCGCGATCTCCGCCGAGGTGATCAGCTCGCCGAGCTGCAGATGCGCCACGATGGCCTGCGCCACATCGCGCGGCGCGCGTTTCGCGGGCTTCGCCAGCTTCAGCGCCACCGGCGTGGCAAAGTCGCCATGCTCGGCGTTGCGCGGGCGATCCAGTGGCACCTCCCCGTCCCACTCAAAAGGGGGCAGGGCACCGACCTGCTGCGCCTGTTGGATCGCTGCCTGGATTTTTGCTGCTAATTGTTCTTGAATCATGGTTTTATAATCGCCGCCAACAGGAGGCGCTCTAGTCGAGACGCCAAGGACGCCAAGGACGCCCATGGGTTATAGATTTAGTAACCGTCAAGGATTACCTGATCATGCAGGTGCTAGGGGCTCGTACTGGAGAACAAGTAACTGATCGGATCGGACTGCTACCATGGCATAGGGCTTCCCATGATGGTCACTGAATTCCACCTCGAACACATCGGGCGCGAGTTGTTCTACCACCGTGCCGACCTGCCCGCGCAGTAAATTTTGCTCCGGCAGCGCCTCGACCAGCGCCACCACGTCAAGTTGGTGAATTGTTTCTTGCATGGCTACGCTCCTACAGCACGTAACAACTCGTCAGGCGTGGGGTAGTCTCGCCTGTTCGCACAATCCAGGCACTGCGGAGGGTTGCGCTTCCGGCAGGCCCGATAAATGGAAAGTCTAGCACATAGCGCTGTCCGAAGGCATCTTTACCAGTTGGAATAGCGTTGTGTTCTCTGACCGCTTCAAGTAAGGCTTGGCGCAACAGCTCCGCGTCTTCCCGTACCAACCCGAGCACCGATACAAACACGCGTGCCTTATGCTTGCCTAGCGGATGATCAGGATTTAGACAGTAGTCCCTTAGCTTTTCTATAGAGACATGCGCGTCTTGTGCGTTGGGGAGCACTCATCCCTCTGTAGAGACGTAGGCTAGGATCTCGTCCAGCACGTGGCTGTTGGTGGAGATCGCCTCGCCGCCGTAGGCGGTCGTGTTGCCCTGCCAGTCGGTGAAGGTGCCGCCCGCCTCTTGCAGGATGGGCAGCAGCGCCGCGCAATCCCACACGCTCATGACCGGGTCGAGCATCGCCTCGGCGCGGCCCGTGGCGACGAGGACGTGGCCGTAGGCGTCGCCCCAGCCGCGTTGCGTGTGCGCGCGGCTCGCGAGGCGTGCCCAGCGCTCGCCCTTGCCCTGCGGGGCAAAGTTGGCCCCGTCGGTGTAGCAGACCAGCGACTCTGACAGGGCACTGGTCTGCGAGACGCGGCAGGGCCGCCCGTTCCAGCGCGTGCCCTCGCCCCGCGCGGCGGCGACCACCTCGTTCAGCCCGGGGAAGTTCGCCACGCCGACCACCATCTCCCCCTCCACCTCCAGCCCAACGAGCACCGCGTAGAGCGGCACGCCGCGAATAAAGGAGCGCGTGCCGTCGATGGGGTCGAGGATCCAGCGGAAGGTGGCGTCGCGCGCGTGGTCGTCGCCAAACTCCTCGCCTACGATGGCATGGTCAGGGTACTTTGCCTCGATCAGGCGACGAAGCAGTTGCTCGGCCCCGCGATCCGCCACGGTGACCGGCGACTCGTCCTGCTTCCACTCCACATCGAACGCGGCCTGAAAGTATTGCAGGGTCAGGCGGCCCGCCTGCCAGGCAGCATCGAGCGCAAAGTCAAGGTAGGGTCGAAGGTTGTGCTGGGTTGTCATGATCCAATCGTAGCGTTTCTTGCTGAGGAGGCAAGTGGGGTGGGGCAGGGATAGAGCAAGGATGATAGAGCAAGGATTTCAGAAAGGAAGGATAACGGCGTGGTTAGCCGCGCATGACCATCAGGTTACCCGATTCGTAGCGCTTCAGGCCGCGATAAAAGACGAGAACCCCGACGAGGAGGATCGCCAGGGAGCCGAGCAGGGAGAGGCCCGCGTGGCGCAGGGACAACTCGCGCAGTGCCTGGACCGGCAGGTAGGTGACGAAGCCAGCCGGAACGAGCGTGAAGAGCAGCATCTTGACAACGCCATCGAAGAGGATTGCGGGATAGGTGCTAAAGGAGAGCATCGCGCCGCGCCACTGCTCCGACAGGGCCGTGGCGTTGCCCAGGTAGAAGCTCAGGCTGCCAGTGAGGATGGCAAAGCCAACCATGAGGATGGTCACGGAGAGGGTGAGCGCCACAAAAAGCAGAAAGTGGGGAAGGTCGGGGCGCACCAGCAAGAGATACACGACATAGCCAAAAAGCGCATCGCCCCAAGCGCTCGCGCTCATCCTGCCGAGCAGCAGGTGGGGCAGCAGGGCGCGCGGGTAGAGCATCCACCCATCCAGTTGCCCCTGCGCGATCAGCGAGGCGAGCGGCAGGGCGTTGCCAAATAGCGCGTAGGCCAGCCCGTACCCCGCCGCCGCGAGCGCCCAGATCGTGATCACATCCTTGACCCCCCAGCCGCCCAGCACGGGGAAGCGCGTGAAAAAGATCACCCAGAAGGCCACCCACACCCCGTTGTTGATAAACATCGCCACGATCTGCGAGATGAAGGCACCGCGATACTCCAGATGTGCGTTCCAGTTCATCCTCGTGTAGGCGACGGCGAGAGAGAGATAATTCTTGAGTTTGCTGAGCATCGGTATCGTTCCAACATTCCAACGTTTCAACGTTTCAACGTTTCAACGTTCTAACCGCCGTTCGCGTTGATGCGCCGCACCGCCACGCGATAGACCCGCGCGACCAGTAGCGTGAAGAGCAGGATGAAGACCCCCTGGCGCAACAGCAGGTCGAGCAGGAAGGAGAGCGAGGGCTGCACGAAGAGGCGCGCGGGACCGTAGACGGTGCTCGCGAAGGGAAGCCAGCCGAGAATCGGTTGCCAGCTTTCCGGGAACAGCTCCAGCGGGATGAGCATGCCCCCCAGGATCATCGCCAGGCGCGAGTAGATCAGGTAGAGGCCGCTCGTGTCTTCCAGCCAGAAGGCCCCAAGGCCGATCAAAAATTGCCCCAGAAAGTCCAGCACGAAGGCGCAGGGCAGCGCCAGCGCGAAAAATAGAAGGCCCGTGGGCGAGAGCGGGATCGGCCCGACGAAAAGCAGCGCGATCAGGGTGCCCGCGAAGAGATTCAGCGCGAAGCGCACCGCCCGCTCGCCGAGCGTCGTCCACAGGCGATAGAGCGGGTAGGAAAGGGGGCGAATCAGCTGGATGGCGAGCGCGCCGGTCCGCACATCCTCGTCCACCTCTGGCGCGACGCGCAGGTTGGAGAGGGTAATGGACTCGGTGATGGCGAGGTACCAAAGCATCTGCGCCAGCGTCAGCCCGCCCAGCCGCGTCGCCCCTGTCTCCGCATAGGTCAACTCCCACAGTTGCAGGAAGATGTAAAGGATCACCCCCAGGAAGATGACGCGCATCCCCACCTCGCCCAGGTAGGCCAGGTTCGAGCGCGCGGAGGTCAACCCGACCCAGGTGTATTTTCGTAGTCCGATCATGGGGGAGTCCAAACCCAAACGGAAGGTTGTGGGTTGCGGGTTGCGGGTTGCGGGTTGCGGGTTGCAGATTACGCGATGCTCTTTGCTATGCGGTGCTCTGCATCTTGTTCTGCGTTGTCGTTCGTTCTGCGTTCTGCGTTCTGCGTTCTGCGTTCTGCGTTGTCGTTCGTTCTGCCCTCTGCGCCTTTGCGCCTTTGCGTCAAGCCGTTCGTTCTGCCCTCTGCGCCTTTGCGCCTTTGCGTCAAGCCGTTCGTTCTGCCCTCTGCACCTCTGCGTTCTGGTTGCCGTCCGTCATCGGTCGTCGGTCGTCGGACTGTCGTAGATGTGCGCGATGACCTCCTCGACGGGCGGGTCCTCGATGGCGATGTCGGCGATGGAGCCCGCTGCGAGGACGGCGGTCAGCACCTGCTCGACGGAAACGAGGTCGGTGTTTACATGCAATTTGAGACCGTAATCGCTCGTTTTCAGGGTTGTCACCCCCGGCAGCGTGATCGCTTGGGGCGCGTTGTGGAAGCGCACGCTCAAAATCTTGGCATTCAGATAGCGGCGGCGCATCGTGGACACCTTGTCGTCAAAGACGATGCGCCCGTGGTTGATGACGATGGCCCGCTTCGCCACCTGCACGATGTCGCCTGCGTCGTGGCTCGTCAGGAAGACCGTCACCCCCTCCTCCTCGTTCCACTCGCGCACCAGGTCGCGCAATTGCTGCCGCGCGATCACGTCCAGCCCGATGGTCGGCTCGTCCAGGAAGAGGATTTTGGGCGCATGGAGCAGGCTCGCCGCGACCTCCGCGCGCATGCGTTGCCCCAGCGAGAGGCGGCGCACCGGCGTATCCAGGAAGGGGCCGAGAGTGAAGCGCTCGATGAGCATGTCGCGGCGGGCGCGAAACGTCGCCATCTCCAGGTTGTAGACGCGCGCCAGAAGCTCGAAGGTGTCGCGCGGCGGCAGGTGGTACCACAGCTGCGAGCGCTGCCCGAAAACCGCGCCGATGTGGTAGGTTAGCTTGGCACGCTCCTGCCAGGGCACGAAGCCGAGCACGCGCGCTGTGCCAGAGGTTGGCGTGAGGATGCCGGTGAGCATCTTGATGGTGGTGGATTTACCCGCCCCGTTTGGGCCGATAAAGGCCACCGATTGGCCGGTGGGCACGATCAGGCTGATCTCGTCCACCGCGAGCACTTCCGAGCGCACGCGCCGCAGCCCGTCGCGCTTATACAGCTCGAACTGTTTGCTCAGCCTCTCGATCTCAACCGCGTTCATGGTCATTCTCGCGCCGTACTTTGCTCTCTGCTCTCTCACAAGGATTGACAACGCGGGGCGCACCGTTAGAATCGTGGGTCGGTCGCGCGGGGCACAGCCACCGCGCGGCCCCATCAGTGTAATCGGTGCCGCGCGGGTTGCCAAACCACCCGCGCGGGCGAGGGCTAGGGAAGAGGAATGGATGAATAAACTTGTGACGATGGCCGAGGCCATCGACCGATTCGTGCCGGATGGCGCGTCGCTGGTCATGGGCACCTGCCTGGAAGCGTTGATCCCCTTCGCGGCGGGCCATGAGATCATCCGGCAGGGGCGGCGCAACCTGACGCTGATCGGCCCCATCTCGGATATCCTTTTCGATCAGCTGATCGGCGCGGGTTGCGTGGAGCGGGTGATGGCCGCGTGGGTGGGCAACGTGAGCGCGGGGCTGGCGCACTGCTTCCGCCGCGCGGTCGAGGAGGCGACCCCGCAGCCCATCGAGGTGCGCGATCACAGCAACTTCAGCCTCTCGCTGGCGCTGCACGCCGCCGCCCTCGGCGCGCCCTTCATTCCCACCTACTCGCTGCTCGGCACCGACCTGCCCAACACGAACCCCGACCTGATCGAGCGGGTCAACCCGCTCAACGAGCTGGGCGAGCCAATCATCCTGGTGCGGGCGCTGCGTCCGGACGTGGCGATCCTGCACGTGCAGCGCGCGGACGCCGAGGGGCACGCCCAGATGTGGGGCAACCTGGGCGTCAGCGTGGAGGCGGCGCTCGCGGCAAAGCAGGTGATCGTGGTGGCCGAGACGATTTTGCCGCGCGACGCACTGCTGAGCGACCCGAACCGGATGCTCACCCACGCGCACAAGGTCGTCGCCGTGGTGGAGGCAGCGGGCGGCGCGCACCCCTCGCCGGTGCCCGGCCACTACGGTCGCGATCACGAGTTCTTTCACGAGTATCACCGTGCCAGCCGCTCCGTCGAGGGCTTCCAGGCGTGGGCGGAGGAGTGGATCACGGGCAACCCTGATCGGGCGAGCTACCTCGCGAAACTGGGCGCAACACGCTGGAACGCGCTGCAAATCACGGAGCAGGCTCCCTCCTTGCCCGTCAACTTTGGCTACCGTTCCCCAGCCGATTCTTATCAATAGGTTCAGCGCGCGATAGGAGCATACCGATGGAGTACACGCCGCAGGAACTCATGGTGGCCGCCGCCGCACGCGAGATTCGCGATGGCGAGGTGGTCTTTGTGGGGATGCGCCTGCCCCTGATCGCCTTTGCCGTCGCGAAGCAGACGCACGCGCCCCACGCCATCGGCTTTTTCGAGTGCGGCATCGTGCGCGACACCCCGTCGCGCGAGCTGCTCTACACGATGGCCGACCCACCGAACCTCTACCAGGCCACTTGGGCGACGCAGATGTCGCACCTGATGGGCTCGCTGGCGGCGGGCGAGGTGGATCTGGGCTTTATCGGCGGCGCGCAGGTGGACCAGCACGGCAACCTCAACACCAGCTATATCGGCCCCTACCACGAGCCGCACGTTCGCCTGCCGGGCAGCGGCGGGGCCGCCGACATCGCCTCGCTGGCGGGGCGGCTCGTCATGATGATGGCGCACGAGAAGCGCCGCTTCGTGCCGGAGGTAGACTACATTACCTCCCCCGGCTACGGGAGCGGCAAGGGCTGGCGCGAGGGGGTCGGGCTGCCGCGCGGCGGGCCGAGCGCGCTCATCACCACCCTCGCCGTGTTCCGCTTTGACGAGGAGGGGGAGGCGTACCTCGCCACCTATCACCCTTTTTCCAGCGTCGAGGAGGTGCGGGCGAACACCGGCTGGCCGCTCAAGGTGGCAGCCGACGTTCAGCCCACCCCCGCGCCCAGCGCTGAGGCGCTGCGCATCATCCGCGAGTACGACCCCGAGGGGTTTTGGACGCGCTAGCGTGCGGGCCCTGAGCACGGCGTTGTAGGCCATAGCCGCCTGGCGTTTGAGTTTCACAGGGGGAGTGGGTATCATCCTGGGATGAAACGAGTGCTATGCCTGCTTCTCTTTTTCTTGTTGCTTCCCACCCCCCTCTTCGCGGAAGGACCGCTGTCCGGCGGGACGCGCATCTACATCGACGGCGCGGCGGTAGGCCCTTTCACCGTGACGAGCTTTGCCGCGCCCAACCCGCCGGTCACCACGGACAGGCTCTGGGTGACGGTGCAGCTGCGTGACAAGGCCAAGGCGGTGGACGATGCCCGCGTCTGGGTGACCGTGACCCCGCTCGATGGCGGCGCGCCGCAGCGCATGGAGGCGCGCCACGACCTCGCCGCGCAGCCCTTTGACTACACGGCGGCGCTTTCCGTTCCCGCCTCAGGCGGCTACACCGTCCAAGTCGAGACGGAGCACCCGCGCGGCGGGGGCACAACGGCGTATCAGGTTAACGTGAGCGAGCCGCTGACCCGCTACATCTTCCTTTTTGTCGGGATCCCCTTTTTGCTGCTGGCCCTTTGGCTGATTCGCCGCTTCGGCGGGCGCTTGCCGGACGGTGCCAGGGTATTGGCGGGGGATGACGACCCTCTCAGATCGAAGGAGGCGCTCCACAAATGAAGCGCACCATGTTGCTGCTGATCGTATTGCTGCTGACCGCGTGCGGGGATGGTACCATCTCCGCCGATGCCAGCCCCTACCAACTGCTCGTCGCCAGTGCCGACCTGGCGGCGGGGCGCTCGCGGCTGGTGCTCACCCTGTGGGATGGCCCCGAGCGGCTGGACGGGGTTCAGGAGATGGACGTGACCCTCTACCACCTCGACGAGAAGGGTAACACCTCGGAGCAGGTGTGGACCGGCGAGGCGCAGGCGTACGAGATGGCGGACATGCAATATTGGGTGAGCTACCCCGACTTCCCTGGTGCGGGCTACTACGGGGTGCAAACCCTCTTCACCACCGCTGATGGAAAACGGGTCGAGAACCGCGCGCTGCTGGAAGCGCACGCGGCACCTGCCGCCCCCGCCCTGGGCGCGCACGTCCCGCCGAGCCAGACGCGCACCCTGGACGATGCGCCCCTTGAGGCGCTCAGCTCCGGCCCGCCCTATGTCGAAAAGTTCTACCAGATGACCGTTGCGCAGGCGGCTGAGGCGGGCAAGACCGCGATCATCGCGTTCGTCACCCCTGGCTTTTGCACGAGCGCGCTCTGCGAGCCGGTGCTGCAAAGCGTGGCGACCGCGAGCGAGACGCTGGGCGACGAGGTGAATGTGGTCCACGTGGAAATTTACCGCGACTTCGCGAACGAGGAGATGGACCCGGCGGTCGCCGAGTGGAAGCTGCCGAGCGAGCCGTGGATCTTCGTGCTCAACGCGGACGGAACGGTGGGGGCGCGGCTGGACGGGCCGGTGGGGCCCACGGAGCTGCTGGAAGCGGTGCGCGCTGTCCAGAGCGGGCAGGGGGGCTGACGATGGGGGCGCACACGCGTAAAACCGGCCTGTTGGGGCTGCTCGTGGGGCTGCTCGTGCTCTTCGGTGGGGCGGTGCCGCTTGCGTGGGCGCACGCCGAGCTGCGCGAGGCCGCGCCCGCGCCCGGCGCGCTCTTCCGCTGGCAGCGCCCCGCCGAGGTTCGGCTGCGCTTCACGCAGCAGTTGAGGAGCACCTCGATTATCGTGACCGACCGCCAGTTTGCGACGGTGCAGGCCACGCAGGCGCAGATCAGCGCCGCCAACCCGCGCGAAACCTTTGTTCCGCTCCAGGCGCTTCGCCCTGCCACCTACACCGTCAATTGGAAAGTGACGAGCGAGGACGGGCACACGCTCGATGGGGCCTACGACTTCACCGTGCTCCCGCGCGAGCCGATCATCACGATGGTGGTGGCGGCCATCGTCCTCCCGCTCTTTGCGCTCTTCATCTACACGCGGCGGGCGCGGCCAGGGGAGTGAGGCTCGTTTCACCAGAAAATCAAAAGGCACCGCCGCGCGGTGCCTCTGCCAGCCAGGGCCGCTCCCGTTGGGGCGGCCTTATCTATTTTCGCGTAGCAGCAGGCGCAGGGTGTTGACGAGAAGCTCCTGCTGCACGCGCGTCATGCGATCTTCCAGATCCACCAAACGATCAAATTCATAGATGGGCACCGGCTGCTGCGCGATGACCCGCGCGTACGACTCGATACCGGAAAGCATCTGGACCGACACCTGTGCCTCGCGGATCAGCCCCGCGTTGTACGCCTCGAAGGCGCGCGAGACCGGGTTTTGCCCGTAGGGATCGAAGAGGGGCATCTGCCCCGGCACGCCGGAGTACAGGTTGACCACGCGATTGGTGAAGCGCTCGAAAAAGATGGGGCTAAGCGGGAGGTTCCAGTTGAGCAGGACTACAAGGTCGGGCGAGTAGGCGTCGATGCGGTCAGCCAGATCACTGGCGTACTGCTGCTCCGTTTTGCCTTCAAAACGGTAATCCGCTAAATCGTGCAGCAGCGCCGGGATTCCCTCGCGCTCGGCGCGCATCAGGCCGTAGCTCCACGGCTCGTGGGAAAACACAGCGACCACCTGGGCGTCCAACGTTTGCCACCGCATGGCATCGATCAAGGATTGCATCAACGTGCCAGTACCGGATATCAACGCCACTATCCGTTTTGTTTGACTTTCCACTGCTCACCTCCGTGAAGCCGGTGGCGAGAGCGACCTGCGCGCCATAGCGACGGGACCGGTTCTCGCGATGCGACTGGATAACCTTTCTGCTTCTCTAAAGTTACTTTACTGTAAAGCAAAGTTTCTGCCACAGACCTTCTGTACTACCTTTATCTACTTATATAAACGTTTCTGCCTGCTTTAAAGTTTCATCATAGTACCATTTTCCCCCACCGCAAGCAGAATGAAAGAAGGGTAAAGAAAATAGAAAACATGGAACGTGTTTATGCGTAGGTGTCATCAAAACTTGTTTCTGTCAGTTTTCTAGTTTTCTGTTTGCTCGTTTCTTCCTCCTGCCTCCCCCTCCCTGCTAAAAAAGTCGAGCAGGTGGCGATTCACCAGCGCGGGGCGGTCCGCCATGGCGTTGTGTCCCGCGCGCGGGATCAGGTGGAGGGTAGCGTCCGGCACCAGCTCGGCCATCTCGCTGCCCAGATGGGGGGGGAGCAGCACGTCCCGCGTGCCCCACAGGATGAGTGTGGGCATCTGAAGCGCTTGCAGCAGCGGGCGCGCGTCCACATCCATGATCTCGCTGGCGAGCCGCAGCAGCGTGGGGATGCCCGCGCGCAGCCCGTCCCACAGGATGGTCGGGACAAAGGTGAGGGAGCTGTAGCGCGCGCCCAGCAGGGTGCGCCCGATGAGGTGCGGGAGCGTGGCGTGGAGCGGCATCCCCACCGAGTCGATCAGCGCCAGCTGCGCGACGCGCTCCGGCTGCGTCGCGGCGAGGCGTAGCGAGATGTAGCCGCCCATCGAGTGGCCGACGAGGCGCACCCGCTCCAGCCCCATCTGATCCAGCCATGCGGGCAGGCTCGCCGCGATCTCTTCGAGCGGGCAGGGGGCGTTGCTCCGCCCGAAGCCCGGCAGGTCCAGGACGTACACCTTGAAGTGCCTGCTCAGCGGCTGGACGTTGCGCCGCCACCAGCGTGTCGAGCCCGCCAGGCCATGCACGAAGACGAGCGGCGGCCCCTCGCCGACGGACAGGAAATGTAGCTCGCTCATTGTCGCTCAAGCACGCTGACCATGCGCCACGCGGGCGGCTCGCTCGTGAAGGGGATGCCGCTTTCCATCGCGCCGAAGCGCTCGCGCAGCCGCCACGCGGGCGTGGCGCGGATCGCCGCCTCCATCTCGCCCGCCAGCCAGAGCCGTGACGGGACGATCTCCTGCTGCGAAAAAATCTCTTGCCCCTCGCGCTCGGCGCGTAGCGTCACCGTCGAGGGTGCCGACCTGCGTCACAAAATCAAACGGGTCGTCTGGCTCGCCCCAGGTGGCATGGACGACGATCTCGCCGCTCTCGTCCTCCATCTCCCATTCGGGGAGCACCCCCGGCTCTGCCACGGCGAAGGCATCGCGCGGGTGGCTCTGCTCCAAGATGTAGAGCCCCCCGCCACCATGTTGCGCGCCACGCTGTCCAGGTGGGCCAGCAGGTCGTCCAGGGTGAGCAGGTGGCTGAGGCTGTCCATCAGGCAGCAGGCAAGCTCCACCGGCGCGTCCAGCGCAAAATCGCGCATGTCCGCGTGGAGCCACGTCAGGTCCGGATCGTCGCCGCCCGGCTGCTGGCGCGCGTAGCGGAGCATCGCCTCGCTCACATCCAGCCCGACCGTGCGCAGGCCACGCGCCGCAAAGGTGCGCGCGTGCTGTCCGGGGCCGCACGCCAGCTCCAGCACCCGCGTCGGCGCGCGGCCCCGCGCCGCCCGGTAGCGCCCCAGCATAAACTCGCACTCGGCGGGCACATCGCGCCAGCCAAACCCAATGTCGTAAAAGCGCGCCGCATCGTAGATCGAAGCCATAGTCGTAAGCATAACACGGCTGGCACGACAGTCAAAGCCCCAACCGAATCGCAACCACACGGGCGGGCGATACCCAGTAGGTGAACCCACCGCGCTCCCAGCCTCACCTTCATCACCCCCTCACCCCCTCACCTTCATCACCCCCTCACCCCCTCACCTTCATCACCCCCTCACCTTCATCACCCCCTCACCCTCCCCCCAGATTGCCGCGCCGCGCCGCCCTTGTTACAATCGGCCCTCTCATCCACTTGGCCAAAGGAGGCTGGATGCCGGTTTCGGTCCAACATTCTCAACTGATTTACGATGCGCTGCGGGCGGGCGGCGTGCAGATCATGTCGGCGCTGCCGGAGACGTGGCTGGTGCACCTGATCCGCATGGCGGACGAGGACCCGGCGGTCCACCTGGTGCGGCTGGCGAAGGAGGAGGAAGGAGTGGGCATCTCGGCGGGGGCGCACCTGGCGGGGGTCAAGTCGGTGATGCTGATGCAGAACCACGGTTTTCTGGCGAGCATCAACGGGATCGTCTCGCTGGCGCACCTGTACCGCATCCCGCTGCTGATGCTCATCAGCTATCGCGGCGAGTTCGGCGAGCGCGACCCCTGGCAGACCGAGGGCGGCGGCGTGACGGAAGATCTGCTGCGCGCGCTGCGCATCCCCTACGCGCGCCTCGACGAGCCGAGCCACGTGGCAGCGCGTATCCGCAAGGCGCAGCGGCTGGCCGAGTCGTCGCTCAAACCGGTGGCGCTGCTGCTGTGCCGTGACCTGATGTGGGAGGAGTGAGATGCTACGAATCGAGGCAATCGAGGCGATCTACCCGAAGCTGGAGCAGTGCATCGTCGTGACGATCATGGGCGCGGTGTCGGCGGAGGTGCAATCGCTCGGGCACCGCCCCAGTTTCTTCTACCTGCAGCACGCGATGGGGCTGGCCTCGTCGATGGGCCTGGGCATCGCGCTGGCCCGCCCGGAGCTACAGGTGGTCGTGCTGGACGGCGACGGCTCGCTGCTGATGAACCTGGGCGGGCTGACGACGCTCGCGCGCTACCACCCGAAGAACCTGATGCATATCGTCTTCGACAACGAGAGCCTGCTCTCGGTCGGCGGCTTCCCGACCGCGACCTCAACGGGCAGCGACCTGGAGGGGATGGCGCGCGCGGCCGGTATCCCGCGCACGGCCACGGTCCGCACCCTGGACGACTTCGTCGCCGCCTTCGACGAGGCGCTCGCGGCGGACGAGCTGACGACCCTCGTCGCCAAGGTCGAGGCGAAGGGGCCGCCCCTCTTCCTGACCGACCTGCCGCTGCTGGAAAACCGCTTTCAATTTGCGCGCCATCTCCGAAGCTTTGAAACAGGACAACAAGGCGTAGGACGCCAAAGGAGACCCCATGTCAACGATTTTAACGCAACTCGTCGAGGAACTCGCTCGGCGCGCTGCAGGTGGTCGACCTGACGCAGCCGCTGGGGCCGGAGACGCCGGTGATCGACCTGCCGCCGATCTTCGCCTCGTCGCCCGGCGTCACGGTGGAGGAGGTCTCGCGCTACGACGACGCGGGGCCGGGCTGGTACTGGAACACGCTGCACCTGGGCGAGCACACCGGCACGCACTTCGACGCGCCGGTCCACTGGATCACCGGCAAGGATTTGCCGGATAACCGCTGCGACACGATCCCCGCGTCGCGCTTCATCGGCCCGGCCTGCGTGATCGACGTGAGCGCGCGGGTGGGGGAGGACGCGGACTTTCTGCTGACCCCCGAGCACCTTCAGGCGTGGGAGGCGGAGCACGGTCGCATCCCGGCGGGCGCGTGGGTGCTGCTGCGCACCGACTGGAGCAAGCGGCACGACGCGGACGCCTTCTTCAACGTCGGCGAGGACGGCCCGCACAGCCCCGGCTTCCACCAGAGCACGTCGGCGTTTCTGGCGCACGAGCGCGACATCCTCGGCGTCGGCGTGGAGACGGTGGGCACCGACGCCGGGCAGGCGGGCACCTTCGACCCGCCCTTCCCGAACCACACCATCATGCACGGGGCCGGCAAGTTTGGCCTCGCCAGCCTGTGCAACCTCGACCAACTTCCGCCGACCGGCGCGGTCGTCATCGCCGCGCCGCTCAAAATCGTGGATGGCAGCGGCAGCCCGCTGCGCGTGCTGGCGATCAGCCCGGCTTGATACCGGAAACCAAAAAGAGACGCGACGACATAGAATTGTCGTCGCGTCTCTTTTTGGTTGTCAGCCTCACTCGCGCGTGATGCTTGCCCCCAGCGCGCGCAGCCGCTCGTCCAACCGCTCGTAGCCGCGATCGATCTGCTCGACGTTGAAGATGGTGCTCGTGCCCTCCGCGCAGAGCGCGGCGATGACGAGCGCCATCCCCGCGCGAATGTCCGGGCTGGATAGCTTTTGCCCGTACAGGCGTGCAGGCCCGACGACTACCGCGCGGTGCGGGTCGCACAGGACGATGCGCGCGCCCATCGAGATCAGCTTGTCCACCCAGAACAGGCGGCTCTCGAAGAGCTTCTCGTGAATCAGGATCGTGCCGCGCGCCTGCGTCGCCACGACGAGCGCGATGGAGATCAGGTCGGCGGGGAAGCCGGGCCAGGGCATGTCGTCGATCTTGGTGATCGCCCCGTGCAAATCTTCCTGCACCACGAGCGTCTGGTCGCCCGGCACGAAGATGTCGTCGCCGCGCGTTTCCCAGCGGATGCCGAGCCGCCCAAAGTTGATAGCGGTGACGCGATGCTCCGCCGGGCGGCAGTTGCGGATCAAAATCTCGCCGCCGGTGGCTGCCGCCAGCCCGATAAAGCTGCCCACCTCCAGATAGTCCGGGCCGATCTCGAACGTCTGCCCCGTGCAGCCGCTCTACCCCCTGGACCGTGAGCGTGCTGGAGCCGACCCCCTCGACCTGCGCGCCCATCGCGTTCAGCAGGTGGCAAAGGTCCTGCACGTGCGGCTCGCTGGCGGCGTTGTGGATGCGCGTGGTGCCAGGCGCGAGCACGGCGGCCATCAGCACATTTTCGGTAGCCATCACGCTCATCTCGATCAAAAAGATGTCGGCGGCCTGCACCCCGCGCGGCGCGTGAAGCTCGTAGGTGTCCGGCATCACCTCCACCTCGACCCCCATCGCGCGGAACGCCTCGATGTGCGTGTCCAGCGGGCGGCGACCGATCCGGTCGCCGCCCGGGCGCGGCAGCGTGGCCTGCCCCGTCCGCGCCAGCAGCGGCCCCGCCAGCAAAAACGAGGCGCGGATCGACTGGCAGAGCGCGCGGTTCGGCACGGTGTGCAGGATATCGTGCGTGTGGAAGCGCACAGTGTGCGGCTCTAGCTCGGCAACGGTCCCGCCCAGGTCGTGGACAAGTTCCGCCATGACCTGCACATCGGCGATGGCGGGCAGGCGGCGCAGCGTCACCGGCTCGTCGGTGAGCAGCGTGGCGGCCACGGCGGGGAGCGCGGCGTTCTTGCTGCCGCGCGGCTCGATGGTGCCTGCGAGGCGCTGCTGGCCCTCGATGATAAAACGATCCATAACGGGTTCTTTTTCCTTGTTTCGGTATAATAGTTGGTTGCACATTGTAGCGCAGACGTGCTGCCAGCCGTTTGACGAAACCCTGACCCCTTCCCGCCAGCTGCCGGTCAGGGTGGCGCGCGGCGCGCGACAACCTCCGCCCCGACCCCCACCCCCCACGCGCGGGCGGCGTTGCCATTGCGCAGCGCAAGCTCCAAAAAGCCATCGCTGCCGAGGTAGGCCACCGGCTCGCCGGGCGCGACCGCCGCGAAGGTGGCAGCGATGCGGGGCAACCCGATGCCGCACGCGGGAAGCGCCAGCTGCCACAGGTCGCTTTCACCCAACTGCTCGCGCGAAATCGTGGTGATCAGGTTGCCAAAATGGTCCACATGCATCACGCTGCCGATCAGCTGCTCCCCGTCGCGGCGCGTGGCGGGCAGGTCCAGGGTTTGCAGCGTTTCCACCGCCACGCGCTCGCCCAACGCTTCCAGCGCCACGCCACTCGCGAGGTGCGCGCTCGCGGGGGCGAAGATGTCCCGCCCGTGAAAGGTGGCCGAGTGCTGCGGCAGGTGAAAGGCGCGGTTGGTCAGGCTGACCGCGCGGCGCGCGGGCCACTGCTCCAGCACGCGCGTCAGCAGCCCGTTGTCGGGCAGCACGAAGCGCCACGGCCCCGCCTCGACCGCGACGGCGCGGCGCGCGCTGCCCACGCCGGGGTCCACCACGCAGCAAAAAATCGTCCCGTCGGGGAAGTACGGGGCCGCGATGCGCAGTGTGTAGGCGGCGTGGGCGAGGTCCTGCGGGCGAATCTCGTGGCTCAGGTCGATCACGCGCGCGTCCGGCGCGATCCCCGCGATGACCCCCTTCATGACCCCCACATAGCTGTCCTGCGTGCCAAAATCGGTTAGAAGTACGATGGGTTGGCTCATGGTTCCTGTCGCTGCCCAGAAGGGGCTCAAGATGTTGCGTGTCGTGGAGGGCTCAATAGCGTTGCGGTTGCTTATTGCATAGGGTTATGGAGGTGGGGCTGTATCTGCGGAAATCGGTACTCATCGGCTTCTTCCGCGCTATCATGGGGAATCGAATCACGGCGGAGCGCTGCGGGGTCGAGTTCAATCGCCACTTGCTTACGGTGTAAAGAAAGGCCGCACCTTCTGCCAGGAAGCCATAGCTGGGGTGGATGGCGTGGTCCCGCTCTGGGGTAGCTGGGATTGTCTAGGTGGAAGCGGTGCTCTGCAAGATGTCGCGGGGGTGGTCAATCCAGTAGGCACGGTAGCCATCCCCCACCTTCTGGCGATCTGTAGTCTCGAGCGCGAGTGAGAAGCGCACCTTCCAGCCCTTGTAGTTGAAGAGGCGTGTGCTTCCATCCGGCTCCTCGAACAAGGTACGAAAGCCATCTACCTTGTCCATGTAGTCGCTGTGAGAGGTACCCTTTGGATCAACGAAGGCGATGTGGTAGTCGTTGCCCCGGATGCTCCAGAAGATGAAGTCCGGGTAAAAGTCACTCATCTGATTTTTCGCCCGGTTGTAGTAGGGAACCCGTATCCCATCACTCTTCGGCATGACGCGGCTGAAGAGCCACCAATCCTGCGCGGCGAAGCGGTTGGCTGGCTCGTTCAGGTAGCGTTCGAGCTTTCCGAGAAAATCGCGCTCGCTCTTCTCGTGGATGATGTTGGTGATGTAAGCAGCTTTCTGATCGGTGCTGAGGAGGAGCGGGTGGTAGAAGTGCTGGGCCACATGGCGGATGGAGAGATTGCCCTGGGGGTGCGTGAAATCGGCCCTGACTTGGTATTGACCCTAGGGCCATCACCTGCTCGGTGTAGTCGTCAATTGTGATCTGATACGCTTCTATCGCCTCTTTCAGTCGTCGCTTCTCGTCATCCCGTGTCGGAAACCGCTGCACCCGCTCCACCAACTCGCTTAGCCGCTCCCAATCGGCTTCCTGCAACGTCACGGTGATGTTCTTGAAGTGGCTGATCTCGTCATCCAAGGGTTTGATTGCTTCGAGCTCTTGGGGAATCAGGTCGAAGTAGCGGATGACGCGCGGCACGATCAGGGCCACGTCGCCGTAGCGCGGGGCATCCTGGTAGCGGAAGTAGCATGTAGGATCCTTAAGTGCCTGGCTCAGCAGGTTGACTTGGGATGGGGCAAGATCGTGGCGGGCTAACAGCAGGCGGTCGTCGGCCATGTACCGGACGTAGTCCGCCAGCATGGCCTGTTCATCCTCGCGTAGAGGAAACTTGACCGGCTCGCTCTGCTCGATGAGCCGCTGGTTGGAGTCGCGGTAGGTGGGGATGAGGAGGGGCTGTCCCTGAATCGCTGCGTCGTTGCGCGCCAGGGCCAGCTTGTGCTTCGGAGTCGGCGGTCCATCTGGCTGCAATCCCTCGATCACGGCCCGGATGCCGCTGCTGCTCGTGCCCAGGATGAAGAGGGTTTCCAGAGTCTGCGCGGCAGGTTGCAGCGGGGCTGCTGTGGCCAGGGGCAGCGCGGCGGCGTTGACGAGTGACTGCAAGCGGCGACGCTGGCCGCGCAGCGGCTCCACGCGAACGCCGCGGCCTATTGCTTGAACCACGAACTTCTTGGCATCGCGGGAGCCGATGTTGATGAAGAGAATCACGTTGGGGCGGGTAGAGTCCCACCCCTCGTAGAAACTTTGCGAGCCAATCAGCAGGTTGATGGGGGAATCGCGCTCGGCGAGCCGCTCGAAGAAGCTCTCTTCGTCAAAGGCCGGGTTCTGCTCGTAGCCCCGCAGCTTGTCGCTTCGCCACTCCTTCGTATCACCGATCTTGAGCAGCGCGAAGGGCTGGGCGGCGCTCTTGAGTTTGAAGGCCAGCTCCTTGTTGTCCGACGGGCGGACGAGTACCTCGATGGTGCCGGGTGCGGGGCTGTGGAAAAGCAGGCGGCGCACCTCGGTCAACGTCAGCTCACCCAGCAAGGCGAGATCGGCTTGGACGGTGTCGGGCTCCTCGAAAAAGAGCGGGACCCCCGCCGACAGCTCGTCTCGCAGCTCTTTAACGGCGTCTGCCCACAACGGCTCTGGTACCTCGTCCCGCGCGATGGCGGCTACCTCCCGGAAGAACTGTTCCACATCGGCGTCGTCCACACTTACCGTGTTGCCCAGCACCATCAGCATGGGGGAGTGGTAAGCGTCCGGGTGGCCTTTCGCCGCCAGCTTCTCCCGCTGGCAGCGGGCCAGGGCCAGCAGGATCAGGGTCTTCAGGACGATCAGGCGCTTCTCCTCGCCTGTTAAATCCTCGGCTCCCTGCTTGAACGCGCCTACGTCTTGCTGCAAGAGGGCCAGGTGCTTACCGAAGCCCTCCTGAGTGAAGCGCGCCAGGTTGAAGTTGTAGGCGGTGGTGTAGATGTCCCGCGGGTCGGTGAAGGTGGCAGAAAAGTTGAAGAGGAAGCCGCGCCGCGTCAGGATCGAGTAGAGATGCTGCCGCTTGGAATCCTCGTTGTCGCCGCGGTGCGCCTCGTCCAGCAGCAGGTACCATTCACCCCGATTGTCGTAAAGGCGGAAATCAAGGAGCTTGTCTTTCTGGCTGTCCCCGATGTTGTCGGAGCGGTAAAGGAAGATATCCAGCTCCTGATGTTGGAGCAGGCTACCCATGCCGCGCTTCACCGCCTCGTACTGCCGCAGGTCGTGCAGGCGCAGGTGAAAGAGGCCGCCCGCCGCATTGTAGTCCTCCACCTGGCCGCGAATCTGGGCTAGCAGGTCGTCGCGGTGGGTCAGTACGAGCAGGTCGCGTCGGGGGACCTCACCGCGCTGCATCAGGGTGCCGAGCAGTTCCAACAGCTTGACTAGGACAAGTGTCTTGCCGCTGCCGGTCGCCATCCAGAAACCAAGCCGATTGACCAGTTGTTGGAAAGGCAGACGCTCGCCGTCCAGATCGTAGGCGTTGCGCAGGTATGCCTCTACGTCCCCC
This sequence comes from uncultured Chloroflexia bacterium, assembly GCA_963845765.1. GTDB lineage: Bacteria > Chloroflexota > Anaerolineae > Ardenticatenales > Ardenticatenaceae > CAWJTI01. The sequence goes on from CAWJTI010000024.1 coordinate 80,661, forward strand.
TTCAGCTTGGCGAGCGGAATGTCCCACGTTCGATCCGCGCCGTTGGTCTGGTACCGCGCCCAGAGATGAGCCTTGCGGATCATGTCTGCGTCCTCACCCTCCAAGGGAGCGAAATCCTGCGCCTGCTCGTAGTAGTGCCACAGGGCGATCAGGGCGTGGCGCAGCGCCGCCTGCTGGTAGGGGTAGAGCCGTTTACCGCGCCCAAAGGCGGCCAGGTCGAAGGTGGTCCAGGCAGGGGGCAGGGTGTCGAAGTCGATGGCCTCGACGATGCGTTGCAGCAGGGGGAAAGGGGAGCGACTCATCGGGTGGGGCTCTGGAGCGTTGGGATCAACCGTTTAGGGGAGAGCGCTACCACCTCGCGCGGGCTCTGGCGCTCCTGCTCTTTCAGGTCGCGGAAGATGGCCGCCAGGTCGTACTGGAAGCGGGCGGCGTGGGCCTCGCGCACGATGCGAACCTCGGCCACGATTTCATCCTTCTCCATGGTCGCCTCCGATCAATTCTTCGGGCGTGCAGATTACTGGGGGGTGGTATCCGGCGGCGCGGCAGGTGGCTTCGATCTGGCCGCGCCTGATGGCATTGGCGATGTGCTTCATGTTCCAGGTGAGCAAAAAGTCCATGCCGTGAACCGTGGCGACAGCGATGTGCAGGGCATCTTCTACGGCCTGCGCCGGGAGGGCACGAGCCGCGATCAACTGCTCTGCCAGGGCCAGGGCCTCCTCGTTCAGCTCGAGGAGGGGGATGTTCTCCAGAAAACGCAGGCGGCGCTGGGCGGCGTCGTTGTCACCAGCAGCGGCTTCCCGGATGACTGCTTGGGAGACGAAGAGCCGAAAGCGCCGCGCGTGTTGTGCCCACCAATGATGCGTCACCTGTTGGTGTGCGGCGAGGACGAGGTCGCGGCTGGGGCGCGCGGCAGGTAGCTGACGACGGTGGTTTCCAGGTAGACCGTGGCGTCCATCGCTACCACCAGAGCAGCGGCTTGACGCTTTGCCAGTCGGGGTTGCTCAGGGGGAGACGCGTGCCGTCCGCGAACTCCACCTCCTGCGCACCCACGAAGAGGTCGCGCAGGGCATCCAAAAATTTCTGCTCTTTCCGTCCGCTCACAAATAACTCCTGTCGTACAACTGCCACTCGTCGGAACCACTCGAGGCGGTTTAGTAAATATCTAGACCTCAGGATCGGGTGCAGATAGCAATTTAAGAAACCTGCGAATAGAGGCCAGAAAGACGAAGCCTACACTATTAATTGCACTACCTTCAAAATCTTTACTTAAGCGTCGAGCGCGATTGATCCACGCAATAGACCTTTCGACTACCCAACGACGTGGCAATACTGTAAAACCCTCTTGATATATCGAACGTTTTACAATTTCAATAATAATATTATACTTAGTGGCGATCTCTTAATCCATTCTTTACTTTGATATCCGCCATCTGCCCAAATCAGCTTGAGTCGTGTTAGATAAGAATGGCATTTTTTCGAGAATTTCCTCAAGTCCATTACGATCCAGCACATCAGCAGCGGTAACGATTACCCCGATCAGATTGCTCTGGGTATCTACTAAAACATGACGTTTGCGTCCTTTGATCATTTTGTAGCCATCAAATCCTCGTTCGCCCCCTGCTTCGGTGGTTTTTACACTCTGACTATCAACGATCGCGGCGCTAGGTGTGGATTCACCCCCCTTTTTTACGCACTGCTTCATAAAGTGGGCGATTCAGATCTTCCCAGCTGCCATCATGACATCACTTGTTATAATGATACCAGACTAAATTGTGATTGGGATACTCTTTTGGCAAATTGTCCCACTTATTCCCGTTATCCGTAATATACAGGCATCCATTGATGATATCCCGTAGACTTGTTTTCATCGGTGCCCCACTTGTTGGCAACCGCTCGACCATAAATGGTTTGATCAATTTCCATTCTTCATCGGTTAGATCGCTGTTGTACACAACTTCGCGCACATTATCCTCTATTTCGTGCTTCTTTGACACTTTCTCTCATCCTCTCTTTGTGCAATTTTCTTCTTGATTATACTCATAGTGTTGCACACTTGCATTATTGGACCGCCTCTCACACGCGCGACAAGCGGATAGCGCTCCAGGATTGTATGGACAGAGTCGGCAGATGACAAGTTGGGGGCCGACGGAACAGGCCACATGTTCGACCTGCTGGAAGATTGTCACCTACGGCAGCAAGGCTGTAGCGCCGCGCGCTGCCCACGCCGGGGTCCACCACGCAGCAAAAAATCGTCCCGTCGGGAAAGTACGGGGCCGCGATGCGCAGCGTGTAAGCGGCGTGGGCGAGGTCCTGCGGGCGAATCTCGTGGCTCAGGTCGATCACGCGCGCGTCCGGCGCGATCCCCGCGATGACCCCCTTCATAACCCCCACATAGCTGTCCTGCGTGCCAAAATCGGTTAGAAGTACGACGGGTTGGCTCATGGTTCCTCCACTGCAAAAGGTAGCAAAGAGTCGGGGAGGGTCAAATAGCGGGTGGGCAAGTTGCCGCTCCGGCCAAAGCGGCCTAAAATTAACGCCACTTTTTGCGGTGATTTCGAATCCGAATGAGCGAAGGAGCGTTGCGATGGAGAGCCCAAGCGAAACTTATCCCACCCAGCAGGAGCTTCTTGCGCGCCTGCACGAGAGCTACGCCACCTTCGAGCGCGCCCTGGCGGGGCTGAGCGACGAGCAGATGGCGCTCGTCGGCGCGGACGGATGGAGCGTGACCGATCATCTGGCGCACCTCGCCACGTGGGAGCGCGGCGTGGCGGGCATGCTGGGCCACCGCTCCCGCTGGGAGGTGATGGGGCTGGACGAGGCCACCGTGGCCGAGGGCGAGGAGGCGATCAACGAGGCGCTGCGCCAACGCTCCCACGGGCGCTCCGTGGCGGAGGCGCTGGCCGATTTTCGGGGCGCGCACGAGGAGATGGTTGCCGCGCTGGAAGCGGTGGACGACGAGACGCTGCGCCGCCCCTACCACTATTTTGTGCCCGGCGAGATGGATGAGTCGGATATGCGCCCCATCGTCCGCTGGATCGGCGGCAACAGCTACGGGCATTACGAGGAGCACCTGCCCTGGATTGAGGCGCTTGTGGCGGGGCAGGGGTGACGGGGACGATGGAAGATGGAAAATGGAAGATGGAAGATGGACGGTAGCTGATCTACCCTGTCGCGCGTTTGCTGGAAAGTTATCGGCATTCGGGAGTTTCAGTGCTTTACAAGGGGCGTAGGGTGGTGGCCTTCTCCCCATGTGGGGAGAGGGGTGCCGAGCGAAGCGAGGCGGGGTGAAGGCAGGAGGAGAACCCCGCTCTCCGAGCTGCGCTAGAATCAGGGCATTGATCGGACGGTGTGCGGCGGTGGGTAATCAGGAAGAATATGATGTATGTTGCACGATGAGCTTCAGTTCGATTTAAAACAGTCGGCGGCGGTCAAGCTGCTGGGCAGCCCGCACGCGGCCCTGATTCTCTCTTTCCTCATGCAGGAGTTTAAAGAGGGCAATCGGCTCGTCATGCCGCATAGTGAGTTGAGCGAGCATCTGGAAGATTACCTGGAAACATTGGCCCAGGCGCTGCCGGGCAGCTACTCGAATAGCGCGCAGCAGTACCTCCGTAGCTGGACCGACGAGCAGCACCGCTTTCTGCGCCGCTACTACGAGAGTGCCCGCGACGATCCGGTCTACGAGTTGACGCCCGACACGGAGCGCGCCATCCGCTGGGTCACGGAACTGCGCAAAAGCGAGTTTGTGGGCACCGAGTCGCGCTTTTTGCGGGTCTTTGATCTGCTGGAAGAGATCGTCACCTACGGCAGCGAAGATGTCCAGGCGCGGCTGCTGCGGCTCGAAAGCGAGCGCGACCGGATTCAGGCGCAGATCGACGAGATTCGCGCGACCGGCAAGATCGAGCAGTACTCGCAGACACAGGTGCGCGAGCGCTTCTACGAGGCGGCAGAGGTGGCGCGCCGCCTGCTCGCCGATTTCCGCGAGGTGGAGGAGAATTTTCGGCAGATCGCGCGACAGGTCCAGGCGCAGCAGTTGGAGGCAGGGGCGCGCAAGGGCTCCATCATCGGCCATGTGCTGGATGCCGACGCGGCCCTGAAGGAGTCGGATCAGGGGCGCAGCTTCTACGCCTTTTGGGAGTTTCTGATCTCCCCCACGCGCCAGGAGGCGCTGCGCGACCTGCTGGACGAGGCGCTCCACCTGCCGGAACTCCAGTCGATTCGGGATGAGGGGCAGCAGCTACGCGCGATCAAGGGCAGCCTGATCGAGGCGGGTCGGCGCGTCATCGAGTCCAACCGCTGGCTGAGCGAGCAGATTCGCCGCCTGCTCGACGAGCAGAGCCTGGCCGAGCAGCGCCGCGTCCTGGAACTGGCGGCGGAGATCAAGCAATTTGCTGCCGTGCTCACCCCGACGCTCAGCGGCGAGGCGGAGTTTTGGGAGTACGAGGAGTTTCAGGCGGCCATCGAGATGCCGATGGAGCGGCAATGGTGGGAGCCCACGGAAGCGGCATCGTTTGACGGGGTGGTGGTAGAATTGACCGATGAGAGCCCGTCGGTGGAGGCGCTGGCACCGCTCTACGGCCAGTTCTTTGTGGACAGCAGCCGCCTGAGCCGTCAGGTGGCGCAGATGCTGGAAAGCCACTCAGATGTCACGCTGGCACAGGTGGCGGCAGCGTTTCCCATCGAGAAGGGGCTGGCGGAGGTGTTGGCCTACTGCACCCTCGCCGCGCGCGACGGGGCGCACCAGATCGTCCCCGATGCGACCGAACTGCTCTGGCTGGGCGTGGGCGGCGACCCACGTCCCCTGCGGGTGCCGCTGATTCGCTTCCGCCGCGAGGAAAGAAGAGAGCCATGAGCCAGGACGTTCTGCCCTACGCCCCCGTGATACTCAAGCTGCTCCAGGGGGTCCTCTACTACTCCGATGAGCGCCATTGGGAGCTGCTGCGCAGCTACGAGCAGCCGCTCCAACAGTACTTTGCCGCCATCGGTTTGGCGCTCCAGATCGACGTGGTGGAGGGCTACGCCTTTCTGGTGCAGCCCGACCCGGACGACGATAGCGCCCCCGCGCTCCCCCGCTTGGTGCGCCGCAGCCGTCTCTCCTACGACGCCACCCTCCTCTGCGTGCTGCTGCGTGAGGCACTCCAGCAGCATGACACGCGCGAGCCGGACCAGCCGCGCCTCGTCCTCTCCAAAAGCCAGCTACAGGAGCGGCTGCAACTCTTCTACCCGGAGCAGTCGGACGAGACGCGGCTGGCTACGCGCTTGGGCACCATCGTGGGGCAGGTGGAGCGGGCAGGCTTCCTGCGTCGGTTAGGCGGCACGATGGAGGAGGAGCAGTATGAGGTGCTGCGGATCATCAAGGCCAAACTTTCTGCCGACCAGTTGGCGGAGCTGCGCGACCGACTGCGCGACCATGCAGGAAAGGATGAGTAGATGCAACGGATGTTTGATCTGGACGAGGGGCTGGACGGGCAGCGTGCGGGCTTCCGCCTCCAGCGGCTTGAACTGTTGAATTGGGGCACCTTTGATGGGCTGTACCAGATGGAGTTGGATGGCGCGACGGCGCTCCTGACGGGCGAGAACGGCTCCGGCAAATCCACCCTGGTGGATGCGCTGATTACGCTGCTGGTGCCCAACCCGAAGCGGGGCTACAACCAGGCGGCGGGCAACGGCAAGCGCGAGCGAAAGGAGGAAACCTACGTGCGCGGTGCCTACGGCAGGGTGCAGAGCGAGGCCGAATACGCGGCGCGCACGCAGTACCTGCGCGACGAGAACAGCTACTCGGTCCTGCTCGCCCATTTTCGCAATGAGGGGTACGAGCAGGATGTCACCCTGGCGCAGGTGTTCTGGGTGGCTGGCGGGGTGCAGAAGTTCTTTGTGGTGGCCGAGCGCCCGCTCTGCATCGCGGAACATTTCGCGGCTCCTGCCTCCATGCGCGAGCTGAAGGCGCGGCTGAAGGCGATGAAGCGCGTGGAAACCTTCGACCAGTTCACGCAGTACAGCCGCCGCTTCCGTAAGATTTTTGGCCTGCGCTCCGACAAGGCGCTCGACCTCTTCAACCAGACAGTCACCATCAAGGAGATTGGCGCGCTCAACGAGTTTGTGCGCACCCACATGCTGGAAGAGACCGAGGCGCTGGACAAGGTGAAGCTGCTGCAGGAGCATTACGAAGACCTGATGCTGGCCTACGCGGCGCTCCAAAAGGCAGAGCAGCAGTTGGGGCTGCTCCGCCCCGTCGCGGAGGAGGCGCGCCGCTACGAGCAGGCGCAGGCGGAGATCGCCGAGCTTCAGGGCTGCGAGGAGGCGGTGCCGGTCTACTTCGCGGGGCGCAAGCTGAAACTGGTGCGCGAGGCGCAGGACGCCACAACCCGCGATCGGGAAAGTGCCCAGCGACGCCAGACGCAGCTTCAGCAGGAACTCGCGGCGCTGAACGAGCAGCGGGACAGCCTGAAGGCGGCTATGGCCAGCGACGAGACGGGGCAGCGGCTCCGCGAGTTGGAGCGCGAGCTTCTTTTTGTGCAGCGCGAGCAGCAGCGCAAAACGCAGGAGGCGCAGCGCTACGACAGCCTCGCCCGCGCCTTCGAGATGCCCGGCTATGCCAGCGAGACGAGCTTCCACGACGCGCGGCAGCGCGCCGAGGGTATGCGCCAGACGCTGGAGCGGCAGGAAAGCACCCTTGCCACCGAGCGCGATACCCTGCTTGTCGAGGTGAGCCGCCTACGCGAGCGCCACGATGAGCAGCGGCGGGAGCTCGACTCGCTGCGCCTACGCACCAGCCAGATTCCAGAGCAGAACGTAGCGGTGCGCGCTCGGGTGCTGGCCGCGCTGGGCATCGCGGAGGAGGAGGCTCCCTTTGTGGGCGAGCTGCTCCGCGTGCGGGAGCGGGAACGCGAGTGGGAGGGGGCCATCGAGCGGCTGCTGCACCACTTCGCCCTCTGCGTGCTCGTGCCGGAGCGCCACTACCCCCGCTGGAGCCGCTACGTCAACGAGACCAACCTGCGCGGGCGCATCGTCTTTTTCCGCGTGCCGGAGCGCGGCCACTTTCGCCCGCACCCCGCGCCCGACAGCCGCGACCTTTTTCACAAGCTCCAAATCAAGCCCGACAGCGCCTACCACGAGTGGCTGGAGCACGAACTGCGTGAGCGCTTCAGCTACACCTGCTGCGAGAGCCTGGCCGACTTCGAGCGGGCGAGCCGCGCCATCACCCCGCAGGGGCTCATCAAGGGCGGGCGGGAGCAGCACGAGAAGGACGACCGCCGCGCCATCAGCGACCGCCGCTTTTACGTCCTCGGCTGGAGCAACGCCGACAAAATTCGCGCCATCGAGAGCGAGGTGGGCGAGGTGGAAAGGACGCTCCGCGAGCAGGAAAGCCGCCTCGCCGAGCTGAACGCCCAGCAGCGATGGCTCCAGCAGCAGCGCGAGCGGCTCGAAACCCTGCTGGCCTTCACCGACTTTGCCGCCATTGATTGGCGCGCCGAGGCGGCACGCCACGCGGCATTGGCCGCCGAGAAGCGCCGCCTGGAAGAAAGCTCCAATCGGCTCCAACAGTTGCAGCGCGAGGTTGAGCGGGTGGAGGAGCAGTTGCGCGGCAAGAACCGCGAGCAGAGCCAGGTGACGGGCGACATCGCGCGGTTGAAGCTGCTGCTGGAGCAATACCAGAGCAGCATCGCCGAGTGCCAGCGCGATCTGCGCGACGCTGACCACGAGGCGATGCGCCGCTACGCCCCGCAGATCCTGGAGCGCGTCACACAGGAGGTGACGCTGAACAACGTTGACACCCTCTGGCGGGAGGTACTGCGCGCCTTCCGCGAGGCGATGGAAGTGGCCGAGCGACGGCGGAGCAGCTACACGGGGCGGCTCCTGCGCGCGATGCAGGCCTACAAATCCATGTTTGCCGCCGAATCCATGGAGTTCGACGCCGCAGCGGAGTCCATCCCCGATTTTGACCGCGAGTTGACACGCATCGAGCGGGACGACCTACCGAAGCACAAGGAGCGCTTCAAGGGGATGATTGACGAGAAGATCATCCACCACATCTCGATCCTCCAGGCGGATCTGCTCAGCTATGAGGAGGGGGTGAAGGAGAGCATCGCCAACCTGAACCACTCGCTGCGCCGCATTCCGTATACGCCGGACACCTACATCGAATTGAAAACCGAGCCGAGCCACGATCCGGAGATTCGCGACTTCAAGCAGGTACTACGCGATTGCCTCGCCGATGTGGGGCGGCAGCGCGATGAGGCAGCCTACGAGCAGAGTTTTGCCAAGGTCCAGGCACTCATCCAGCGCTTCAAGGGCGATCAACGCTGGACGAGCAAGGTGACGGATGTGCGCTACTGGCTCAACTTCGCCGCCGTCGAGCGTTACCGCGCCGATGATAGCGAGCGCCACTACTACTCCGACTCCTCCGGCAAGTCGGGTGGGCAAAAGGCCAAGCTCGCCTATACCATCCTCGCCTCGGCTATCGCCTTTCAGTTTGGGCTGGAGTTAGGGGAGCAGCGCTCCCGCTCGCTGCGCTTCGTCGCCGTGGATGAGGCGTTCAGCCGCTCGGACGAGAACAACGCGCGCTACGCCATGCAACTCTTCCGCGAGTTGGGGCTGCAACTGCTGGTCGTCACGCCGCTGACCGGCACGCACATCGTCGAGCCCTTTATTGCGAGCTGCCATTTTGTCTGGAACAACAGCGAGGGCAACGATTCGCACGTGGTCACGATGGCGTTGCCGGAGTTCCGCGCCCAACGCGCGCTTTTCTGGAGTACATCTGGTGCTGACACCGCAGGAGATTAGGGAGAAGGTGGTGCGCCGCTACCCTGACCTGCTGCGCGCGGTGCTCACCGGCGACCCCTTTTTCCCGCTGGAGATTCGCTTTGGCAAACCCAGCTCCTCGGCGGAGTACCTGACCCTGCGGCAGGAGGTTGGAGCGCTGAGCGAGGGGGCGAAGGAGGCTATCGGTTATGGCTACTCGGTCGAGTGGGAAACGAAGCAGACGCGGCGCTACGGCAGCCAGACCCTGCCGCGCCGCGTCTTTGTAGCCACCGAGGCGGATTTTCTGCGCCTTATCGGGAAGGAGGAGGAGTTTCAGCACTTTCGGGAGGCGGCACTAGCCCTGCAAGCACGCTTCCCCGCCCTGCGCGAGTGGCTCATCCGCTCCCCGGCCAGGCTGCTTCCCTACCTCGATCGGTGGCAAGCTCTCCTCGCGCTCTGCGAGTACCTCGCCGCGCACCCGCGCCCCACCCTTTACCCGCGCGAGCTTCCGGTGCCGGTCCACAGCAAGTTTGTTGAGGACAATCAGGGCATCCTGCGCGAGTGGCTCGACCTGCTGCTGCCCCCCGACGCCATTCGTCCTGACGAGAGCCGCTTTGAGCCGCGCTTTGGCCTCCGCTACGATGAGCCGCTCCTGCGCCTGCGCCTCCTCGATCCCGCCTTGCAGGGGCGGCTTCGCTGGCCCGTCGCAGACCTGAGTACCCCGCTGAGCGAGGCGGCGGCGCTCCCCCTCGCAGGCTATCCAATCATTATCGTCGAGAACCGCATGACGTTCCTGACCCTGCCCGCGCTCCCAAACGGCCTCGCCATCTGGGGCGGCGGCTTTCGCGTTGCCCTGCTCGCTGCTGTTCCCTGGCTTGCCGATTGCCCCGTCTGGTACTGGGGCGACCTGGATAGCCACGGCTTTGCCATCCTCGACCACTTGCGCACGCTCTACCCCCGTGCCCAATCGCTGATGATGGACGCCACAACCCTCGACGCCTTCCGCGACTTCATCGTCCCCGGCAGCCCCGCCACGGCTGATTTCCTGCCACATCTCACCCCGGAGGAGGCGGCGCTCCATGCCTACCTCCACCGCCATACCCTACGCCTGGAGCAGGAAAAGATCAGCCAGCCCTACATCCGTAGAGCAGGTGGCAGCGCTTCAGCGATCCCTGTAATGCCCAGTCATCATGCACTAAAAAAGCCCCTGGGTTCCCAGGGGCTTTCTTTTTAGCAGTCCGTAAATCCTTACGTTCTGCAATCCTTGCTCTACGGCTTAGTACATGCCGCCCATGCCGCCCGGAGGGCCACCCGCGGAGGCCTTCTCGTCCTGCGGGATGTCCGTGATGAGCGCTTCCGTCGTCAGGATCATCCCCGCGATGGACGCCGCGTTCTCCAGCGCCGAGCGCGTGACCTTGGCCGGGTCAATGATGCCCAGCTCGATCAGGTCCACATACTCGCCGGAAAGCACGTTGTAGCCCAGGTACGGGTTGTTGGTTTCCTTCTGGCGGCGGCGAATCTCCTCAGCCACTACCGCACCGTCGGCACCGGCGTTCTTCGCCAGCTGGCGCAGCGGCTCTTCGAGGGCGCGGAAGAGGATCGTCGCGCCGGTGCGCTCGTCGCCTTCCAGCCCCAGGCCGTCGCGGATCGACTCGCGGGCGCGGATCAGCGCTACGCCACCACCCGGCACCACACCTTCCTCAACGGCGGCGCGGGTCGCGCGGAGGGCGTCTTCCACGCGGTGCTTCTTCTCTTTCAGCTCGGTCTCCGTCGCGGCACCGACGCGGACGATGGCGACACCACCGGACAGCTTGGCGAGGCGCTCCTGGAGCTTCTCGCGGTCGTAGTCGCTGGTGGTCGTGTCGATCTGCGCCTTGATCTGGTTGATGCGGCTCTTGATGTCGTCCGCGTTGCCCGCACCGTCGATCACCGTCGTGTCGTCCTTGGTGATGACTACCTTGTCGGCGCGACCGAGGTCGGCCAGGGTGGCGCTGTCGAGCTTGCGGCCCATCTCGTCCGTGATCACCTGGCCGCCGGTCAGGATCGCGATGTCCTGGAGCATGGCCTTGCGGCGATCCCCGAAGCCGGGGGCCTTGATGGCGGCTACGTTAAAGGTACCACGCAGCTTGTTGAGCACCAGGGTCGCCAGCGCCTCGCCGTCGATATCCTCGGCAATGATGACCAGGTTGCGGTTGCCGCTCTGGATCAGCTTCTCCAACACCGGGACGATGTCCTGCGCGCTGGAAATCTTCTTGTCGTGGATCAGGATGTAGGGGCTGTCGAGCACGGCTTCCATGCGGTCCGCGTCGGTGACGAAGTAGGGGCTGATGTAGCCGCGATCGAACTGCATACCCTCGACAAACTCCTGCTCGAAGGCCAGACCGCGCGACTCCTCGACGGTGATGACCCCGTCCTTGCCAACCTTGTCCATCACGTCGGCCAGCAGGTCGCCAATCTCGCGATCGGCGGCGGAAATCGCACCGATCTGGGCGATCTCTTCCTTGTTGGAAATCTGCTTGGCCATGCTCTTGATCTCTTCGACCACGCGGCGCGTCGCCTGGTCCAGACCGCGCTTGATCAGCATCGGGTTGGCACCGGCGGCCACGTTGCGGAGACCCTCGTTCACGATGGCCTGCGCGAGCACGATCGAGGTGGTGGTACCGTCACCAGCCACATCGTCGGTCTTGGTGGCGGCCTGCTTCAGCAGCTGCGCGCCCATGTTTGCGAACGGCTCCTCGAGCTCGATCTCCTTGGCGACGGTCACACCGTCGTGCGTGACGGTCGGCGCGCCGAACTTCTTGTCGAGCGCGACGTTGCGGCCCTTCGGGCCAAGCGTAGTTTTAACGGCGTTGGCGAGCGCGTCAACGCCCTCTTTCAATTCGTGGCGCGCTTGCGACGAAAAGCGAATTTGCTTTGCCATGTTGCATGTTCTCCTATCGGGGTTGTCGAATCGGTATTACAGTTTTGAAACTGCTGGCGAGACAGGGGACGGACAACAGTTGCCAAACATTCAGGCTCAAAAGAAGTCTTTGTTTTTGCGGCACTGTCGTCCGGGGTGTGTCTACTGTACCACGGCCAGCAGATCGTTTTCCTTGAGAATAAGCACCTTGCGGTCGCTCTCCAGCTTGAACTCCGTACCGGCATACTTGGCGTAGATCACGCGGTCGCCTTCCTGCACGTCGAGGGCCTGGCGCTTGCCAGCCTCATCGATCTTGCCGGGGCCAACTGCCAGAACGGTGCCTTCCTGGGGTTTTTCTTTGGCGGTGTCGGGAAGAACGATACCGCTTGCCGTGGTTTCCTCACGCTCGATTGGCTCGACGATGACGCGGTCACCAAGGGGCTTCAGATTGATCGCCATAAGGCTGTTACCTCCTGCATTTCTGAAACAATGTTTTGTGGTCAATGGTTTAGCACTCAGTTATTCTGAGTGCCAGACATAGCAAAGTATACCAGAGAGTGCTAAAACGTGCAAGTGACCCTAGTTTTCATCCGCTCTTACCCACGCACGCTCTCCCAACTAGCAGCCGCACTATCGCGCCGATGCTCAATTTTCCGTCTGATTTCTCGCTTATGCGCCCCTTAACGATGTTGCGACTTGGCACGCTGGCAAATCCCTGCTCTTTCTGACAACTTTCTGCTGCCACGTGAGTCGCTGTATTTTTCGCGGCGGCTCTCGCTCTTATGGAAATGATTACCATAGCGCGCCCTGTGCGGCGGGCTGCTGCCCCCTCGTTTCCTCGGAGAGTGTTGCCTATGCCCTGAGCCTTCGCCCACCTTTGGCCGCCCGCGTTCTTTTCCAAGCCCCCAGCTGGAAGCTTCCACCCCCTCCAAAAGGATCAAACCTATGGCTACCCGTTTTCGAACAGTTTTGTTCAGCACTGGCCTCGCCCTTCTGCTAGCGCTCGCGCTGCTCTTTTCCCCCTTGCCCCAGGCGAGGGCCGCCGGTTCCCACTCCGCCTCGCTGGAGCTTGTCGCCCAGGGCTTTGCCCACCCCGTGGTGCTTGAGGAAGCCCCGGACGGCAGCGGCCGCCTCTTTATAGTCGATCAGACAGGCCAAATCTGGATCCGCACAACGGATGGGTCCCTGCTGGCCGAGCCCTTCCTCGACGTTCAGGATCGCATGGTCGAGATAAACCCCGGCTATGACGAGCGCGGCCTGCTTGGCCTGGCCTTCCATCCCGATTACGCCAGCAACGGGCGCTTCTTCGTCTACTACAGTGCACCCCTGCGCGACAGTGCCCCCGACGATTGGGATCACACGAGCCATCTTTCGGAGTTCCACGTTTCCCACCACGACCCGAACGTGGCTGACGCCGCGTCCGAGATCGTCCTGATGGAAGTGGATCAGCCGCAGAGCAACCACGACGGCGGGACCCTTGCCTTCGGGCCGATGGACGGCTACCTGTACATCTCGCTCGGCGATGGCGGTGGGCGCGACGACGAGGGCACCGGCCACGTGGACGATTGGTACGCCTTCAACACGGGCGGCAATGGGCAGGATATCGAGCAAAACCTGCTAGGCAGCATCCTGCGCATCGACGTGAACGGGGCTAGCCCCTACGAGGTACCGGCGGACAACCCCTTTGTGGGTATCCTGGACAGCTACACCGAGCAGTACGCCTACGGCTTCCGCAACCCTTTCCGCTTCTCCTTTGACATGGGCGGTGACCACGCCATGTACGTCGGCGATGCTGGGCAGGATATGTACGAGGAGGTCAACATCGTCGGCGCGGGGGGCAACTATGGCTGGAATGTGAAGGAGGGTACCCACTGCTTTGACGCCGCGAACCCGACCAGCCCGCCCGACAGCTGCCCGGATGTGGTCGGGGCGGGGCACCCGCTGGAGGGCGCGCCCCTGCTCGACCCGGTCATCGAATTTTTGAACTCCAACCAGGAGGGCGGGCTTGGCCTCGCGGTGGTGGGCGGGTACGTCTATCGCGGGACCCTGCTGCCTGAGCTGGATGGCTACTACGTCTTTGGCTCGTGGAGCCGTGGGGTGGATGAGACCAGCCTGCTGGGCGGTGGCCTGTGGGTGGCGGACAGCAGCCAGCCCGCGACCGGCCTATGGAATTTCGAGGCGCTCACCGTCGCGGGCGACGCGGACGGCCAACTGGACCCCTACCTGTTGAGCTTCGCTCAGGACCAGTCGGGCGAGGTGTACGTGCTGACCACCGAGGCCATCGGGCCGGAGGGCGACAGCGGCAATGTGTACCGCCTCGCGCCGCCCGACGAGACAGCCGTGACCCTCAGCGAGCTGGGCAGCGCTCCCCCCAGCCGGATGCACGGCGCGGGCCTTGCGCTGCTGGGCCTCACCGTGGCGGCGGGGCTGCTCGCCCTGCGGCGTCGCCGCTAGCAGGAACGCAGCGAGAGAACAGAGAACAGAGATGCAGAGAACAGACTACAACGCAGATAGCCGTATCTGTAGTGTCTGTTCTCTCATTTCTGTTTTCTGTTTTCTTCCCCACCGCTTTGCCTGACACGGTTTTTTGCGCTATACTGGCCTATTGCCTGATGAAGGGCGCATGCAAGGCGCATAATATAGAGAAGTGTGTAACGAGGAGTAGGGGACATGAAGGTTTTATTGACACAGGATGTGGTGAAATTGGGCCGCATCGGCGAGGTGGTTGAGGTGAAGCCGGGGTATGCCCGCAATTACCTCATCCCCCAGGGGATGGCCACGCTGGCGACGGCGGGCGCGTTGAAGCAGGCAGATAACCTGAAGCGAACCGCCGAGAAGCGCCAGACCCGCGAGATGGATGAGGCGCGGACCTTCGCGAAGCGCCTGAGCGCCATGCTGCTCCGCTTTGAGCGCAAGGTGGGCGAGCGCGGTCGCTTGTACGGCTCGGTGACGAGCGCCGACGTGGCGGAGCGCATCGAGGAGAATCTTGGCGTTGGCGAGGAGCTCGACAAGCGCAAGGTGCTGCTCCAGGAGCCGATCCGCCGCCTGGGTAATTTCGAGGTCGAGGTCCGTGTTCACCCCGACGTGACCGCCAGGGTCCAGGTCGAGGTGGTGGGCGACGAGGGCGAGACGGCGGCAGACTTTGCCGACGAGGAGTCGGTTGCCGAGCCGGTGGGCGCGGCGAGCACGCAGCCGGACGCCGATTACTAGCGAGCGCGGACGGGGGAGAGGAGCACCTGTGTGGGGTGCTCTTTTCATTTTTGCGCTCTGCCCTTGGCTGCTGGGCTATAGCTGGCGCAGCCGCTCCATCGCGATGGGCGAGGGGCGGAAGCCGAGTTGCTCCCAAAATTCATGGCTGTCCCGCCCGGCGCGGAGGACCCAGGTAATGTTGGGGTCGTCACCGATCAATTGGCGGATCAACTCGCTGCCGATACGCTGCCCGTGGTAGGTGGGGTCCACCGCCACCATCGAGATGTAGCCATTTGACACCTCGTCGCAAAGGGCACGTGCGAAGCCGACTAGCCGCTCCCCGTCCCACGCGCTGATGGTGCGGTCGCTGTTGGCGATCAGCGTGCTGAAGCGCGCGGGGTCCGCTACGCGGCTGCCCCACCCCAGGCGCTGCAAAAAGGTACGCACCGTCTCGCTCTCGGTGGCTTTCAAGGCACGGTAGATCATGTTTCTCCTCCTTGTTATGGCGGCTGAACAGGCGACAGCTTGCCAGAGCAGGCGTGCCACGCTACACTTTCCGAAGGCTCCGCTCACGGGCGACACGCCGCGCGCCATTGTAGCCCCAAAAAAGTTTAGCGGCGAAGGGGCGGCACATCGGTACAGCGCTTGTAGGAGCTACGCGGTTGACCGTAGACCGAAGACCGAGAAAGTGGACAAATTATGTCTGGCGGTCGTCCGTCGTCGGTCGTCTATCCAAGTGCGTAAGTTTCTGGCTTGCTCCTTTAGGGGAGCGCTTAACAACCAAAGAATGTAAAAGGGGAGTAGCCACCGGCCACGCGCCGGGGTGAAATCGTCATTACGGTGGCCCTGAGGTCACCCGGTTTCATCAGTGAGCCCATTTGGGGCTAACAGGCAAGACCTTTGAACCACAGCCGTTGCCGGTTCGAAGGGCCCTCCTCCGCAGATAAAGCCCACGGTCCTAGCAATAGGCTGGATCGTGGGCTTTTTTTATTTTCCATCATCAAGGAGGAAACATGCAGACAAATATCTGGTTCTGGGTAGCGTTCAACGTATTCGTGCTGGCAATGCTGGCGCTTGACCTCGGCGTATTTCACCGCCATTCCCACAAAGTGTCCATCAAAGAAGCGAGCATCTGGACAGTCGTCTGGATCAGCCTATCGCTCGCCTTCAACCTGGGCCTCTACTTTTATGCGGGCCCCACCGTCGCCCTTGAATTTTTGGGCGGCTATCTGCTGGAAAAATCACTCAGCGTGGACAACATCTTTGTTTTCGTGCTGATCTTTTCCTATTTCAAGGTGCCTGCCGCGTACCAGCATCGCGTGCTCTTCTGGGGGATCCTGTCTGCGCTCGTCCTGCGCGGCGCGATGATCCTCATCGGCGCGGCGCTGATTTCGCGCTTCGAGTTCCTGATCTCGATCTTCGGTGCCTTTTTGGTCTTTACGGGTATTCGCATGGCTTTTCACGGCTCGGAGGATATCAATACCGAATCGAATCCGGTGGTGGGGTGGTTGCGTCGCTTCATGCCGATCACTAACGAGTACCACGGGGACAAGTTCACCATCGTGGAGGCCGGGCAGCGCATCGCGACGCCGATGCTCGTGGTGCTGCTGCTGATCGAGTCGAGCGACGTGATCTTCGCCGTGGACTCGATCCCCGCGGTCTTCGGTATCACCAAGGACCCTTTTATCGTCTACACCTCGAATATCTTCGCCATCCTGGGCCTGCGCTCGCTCTACTTCCTGCTGGCGGGTGTCATCGACAGGTTCCACTACCTGAAGTTAGGGTTGGCCGTGGTGCTCACCTTCGTTGGGGTGAAGATGCTGGCGGAAAGCTTGTCGCCCTATTTTATGGATCACGCCTTCCACATGCCGATCCAATGGTCGCTGGGCATCATCGCCTCGGTGCTGACGCTCTCGGTAGTCGCCTCGTTGATGTTCCCGAAAGAGGCGGAAGAGCACGCGCCGGTGGAGCAGTCCCCCACCGAGATTCCGGTTGGCGCGCAGCCGCCCGCCGACGCGCTCGATAGCTCCAAGTAACGCAAAAGCACCAGGCTAAAAGACAGAGGGGAGACGACGGCATGCCGTCGTCTCCCCTCTGTTTTCTGTAGTCTACTTTCGCTACTCGTCCGGCTCGATTGCGAATTCCAGCGGGTAGCCCTGCTGGCGCGCGGCGTACTGGACGCGGAACACCTTTTCCTGCGCCTCCTTGAGCGGCAGCGTCGCCACATACGCCTCGCCCCGCGTGTGCGTTTCCCACGCAATCGCCTCTGCGCGCGCCTCGTCCACCTCGAAGACGACCACCAGCGACAAAATCACAAACTCGAAGGTGGTCACATCATCGTTCAGGATGATGACGCGATGCAGTTTTTCTAGCTCCTCATCGGTCACCGTCACCAATTCAAAATCAATGATCGGCCGGGCAGGCGCATCGACCGTGGCATGAGCGATCTCTTGAACTATCAACTTTTTCCTCCCATCCCGTCACCCGCAGGTGAAGAGCATCGGCGGCGCGTAGTGGATCAGAAGCCACCACGCGTTGCAGGCCACCGGCGAGATCAGGTTTCCCAGAAAACCCAGCTGCATGAAGCGGTCGAGCAGGATGATCGCGAAAAAGACCCCCAGCATCGGCAGCTCGAAACGCGCGGACAGGTAGAACCAGCGCTCCGGTAAAAAAGCATTCAGCACGCGCGCCCCATCCAGCGGGCCAAACGGGATCATGTTGAAGGCGGCGAGCGAGATGTTGAGCAGAAAAAAGAGCGACGCAAACTCGCCCCACGAAAAGAGGAGCGGCCCCATCTTCTGGGGCAAAAAGGGAAACCATTTTAGCTGGAGCGGGATCGCGATCAGCAGCGCCAGAACCAGGTTGACGATGGGCCCCGCGATGCCCACGATTCCCATCCCCACCTTTGGCGAGACCCCCTTGAAGCGCGATGGGTCAATCGGCACCGGCTTGCCCCAGCCAAGCCCGATAACGAGCATCAGCAGCGTGCCCCACTTTTCCAGGTGCGCAAACGGGTTCAGCGTCAAGCGCCCCATTTCCCTGGAAGTGGAATCACCCAAAAGTGTGGCGGCTAGCGCGTGCGCCGCCTCGTGCAGCGTGAAGCTGATGAGGAAGGAGACGATCAGATAGAGAAAGAGTACCGGACTTTCGAGCCCTACAAGCAGCATATTACGCCTTCTTTTTCACACAGATCATACCGAAACGTGCGGCTAATGGTAGCGAAGAGCGGGCTGCGGGGCAAAGCCGCGCGGGGGCGCGCGGCCCGTCGGGGCGGGGCTTCCCGCGCTGCCGCCTTTTAGGCACTCCTTACCCTTCCTTCATCTCGTCTTTAGGTTGGGCAGGTACTATACAAACCATGGCGACCATAACGCAATCGATACAGGTTGACGAGGAGAAAACAAGATGACCCCTAAAGGGTGGAAACGATTATTCATTGGTTTGGCTACCCTCATCATGGTGATGGGCGTGGCGATGGGCGCGCTGGCGGGCGGCGTCGCGGGCTTCGTGGTGGCGCAGCGCAGCGGGCAGGCGCAGCCTGTGTCGCTGATCCAGCCTGCCAGCTCGGCGGAGTTGCCCATCGCGGCAGCCCCGACCCAGCCAACCCAACAAGAGAGCGCCCCCGCCACGCAGGAGCCGACGCAGGAGCCGACGGTGCTCCCTGAGGCGGAAAGTGCCCCCGTGCCCGACACCGGCACGCTGGGCAGCGGGACGGTGGTGACGGCGGTGGAGCACGCCCAGCCCGCCACGGTGCTGGTCATGACAACGCAGGGCGCGGGCTCCGGGGCCATCATCTCGGATGACGGCTACATCGTGACCAACAGCCACGTGGTGCAGGGCTCCGACCAGTTCATAGTGGTCTATGATCGCGGCGAGCGCGTCGAGGCCACGCTGGTGGGCGATGCGCCGGACTTCGATCTGGCAGTGCTGAAGGTCGATGGCGATCTTCCGGCGGTGGCGTCGTGGGGCGATGCGTCGGCGGTGCCGCTGGGCAGCCAGGTGATCGCCATTGGCTCCGCGCTCGGCAGCTACCAGAACAGCGTCACGGTGGGCATCCTGAGCGGGGTCAACCGTGAGTTGGGCGGCCTGGTGGGGCTGCTCCAGCACGATGCCTCCATCAACCACGGCAACAGCGGTGGCCCGCTGCTAAATGAGGACGGGCAGATCATCGGCATCAACACGATGATGGTGCGCGGCGGCCAGGAGCAAGCAGAGGGGCTGAGCTTCGCGATCCCGAGCAACATCGCGCAGGCAGTCGTCGGCCAGCTGATCGAGCATGGCGAGGCGTCGCGGCCCATCATCGGTGTCTCCCTGCTGCCGATCAACTCGCAGGTCGCCCAGCAGCACAACCTGACGGTGGAGGACGGGGCCTACATCGAAGAGGTCATGGCGGGCAGCCCTGGCGCGCTCGCGGGGGTGCGGGCCGGTGACGTGGTGGTGGCGGTGAATGGCAAGGCGGTCACCACGCGCGATACCTTGCAGCTTCAAATCCTTTCCCACGCGGTGGGCGAAACGGTCACGCTGACCATCCTGCGCGACGGCACGACAATGGACCTTCCCGTCACGCTCGCCGCGAGCGCCGCCTAGCGCGTCGCCCTTCCACCCCACTCCCCAGGGAGGGCGCGATTTTGTGTCGCCCCTCCCTGTTTTTATACCTATAGAGCTTACGCACTTGGGACGACGACCGACGACCGACGACCGACGACCGACGACCGACGACCGACGACCGATAACGACCGACGACCGACAGTCACAATTGCTCTTCCCGGTCTCCGGTCTCTGGTCAACTGCGTAAGTCCTAACCCAAACGCCGCACTGGCGCGGGCGCATTTTGGCGGAGATGCAAGAAGTTGCGTCCCTACATGATGGGCGGGCAGGACGCCCGCGCTCCCCGCCTCACCCCCTCACCTTCATCACCCCCTCACCTTCATCACCCCCTCACCTTCATCACCCCCTCACCCCCTCACCTCCCCTACCCTCACCCCATTTTCCCGAAAATTCACGCTCGGTTACAATCCCCGCCTGTGCGGAGAGAAGGGGGCATGATGCAGCGAGCGGAAAGCTACGGATGAAGGCGTGGGCGAGCGCACCGGGCAAGGTGATTCTCTTCGGCGAGCACGCGGTGGTCTACAACCAGCCCGCCATCGCCCTGCCCCTGACGCAGATCAAGGCGCAGGCGCTGGCCGAGGCGGGGCGCGCGGGCTCGGGGATCGTGATCCACGCCACCGATATTGGCCGCCACTACCTGCTCACCGCTGTGCCAGACGACGAGCCGCTCGCCTACACCTGCCGCACCGTGCTGCGCCGCCTCCACCTGAGCGAGGAGCCGGATGTGGAGTTGACCCTGTGGAGCGAGATTCCCATCGCCAGCGGGCTGGGCAGCGGCGCGGCCACGGCGGCGGCGCTCGCCAAGGCGCTGCTGCGCTGGCTGGGGTGGGAGCCCTCGCCCGCGCAGCTGTCCGCCATCGTCTATCAGACCGAGCAGATTCACCACGGCACCCCCAGCGGCATCGACAACACGGTGGTGGCCTACCAGCAGCCGGTCTGGTTCCAGCGCGACAGCGCCCTTGCCCCGTTTCACGTGGGCGCGCCGCTGAGCTTCCTCGTGGCGGACACGGGGGTCGCGAGCCGCACGCGCCACACCGTGGGCGACGTGCGCGCGGCGTGGCAGGCGGAGCCGACGCGCTACGAGGCGCTTTTCGGGAAGATCGGCGCGCTGGTGCATCAGGCGCATGACGCGCTGCGAGCGGGCGACGCGGCGCGCGTGGGCGAGTTGATGGGCGCGAACCACGCCCTGCTGCGCGAGATGGGGGTCAGCGCGCCGGAAAATGACGCCCTGGTGGCGGCGGCGCTGGCGGCGGGCGCGCTCGGGGCCAAGCTGAGCGGCGGCGGGCGCGGCGGCAACAACATCGTGCTGGTGCGCGCGGGGGAGGGGCCGCGTGTCGCGGAGGCGCTGCGGCAGGCGGGGGCCACGCGCGTGCTCCCCTTCACCCTGGAGCAGAGCGAGCCGCAGGAAGCGTAAAACGATCACAAACAAAGGACGGGCCATGAGTGACGGGAATGAAGCTCCCATCCGCTGGGGCATCTTGAGTACGGGGCACATCGCGGGGGTCTTTGCCGCCGACCTCGCGCTGGTTCCGGGGGCGGAGTTGGTAGCGGTCGGCTCGCGCTCGCAGGGGGCGGCGGAGCGCTTCGGCGAGCAGTACGGGGTGCCGCGCCGCTATGCCAGCTACGAGGCGCTGGCCGCGGACCCCGAGGTGGACATCATCTATGTGGCGACCCCGCACCCTTTCCATGCGGAAAACACCCTGCTCTGCCTGGAAGCGGGCAAAGCGGTGCTTTGCGAGAAGCCCTTCGCCATGAATGCCCGCGAGACGCGCGCGATGATCGAGGCGGCGCGCGCGCGCGGGCTTTTCCTGATGGAGGCGATGTGGAGCCGCTTTCTTCCCGTTTTGCAAACCCTGCGCGCGCTCCTGGCGCAGGGTGCCATCGGCGAGCTACGCATGCTGCGCGCCGACTTCGGCGATCGCCCCGACTTTGAGCCGACCAGCCGTCTTTTTGCGCCCGAGCTCGGCGGCGGTGCCCTGCTGGACATCGGCATCTACCCGGTCTCGCTCGCCTCGATGGTCTTTGGCACCCCCACGCGCGTGGAGAGCGTGGCGCACCTTGGCCGGACCGGCGTGGACGAGCAGGCCGCCATCGCCCTGGGGTACGAGGGCGGGCAGCTTGCCAGCCTCACGACTTCCTTCCAGGTGAAAACGGGAACGAGCGCCGAGTTTTTTGGCACAGCGGGGCGCATCAGCCTGCCCTCCTCTTGGTTTAACGCGCGCCACCTTTGCCTCGCGGTGGAGGGGGAGCCGGAGCAGATCATCGAGGCTCCCTTCGAGGGCAAAGGCTACCAGTTCGAGGCGATGGAGGCGGGGCGCTGCCTGCGCGAGGGGCTGCTCGACAGCCCGGTCATGCCGCTCGCCGAGACGCTCGCCATTATGGAAACGCTCGACACGCTGCGCGCGCAGTGGGGCCTGCGCTACCCGATGGAAGAGAGATGAGTAGAGATAGAGATAGAGATAGAGATAGAGAGATAACAAGTCGTTTCTCTATCTCCATCTCAGTGGAGCTCGCGCGCGGTTTCGCGCGGCTCCTTCGAAATGACAAGTCGTCTCTCTATCTCTATCTCTATCTGTGTTGTTTCAATAGGCGAAACGGGGCGCGATTGTTGCTAGACAGCTTTGGAGGGACGATGGCGGAGGCGGCGCAAACCGAGGCGCGCAAGGAAGATCATATCGACATCGTGCTCACGAGGGATGTGGGCGCAAAGGGTGTAACGACCGGCTTTGAGCGCTATTTTTTCCTGCACGAGGCACTGCCCGACCTCTCGCTGGATGGGATTGACAGCAGCCTGACCCTGTTCGGCAAGCGGCTGCGCGCCCCGCTGCTCATTTCCAGCATGACCGGCGGCGCGGACCCCGCGCGCGCCATCAACCTGCACCTGGCGGAGGCGGCGGAGGCGCTCGGCATCGCGATGGGGGTTGGCTCGCAGCGCGCGGCGGTGGAGGCGGCGCACCTCGCGGACACCTACCAGGTGCGGCGCGTCGCCCCAACCCTGCTGCTCTTCGCCAACCTGGGCGCGGTGCAGCTGAATTACGGCTACGGGGTCGAGCAGGCGCGGCGCGCGGTCGAGATGATCGAGGCGGACGCGCTCTTTTTGCACCTCAACCCGCTGCAAGAAGCGGTGCAGGCCGAGGGGGATCGCAACTGGACGGGGCTGCTGCCAAAAATCGAGCAGCTTGCCAGGGCGCTGCCGGTGCCGATTGTTGCTAAGGAGGTGGGCAACGGGATCGGGCCGGAGACGGCGCGGCGGCTGGTGAGCGCGGGGGTCGCGGGGATTGACGTGGCGGGCGCGGGCGGGACGAGTTGGAGCGAGGTCGAGGCGCACCGGCAGCCAGACCCTTTCCGCAAGCGGATCGCCCACACCTTTGCGGGCTGGGGCACCCCGACCGCCCTCGCCCTGCAACTGGCGCGCGCCGCGCTCCCCGCCGACATCCCCATCTTTGCCAGCGGCGGCATCCGCGATGGCGTGGAGGTTGCCAAGGCGGTAGCGTTGGGCGCGACCCTGGTGGGCAGCGCGGCCCCGCTCCTTGGCCCCGCGACCGATCAGGCCAGCGCCGTGTACGACAAATTTCGCGGCTTTCTGGAGGAGCTACACATCGCCATGTTCTGTGCGGGCGCGGGCAACCTGGAGCAACTCCGCAATACCCCGCTGCGTAGGGTAGACACATGGCAGCTGCAAGGATCGAGTGAGGGGGAACAGGATGAACGATGAGCGAGACGAGTGGATCAGCCCGGAATTGGCGCATGAGTTGAGCGAGACAGCGGCCACGCTCACGCGGCTGGGGGTGACGCTGGCGGGGGTGCCGGTCGCGATGCTGCCGCGCGAGCAGCGCGAGCGGATGCGGCAGGTGACCGACGAGGTGTTTCGCTTCGGCTCGCTGATCCCGCGCACGGTGACTACCCTGCTGCAAGAGTTGGCGGAGGAGCCGCCACGCAAGCCGCAGCGTGAAGACCTGGGCAGCCGCCTGCGCCGCGCGCAGGACGCGCAGGGCGTGGCGGTGGCGCAGCAGGAGGAACCGACGGTGAGCGACCCAAGCGCGGCGGACGATCCGCTGCCGGGCGAGCAGGAAACGGCGGAAACGGTGGAGGAGGCGCTACAGGATGCATGGAACGACCCGCCTCTGGAGCCGTCGGAGCAGCCGGAGCAAGACGAGGCGTGAGGCGCGCGCAGACAGCAGCGTGATCGAGCAAAAACGTGAAACGTGAGGAACGCAGAGCGGCGTCACGTTTCACGTTTTTTTTGTGAGGCGAGGAAAGCATGAAAATTGTGATAGCAGGCGCGGGATATGCGGGGCTTCGCACGGCGATGGACCTCGCGCGGGCGAAGCGGAAGGGCGAGCTGGGCGACGAGGTGAGCGTCACGCTGGTGGATCGCAACGACTATCACCAGGTCATCACCTGGTTGCACGAGGTGGCCGCGGCCTCCATCGAGCCGGAGGAGGCGCGCATCCCGCTGGCGCAGCTTGTGGGCGAGGGGGGCATCGAGCTGGTGCAGGCGACGGTGCGCGGCATCGCCCCGCGCGAGCAGCGGCTGCTGCTGGAAAACGGCGAGGCGCTGCTCTACGACCGCCTCGTGGTCGCGCTCGGCAGCGTGACAGTGTGGCCGCCCATCGAGGGGCTGCGCGAGCATGCCCTGCCCATGCGCTGGTGGGACGAGGCGCTCCACATCCGCGAGGCGGTGCTGGACTCTTTTCAGCGCGCGGCCCAAAGCGACGACGAGGCGGAGCGCCGCCGCCTGGCGAGCATCGTCATCGTGGGGGGCGGCTACACCGGCTGCCAGCTGGCGGGCGAGATGGCGCATTGGCTTCCCGACCTCGCCGACCAGTACAATCTGTCGCTCTTCGACATCACCCTGCGGCAGATCGAAGCGCAGCCGCGCCTGATGCCCGGTTGGAACGAGGAGCTCGCCAACAAAGCGGAACAGATTTTGCGGCGCAAGGGGGTGCAGATCCTGCTCGACAGCCCGCTGGGGCGGGTGGACAAGCAAAGCTACACCCTCCAGGGCAAAAACCCGATGCCCTACGGGGTGCTGGTCTGGTCGGGCGGGATCAAAGCGCCTGAGCTGCTCAAGGCGAGCGGCCTCGCGACCGGCGCGCAGGGGCGAGCGGAGGTAGACCCCTACCTGCGCGCCAAAGAGTTTCCCACCGTCTACCTCGCGGGGGATTGCGCGCTCTGGATGGACGGTGACGAGCCGCTGCCCGCCACCGCCAGCCACGCGCTCCGCCAGGGGGAGTACGTCGCGCGCATGCTGCGCCGCGAGGTGGAGGCGCGCTCCCTTTCCCCCTACGAGCCGACCAACCTCGGGCTCGTCGTCGCGCTCGGCGGCAACGACGGGATCGGCACCGCGCTCGGCATCCCCCTCTCCGGCGTCACCGCTAGCATCCTCAAAGAGGGCATCGAATCCTGGTACCTCAGCACGATTGGGAGGTGAGGGGGTGAGAGGGTGATGAAGGTGAGGGGGTGATGAAGGTGAGGGGGTGAGTGGAAAGGTTTGAGCCTTTCAATCCGAAATCGCCCATTCGAGGCCCTATGTCCGAAATCCGAAATCCGAAATCCGAAATCCGAAATCCCTCATCTTCCACCGCGCCAAATCTTCCAGCCACTGCGCCACACCGCGCGCGCCGAGCACCTCGAACGCCTCTTTCACCACCTGGGGACGGTGGCGGGCGGTGCGCAGCATGATCTCTACATAGTCGCGCCAGGGCGCGCGGTCCATGAAAAAGGCAGCGGCGCGCTCGGGGCCGACCTCGGCGAGGGCGCGCGTAAAGTCGCGCAGGATGCTGTTCACCTCGTCGGGCTGCGTGCGAGCCCCGAGGAAGCGCGCCATGACCCACATCGCGCTCAGGTTGTCCTGCTCGGCGCTCAGGGCGGCGAGGCGCTCAGCTTCCAGGTTGCCTTCGTGTAGGCATGTGGAGAGCGCGGCGGTAGCGCGGGGCAGGTGGCGCACAAAAGAGCCAAAGCCGGTGAAGGTCAGCGGGTTTTGCCGCGCCGCCGCATCGCCCACGGTGAGCAGGGCGCGGGCGGTGCGGGCGCGCTCGTGCGGCGGGCCATCCAGGTGATGGCGCGCGGGGATAAAGCCATAAACCGGCTTCAGGTGCTCAAAGTGCGGGCCTGGGCGCTTGTAGTGGGGGAGCAACTCGACATAATCATGGAAGAGATCGAGTAGCGAGTGTGGCTGCGCGGCCCGCCCCTCGGTCACATCGTAGTAAAACAGGTAGCTCGTGAAGGTGTCGTCGCGGCTGGGGAAGCCCTCCCAAATGAGCTGCCGCCCGTCGCGCGCGCCTTCCAGGGTGAGCAGAATCTCGCCCACCTGCGGCGCAACCTCCCCCTCGGCGAAGCCGCGCGCCACCGTGCCGACGGTGGGGCACACCCCATCCAGCGGCAGCCCCTCGCCGCCCAGCGCCAGCGAGAGCGGCGACAGCGCGCCCATCGCGTTGACCAGCAGCCGCGCCCCGACGCGTCGCGGGCCCGCGTCGGTGCTGCACTGCACGACCGCGCGCGCCGCGCCATCGGTTGCCAGCCACGCATGCTCGAAGGTCGCCCCCTCCCACACCGTGCCGCCCGCCGCCTCAAAGCTGCGCCGCGCCAGCGCGAGCAGGGCGCTCGCGTCCAGCGCCAGGTCCAGCACCCCGGGCAGATCGAACTCGACGGGCGGGCCGGATGGATCGTGGAAGCGGATAAAGCCACGCTCGTACTCGCGCGCGATCACCGGTGCCAACTCGTCCCAGCCGAACAACCCCGCCTCCACCAGCACGCCCAACTCCGCTCGCGTGATGTTCCACTCGCGGTGCGTCGCGCCCACCGAGCCCCGGTCGAAGAGGAGCACGCGCCATCCCTGCTGCTGCATGGCGAGCGCGTGGAGCAGCCCCAGCCCGCCCCCCGCATAAACGATGTCAACCTCAAGGTCGGTCGGCGGCAACGCGGCGGTGCGCACCTGGCTCAGCGGCGCGGGCGGGCGCTCGCCGCGCAGCAGCCGCGCCCACGCCTCGTCCAGCCGCTTGACGTGCGCGAGGGTGGGGGGGGTGAGGGGGAGGGGCATGGGGCGAGTGATGAGTGCGGAATGCGGAATGACGACGGACGACCGACGACGGACGACCGACGGACGACCGACGGACGACCGACGGAAGATCAACGACGGGGTTGATGGTTGTCCCGTCGTTGGTCTCGCTCTGTCAGGCGGGTTGGAGGGTTGGGCGGTGCTGCGGGCGCGGGCGATACCTCGACCGGCTCGCCGCGCAGGCGGGCGAGGGTGGCGGCGGCGGCTCGGTTGCCGCTGCGAACGGCTCCTTCCATCGAGTCGTAGAAGCGTTGGCGGGTGTAGCCGCCCGCGATAGCAAGGTTGGGGATGGGGCTGGCCTGCGTCGGGCGCAGCTTGTCCATGCCCGGCTTCGGCCAGTAGACGCTTCGCGGGATGCGGACGAGGGTGTGCTTGGTCATCGTCGCGCCCGGCGCGGTGTGCGGGAAGGTGCTGTCCAGGTTGGCACGCACGCGGCGGATAATCTCCTCGTCGGGCAGCCCCATCAGGTCGCGCGCGGGCGCGACGACAAACTGGAAGCGGCTATGTCCCCCGTTGTAATAGTGCGCCGTGGTGTTCGCCATGTCCGCATAGACAGGGATGATACCGTCCGGGTTGAAAAGGATGTTGTCGATGTGCGAGATTTGGCGGTCGAACCACATCTGCACCGAGATGACCGGCACCCCCTCAAACTGCGCGAGGTTGCGGAAGTAGGGCTCGTCCTGCCACGCGGCGGGCACCAGGCGGTTCAGCTTGTGGATCGGTAGCGCGAAGATGAACTCGTCGCCGCGCACCATCTCGCCGCTTTCCAGCTCCACCGCCGCCACGCGCCCCGCCTCGTCGGTGTGGACGCGCCGCACCCCCGCATTGCCGCGCACCGTCGCGCCGCCTCTTTCCAGATGGCGCACGAGCGGCGCGGTGAACTGCGTCTCGGGCGAGCCGTTGAGGAAGCCCATGCGGCTGGCGTGGTTCTGGCGCAGAAAGAGCCCCGCCACATCGAGGACGACGCGCGCCGAGATCTCTTCCGGCGGCAGAAACTTGAGCGCGAGGGTCATCGGCAAAAACATCTTGGAGAGCATCCGGTCGGCGATGCCCCAGTTGCGGTGCCACTGCTGGTAGGTCAGCTCGTCGCAGCGCGCAAAATACGCCTCGGTGCCGAACAGGATGGGGAGCAACGCCTTGGCCAGCGTCATCTTTTCCGGCCAGGTGAAAAAGCGATTTTGGAAAACAGCGGGCAACAGGTGGAAGGGGGTGGGGGCGTTCATGGTACGGAACTCGAAGCGCTCCCCCTCCGCCAGCGTGTAGGTGAGGACGTGCTCCTTCCAGAACAGGTTCTCGTAGGTGCCCACCTCGCGCATCAGGTCGTAAATTTCTTCATAGGCACCGAAAAAGACGTGCAGCCCGCTCTCGATGCTGTCCCCCTCCTCGTCCTGCCAGGAGGACCACTTGCCGCCAAAGATCGGGCGCTTTTCCAACACCGTCACCTCGTGCGCCGCGTCCTGCACGCGCTTGGCAGCGGTCAGCCCCGCAAAGCCCGCGCCAACGACCACCACTCTTTTCCGCTCCATGCGTCTTCCTCATCGCTTCTTGTGACATTTTGGACAAAGTCTATCATTGGGTGGCACGCGGGTCAGTAGCGTGGGTCACCCGTGGGGGCAGGGGACGGGGGACAGGGGGACAGGGGGACAGGGGGACAGGGGGACATTGCCCGACCCTGTTGCATCCTGGCAGATGAGAGGGCTATCTGACATATCCAACTGCCAAGCCCAAGGGTTCCTTGCCATCCACAAGTTTCTGCTGAGTTCCTACCGAGTTCCAACCCTTCGTCAGCCCCACCAAACCAAAAGGAGCAACATGGACCCCACCGAGTGGCGGTTTTGCCCGCGCTGTGCCACGCCGCTGGTGCGCGCGGAGAAGTTTGGCGGGGTGCGCCCTATTTGCCAAGCGTGCGGCTTTGTCTACTTCGCCGACCCCAAGGTGACGGTGGGGGTTTTGATCGAGCGGGCAGGGCGCGTGCTGCTTGGGAAGCGCAATGTGGAGCCACGGATCGGGCTTTGGTGCCTGCCAGGGGGGTTTGTGGATTACGGGGAGCGCATCCGCGAGGCGGCGGCGCGCGAGGCGCGCGAGGAGACGGGGCTTGTGGTGGAGGTGGGGGAGCTGCTGGGCGTCTGGGATTTTGAGCAGAGCATTGGCGACAAGCAGGGGATCGCCCTCTTTTTCCGGGCCAACGCCCCCTCGGGCGAGCCGCGCGCGGCGGACGACCTGGACGAGGTGGCATGGTTCGCGCCGGACGCCCTGCCCGCCATCGCCTTCCCGATCCACGAGGCGCTTCTGCACCGCTGGGGCGCGGACGTGCGTCGTGGTTCGGTGATGGAGTGACGGGGACGGAGGACCGAGGACCGATGCTGACAAGGATTAACGTCGCTGTCTAGCTTCGGTCTTCAGTCTCCGGTCCTCCGTCTTTTGCCCCCTGCCGCCTGCTGCCTGCTGCCTGCCGCCTGCTGCCTGCTGCCTGCTGCCGTTAGCCGTTTGCTAATACAGCTCGTCGTCCTCCAGCCACTCGTTTATTTTGTCCTGGTTGAGGGGGATCGTCACCGTGAAGGTGGAGCCTTTGCCCTCCACCCCCTCGGACTGGGCGAGGACGGTGCCGCCGTGCGCCTCGGTAATCTCCTTGACGATCAGCAGCCCCAGCCCCGTGCCCCGAATGCCGCGCGTCGCCTCGCCCGGCACACGATGGTACTTGGTGAAAAGGCTGGACAGCTGCGTTTCGGGGATCCCTATCCCTGTGTCGCTCACCGCGAAGCTCGCGTTTTCCCCCTCCACCGTCAGCGTCAGGGCCAGGGTGCCGCCCGCCGAGGTGTACTTGTTCGCATTGGAGAGTAGGTTGTCGAGCACCTGTTCCAGCCGCCGCGCGTCCGCATAGGCCAACACCGGCTCCTTGGGCAGGTGCAGGAGGAGCGTCTGATCCTTGCTCTGTGCCTGCTTTTGCACCAGCTGCGCCGCCTGCTGGGCAACGGAGCGCAGCTCCGTTTCGTGGCGATCCAGCCGCAGGTAGCCCGCGTCGATCTTGGCGAAATCAAGATAATTGTTGATCAGCTCCAAAAACTTTTCCGCCGAGCGCTGGATGATCCCGATCAGCTCGAGTTGATCGGGGCTGAGCGTCGCCTCGTCATCTTCCAGCAGCATCTCCGTGGTGATCAGGATTGCCGAGGCGGGGTTACGCAGGTCGTGCGTCACCATCGAATAAAAATCGGCGCGCACCTGCTCCAACTGCTTCTGCGCGACGATGCCCGCGCGGTGGGCGAGGGCCTGCTGGATCGCGTAGAAAAACTCCTCATGATCCCCCGCAAACGACAAATCCTGCTTTTGCAGGTAGCCATCGGCCCCGTGGCGCACCGCGACGGTGGCGGATTTCACATCCCCCGAGCCAGTCAGCATCACCACGGTGGACTCCTCGTCCCGCTCGCGCAGCCGCTGGAGCAACTCAATCCCAGGGATGTCCGGCAAAATCAGGTCGAGCAGGACCAAGTCATACGTGCGCCCCGCCAGGAGCGCCAGCCCCTCCTCGCCGGTAGCGGCCTCATCCACGCTTGCCCGTTGCGTGCCGAGCAGGCCCCGCAAAAAGGCGCGGATCGTCTGCGAATCATCGATGGTGAGAATCTTTTTGTTTTCAAACATGTTCTGGTGCTCGATAAAAAGGTCTGGATGCCGTTGGGTGAGGGAAAGCTGCCCGCTCCCCCATCAAAATAAAAAGGGCTAGAGGGTGGGATGGGGCGACGCGGATTGGGTCAATTGTGCCAATGTGGGCGCGATGCGGTCAAGCGGGAGCACGCGCGTGGCCGCCCCCAGCGCGACCGCCGCCCCTGGCATCCCGTTAATCACGCTGCTGGCCGCGTCCTGGACCAGCGCCATGCCGCCCGCCTTGTGAATCTGCTGCAACCCCAGCGCGCCGTCGTCCCCCATGCCGGTCAACAGCACCCCGATGGCCGCATTGCCATACACGCGCGCCACAGACTGAAAGAGAACCGTGCCCGAGGGGCGAACATGGCTGACCCGCGCTGACTCGTTCAGCACCAGCAGCCCGCCCCGCTGCACTTCCATGTGTGACCCGTCCGGCGCAAAGTAGACATGCCCCGCCTTGATCACCTGCGTGGCGCGCACAACCTGGATGGGCAGCGGGCACTCCACCTGGAGCCAGTTGACCAGCCCCTCCAAAAAGCCTGGGGTGATGTGCTGCACCACCAGGATGGGCAGTGGGAAGGTGGCGGGCAGCGAGCAAAGAATCTTGTTGAGCGCCGCTGGCCCGCCGGTCGAGGCGGCCATCGCCACGACCGACCACTCGCGCCGGGGCAGGGCCGTTGTGGGGAGCAGCGCGGTTTGCCCGGCGCGCCGCCGCTGGCGGATCACCTTGACCTCCGCCATCAGCCTCACAGCGGAAATCAGGCGCTGGCGGATCGTCTGGTAATCCTCATGCGTGAAGCCTACCGGCTTCTCGACCACGTCCAGCGCGCCCGCGCGGATCGCGTTGAAGGTGACGTTCATGTCCGGCTCGTTGACCAGCGAGCTGACAATCACGATGGGGGTGGGGCACTCTTCCATGATGCGCTTGGTCGCCTCGAAGCCATCCATCCCCGGCATACGGATGTCCATCAGGATCAGGTCCGGGTGGAGCAGCACCGTCTGCTGGATCGCTTCGGTGCCCGTGGTCGCCACACCGATCACGCGAATCGCGGGGTCGCTTTCCAGCAGGGCGAGGAGCACCTGGCGGACGGTGGGCGAGTCGTCAACGATCAACACTTCTATCATGGGGTCATTTTTTCCTGCGTCGATCCTGTTTCCCCTGTGCAGGGGGCTAGATGAGCCGCTCGATCGTTTCCAGAAGCGTTTCCTGGTCAAACGCGCTTTTGACCACGTAGGCATCCGCGCCCGCCTCCGCGCCCCGCTCGCGATCCTCGCGCGAGTCCAGCGAGGTGACGAGGATGATGGGCAGCGCTTTGTGCGCGGCGCTGGCGCGCACCTGGTGCGTCAGCTCGATGCCGCCCATGCGCGGCATCTCGACATCGGAGATGAGTAAATCATAGTTACCTGCCTGCAACAAACGCCACGCCTCTTCCCCGTCCGCCACCGCGTGCACTTCGAAGCCCGCTACTTCCAGGATATTTTTTTCTAGCGTTCGCGTGGTGATCGAGTCGTCCGCCACCAGGATGCGCTGCACGGTGACCGGCGCGCCGGGCGGCGCGGCGGGGGCAAGGGGGGTGCCCCCGCCCTGGCTCGTCGCGCGCAGCAGTTCCGCCGCGTTGAGCACCACGATCACCTCGCCGGTGCCCAGGATCGTTGCGCCCGCTACCCCGCGCACCCGTGGCAGCGGGCGTGGCAGCGGCTTGATAACCACTTCCTGCGCGCCGAGCAGGGCCTCCACCAAAAAGGCAGTGCGCCGCTCCGCCGCCCCCAGCAGGATCGCGGGCATCCCCTCAGGGGGCAGGGGCGCGGCGGGCAGCTTTAGCGCCTGCGCCAGGTGCGCCAGGATGACCGGCTGCTCCCCCACGCGGATGACCTCGCGCCCCGCCGCGTGGCCCACCTCCGCCGGGCGCACGCGCAGCAGGCGCGTCACATTGCTGACCGGCAGCGCCATCTGCTGCCCGCCCGCGCGCAGCAGCAGGCACAGGGTCGTCGCGACGGTGAGCGGCAGCATGAGGGTAAGCAGGGTGCCGCGCCCGGGCTCGCTCGCCACCTCGACCAGCCCGTTCAGCCGCTCCACATTCTCGCGCACCACGTCCATCCCGATGCCGCGCCCCGACAGCTCGGTGACTTGTGTCGTGGTCGAGAAGCCGGAGCGGAAGATCAGCCAGAGGGTCTCCTGTTGCCCCAGGGTGCGTGCCGCCTCCGCTGTGAGCAGCCCCTTGGCGACGGCGGCCCGCCGCACGCGCTCGCCGTCAATCCCGCGCCCGTCGTCCTCGATTTCCAGCACGATCCGGCTGCCCTGCTGCGCCGCGCGCAGGGTAATCGTCCCGCCGCGCGGCTTGCCCAGTGCCTCGCGCTCGTCGGGGGTTTCGATCCCGTGGTCCACGCTGTTGCGGATCAGGTGGATGAGCGGATCTTTGAGCTGCTCCAGCAGCGAGCGAT
Organism: uncultured Chloroflexia bacterium; assembly: GCA_963845765.1. Lineage (GTDB taxonomy): Bacteria > Chloroflexota > Anaerolineae > Ardenticatenales > Ardenticatenaceae > CAWJTI01. The sequence goes on from CAWJTI010000024.1 coordinate 113,234, forward strand.
CCACCTCCGTCTCGCCCCCCTCCAGTTGCAGGGTCACTTCTTTGCCCTCGGTGCGCGCCAGGTCGCGCACCATGCGCGGGAAAATATCGAAGAGGGTAGAGAGGGGGAGCATGCGCGCGCGGCGCACCTCCTCCTGAAAGGCCTGGGTGATCTGCGCCAGCCGCCGCCCGTCGCGGTGCAGGTTGCGGCCCAGCGCTTCCATCTGGCTGCCTATCGTTTCCAGCCAGCCCTCATGCTGCGCCAGCAGTGCGCGCCGTGCTTGGCTCTCAGTGCTGCCCGCGCGGCCCCCGTTGGGGGCGGGCCGCGCGGTGCGCTGGCTGAAGCGCTGCTTGCGCGCGGTGGCCTGCCACGCCTCCACCTGCTGGCGGAGCGCGTCAAAGTCCGCCAGATGGTGCTCCATCGCAATCTGCGTCACCTGAAGCTCGCCCGCCTCCGCCAGAAGCGCGTCCAGCTTGCTGGTGCTGACGCGCACCGTTTCCTCGGCGCTGCGCGTGGCACCGTCGCTCGCGGGCGCGGGGGTGCTCTTCGCCAGCACAGGGGGCTCCTCCGCGACGGGCAGCGGTGGGGGCGGCTCAGGTATCGGTTCAGGCATCGGCGCGGCGGGCAGTTGCCCCGCTATCGCTTCGTCCAGCCGCTTGGCCAGCGTCGCCACATCCACGGTCGCGGCCTCGCCGCTTTCCGCCTGCTCGACGAGCGCGCCCAGCCCATCGAGCGCCTGGTAAAGCAGATCCCAGAGCGCGGGGCTGCCCTGAAGCTCGCCGCGCTGCAATAGCCCAAACACACTTTCCAGCCGATGGGCCACCTGCTCGATTCCCCGCTGGTCCACCGCGCGCGCGGCCCCCTTCAGGCTGTGTGCCGCGCGGAACACGTCGGCCAGCAGCGGCGCGCGCCCGTCGCCCTCCCCCGCTTTTTCCAGCAGGAGCAGGGTCTGGGTCATCGCCTGGAGATGGTCGCGCGCCTCGCCGATAAAGGTGGCAAGGATTTGGCGTAAAAAGTCGTCGCTGAAGCTCATGGGGCTATTGCGTCTTGTACTGCTCGGTCATCGTGTGCAGCTGCCGCGCCAGATCGTTGAGGCTCTCCGACGCCTCGCGCGATTGCTCCGCCCCGATCACAAATTGCTCGGTAGCCTGGGTGATCTCCTTCATCGCCTCGGCAATCTGATCCATGCCGACGCTCTGCTGGTTGGAGGAGGCCGCGATCTGCTGCGCCGCCTGCGACGCCTCGCGGATGGTGTCGGTGAGCTGCGAGATGATGCGCCCGGAGCGCTGCGCCTGCCGCGTCCCCGCCTCGACCTCCTTGCTGCCCTGCTCCGTGGCGAGCACCGCCTCGTTGGTGGCTTTTTGAATGTCGTTGAGGATGCCGCGCACCTTGGCGGTGGCCTGCTTCGACTGCTCCGCCAGGTTGCGCACCTCCGCCGCGACGACAGCAAAGCCGCGCCCGTGCTCGCCCGCGCGCGCCGCCTCGATGGTCGCGTTCAGCGCGAGCAGGTTGGATTGGTCGGCGATATCGTTCACGGTGGCGGTAATCTCGCCGATCTGCTGCGTCTGCTCGGACAGGGCCAGGATGTCCTCCGCGATCACCTCGACCTTGTCGCGGATCGCCTGCATCCCTACCAGCAGGGTCTCGATGGCCTGCATCCCTTCCTGGCTCACCTCCACGGAGGCGCGCGACAAGTGGGCGACCTCCGTCGCCTTGAGCGCGGACTGCTCGGTCGTGGCGCGCATCTCGTCGATGGTGGCGCTCGTCTCGGCGAGGGCGGCGGATTGCTGGTTCGCGCTGGCGGTGTACTGACGACCGCTCGCCAAAATCTGCGCGGTCGCCGCGCTGATGCTGTGCGCGCCCTCGCGAATCTTTTGCGACAGGTCGCCCAGCCCCTGCACCATCGTGTTAAGATTCTCGCTCAGCTCGCTCAACTCCTCGGCAGCGCTCGTTCTCAACCTCACGCTCAGGTCGCCCTGCGCGACACGGCTGGCGAAGTTGAGATAGTGCTCAACGGCGTCCTGCAACTGCTCCTGCATGGCACGCTCCATCTCGATCTTGGCCTGCAACTGCGCGGCGGAGGCGTGAAGCTGCGCCTGCGTTTCGCGCTCCGCCTCCACCATCCGTTGCAGCCGCTCGGCCATCTCGTTGAAGGCGGTGCCCAGCACCGTAATCTCGTCGTTGCCCATCACGGGAACGCGCTGTTCCAACTCGCCCGCGCTCAAGAACTGGGCCGCCGTCACCACCCGGCCCACGCGCTGCGAGATCGAGCGCGCCAGCAGCACCCCGATGGCGAGCGCGAGCCCCCCTGCCACCAGCGGCGTGAGAATCGCAAAGAGGCGCGCGTAGCGACTGGCGCGGCGGCTGGCCGCGAATCGTTCGTCACGGGCTGCGCTTTGCTCGCGGATCAGCTGGCCCCCGATCGTGCGCATCTCGTCGAGCAACTGTTTGCCGTGGCCGGAGCGCACCAGATCAAAGGCGCTTTCGGTGTTACCCGCGCGTTGCAGCGCGATTTCCGGCTCTGCCACCTGCCGGAGCCAGCGCCCATGCAGCACCTCGATCTGCTCCACCTGGGCCACCTGCGTCGGGGAGAGCAGCGGCTTCAATTGCGGCAGAATCTGGTTGAACTCCTCCACCCCCGCGTCGTAGGGCTCCAAAAAGTCTTCGTTGCCGGTAATCAAAAAGCCGCGCACGCCGGTTTCCATGTTCACCGCTGCCTTGATCAGGCTGTTCAGCAGGTTGATGGAGGAAATCGTGGCGGTTTCCTGCTCAGCGGTATTCAGGCTGAGGGTCAGCGCCTGATAGATGATCAGCGCGGTCAGCATCGTGAACAGGGAGGGGATCGCATAGCCCAGTAAAATTTTGGTACGTAGCCGTGTCAGCATAGGACTCTTTCTGGATGGATTGAGCAAACGGATGGCAGGCGGCAAACGGATAGCAGGCGGCAGGCGGCAGGCGGCAGGCGGCAAACGGATAGCAGGCGGCAAGGCGGCAGGCGGCAGTGGGTTCCCACGGAGTGGGTAAGGCGGCAGGCGGCAGTGGGTTCCCACGGAGTGGGTAAGGCGGGTAAGGTTGCAGATTTCTGCTTTATTGCCTTTTGATTTTCCGTTTCGCCTTTTGCCTTTTGCTTTTTGCTTTTTGCCTTTTGATTTTCCGTTTTAAACGGGCAGGTGTGGGCTGTCGAGCAATGCTTCGATGTCGAGCAGCAACAGTAGCTCGGCGGTGACGGCCACGACCCCCGCGCGCCCGCCAGGGTTTTCCCCGAGTGGGGGCAACCATGCCTCGGGGGACAGATCACGGATTTCGAGCACCTCGTCCACGAGCAGGCCGAGCGTCAGCCCGCGCGCGGTCACGAGGAGCAGCATGGCGCTCTCCTCGTCGCTCTCGCCGCTCACCCCGAAAAAGTGATGGAGCGAGAGCACCGCAAAGAGGGTACCGCGCAGGTTGACGAGTCCGGCCCACGGCAGGGGTAGCTCCGGCACGCGGCACAGCGCGCGCAGCGGCTGCACCTCGCGCACCTGGTGAAGCTCCACCCCGTAGCGCTCCGTCCCCACAGCCAGCACTACCACCGAGGCGCTTTCTTCGGGCTGCGCGTCGTCCAGCGGGCGGGCGAGCGCGCGGGCGCGCTCTTCCAGGATGCGCTGCACCTGCTCGGCGCTGAGGCTGTCGGGGCTCATGGCTCGCTGCTCTGCTCGCGCAGGGCGGTCGCGTGGTGGGCCACCATTTCCCGCAGGCGGCCCACCGTCATCCCATCGCCCGAGGCCACCGCTTCCTCCGCGCCGCGCTGCGCCAGCAGCCGCGCAAGCTGCTCTAGCGATTTTATGGCGCGCTCGACCTGCCCCACCTGCGCCTGCGCGGTGGCAAGCGCGAGATGGGCCATCAAAAAGCTGGGGTCCACGAACAGGGCGCGGCGCTGGGCGGCCAGCGCCTCGTCCGCGTTGCCCTGTTCCAGCAGGATCAACCCGCGCAGGTAGTGTGCCTCGGCCCGCAGCGGCTCCTGGCGCAGCGCCTCCTCGACGCGCTTCAGCGCTTCCACCCAGCGCTGCTGGTCGGCCAGGGCTTTTGCCTGATCGTAGGGGCTGGCGGTCGGCTCGTCCAGCGGGGCGGGCGGGGTCGTGTGCTGGCGGTCGGGCGCGGCAGCGTGGCGCACGGTAGGGCGCGGCGGGGGGGGCGCGGTGGCGCTCGCCGGTTTTTGGTAGAGAACGGTGCCAGGGAAGGTGCAGGTGACAAAGCGCTGAAAGAGGCTCAGGGACACCTCGGTGTGGCCGACAATCAACCACCCGCCGGGGGCCAGGGCCTCGTAGAAGCGCGCGATGATCGCCGCGCGCGTCTCCTCGTCCATGTAAAGCAGGGTGTTGCGGCAAAGGATCAGGTCCATGCCCTGCGTCCCCGTGGCGGCGGCGGGGTAGCGCGCCTCGATCAGGTTGAGCGTTCGGAAGGTTACCATCTGGCGGAGGGAGGGGAGAAGCTCGTACTGCTCCTTGTGCGGGGTGAAGTACGTTTCTTTCACCTCGCTTGTTACCCCGCGAAAGGACCAACCGCTGTACAGCCCGCGCCGCGCGTGGTCGAGCGCGGTGGGATTGAGGTCGCTGGCAAGCAGGTGGATGTCCCACGCGTGCGGCGCGGGGAGCAGGCGCTGGAGCACGATGGCGAGCGAGTAGGGCTCCTCGCCGGTCGAGCAGCTAGCGCTCCACAGGCGCAGGCGGCGCGCCGCGCGCCGCCGCGCGATCAGCTCCGGCAAGATGTGATGCTCCAGCGCCTGGAACTGCGCGCGGTTGCGGAAAAAATAGCTTTCCCCGATGGTGAGCCGCGCGACAAAGCGTTCCAGCGCAGCGGCCCCGTTGGGATGGGTAAAAAAGTGGTACAGCAGGACCGGATCATCGCTCCCTGTCTCGTCCATGGCTTCCTGAACCGCTTGGGCTAGCTCCCCACGGCGCGTTTCGTTCAGCAGGATACCGCTCTTTTGGCGGACCAGCTTGAAAAAGCGCTGAAAATCCCTATCGGTCAGCAAGGTTGATCGCATGATGCTTTTCGGCTATCCTGACTTTTCCTGCTACGACTGCGTGCGTCTCACATCTTGGTGAAGGATCGCGGGGTCGAGCAGCAGGAGCAACTGCTCGCCGTGCTGCACCGTGCCCGCAACCAGGCGTGCCGTGCCCGCCTGACGCGCGGGCACGCTGGGGAGCGCGATTACCTCATGCACCTCATCGACGAGCAGGGCTATCGTGTGCGCGTCGTGGGTGCAGATGACGAGGGGGGTGTCCAGCGTGAAAGGGCGGTGCTCCAGCCCCAGCCGCACCCGTAGCTCCACGATGGGGGTCACCTGCCCGCGCCGGTTGATCACGCCCGCGAGCCAGGGTTCGCTTTCGGGCAGCGGGGTGATCGCTACCATGCGCGTCACCTCGACTACGGCATAGAGCGGCAGGGCGTACCGATGGGGGTGCGCGGCGAGGGTCAGCCACAAGCTGTGCCGATCCTGGTCGGCGGGCGCGGGGCGCAGTTGCATCGGACTCCTTTTCTGGGGGCGGTGGCCGGGGCGGGGCTTGAGGAGATCAGGCTGGCCTGTGTCAAGCTTACAGGAGGGGTAGGCAATCTGTCAACAGGACGGGGGTCACTTTGAGGATGGAAGCAGGAAAGTATATACGATTTTATCTGGGCGTAGCGCTCCTGTTACTGGGGCTGAGCGGCTGTCGCGGCGCGGAGGCGCGCCCGATCACCGTGCCCTCTACCCCGTGGCCGGTGCGGACGAGCACCTCGCCCCCGGCTGCCCTGTCGCCCGCCACGGTAACAGCGCAGCCCGCAGCCAGCGCGACGAGCGTGCCCGTTACCCCGTCGCTGCCGCCCTCCGCTACCGCGCGCCCCACGGAGACCCTGGTCCCCAGCGCCACCGTGCCACCCAGCGCCACAGCGCTACCGCCGAGCGCTACCGCGCTTCCGCCCACTGTGACAGCGCTTCCCCCCACCGCTACCATCGCCCCGCCGAGCGCTACCGTCGCGGTGGCCCCGCCGAGCGCCACCGTCGCGGTGGCCCAGAGCGGGACACGCTGCTTCCAGCCGCCCGACGATTATGAGCGGGTAGCGGTGCGCGGGCACACCGTCACGCGCCGCACGTTGGCGATGCTGGACAACGCCCAGTCACTCTACGGCGGGCGTGGCTCGATGCGGTTGCTAATCCAGGGCTCCTACGAGGCGGGGCTCGGTGCCAGCTTTGGCACGCACGATGGTGGCGGCGCGGTGGACATCTGGATGGTCTACCCGGACGATACCAGCCAGTTGCTGCCCGACATCGAGCAGGCGGTGTGGGCGCTGCGCCAATCGGGCTTCGCGGCGTGGTTCCGTCCCGCGAACATGCTCTACGAGGGGATGTTCCCCCACATCCACGCCATCGCCGTCGGGGACGCGGGGCTTTCCGAGGCGGCGCGGGAGCAGATTTATGGGGAGCAGGGCTACTTTGCGGGGCAAAATGGGCTGCCGCAGGCGGGGTTCGCGGGGCCGGACCCTCATGGTGGCCCGATACTTTGCCCCTGGATGGAGCAGGCGCAGGGCAGCGGCGTGGGGGCGGCGACCCGTGCGCCGCTGCGCGCCGAGGCGTGCCAGCCGCCCGTTGATGAGTATACGCGCGTGACGGTGGAGGGGCAAACGATCAGCCAGCGCACCTACGGCATGCTGGAGGTGGCTCAGGCGCTGTACGGGGGGGCGGGCAACCTGCTCTGGGTGACGCAGGGCTCCTACTCCGATGGGGTGGACGCGAGCTTCGGGACGCACGCGGGGGGCGGCGCGGTGGACCTCTCGATCCGTCACCCCCAGACGGGGGAGTTTTTGTATGACGAGACCGGGCGGATGGTGCAGGCGCTGCGGCAGGCGGGCTTCGCCGCGTGGTACCGCACCCCCAACCAGGGCTTCACCCCGCACATCCACGCCATCGCCATCGGCGACGGCGAGCTATCCGAGGCGGCGCGGGCACAGCTCACCGGGGAGCAGGGCTACTTTCGGGGGCGCAACGGCCTGCCCCAACCGGAGGTCGCGGGGCCGGACCCGCACGGCGGGCCGCTGCTCTGCGCGTGGATGCAGGCGCTCGGCTATGCGGACTTGCGATAAGAGCGAGACAGGGGGACAAGGGGACAAGGGGACAAGGGGCGTAAACCTCAGCAGGAGCGCGTAAAATCCTTAATTCCTGCCCATCCTTGTTCTCCCCTACGTCGCGCGCAGGTTGAGCATCCCCGCGATCAACAGCACCTGGGCGATCCCCAGCATGACCAGGAGCAACCCCACCGCGTCGGCGTCGTCGTCGGCGGCGATGCCCGCGATGGCGGCGGCGGTGATCGCCGCCCACTCCTCGCTGCCGATGCGCCCGAGAGCGGGGCCAAACAGCTGGTACAAAAAGGCGATGTGCAGCATGGCCAGTGCGATCACCGCATAGCTGGAGCGCCAAACGTGGCCCATCGTGCGTCGGCCCCCCATGCGCGGTGCGAGCAGCGAGGCCAGTAGCATGATGATGGCGATGACAGTGGGCACGTCAAAGCTGGTGGGGATGTTTGGCATCAAAGGGATTCCTCGATCAATGGGGGTCTTTAAGGGTAGGGAGCGACGGCGGCTGATGGGTCGGCTCATCTTCCACCACCTGCCAAAAATCAATGGCCGCGCTCATCGCGGCAACCTGCTCGTCGGGCAGGCGGGCAAAGGTGGCAGTGGCCGAGGCCAGGCGCTCCCCGCTTTCCTCGACGAGCAGCTCGCCCTCTGTCAGGAACCAGTGGCGGCGCTCGCGCGTGATCCAGCCGCGCACGACCAGCGGGGTGCCCAGCGGGACGGGACGGTGAAACTTCAGCTCCATCTTGGCGGTAAAAGCGAAATCGCCCCCCTGCCCGATGATCGCGCGCCCCATCGTCTCGTCCAGCAGGGCGGTGACTACCCCGCCGTGCGCCACGCCAGGGTAGCCCTGATACGCCTCGCCCACCACCACGCGGCTCGACACCGTCCCCTCATCCTGCCAGAAGGCGAGGTGCAGGCCGATGGGGTTCTCGGTGCCGCACAGGAAGCAGGAGCGGCTGTTAGGCTGCTTCTTTAAGCCCATCAGGAAGGGTGCCCTCCAGCTCCGCGCGCAGCCGCTTGTACACATCGCGCGGGAGCGGTTTTTGGCGCGCGAAGGTGTCCTGCACGATTTCCCGTAACGTGTCGGGCCGCGCCAGCGGGAAGGGCGGCTCCTCGACCCCCAACTCCACCTTCGGGGCCAGGAAAAGCGCCACCCCCTCCACGGGGATGCGCTCCGCCAGATCGGGCAGGGTGGCTTGCAGCCACGCGCGCACCTGCTCCGTCAGCGCTGTCATTTCCTCGGTCGGGTTGCCAAGGGTCTCGGCGGTTAGGCCCTGCCCGTAAAAGCGGCGAAAGGAAAACTGGCCCTGCCACTTGCCGGCGGCGGCATGGTACCTCACCGGCCCCTCGTAGCGCTTGACCTTGATGGGGACCAGCCCCTTGGGGGAAAGCAACAGGTGCGGCACGACGCTGCTATGGTTGAAGAGCACATAGCGCCCGCTCAGCCGCTCCAGCGCCTCCTTCATCACCGGCTCGGCAAGCGGGGGGCGTATCCAGCGGTTCGCGTAGTAGGTGCCCACAGTCGAGATGACCATCCCGACGATGAGGACCGGCCAGGAGTAGACGGCGAAGCGGGTCCAAACCAGCACAAAAGAAAGCACCAGGATCAGGATGCCCGCCACGCTGAAGCGCATCCCCATCTTCTGGTTTTTGTCGATGATCGTCTCGTTCGTGTAAATCTTCATGGTGAATGGTGCATGGTGAATGGGGGTAGTGGAGATTGGAGATTGGAGATTGGAGATTGGAGATTGGAGATTGGGTGGGTATGTTGGAAGTGAGGGTAGGGGTGGCGGGGCGATCACTGGGATTGCCCCGCCGCTGTTTTAACCCTAGGACTTACGCAGTTGGCCGGAGGTAGAGGACCGGAGACAGAAGACAGAGAAATTATGGCTGCCTGTCGTCCGTCGTCGTTGTCCGTTGTCGTGTCGGTCGTCGGTCGTCGGTCGTCGGTCGTCATATCAAGTGCGTAAGTCCTACCTTCGTCATTCGTCGGACGAGGGGCTACCGTTTTCCTCGTGCCAGCGGCGCAGGATGAGGCTGGCGTTTTGCCCGCCGAGGCCGAAGTTGTTGGACATGGCGTATTCCACGGTGGCCTGCCGCGCGGTGCCGGGGACGAAATCAAGGTCGAAGTCCTCGTCCGGGTTGTCGCAGTTGAGGGTGGGGTGGATCGTCTGGGTTTCCAGGGTGAGCAGCGTGGCGAGCCCTTCCAGCGCGCCCGCCGAGCCCATCGCGTGGCCGATCATGCTTTTGGTGCTGGAAATCGGCACGTCGTAGATGTGCTCGCCAAATGCCTTCTTCATCGCGGCCACCTCGATGGTGTCGCCGAGCGGGGTGCCGGGGCCGTGCGGGTTGATGTAGCCGATCTGGTCGAGCGAGACACCGGAGTAGCGGCCCGCCAGTTCCATCGCGCGCACCGCGCCCCGCCCGCCGGGGTCGGGCTGCGCCATGTGGTAGGCATCGCTGGTGGACGCGCCGCCCATCACCTCGGCGTAGATCGTCGCGCCGCGCGCCTGCGCGTGCTCCAACTCTTCGAGCACGAAGACCGCCGCGCCCTCGCCCATCAGGAAGCCGTCGCGCTCCTGGTCGAAGGGGCGGATGGCCGCGTGCGGGTCGTCGTTGCGCGTGCTCATGCCGCGCATCATGCTGTAGCCGCCAAAGGCCACATCGTTGATCGCCGCCTCCGTGCCGCCGGTCAGGATCGTGTGGGCCCAATGGCGTCGAATCACCTCCGCCGCCTCGACGATGGCCTGGGTGCCGGTGGCACAGGCGGCGGCGTGGGTGCTCAGGTAGCCGGTCACGCCGAAGCGCTCGGCGATGTGGAAGGCGGGCATGTTGGGCAGCGAGGTGGGCAGCAAGAAGGGCGAGATCCCCTTCCAGCCGCGCTCGGACAGGTGCAGCGCCTTCATCCCCTCGTAGCCCTGATCGAAGCCGCCGATGCCGGTGCCGAGCAGGATACCGACCCCTTCATCCAACTCCGTACTCTTTCAGCCCGGCATCCTCCATCGCCTGGGTGGCGGCGGCGATGCCGAACTGCGAGCAGCGTGCGATGCGGCGCGCCTCCTTGCGGTCCATCCACACTTCCGGCTTCCACTCCTTCACCTCGGCGGCGATGTGCGTGGGGAAGGGGGACGGGTCAAAAAGCGTCACGCGCTCGACCCCGCTGCGCCCGTTTACAAGGTTGTCCCAAAACTCGTCCACGCTGTTCCCCACGGGCGAGATCACCCCGCGCCCCGTGATGACCACGCGCACCCGATTCTGCTGGCTACCATTGCCATTACCGTAACTCATCTGTTGCCTCCCCTTGAACGTGCATGGGGTGGGGCAAAGTGCCTCGCCCCTACCCGCTTACCATCCTTTTTAATTTTTACGAGTCTGCGCCGACGGCGGCCTGCTGCTTGAGCTGCGCGAGCCCCTCTTCCACCGCCTCGACAAAGCGACTTTGAACCACCTCGCTCGCGGTGCGGATGGCGTTCTGGATGGCGTAGGGGCTGGACGAGCCATGCGCCACCATCGCCACCCCGTTGAGCCCCAGCAGCGGGGCCGCGCCGATCTCGTCCGGGTCCATCCGTTTCCGTAGCCGCTTGTAGCCGAAGGGCATGAAGAGCGCGCCCGAGAGCATCGAGAGCGGGTCCGCCTTGAAGCTCTCTTTGAGCAGCTCTTTGATCATGCGGCCCAACCCTTCCGCGCTTTTCAGGACGATGTTGCCCGTGAACCCGTCGGTCACGATGACGTTGAAGGTGCCATTCCAGATGTCCCGCCCCTCGGCATTGCCGCCAAAGTTGATGGGCAACTGCTTGATCAACTCATACGCCTCCTGCACTATCTGGTTTCCCTTGCCCTCCTCCTCCCCGTTGGAGAGCAGCCCCACGCGCGGGGTCGGGATGCCCAGCACGCGCTCGGCATAGATGGAGCCCATCAGCGCGAACTGCTGGAGATAGTCCGGTTTCACGTCCGCGTTCGCCCCCAAATCGAGCAGCATGGTGGGGTGCGGGGTGGGGAGCATGGAGGCGAGCGCGGGGCGCTTCACCCCCCGGATGCGCCCCAGGTGCAGGATACCCGCCGCCAGCACGCCGCCGGTGTTGCCCGCCGAGACAAAGGCGTCGGCCCGTTTCTCCTTGAGCAGCTGCATCCCGACCACCATCGAGGAGTCGCGCTTCGACTTGACCGCCTGCGCGGGGTGCTCGTCCATCTCGATCACCTGGCTCGCATGGACGATCTCGAAGCGGGGAGCACCCGCGTGCTTAGCAAGCTCCGCCTCGATCCGCTCCTTCGGCCCGACCAGCACCACCTCGATGGTGGGGTAGGCGCGGGCGGCCCGGATCGCCCCCTCGATTGGGTTTTGCGGCGCAAGATCGCCGCCCATCACATCAAGTGCGACACGCATGGGTTCCTCGGGTTTCTGTTGGGCTAGGACTTACGCACTTGGGACGACGACCGACGACCGACGGGTACCCTCTGGGTGCGACGACCGACAACGGACGAACGACGGGTACCCCTTGGGTGCGACGGGTTCCCGCTTGCGGGTACGTCGGTCTCTGGTCAACTGCGTAAGTCCTAAATTAAACCCGCCGATCCCCCGTCCGTTGCGAGGACCGATGGGGTGTGGAAGGCAAAAGGCAAAAGGCAAAAGGCAAAGGGCAAAAGGGACGGCAATGCTGTTTAATGTGGCCCGTCGGTCGTCGCACCCAGAGGGGTACCCGTCGGTCGTCGGTCGTCTAACTGGCTGCGCGCCGCCGCAGCAACATGCGGGGAAGCATCATGATCTCTTCGAGCCCCAGCAGCAGGGCGATGAGGAGGTAGGTGCTGCCACCGAGGAGGATGCCCACCGCCGCGACAAGGTAGATGCTCTGCCCCGCCGCAATGTGCATCCACGCGACGAGCACGAGCGCCATCGCGGCGGCGGCGCTGCCAATTTTGACGGCGGCGCGTACCGTCGTGCCATCCTGCGTTTCTGGCAGGCGGCTGCGCATCCAGTAGAGCAGCATGCCGGTCTCCACAAAGACCCCCAGCGTATCGCCCAGGGCGATGCTGCCGATGCCGAGCACGTCGAGCAGCCCCCACGCTACCACGCTGGTCACGACGAGCATGGCGATGGCGGCGTAGAGCGGGCGCAGCGTGTCTTTTTGAGCGTAAAAGAGGCGCGCGACGATTTCGAGCAGGCCGTGGCCGATGATGCCAAAGGCGAAAAAGCCCAGCGCATAGGACACCGCGGCGCTCGACTCCTCGCCAAACTCGCCGCGCTCGTAAAAGGCGCGCACGATGGGGGTGCCAAGCACGAGCAGCCCCACGGCGGCGGGCACGGTCAGCGCGAGGATCGCGCGGATGGTGCGGTTGAAGGTGGCGGCCAACTCCTGGCGATCCTGCTGCGCCCACAGCGCGGCCAGGGTCGGGAAGACGGCAAGTGCCACCGAGGTGCCAAAAATCGTTTCGGGCAGCTGCATCAGGTCCCACGCAAAGTCGAGCGCGCTCAGGCTGCCGGTCCCTAGCCGCGAGGCGAAGTTGGAGCGCATCACAAACTTGGTGTAGATCACCCCCAGCGCGGCAGCGCGCGGGGCCATCAGCAGCGCCACCTGGCGCAGCCCGGGGTCGCGCAGGTCCAGCACGGGGAAGAGGCGCACGCGGTGCCGCAGCAGCGCCGGTACCTGGATTGCCAGGTGCAGCAGCGCCCCCAGCACCGAGCCCCACGCCAGCCCGTACACCTCCTGCCCCGCTGGCATGCGCGGCACGATGAGCAGCGCGCCGACGATGATCCCTGCATTGTAGAAAAGCGGGGCGAAGGCGGGCAGCAAAAAGTGCTGGAGGGTGTGCAGCACGCCGGTCACCAGCCCGCTCAGGCTAAAGATGACGGTGGAGATCAGGATCAGGCGCATCAACTGCACAGTCAGCACCTGCAACTCCGGCGTGAAGCCGGGCGCGACCGCCACCCGGACGATCCACGGCGCGAGCGCCGCGACGATCAGGGCGGCGCTCATCGAGAGCAGCAGGGTCACCGTGAGAACGTTCGAGGCCATGCGCCACGCGGCGTCGCGCTCCGTGCCCTCCTGGTTCAGGTATTCCGAGAAGATGGGAATAAAGGCGGTAGCCAGCGCCCCGCCGGAGATCAACATAAAGATGAGGTCGGGCGCGGTAAAGGCCGCGAAGTAGGCGTCCAGGACCCCGCTCGTGCCGAAGACGCGGGCGATGGCAAGCTGGCGCACGATCCCAGCGACTTTGGACAATAAAAAGCCGACCATCACGATGAGGGCGGCGCGGGCAACCAGGCTATTTCGGGACATAGAGTTCGATCAAACATGAAACGAGAAACGTGACGCGCAAGTGTATCACGTTTCTCGTTTCATCACAGTGAGCCGCTACGCCAGTGAACCGAGGCGCGTCGCCCCGGTCGCGGCGAGCGATTGGCAGTATAAGAGTCGCTAGGGAAGGACAGCCAGGGCGTCCTGCGCGGGTTGGAAAGTGGGGTTGAGGCGGAGCGCCTCCTGGAAATCGCGGCGCGCCGCATCGCTCTGGCCGAGCGCGGCAAGGGCGCGACCGCGCCAAAAGTAACTTTCTTCCAGGTTGACCGCGCCATTCAGCGTCGTCGTGGTGAGGGTCACTACTTCCTGGTAGTTGCCCGCGTTGTAGTACGCCTCGTAGGGGGAGAACTGGTACCAGAGCATGCGCCAGGGCAGCTGGCAGCGAGCGTGCGGTGTCAAAGGCGCGGATCGCATTCGGCACGTCGCCCAGGGCGGTCAGGTTGGTGCCCAGGTTGAACCAGGCAAACTTGTCCTGCGGGTTGGCGTTGATCTCCTCGTGGGCGCTGCGCATGGCCTTCTCGTACATGGCGCGCGGCTCGGCACGCTCGCCCAGAATTGCCAGGGCAAGCGCTTCTTTTTCCGGCGGCCAGAGCACGATGGCTGTGCGGTTGAAGACCTTCCACAGCGCGTCGAACTCGGCGGCGCTTTCCTGCACGTTCGGCCCCTTGTACGAGTCGAAGAAGTTGAACGTCTCCCCGTTGTAGCCGGTCAGCAGCAGGTAGTGGCCCATCTCGTCGTTCGGATCTGGGATGTACCAGGATTCGACGATCACCGGCATGTTGTTGCTGATCAGGGTACGCAGCATTTCCAGGTCGCTGCCCACAATGACCTTCGACCCGTAGCCAATCGAGGTGGCGTAGGCGGCAAGCTCGCTCGGGCTGACATTCTTGTCGTTCTCGTCCGGCTTCAAGAAGGGCGCTGTCTCCTTCTGCGTCTCGGTGCGCCCGTAAAAGGAAAGGTTCATGGCAAGCGTCGCGGGGCCGCAATTGTTCCAGCCCTGATACTCGTGCAGGATGCCCTGCACCTGTGCGCTGGGCAGCGCGGGCTGGAAGATCGGGGCGGCCACGGGCTGCGGCGCGGCGGCGTCCACTGGCGCGGCGACCTCCGGCTGCGTGTCCACCACCGGCGCGGCGGTGGTTGCATCGCTCTGAGCCTCCACCGGCGCGGGCTCAGAAACGGCGGGCGCGACCGCCGTGGCCTCCTCAAGGGGGGCCAATTGCAAGCTTTGCAGCGCCGCTTCCGGCGCGATGGCGGCGACGGGGGTTGCTACAAAAGCGTCGTGGGGGCGCGCAGGGAGCAGGTGCGCCTCGATGTAGCGCGGCAGGTAGCGCACTCGCCCCGGCATGTGGTCCCAGGACAGATAAAATACAGTGCTCGATACGACAAACACGACGAGCGCGGCGAGTGCCCAACCCAGTAGCGGGGAAAACGTCCACGCCCGCTGATCAGGGGCGGTGGGCACAAAAGGGGCGGAATTGACCTTGTCCGATTTGGAAGCAGGGTGCAGTTGCACAGATACCTCTACGTAAATGGCTTAGAAACAGCGAGGGTGACTATAGATGATTTTGCCCAAAAAATCCAATTTTTGGGGCGATTCTGGGCTTCTCCCGCGACGGGGCGGGTGGGCGCGGGCCGGCTCCGGCCTAGTGGCGGCTAGGGTAACACCCGTGCTCGTGGTATCCTGACAGGTATCAGGTGGGCACGTGGGGGCGGTCGCAAAGCAAAAGGAGGAGCCGTGTCTTTTAACGAGTACTGGCAGGCAGAGCAGGCCCGCGGCGCGGTGGCCGAGGCCATCGCGGCGATGAAGGCGGGGGATGGCGCGGCGCACCAGCGGTTGTACGAGGCGCTCAAAAAGGCGGCACTTTTTTTGCCCCTCGCGGTGATGCCGGAGGGCCTGCAAAATGGCGACCTGCTTGTGGGGGAAAAGGTGCCGCTGCAAATCAAGATGGTCAAGGATCAGCAGGGCGAGCCCTACCTGCCGCTGTTCAGCAGCGAGAGCACGCTGCGCCACAGTGACCCCTCGATGAGCGGCTACCTCGCCCTTGCCTTTGCGGCGCTCGTGCAACTGGCGCTGCAAACGCGGGCGCGCGGCATCATCGTGGATCGGGACGGCCCCGCCTCGGCGGTGCTGCAACTACCGGTGCTGCTCTCGCTCGCGCAGCAGGGCGGCCCCGGGCAGGCAGCGGCCCCCACGCAGGCGGGGCAGCTACGGGTCGGGCCGCCGCCGCGCGTCATCGAGCATCGGGAGGTGCTGCGGCTGACCGAGTGGCTTCTGCAGGCGGGGGTGAGGCAGGCGTTTCTGTTCGGGATGCACCACGGGGGCCAGCCGCCAGTTTTGGCGCTGGGGGTGGATTTTATAAACACCCCAGACAGCGAGCGGGTCCAGGCGATGGCGCGGGCCTTACACGAGGTGGTTGGCCCCTCCGCCGTCACCCCGCTGACCGGACCGCTTGCCATGCTGCTGGCGCGCCAGCCCGGGGCGATTCGCTTTGACCTCAGGGATCAAGGGTTACCTCAGCCCACGATAGACGGGACGCCCGCCAGCGCTGCTCCACCCTCACCAGCGTAGCCTCGCAGGACAGGGCGCGCGGCGGGCCGGGCTGCGAGCGGCGCGTGAGCTGCATTACCCATTGCAACTGCGCCCGCTCCGGTGCCTGCTCGTCCCACGTCACCTTTGGCTTGCCCACCAGATAGAGCGAGAGGTCGGCGGGTTTGATCGGCCCCAAGGTGCGCTGAAGGGCGTCTTCCCACTCGTCCCAACTTTGCCACACTTGCTCGGGGGTGCTGCCGGACACGTGCAGCGGCCCCTCGCGCGCGAAGCAGCGCGCCACGGTCTCGGCTTCCGCGATGATGATTGCCAGAACAAGATGATGTAGCCAGTTGTGCGCCTCGTGCGCCACGTCGCTTATGCTCATGCTTGATGCTCCTGCTGCGGGTCGTGGTCAACAAAAAAGCGCCCGGATGGGCGCTTTGCACTTGGCGGGAGTGCATGGGAGTCGAACCCACCGGGCCTTGCTTTGCACAACGCCCCACTGGTTTTGAAGACCAGGGCAGCCACCGGGCCACATCCACTCCCAGGCGATGAGGAACAAAGTATAACACGTTGAGGGGGGCTGTCAACCGACTTTTAGTGGACGGGTGCATGGTGCAGGGGGGTACGCCGAACCTCCCCTGCACCATGCACCATGTCCTCAGTTGGATTCGATGATGATCGGCTCCCACAAGACGTCGTAGGTAGCCCCTACCCCAATGGGTTGCCCCAACTTGTTGTACACCGTTGACCCCGCCGGAATATTCACGGTGACGGGGACGCGGTTGTTGGTCCAGTAGATGGTGTAGTACCTACCGTTATTCGCGAAGATGTAGCTCTCCAGACCGTTCAACGTTGGTGGCGCGGGGGTGGCAACCCAGGTTGCGCCGGTCAGCTTCTCGGCGAGGAACTGGATGGTGTAGTAGGCCGGGCGCGGGTTCTGGTTCGAGTCAAGCAGCCCGCCATCGCGCCAGCCGGGGCCATCTACCCCGTACCACAGGGAGGCGATAAGACCGTTGGCCATGCTGCGCGCATACATGCGCACGGCGTGCGTGGCCTGCCCATCGTACATCGCGCTGCTACACGTGTTGGGGATCAGGTCATAGCAGAGCAGGCTGCCCTCGTTCATCATGATGGCCTTGCCGACCCCGTACTCCGCCAAAATCTCGCGCAGGTAGTTCAGCTTGCCCAGCAGCATGCCGCCGCGCTGGTCCCAGCGGGAATCGCGCAGGTCCCAGTCGGTATCCGGTGTGCCCCAGAAGGGATAGGCGTGGTAGGCGAGGATGTCGAAGGAATTGATAGCGCCCGGATTGTCCAGGATGCCCCGCAAAAAGCGGCTCTGGATGCAGGTCTGGTTGGGGGGCGGTTCTGCCGGGTCACAACCTAGCAGCAGGCCTCCCGTGACAACCATGGCGCGCGGGTTGGCCGCCTTGATAGCAGGGTAGACTGCCTTCAGCATCTCCCCGTAGTAGTAGCCGCCATAGTTGGGATCGTTCGGATCGCCCCAGCAGCCAAAGGCGGTGTTACTATTGTTGGCCACCTCGGCGAATGACACATCTACTTCGTTGCCCATCTCGTAGTACTGTACGTTGTAGGGGGGGCGTCTCAATCGGGTCACCAACTCGCCCATGAAGCTGGCGAAATCGTCCAGCGTGTCGGGGCGCATCGGGCCGCAGCGCACGTCGGGGGTGTTAGGGTTTGGGTCCGCCTGTGCCCATTTGGGCGTGTCGCGGACGATCACCATGGGAACGAGGCCATTGTTGGACAGAATCTCGATCTTTTCGAATTCGTCTTCCAGATAGCTCCAGTCACGCTGTCCCTGGACGCGCTCCACGTCCGCCCAGGAGATGGCGTGGAAGCGTACAAAGGAAAGGTTCGCGTCGTGGGCACGGTCGGCCACCAGATTGTTCACGTAGGACCCACGGATCTCGCCGCCGAACATGGTGGGCACCGCTGGTGTGAAGCGGTTTATCAGGGGCAGATAAACAATGGGTGGGGAGGGCGCACGGTGCAATAGCAGGGGCAGCAGCAGCGAGTAGCTGCCAGAGGCGTCAAGCGGGCGCGCGCCCCGAATCGCTGCATCTGCTTTCGAGGAGGTGTACATGATGCTCATCGGAAGCAGAATCAGGAGCAGCAAGGATATCCGAACAAGAACAAGACGGGGGGGTTTCAACAACACAGCCACCTTTCATCATCGATGATGTATGAGAAAAACAGGGATCACACAACATGGGTGTTTTCATGCCGAGGGTCACAGCGCAGAAGGCAGGGATGGCAGCCGTGAATGCTCACATTGCTGCGCTAACGAGGTTAACCAACGCGGCTACCAGAATCGACTTTTTTAAGGGGGTAGGAAAGGTAGCACAACCAAAAGCGTCTTCCAAGAAATCAAGCGGCAAGGCAATTAAATTGCTACACTCTACAATCCTGACGGGGCGTGAGGGGTCTGGGCTAAGGGGTAAAGGCGCAAATCGTCGGTTTGAGCTTTTCATTTATCCCTCATCCATCCCTTATCACTCCTCATTCATCATTTCTTCAGGGAGCCCCCATGCGTATAGCGGTGCTGGCTAATTTGAAACAAAACGCGCCCCGCCTGCCCAGCCTGTCCGAGGATCAGTGGGATGACCTGGATTCGCCGCGTACCGTGAACGCGATAGTGGAGGCGCTGCGCGGCGCGGGGCACGAGGCGGAGTTTTTCGAGGGCAACCTGTCGCTGGTCGAGACGCTGCCGCGCTTCGCGCCGGAGCTCTGCTTCAACATCTGCGAGGGGCACTTTGGCGACAGCCGCGAGAGCCAGGTGCCTGCATTGTTGGAAATGCTGCGCCTGCCCTACACTGGCTCCGGCATCATGACGCTGGCGCTGACCCTCGACAAGCCGATGACCAAGCGCGTGCTCAGCTTCCACGAGCTGCCCACCCCGCCCTTCCAGGTCTTCGAGCGCCCCAACGAGCCGCTCGACCCCGACCTGCGCTTTCCGCTCTTCGTCAAGCCGTCGCGCGAGGGGACCGGCATGGGGGTGAGCGCGCGCAGCATCGTGCAGGACGAGGCGCAGCTGCGCGAGCAGGTCGGTGAGGTGCTGGCGCGCTACAACCAGCCCGCGCTCGTCGAGCGCTTCATCCAGGGGCGCGAGCTGACGGTGGGGGTACTCGGCAACCTGACCGCACCGGTGGCGCGCCGCCTGCCCGATGACCTCCACGCGCCGCGCGTGGAGCGCGGGCTCACCTTTTTGCCCCCGCTGGAGGTCGCGCTGGAAGCGTACCCCGAAAGCGAGGGCGGGGTCTACACCAACCGCATCAAAAGCGAGTGGGCGGAGGCGTTCAAGTTTCGCTGCCCCGCCCCGCTCACAGACGAGCAGGTAGAGCGGCTCACCTTCCTCACGGCGGCGACCTTCCGCGTCACCGGCTGCCGCGATGTGGCGCGCGTGGATTTTCGGCTCGATGCGTCGGACAACGACAAGCCCTACATCCTGGAAATCAACCCGCTCCCCGGCCTTTCGCCCGGCATCAGCGATCTGGTCATCGAGGCGGAGGCGGGCGGGATGGGCTACGCGGCGCTCGTCAACGCCATCGTCGAGCACGCGGCGGAGCGGCTGGGTTTGTAGGACGGAGAATGGAGAATGGAGAATGGAGGAGCGACGAGGCGTTGGGCAGCGACGATCAACCTTGTTGCTCGGTCCTCGGTCTTCGGTCCTCGGTCCTCGGTCTCCGGTCCTTCTTTCAGCTTGCTCTGCCATAACCACCAAGAAATTTACAACCATCAAGGAAGAAATCATGAATGCGATTGCCTACGCACACGACAACCAGGAAGAGGCGCTGGACGAACTGCGCGACTTTTTGCGCATCCCGAGCGTGTCCACCCTGAGCGAGCACCAAAAGGATGTGGAGCTTGCCGCGCGCTGGCTCCAGCGGGCGCTGGAGCGGGCGGGGCTGGAAAACATCGACATCTCGCCGACGGCGGGGCACCCGGTCGTCTACGCCGACTGGCTGCACGCGCCCGACGCACCCACCGTGCTCGTTTATGGGCACTACGACGTGCAGCCGCCCGACCCGCTCGACCTGTGGGAAAGCGCCCCCTTCGAGCCGATGGAGCGCGACGGCAAGCTGTACGCGCGCGGCTCGTCGGACGACAAGGGGCAGCTGTTCATCCACGTCAAGGCGCTGGAAGCGCTGATGCAGAGCGCGGGCCGCCTGCCCGTCAACATCAAGGTGCTCTTCGAGGGGGAGGAGGAGATCGGCAGCGCGCACCTGGACCCGTGGATCGAGGCGAACCAGGAGCGCCTGGCGGCGGACGTGGTGGTTATCTCCGACAGCCACATCTTGAGCCGCGAGCAGCCGACCATCGTCTACGGGCTGCGCGGCCTCTCCTACATCGAGGTGCATGTTATCAGCGCCGAGCACGACCTGCACTCCGGCGCGTACGGCGGCGCGGTCCACAACCCGATCCAGGCGCTGAGCGAGATGCTGGCGCAGCTTCACGATGAGAACGGGCGCGTCGACGGTGCCCGGCTTCTACGACAAGGTGCGCCCGCTGGACGAGGCGGAGCGCGCCGAGATGGCCCGCGTGCCCTACGACGAGGCCCTGCTGCTCGAAGAAACCGGCGCGAGCCAGGCGTGGGGCGAGCCGGAGTACAGCGTGCTGGAGCGCATCGCCGCGCGGCCCACGCTGGAGTTCAACGGCATCTGGGGCGGCTTCCAGGGCGAGGGGGCCAAGACGGTGATCCCCGCGCGGGCCGGGGCGAAGATTTCCACGCGCCTCGTGCCGGACCAGGACCCCTGGGAGATCGCCACGCTGCTCACCGAGCATCTCCAAAAGATTGCGCCGCCCACCGTGCGCGTCGAGGTGAAGGAGCTACACCACGGGCACGGGGCGATCATGCCGCGCGACATCCCCGCCATGCAGGCTGCCAGCGAGGCCTATGAGGAGGTGTTTGGGCGGCGACCCATCTTCACCCGCGAGGGCGGCTCGATTCCGGTCGTGGCAACCTTCAAGTCCATGCTCGGCATGGATACCGTGCTGATGGGCTTCGGCCTCGCCGACGACAACCTCCACGCGCCCAACGAGCGCTTCGACATCGAGATGTTTTACAAGGGGATCGAGACGGCGATTCTGTTTTACCAGAAAATGGGGGAGTGAACGGAGAATGGAATGCTGCGCAATGAGGAATCCCGCGAGGCTGTCGCCCGGGTGAGCGTCCGATGGGGTCTTTCCTGAGCAGCATGAAAGGGTCAGATCACTCAGCTTTCATGCCAGTCCGCCGTGATAGAGGGCTGGTCCTCCATTCCCCATTCACCACCGTGGCTGGCAACGCCCTTGACGGCGAGACGATCGGGCGGACCGAGAGTGCCGAAGAGGGGGTTGTGGACAAAGCGCGCCCGCGTGGTCTGGCAGGCGCGCAACACGGTTGGAACCAAGTGAAGCGTAGCGTCTAACCTGCCAACCCTGAATCAAAAAGCGCGAGGAGTTCTCCTCGCGCTTTTTTGTGTTGGACGACCGACGGGTGCCCTTGGACGGACGACCGACGACCGACGACCGACGACGGACGACCGTCGTCAGTCTAAGAACATGCGATGTCTGACACCGTCAATCCGAAATCCGAAATCCGAAATCTATCGCGTCAGCTTCTGGTACGTGATGCGGTGCGGCTGCTCCGCCTCGGTGCCCAGGCGCTGGCGGCGCGCCTCGTCGTACTCGCTGTAGTTACCGATCTGCCAGACCACCTGGCTGTTGCCCTCGAAGGCGAGGATGTGCGTCGCCACTCGGTCCAGGAACCAGCGATCGTGGGAGATCACGACGGCGCAGCCGCCAAAGTTTTCCAGCGCCTCTTCCAGCGCGCGCAGCGTGTTCACGTCGAGGTCGTTGGTCGGCTCGTCGAGCAGCAGCAGGTTCGCGCCGCTTTTGAGCATCTTCGCGAGGTGGACGCGGTTGCGCTCCCCGCCCGACAGGTCGCCGACGCGCTTCTGCTGGTCGCCGCCGCTAAAGTTGAAGCGCGACACATACGCGCGCGAGTTGACGAGGCGGCTGCCAAGCTGGATCTGCTCCTGAGCGCCGGAAATCTCCTCCCACACCGTCTTGTCCGCGTCGAGCGCGTCGCGGCTCTGGTCCACGTAGGCCAACTGCACCGTCTCGCCGATCACGAACTCGCCGCTGTCCGGCGTGTCCTGCCCGGTGACCATGCGGAAGAGCGTCGTCTTGCCCGCGCCGTTCGGCCCCACCACCCCGACAATCGCGCCGGGCGGGATGTCGAAGCTCATCCCCTCGTAGAGCAGCCGGTCGCCAAAGCCCTTCGCGACATTCTTGGCGTGGATGACCACATCGCCCAGGCGCGGGCCGGGCGGAATAAAGATTTCCAGCGACTCGCGTGCCCGCTCGCGATCCTGCGAGAGCAGCTGGTTGTAGGCGTTGACGCGCGCCTTGCTCTTCGCCTGCCGCGCCTTGGGCGAGAGGCGAATCCACTCCAACTCGCGCGCCAGCGTCTTTTGGCGCTGGCTGTCCGCCTTGTCCTCGTTGGAGAGGCGCTGCTGCTTCTGCTCCAGCCAGGAAGAGTAGTTGCCCTTCCACGGGATGCCGTGGCCGCGGTCCAGCTCCAGAATCCAGCCCGCCACGTTGTCCAGAAAGTAGCGGTCGTGCGTGACCGCGATGACCGTGCCCTCGTACTCGTGCAGGTGCGTTTCCAGCCACGCCACCGACTCGGCGTCCAGGTGGTTGGTCGGCTCGTCGAGCAGCAGGATGTCCGGCTTCTGGAGCAGCAGGCGGCACAGCGCCACGCGCCGCCGCTCGCCGCCCGAGAGCACCGAAACCGGCGTGTCGCCCGGCGGGCAGCGCAGCGCGTCCATCGCCAGTTCCAGCTGGCTATCCAGGTCCCAGCCGCCCAGCCGATCGATCTTTTCCTGCACCTCGCCCTGGCGCACGATCAGATCGTCCATCTCGTCGGGGGTCAGCTCCTCGCCGAAGCGCAGGTTGATCTCGTCGAACTCCGCGAGCGCGTCCGCCACCTCCTGCACCCCCTGCTCGACGATCTCGCGCACCGTCTTGGACTCGTCCAGGCGCGGCTCCTGCCGCAGGTAGCCCACCGAGTAGCCCGGCGCGAGCACCGTCTCGCCGTTGTACTCCGTCTCCTCCCCCGCCATGATGCGCAGCAGCGTTGACTTGCCCGCGCCGTTTAGCCCCAGCACGCCAATCTTGGCCCCATAGAAGTAGGAGAGGTAGATATCTTTGAGAACCGCTTTGCTCGGGGGGTACGTCTTCCCGACCCCCACCATCGAGTAAATTACCTTGTTGTCGCTCATGTTGCTTTCCGTTGCCTTGAAAGGACGTTGTCGGGACGATTATACATCAAGGCGCGGGAACGGCAGCAGGCGGCAGGCGGCAGGCAGCAGGCGGCGGGCGGGCGGCAGTGGATTCCCACAGGGAGTGGGTAAGGCGGCGGGCGGTAGGCACGGTCCGCCCCTGGGGCCGCGGGCCTCTGGCCCGCGTCGTATACCATGCTTGGGCACGGCAATGGACGCATAGTAGGATGTGGAAAGCGCGGCGGCGGGATTATAGAAAGGCGTTGGCAAACCCCAGTGCTCTCGGTTGCTAGTGGTGGTTGCGCGGGCCAGAGGCCCGCGGCCCCAGAGTAGATGAGCGTGCAGGGGCACGCAAAGGCGGCGGTTGCGCGGGCCAGAGGCCGCGGCCCCAGATTGGATGAGCGTGCAGGGGCACGCAAAGGTGGCGGTTGGGGCGGGCCAGAGGCCCGCGGCCCCAGATTGGATGGGCGTGCAGGGGCGCGCAAAGGCGGCGGTTGGGGCGGGCCAGAGGCCCGCGGCCCGAGTGGGGTGGGGTTGCACAGTGGCTCGGCGGTGTGGGGGTTGAAGCGAGGCGGCGTGCTGCTTGTAAAGCGGTGGCTCTCGCGTTACTATGCAGGCGGCGGTTGTGCAGCATGGGATCAGTTTTTAATTGGAGCGGCTATGTCACTGTTTGAAGAGATTGCTAGCTCGCTGGCCGAGTCGCTGCTGGGGAAGGCGCGCGATGTTGTGCAAGGGAACGAGGAGGAGCGCGCCTTGGAGCAGGTGTGGGGGCAGGCGCTTGCCCACATGTTGCATGAGGTAGCGCCGAACCTGGAGCAGGATGAGGTGATCGCGGCGCATGTAAAAAGCGTGCTGCGGGGCTTCGTTGAGGGAGCAGGCGTGGCTGAGGGATTGATGGCAATGGCCGTCAAAGGGGAGCCTCCACCCCTTGACCTGCTGCGCGAGCGCTACGCGGAGAGCGAGGCCCTGCAACCGTTGGATGCTCGGGGAGGGCGGGCTGCCACTCGATTTTGACAGCGCGATGGTAGCGCTGACCCAAGGACTTGCGATCTACCTGCCGCGTGAGGCGATGCGCCCGGACAGCCCGCTGCACAACCTCGTCAACACCCTGCGCGGGCTGTCCATGCACGAGTTGCTGCGTGAGCAGCTTCGCCAGCAGGGACGCATGACGGGGCAGCTTGAGGAGCTGTTGGGGCGGCTGGCGCGGATCGAGGGTAACCTGGACCCCAAACTCCTGCCGGGGCCGGTTGCGGGGCAACCCCCGCTGCTGACGGATGGAGCCGCCACGCGCGAGCGCTACCTGGAGCTGCTGGTGGGGGCGACGGAGCACATCCGCCTGCCCTTCGCGCCCGAGGAGAGGCAGCGGCGGCTCCCCTTGCAGCAGGTGTATGTGGCGCTGCGGGCCAACCCATCGTCGGCGGTGGAGCGCAAGGCGGCGCAGAATCGTATGAAGCGGCTGGTGCGCGAGCGGGAGTTGTTGCTGGATGTCGCCGAAGAATTCTCGCACTCGATCCAGAGCCTCCATCCCTACTCGGTGCGCTTGCGAGCCTACGCGGAGATGGCGCAGCGCGAGATCGAGGCGGGGGGCGCGCTCCATTTGGCGGAGGTGGTGCAGACGCACCGCTGGATGGTGCTGCTGGGGCACCCCGGCACCGGCAAGAGCACCCTCGCGCGCTGGCTGGCGCTCCAACTGGCGCGCGCCTGCCAGGACGGGCAGGCCGAGGTGCTCGTCCCGGCGGACCATGTGGACCCCAAGGGCGACCCCGCGCAGCAGGTGGCGCTTGGCCCCGCGCGGCTGCCGGTGCTTTTGCCCATCGCGGAGTACGCGGCGGCGCGCTGGGGCAAGGAGGGCGACCCCAAGCTGACCCTGTTCGCCTTTTTGGGTTGGCACCTGGGCGACCGCGAGACACGCGAGGCGTGGGGCGCGCGCTTCCATGCGCTGATCGAGCAGGCGCTGGCGGCGGGCCGCGCGATGCTGATTCTGGACGGGCTGGACGAGGTGACCGACCCCGATCCACCGACGGCAGGTGGTGGATGGAGATCGAGGCGTTGATCGAGCGCTGGCTGCCGGACGCGGCGGGGCGCTCGCCGCTCGTTGGGGCGGGCGGGCGGGCATGTGGGACGATCTTGCGACAGGGAATCAGCTGCTGGTCACGAGCCGGATCGTGGGCTACGACCTGGGTCCGCTCGCCCCCGGAGCTACCCGAGTTCGTCATCCAGCCGATGAGCGATGCGGCGGTGCGTCGCTTCTGCGAGAATTGGGCGGGCGCGACAGGGCTGGAGGAGGGGGGCGAGGCGCTGGCAACGGCGCTGCTGAAGCACCCCAACCCCTACGTGGGCGGACAGATGGCGCGCAACCCGTTGCTGCTCACGATTTTGGCGCAGGTGTACAACGGCTCCCCCGAGCGGCGGCTGCCCGCGCGCCGCGTGGCGCTCTACGAGCGGGCGCAGGAGGCGGTCTTCCGCCAGCGGGAAGAGGAGTGGGGGGCGCTCAAGGCGCGCTTTGGCACCGACTTTATAGTGCCGATCCTGGAGCGTGCGACGGCCTATGTGGCCTTTCAGCTACACGAGGGGTATAGCGAGTTTCCCCACGCGCTGGCCCCGCAGGAGCGCGTGGAGCAATGGCTGCTGGAGGCGCTGGCCGACGAGCCGGGGCTGAGCGGGGAGAAGCGCGCGGATGTGGCGGGGGCACTGCTGGACGCGGCCAACGCGCTGAGCGGCTTCTTTGTGGCGCGCGGCGAGGGGGTCTATGGCTTTCTCCACCGTCAGTTCCAGGAATATTTCGCCGCGCGCCACCTGCTGCGGCTGGCGAGAGGCAGGAGGGGTGGGATGGCGCTTTTCTGGGAGCGCTACGGCGACACGGCATGGCGCGAGGTGCTGCTGATGGCGGTCGGGCTGGGGGCGGAGGCGCTGCCCGACGCGACGCGCCAGCTGCTCGACACGATGCTGGGTGCGGCGGGCCATGACCCGACCGAGGGCGCGCTGCCCTACAACGCCCTGCTGGCCGCCGCCGCCCTGCGCGAGGTGGCCGAGCCGCTGCGTGACCGCGCGTGGCGCGCGCTGGTGGAGAAGCATCGCGGGCGCGCTGATCCGCGCCTACCGCCGCGACGACGAGGCGCGCTTTGCGGTGGCAAAGGCGCGCGTGGAAAACGCTTTCCGTGCGCTGCCGCGCGGCGAGGGGCGCGACGACCCGGTGGGCGCAGCACTGGCAAGCGGCCCTGGTGGAGGCGGGCGAGGCGGGGCGGCTGACCCGCCTCGCGGCGGCAGAATTGGTGATAGAAAGCCAGTGGTTACACCCCCACGGTGGCGGCGGCGCTGAGCCGTGCCTGGCAGGCGGAACTGGAGCCTGCGGGCACCGTGCTGGCGGCGTTACAGGCCACCTATGACGCCGATGCCACGCCTGTTCCGGCAGGTGGGCGCGACGGAGTGCGGCGGCAGCGAGCGCGCTCTGGCGGGCGGTGGCAAGCGCACGAGCACTGGCAGGCGGTGGTGCGTGCGCTCTATCTGGCCCCCGTGGGCGGAGATGGAAGCGGACGCGGTGGTGCGGGACTCGCCGCTGACGGGCGGGCTGCTGCGGCTGTCTGCAGGAGCGGCCCGCGGAGCGCGCGGCGCTGGTAGCGTGGCTGTGGCAGCAGTGGGAAGGCGCGGGGGTGGAAGAGGTGGCCGGGCGCGACGCGGGGCTGGCGTTGATGGCGCTGGGAGAAGAAGGGATGGTAGAGCCCCTGGCGGTGGGCGGAGAGAATCGCCCGCGAGAGCGGGCGATTCTCGCCGCGTCGTCCCGCGCCCGCGCCCGCGCCCGCGCCCGCGCCCGCGCCCGCGCCCGCGCCCGCGCCCGCGCCCGCGCCCGCGCCCGCGCCCGCGCCCGCGCCCGCGCCCGCGACCGCGCCCGCGACCGCGCCCGCGCCCGCGCCCGCGCCCGCGCCCTCGGCCTCGACCTCGACCGCGCCCTCGACCTCGGCCTCGACCTCGACCTCGACCTCGACCTCGACCGCCTAACAGAAATCGTCACGGCGATTGAGGCCACGCAACAACGGGCCATCCGTGAGGATGCCCCCGCTGACGTGCAGGAGGCACTGGCAGCAGCGTGGCGGAGCGCGCGCTCCTTGCACGCCTTTATAGGCGAGCCAGAGCGGCGTGGTACGGGTGTGGGCGGCGCTCGCGAGAGCGGTGGAAAGCTGAGGAGCCGTCGTTTGATAGCTGGGCCACTGATGCGCGGCCCGGTTGACGGCAGACTCGCGTTGACGCGCTGGCGGGGCGGGTGGAAAGCGGCGAGCAGGCGGTGTCTCGGCTGCTATCGCGACTGGATACGGGGCCGCTACGTGACATGGAGGAGCAGGAGCGGGCGGCACTGGTGGCCCGCCTGCGGGGCTGGCTCGCTTCCAGCGAGCCGCTGCTGGCTCGGCATGGCGCGCTGCTGCTGGCCGAAGTAGGGCAGCTCTCGCCTGACAGTCTGCTCCCGCTGCTTTCCTGCCTGCAAGCGTCGGACGACCTCGTGCGCTACCGCGCGCAGGCGGCGCTGAACCAGCAGCGTGATGCCTCAGCGCTGGGCAGGGCAACCATCGAGGCGATGGAGCGGCAGGCGGCATCGCAAAGCGACGTGTTTAGCCTCGCCTCTACCTTTTTTGACTGGTCGTTGAAGGATGTCCGACACGATGTGCCAGAGTGGCTCAGGGAGTGGGCAGAGGCAGGGGAAGCGAGCTTTTGGGGCGTGTGCACCGTCTGAGCGAGGAGGCGTGGCCGTTGTGGCTCTCGCTGCTCTCGACTGACTGCTCCCGACGTCCAAAAGAGGATGTTGGAGGCAACGGGCTGGCTCCTGCGCCTCCAACAGGTGCCGGACGCCACCCTGCCCGCGCTGCTCCCCACCCTTCAGGCGCTGGCCGAGAGCGACGAACGCGCCACCTGTGACGCGGCGGTGGAAGCGCTGGGATTCGTGGGGCAGTCATTTAAGAAAGAGCAATTTCTCTGGAAGGAGGAAGAGAAGGAAAGGGAGGAGGCGCGTGCGGAGGCTCATCAGTCTCTGGTGGCTGGGACCATCCGCTGGCTGTTGGGCGGCGCGCGCGGTGCGCATCCTGTGGATACGATTAGGGCGCGCGCCCTCGCGCGTCTCTCCGCTGCCGCCTCCGATGAGACGCTGCGGGCGGAGGTGTGTGCCGCCCTGCGGGCGACGCTGCCGGACACCAGTGCGGTGGCAGGACTGGTGCGGCTGCTTGTCGTCACCAGCGTTGGGGAGCGTGCCCGTGACTGGGAGGCGGAGCGGGGCGCGGCGCTGCTCAACGAGCTTCACGGGCTGCTGCCGGACGCGGAGACGCTGCTGGCGGCCTTCCTTGCGGCGGGGACGGATGACGATGGGTGGGGGGAGTACCATGAGCGGCTCGCCCAACTGGTGCGGCGGCTGGCGGAAAGCGATCCCAGCATCCTGCCGGAGCTACTTTCTCGTTTGGAGGAAGCATACGAGATCTGGGCGACGAACTGGCCGCCGCAACGCATGGCCCTCGCGGCGGTGGCGGCCTGCGCGCCCGCGCTCGGCGACGCGCTCAACGAGGCGCTGGCGGAGGGAAAGCTGGAAGCACTGTTGTTAGCGAGCACGCAGGTTGCAGGCAGTTTTACCGCGCGCCGCCAGGCTATCACTGCGCTCAGTTACCTGCGCTACATGACTCCCGCCGCGCTGGAAGCGCTGTTGAAGGCGGGCAGCGATGTGGGTATCGTCCAGAGGGACGCGGTGGCAGCGGTGGAGCGCTTCCAGTACCTGTCAGAGGACTTTGGGCGCGAGGAGGCGCTGGCCCCGCTGGCGGCGGCGCTGACCGGGGAAAGCCTGGCGCGGGCCTATCTGGCCGCGCAGCTGCTCGCCGCGCTCGGTCGCTCCCCCGTCGCCCTGCAGCAGCCCACCCTGCGCCTCCGCATCGGTCGCCTCCTCGGCGAGGCGTGGCAGCGCGCCGACGTCTCGCAGCACGTCTACCTGCTTAGCCCAGGTGGGACTATCGAAGACAAGGGCACCCTCTCCGAGGCGCTGCTCACCGCGCTGGGCCGCGTGGTGGCGTTGCCGGAGTAGAGATTGGAGAGTAGAGATTGGAGATTAACGGCAACGACTTGGGATTTAGGCTGGTCATAGTCCGTTGCTGGAGTAGGGATTGGAGATTGACGACAACGGAGCACTACTGAGTGGGTTGGAGGTCGTTGCCGTCAATCGCCACTTCCTACCACGCAGCGTACTACGCCAAAGCGGGTTGGAGTCCGTTTCCGTTAATCTCTAATCTCCAATCTCCAATCTCTACTCCGGAAGCCAATAGCGCTTCTCTGCCTGAAAGAGGCGACCATCGGTGGCGAGGTGGGGGTTGACGAGGAGGGCGTGCTCGATGAAGGTGGTGGAGGTGAGCCCCTCGACGGTGCCCTTGACGTGCGCTTCCCAGCATTGCCAGCGGGTGCCCGCAAAGCCGGTCAGCGGGCGCGTCCAGCGAATCTCGATGCGCTTGGGCAGCAGGTAGCTTTTTTCTGGCTGGAAGAGACGCTGGTCGGCTTCCAGCGCGGGGTTGTGCTCCAGCGCGCCCGCCATGAACTCGTCCCACGTCAGCCCCTCGACGCGCCCCTCGACGTGCGCCTTCCACACGTCCCAGCGGCTCCCGCTCAGCCCGCTGCGCGCGTCGGTCCAGGCGAGCACGCTGGAGCCAAAGACGTTGCGCGGCAGCCGGTAGCGCTTGCCTTGTTGGAAGAGGCGCTGGTCTGCTTGCAGCGTGGGGTTGTGGAGCAGCGCGCCCTCCATGAACGCCTCCCACTCCAGCCCCTCGACCCGTCCCTTGAGGAGCTTTTCCCATACCTCCCAACGCGTACCCTCCAGGTCGGCGCGCTCGTCGTCCCAGACGAGGAAGCGTTGCAGCGGCGCCGCACGCCGGTCTCCGCTTTGGGGAGCCCCGCTACGCGGCTACCGCGCACGTCGAGATCGCCTTCCAGCTTCAGGTTGCCCGCGTCGAGGAAGCGGCGCAGCACCCGCACGCGGAAGCGCGAGGCACGCAGCGCCGCCGCCTGCGCGACTTGCCCCTTTGACTGCGCCTCGTCGGCGAGGCGTAGCAGGCGCGCGTCGCGAGCCTCCAGAAAGGCGGCTAGCCAGCTGCGCTTCCGGGCGACCCGCACCGCTCCCCACCTTGCCCAGCCGCGCGGTGATCTCCTCGCTCAGCGAGCGCAGCCCGCCCTGGATGTTGGTGTCGTACAGGCAGGCGAGGCCGAGCGCGCTCTGCACCCCGCACTCCCTCGCTTTGGCGATGGCGGGCTGAAAGTAGAGACGGTCGAAAACGGCATCTTGCGCCTCGCTCATCGCGGGCTCGCGCGCCGCCTCCAGCAGCAGTTGCTTCAGACGGGCATCGTGGCGCAGGCTCTGCGGCACAGGCTTCCCGGCTTGCAGCAGCCGATACTCGCTGTCCAGCCGCGCCTCGTACTCCGCCTGGAGCGCCTTGCTGGTCGGCGAGTCGCTGCGTTTGAAATAGTCCTTCAGCACCGAGAGCAGGCTGCCGGATTGTAGCGTCGCCTGATGCTTCCCGTAGCTGATGATCGCCCGCGTCGGTGTTCTGGTAGGCGTCGGCGCGCCCCTCCGGGCGGCCCGACTCGAAGACGCTCGTGATCGCCCAGATCGGGGCGTGCCATTCGGGGGGTGGAAAGGGGCTTGCCATGCGTGCTCTCCCATCGTTACCAGTGCTGACCGCCAGTGAATGCCTTCATCATACAATGGCTGAACGCATAGGTAAACCCTTTTTGGAACGGGAACGCAGGGCAAGGCAGAACGCAGAACGAACGGCTTAACGCAAAGACGCAAAGACGCAGAGGCGCAGAGGGGAATGAGGAAAAGCCTTGGCGTTCTTGGCGGCTTGGCGGTTGATGGTGTTGTTAGGGGGCGTTTGTGAAGTAAAAAGAGCGTGGGCACACGCTTCGGTGTGCCTGCGCTCTTGGGGGTGGCTGGGGGTGCTGCGTTACGGCACTGATACGGGCGGGGGCCCTTCGGTGCGGGCGGCGCGGCGGTGGTTGACGTACTCGATGATCATGGGGAGCACGGAGAGGATGATGATGACCGGGATCAGCAGGTGGAAGTTGTCGCGGACGATGGGCAGGTTACCGAAAAAGTAGCCGCCAAAGATGAAGATGCTCGTCCAGATAAACGCGCCGCCGATGTTATAGGCGATGAAGTGCGAGTAGGACATGCGCCCCACGCCCGCCACAAAGGGGGCAAAGGTGCGCACGATGGGGACGAAGCGTGCCAGCACGATGGTTTTGCCGCCATGCTTCTCGTAGAACTTCTCGGTGCGCTCCAGGTGCTCGCGCTTCAGGAAGCGGTTGTTCCCATCGAAGGCGCGCGGCCCGATGCGGTGCCCGATCCAGTAGTTGAGCGTGTCGCCCAGAACAGCCGCCACGAAAAGCAGCCCAAAAACTACCCACACGTTGAGCGCGTCGGTCGCGGCAAAGGTGCCCGCCACGAAGAGCAGCGAGTCGCCGGGCAGGAACGGGGTCACCACCACCCCCGTCTCCAAAAAGATGATGGCGAAGAGCACAAAGTAGGTCCAGGTGCCATAGGTTTGCAGGATGACCTGCAGGTGGTCGTCCAGGTGTAGAAACAGATCAACCACGCGGGATATTTGGTCCATTCGATATCCTTGTATGCAAAGGTAAAAGTGGCAGCATTAGATGGGGGCTTGGAAGTGTACCCTCGCGCCCCGTAGTCTCGAAAAGAGTAGCGATTTTTGGTCGGGACTCCAAAAGAAAAGCGAGCCCACCCCAGGCCACGCGGCTGCGGTGCTCGCTCCTGTGCGCTGACGCGCCTGCGCGGCCTCTTTCCTAAACGCGCAGCAGCGTAGCAGAGCTTCGCTTTTCTGTCAACGTACCTATCAAGTGGCGTGTGGGGAAGCTGGAGCCTCGCCCCATTTGCTACCGGCAATCGGGGGTGAGTTGTGCTACAATATGCGTGTTTGTGCTTTGGAAGAAGGGTTGGAAAACAAGATGAAGGTACATGTTAAAACCCTGGGCTGCCGCCTGAATCAGGCCGAATCGGAGCGCATCGCACAGGGCTTCGTGCTCGCGGGCCATGAGGTGACGGGCGACGAGGGCGAGGCGGAGCTGATCGTGCTCAACAGCTGCACGGTCACGGGCGAGGCGGGGCGCAAGTCGGTGCGGGCGGCGCGGCGGCGCGCGGGGCAAACCCTGGTCGTCACCGGCTGCCACAGCGAGGTCGCGCCCGACGCCTTTGGCGACGCCGAACTGATCGTCGCGAGCGCGGACAAAGAAAATCTGGTGGCGCTCACCGCGCGCGCCCTGGGCACCGAGGGCTTCGCGCTCGGCGCAGACTTCCGCGAGGATGCGGCGCTGCGCCTCTACCCGCTCGTGCTGGATCACACGCGCGCCTTCGTCAAGATTCAGGATGGCTGCAACCTGGCTTGTACCTTCTGCCTGACGACCATCGCGCGCGGTGATGCCCGCAGCCGCCCGCTCGGCGAGATCGTGGCAGAGGTGCGCGGGCTGGCGGCGCGCGGCTGCCAGGAGGTGGTGCTGACCGGCGTCCACGCGGGCTCCTACGGGCGCGAGACGCGCGGCATGGCGGACCTTGGCACGCTGATCGAGCGCATCCTGGAGGAAACAGCGATCCCGCGCCTGCGCCTGTCGTCGCTGGAGCCGTGGAACTTCGAGACGGGCTGGCTGGAACTGTGGCCGCGCTGGGGGGATCGGCTGTGCCGCCACCTGCACATGAGCCTGCAGAGCGGCTCGGACACGGTGCTGCGCAGGATGCGCCGCGCCTACCGCGCGGAACTGTTCGCCGACAAGGTGGCGGCAGCACGGGCCATCATCCCGGAGGTGGCGATTTCCACCGACATCATCGTCGGCTTTCCGGGCGAGAGCGAGGAGGAGCACCGCGAGAGCCTGGACTTTGTGGGCGAGATCGGCTTCGCGAGCGCGCACATCTTCAGCTTCAGCCCGCGCCCCGGCACGCGCGCCGCGACGATGCCGATGCAGCTCCCCAACGCCGTCAAAAAGCGCCGCCTCCACGAGATGCGCGAGGTGGCCGACCGCTCCGCCGCCCGCTTCCGCGCGGCGATGCAGGGCACCGTGCAGCCGGTGCTTTGGGAGCAGCCGGACGAGCACGGGGGTCGCGCCGGGCCTCACCGACACCTACCTGCGCGTCCACAGCCGCGACCCGCGCGCCGCCCGCAACCGCATCAGCCGCGTGCGCCTCGGCGCGTTGGAGGGCGAGAGCTTTGTGGGGGAAGTGATGAGTGACGAGTGACGAGAGGACGACCGACGACCGACGACCGACAACGGACAACGGATGACCGACAACGGATGAACCGCCACCAACAGTAGGCGCTTTAGGCGGGACGCCAAGGACGCCAAGGCTTTGTTGTACTGCTCTTGATCGTTTTTTGAGCTACTTGCTCCAGTTTCCGCACGCGAGTCTCCTCGCCCGTCCCACAGGTGCTTTTCAAAACAAAAATTCTTGGCGCTCTTGGCGTCCCGCCTAAAGCGCCTACTGTTGGTGGCGGTTCATCCGTCCTTCGGTCGGTCGTCCGTGGTCGGTCGTCCGTGGTCGGTCGTCCGTGGTCGGTCGTCCGTGGTCGGTCGTCGGTCGTCCGTGGTCGGTCGTCCTGTTGCCAAGCGGGGGGGCGGCTGCTATGATCCAACAGGTTGACATAGTCTAACAAAGAACAAGGGGCGCGGCTGCAGCCGCGCGTTGCAGAGGGTATCATGAAAGAAAAGTTGAACAACGATTTGAAAGAGGCGATGCGCAGCAAGGATGTGGTGCGCCGCGACACGATTCGCCTGCTGCTGACCACCCTCAAGAATGCCGAGATCGAGAAGGGGGGCGAGGTGACGCAGGCCGAGGCGGACGCGCTCCTCCAAAAGCAGGCGAAGCAGCGCCGCGAGTCCATCAATGCCTACCAGGAGGGCGGGCGCAGCGACCTTGCCGAGAGCGAGCAGGCCGAGCTTGCCATCATCGAGGCGTACCTGCCCGAGCAGATGGACGAGGCGCAGATTCGCGACCTGGTACGCGCCGAGATCGAGCGGAGCGGGGCCAGCAGCGCCAAGGACATCGGCAGGGTGATGGGGCCGCTCATGGGCAAGCTGCGCGGGCAGGCCGATGGGGCTATCGTGCAGCGTCTGGTCCGCGAAGCGTTGGGCGCGTAACCGTCGTTGACGCGCCGCGGGTTGCCTTCCTATCAGCGTGAAGAGGTGCACCACAGCGGAAGAATGGTCATCAATTTTTTGAGGCGATTGTACCGGATCGGCTGGGCCCTGCTCTTGTGGGCCTTGCTCCTTGTGGTGATGGTCGTGCAGGTGCAGACCAACCAGACCAACCTGGAAGTGGGGAAGGTCAGCCAGCGCGACACGCGCGCGCCGGAGCGGATCAGCTACACGAGCGAGATTCGCACCCAGCGCGAGCGCGAGCGCGTGGCCAGCGCCATCGCCCCGATCTACACCGCCCCCGACCGCTCGCAGGCGATCCAGCAGACGAGCACCGTGCTGACCATGCAGAGCTTTCTGGACGCGGTCCGCGCCGATCCCTTCGGCGACGAGGCGCGCAAGCGGCGCTACATCGCGGCACTCCAGCCGCTCCAGTTTGCCCCCGGGACGGTAGCGCTCATCCTCTCCCTGCCGGATGAGGGGTGGCAGGCGGTGGTGAGCGAGACCCTGCGCGTCGTGGACACGACGATGCGCAGCGAGATTCGCGAGGGGCAGATCGCCTCGGTGCTCAACCGCCTGCCGAACCAGATAAGCGTTTCCCTGACCGAGGAGCAGGCGCAGATCGTGACCGAGTGGGCGGGCGGGCTGGTGGTCCCCAACAGCCTGATCGACAACGAGCGCACCGAGGCGGCGCGGCAGGAAGCACGGAACGCCATCGCGCCCATCCCCGTCACCTACGAGCCGGAGCAGATAGTGATCCGCGAGGGCGAGGTCGTCACGCCGGAGCACATCGAGGCTGTGGAGTTTTTGGGGCTCCAGCAGCCCGCGCGCCCGCTCGGCGAGATGGTTGCCACCGGCCTCTTCCTGATGCTGCTCGTCACCGTGGTGCTGCTCTACCTGTCGCGCATCCACCCCGAGCACTGGAACAACCCGCGCGTCATGGCGCTGCTGGTGGCGCTGTTGGTGGCGCTCGTCATTGGGGCGCGCATCCTCATGCCGGGGCACGTGCTGCTCAGCTACCTCTACCCCACCGCCGCCGTGGCGATGCTGCTCGGGGTGCTGCTGGGCGTGGACGTGGCGCTGCTCGTCACGGTGGTGCTCTCGCTGATCGTCGGCTTTCTGACCGGCTCCATCGAGCTGGTGACCTACACCTTCGTCGGCGGGGCGGTCGCCTCGCTGGCGCTCTGGCGCGTCGAGAACTTGGGGGTCTTCGTGTGGGCCGGGGTGCTGGTGGGGCTGACGAACGCGGTCACCGTGCTCACCTTTGTGCTGCTCAAGGGCAGCCACAACTGGGTGGACCTCGCGGTGCTCAGCGGCATGGGGATGCTTAACGGGGCGATCAGCGCCAGCCTGACCCTTGTCGGCTTCTACGTGCTGAGCAGCTTCCTCGGGATCACCACCTTCCTGCAACTGATGGAGCTGGCGCGCCCGACCCACCCGCTCTTCCGCGAGCTGCTGCTGCAAGCGCCGGGCACCTACCACCACAGCATCATCGTGAGCAACCTAGCGGAGCGCGCGGCGGAAGCGGTGGGCGCGGACATGCTGCTGCTGCGCGTCGGCGCGTACTACCACGACATCGGCAAGATGAAGAACGCGCACTATTTTGTGGAAAACCAGGCAGATGGGGTGAACCTGCACGACGCGCTCGACAATCCCTACCAGAGCGCCGAGATCATTGTGGACCATGTGCTGGAAGGGCTGCGGCTGGCGAAAAAGTACAAGCTGCCGCGCCGCATCATCGACTTTATAGCCGAGCACCACGGCACGACCTCGGTCGCGTGGTTCTACCACAAGGCGTGCCAGCAGGATGGCGAGGAAAATGTGGAGGAGGCGGACTTCAGCTACCCTGGCCCCGCCCCGCAAACGCGCGAGGCGGCCATTTTGATGCTCGCCGATACCGTCGAGGCGACGGCGCGCGCGGTAAAGCCGGGCAGCGAGGAGGAGGTAGACGCGCTCGTGCGCAAGAGCATCACCACCAAGCTGAGCCACGGCCAACTGGACGAGTGTGACCTGAATCTGCGCGACATGGAGCGGATTCGGCAATCGTTTGTCGAGGTGCTCCAGGGCATCTACCACCCGCGCATCGCCTACCCCGAGGGCAGGCAGCCGACGACGCTGCGCGGTGGCTCCGCCGCCTTGCCCCACCCGACAAGCAACCATGGACGAGTGCATGAGGACAAAGATGAACGAGCAGAACCCGATCCAACTCCAGGTAGACCCTCGGTGGGAACAGCAGGTTGACGCGCAGCGCCTGGGCGATGCGGTGCGCCATGCCCTGCAGGGCGAAAGCGCCGAGTTGTCGCTGGTAATCGTGGGGGACGAGGAGATGGCGCGCCTGCACGGGGCATACCGTGACGACCCGACCACCACCGACGTGCTCACCTTTCCCTACGAGGACGACGGGGTGGACGAGGAGATGGCGGGGTACCTGGGGGACGTGATCGTCTGCTTCGAGCAGGCGGCGCGGCAGGCGGAGGAAGAGGGGCACGCCGTCGGCGAGGAATTAGTGCTGCTGGCGGTGCACGGCACGCTGCACCTGCTCGGCTACGACGACGAGTCGCCCGACGAGAAAGCTGAAATGTGGGCGCGGCAGCGCGAGGTCATGGAAGAAATCGGGCTGGCTCAGATCGCGCCACGGTAGTGGTTGTTGCGCCACGCGGCGGCGGCGATCACCCCCGCTACCGTTACTGACGCGCCCAGTGCCGCCCACTGCCAATGCTCGCGCCCCGACGTGAGACGCTGCTGACGCGACGCAGCCAACAATTCCGCCTTCAGCCCCGCGCGAAACTCGGCGCGCATCGGGGCGGCGCGGTGCAGCAGCCCGAAGATGCGCACCGCCAGGTCGAGGAGCGGCTCCAGCAGCGTCACCTCGTCCGAGAAGAGCTGGGAAAAGCGCGCGTCATAGTCCACCTCGCCCGCTGTCAGGGCGTCGGCATGCGCGGCGAGCAGGTCGCTGTGTATCGAGTCGTTCATTCTTTGCCTACTTTCCGGGGTAGGGCGGGCGATCAGTCCGATCGCCGCGACGGGCTGGAAGGGGTTTCCGGCGTGAGCATCAGCCCGATGACGCCCGGCCCCCCGTGAACCGCGATGGATGCGGGGATCTCGCTCGTGAAGGCGCGCGACACCGGCAGCCGCCGCTCAAGCTGCGCCAGCAGCCACGCTGCCTCCTCCCCCGCCTGCCCGTGCATCGCGGAAACCCAGAAGGGGGCATCCCACTGGCGGGCCTGCTCTTCCGCGAGCGTCAGCAGCCGCTCCAACGAGCGCCGCCGCGAGCGCACCCGCCCCACCGGCACGAGCTTGCCGCCCTGCGTTGCGATGATCGGCTTGATGTCGAAGGCCGAGGCGAGCACCGCTTGCAGCCCGCCGACGCGCCCGCTCCGCCGCAAAAACTCCACAGTGTCCACCGTCAGGAAGAGCGCCGTGTGCGCGCGCCGCCAGTGCAGCCGCTCCAAAATCGCCTCTCGTGTCGCCCCCGCCGCAGCCATCGCGGCAGCTTCCGCCACCATGTAGCCAAGCGCGCTGCTGAAAAAGTGGCTGTCGAAGAGGGCCACGTCCGCCCCCGCCACCTCCTTTGCCAGCACCGAGCCCGCGCTAAAGGTGCCGCTCAGCTCGCTGCTGAGCAGGATCGCGAGGATCGGCCCGTGCGGGGCCGCCTCGCCGTAGGCGCGCAGATACTCGTCCGGCGCGGGCTGGGAGGTGCGCGCCTCGGCCCCCTCGCGCTGCAAGCGCTCGTAAAACTGGTCGAGCGAGAGGGTACCTTCCGGGAAGGTTTGCTCCCCAAACTGCACCGACGCGCGCAGCACGCGCACCTTCTCTCTTAGCACAGCCTCCAAATCCGGCGGGAAGGCGCAGGTGCTATCCGTTATAATCTGAACCATTGCTCCCCGCGCTGTTGCCAAAGCCCCGCCGCACCATCTCGTCGCGCAGGCTGAGCAGGGTGCGGTGGTAGAGGGACTTGACAGCGCCCTCGGTCCGTCCCATCACCTCGCCAATCTGCGCGTTGCTCAACCCCTCACCAAATTTTAGCGAGAGCAGCTGGCGACGGTCCTCGGCTAGCTCCTCGATGGCGTGCCAGAGCGAGCGCTCGGTGTCCTGCTGCTCGGCCAGCCGCTCCGGTGCCTCGCGCGCGGGGCCGGGCAGGGCCATGTGATCCAGCGAGAGCGCGGGGCGCTTGCTCTGATCCCGATGAAAGTTTGCCACCAGGTTGTGCGCGATGCGGTACAG
Source organism: uncultured Chloroflexia bacterium (assembly GCA_963845765.1). Taxonomy (GTDB): domain Bacteria; phylum Chloroflexota; class Anaerolineae; order Ardenticatenales; family Ardenticatenaceae; genus CAWJTI01. The sequence goes on from CAWJTI010000024.1 coordinate 151,786, forward strand.
CCAGGCGGCAAAGGGCGCGCCGCGATCGGTGTAGCGGGGCAGTGCCTTGAGCACGCGAAAAAAGACGCGGGCGGTCAGGTCCTCTGCCTCGTGCTGGTTGCCGACGCGGTGATAAATGTAATGGTAAATGCGATCCACATAGCGCTCATACAACTCGCCAAACGCCTCGGGATCACTCTTCGCACGCTCGATCAGCCTCGCTTCGCTCTCGTCCGTCACCGCGCCTCCGCGCCAGGATGCCTGCTCTTAAGCCGTAGCTTGTCATCGGGCGCAAAAGTATACAGTTTCCCTGGTGCCCTTCAAAGAATGGGGCATGGTGAAAGGGCATGGGCTGTGAGTTCATCAATCTTCCCAACGGGGAAGTCTTGCCCCAGATCATTCTGTGGGAGTACCGTCCTTCTAGCCAGACGGACACAACAAGAATCCCCATTCACCATGCACCATTCACATCTTCGGCGCTGGCATCACCGCGAGCCCCAGGGTGCCCGGGCCGGTGTGCGTGGCGACGACCGGGCCAATGTTGGAGCGGATCATTTCTTGCACGTTCAATTTTTGGCGGGCCAACGTTTCCAACTGGTCCACATCGTCGGCCATTGCCTGCGCCACCCCAACCCAGACCGGTTGGTTGCCGAAGCGAGCCGCCTCCATCTCGATGAGTTGGGTGATCGCTTTGCTGCGGCTGCGTGCGCGCTCGCCCGGCTCGATCACCCCATCTTTCAGGAACAGCACCGGCTTGACACGCAGCAGGCCGCCCAGGAAAGCCGCTGCCCCACCGATGCGCCCGCCCCGTTTCAAGTACTCCAGGGTATCCAGCGTGAGCACCAGCAGCAACTCGTCGGCCAACCGTTCGAGTTCCGCCACGATGTGCTGGCGCGCGCGGCCCGCTGCTACCATGCGCGCGGCGGCCAGCACCAACAGGGAGACGCCCACCGAGGCCGACTTGCTGTCCACCACGGAGATGCGCGCCGCGCCCAGCGTCTGCAACGCGTTATGGGCCGAGTTGTAGGTGCCGCTCAGCCTGCTGGATAGCGTCACCGTCAGCACCTCGTCCCCCGCGCCCAAAATCTCCTGAAAAATCTCCTCGAAATCCATGGGGGTGGGCTGCGAGGTGGTCGGGAGCGGGTTGGCGTTGGGGAGCTGGCGGAAAAACTCTTCCTGCGACAGATCGATCCCCTCGCGGTACGAGTTCGCGCCGATCTGCACGCGTAGCGGCACGATGGTGACGTTGTACTGCGTGGCAAGGTCGGGGGGCAAATTGGCCGCGCTGTCGGTAACGAGTCGAATCACGTCTTCCTCCGAAGGCTGATAGGTGGTTGAGATACCAGGAACAATGGTGCGCGGTGCCATCTCCTCTAGCGTGCCGCCCCGCACCGGTCAGGGGCGGCTTTCTTTTCCGGTGGCGCAACGCCAGGGAATACCGCTCCTTGCAGGTGCGGTAGCGGCCCGCATCGGGGCCGCTATTCTACGCATCTAAAACCCGAGAGAGGCAATAAGTTACGCTTGGCAGCGCGCCCGATTGCTGGCACGATAGAGCCATGCAACGGTTACGCTTCTGGCACGCGGACACGCTCTCGGCGGCGGACGTGGCGGCGTGGGCGGCGGTGGCGGTGCTCCTCCTGGGGATGCTAGGGCTGCTCCACGGGCTGCCGGTCGAGTCGAGCGACTTCTACGATTTTTACCTGGCCGCGCGTACCCTCCTTCAGGGTGGCGACCCCTACGCGCCGCAGCCGAACGGGGTGCAGGGCTTTTTCAACCCGCTGTGGGCGGCATTCCCCTTCGTGCCGCTCACGGCGTGGGGCGCGCCGCACGCGTTCGACGTGTGGCAGGCGCTCCTGCTCCTGCTGTTGGTGGCTGCCAGCGTGCCGCTCTTTCGCGTTTATCGGGTTGTGCCCGGCCCGCTCCTCGTGCTGCTGACCGGCTGGCTCTTCTTGCTCCCCTGGTTCGTGGGGCAGAACGCGCCGCTGGTGGCGGCGGGTGCCTTTTTGGCTATCTGCTTCGGGGCGCGAGGGCGCTGGGGGCTGGCCGGGGCGATGGCCCCGCTGCTGGCGATCAAGCCCCAGACCGTTCTTTTCTTTCCCCTGCTCCTGCTGGCGCGCGGGCGGGGGCGCGCGTTTTGGGGCGGGCTGTTGGGCGGGGGTGGGGCCACGCTCGCCGCGCTGGCGCTGATGCCGCGCTGGCTGTGGGCCTGGCTCGGCTCGCGCTGGGGGCAGAGCCAGGGCGGCGCGGGCGAGTCGTGGCCCGCCTCCGGCCTGCCGAACGCGCTGGAGTTTCTGCACCTGCCCGCGTGGCTGTACGGGGCGACCGTTGTGATCGCGCTCCTCCTCCTGCTTTGGCGGCGACACGATCCGTGGCGGGAACAGGCGGCGCTCTCGCTATCGCTGGGGGTGCTTGTCGCGCCCTACGTGCGGGCGGGGGATTTTCCGCTGCTGCTGCCCGCGCTGCTGCTGCTGCCGCCGCGCTGGCGGCGCGGGGTGGCGTTGATCGCGATGGGGCTCTTTTTTGTAGGGACCCCCATCCCGCTGCTCTGGTTCATCCCCGCGACGGTGACGGGCGCGCTCGTCGCATGGCTGGCGCGGGCGGAGCCTGCCGCCACCGCATGAGCGCCAGGGTACGCCGCTTTTGGGCGGAGAGCCTGCTGCCTATCGGGGCACTGTGGTTGGGGATGCGCCTGCTGCTCTCGCTTTGGGCTGCGCTCGCCTCAACGATTCGCCCGGCGACGCCGCTGGAGCAGCAGGTGGCGCTCTGGCCGCCAATCGCGCCCCTCGCTGCCTGGGCCGAGCGGCTGCTGCTGCACCCCTGGCTGCGCTGGGACGTGGACTATTATCTTGCTATCGCCACGCGCGGTTACCGGCTCGACGATGGCAGCGGCGCAGTTCCACCCGCTCTACCCGTGGCTGGGGGGTGCGGCGGGCTGGCTGCTCGGGGGGAACATGCTCGCCGGTCTGCTGCTGGTCAGCAGCGTGAGCGCGCTACTGGGCTTCCTCTGCTTCGAGCGGCTGGCGCGGCTGGACCTCGCGCCCGCGCAGGCGCGCCGCGCGACCGTGGCCTTCGCGCTGATGCCCCCTTCCTTTGTCTTGTTCGCCCCCTATAGCGAGTCGCTCTTTTTGCTGTGGAGCATCCTCGCGCTGTGGATGGCTCGCACCCAACGCTGGGGGTGGGCCGGGGTAGCGGGGGGGCTGGCCGCGCTCACGCGGCAGCAGGGGCTTTTTTTGCTGCTGCCGCTGCTGTGGGAGTGGTGGGAGGCGGGCGGGCGCGATTGGCAGCAGGCGGCGCGGCGGTGGCGAGGGCTCGTTGCGCTGGGGCTCATCCCCGGCGGCTATCTGCTCTGGATTGTCTACCGGGCGCTTGCCCTGGGCGACCTAGCGCTCGACCTGAGCCGCCCGCAGACACTGGTCTACTCGCTGCTGATTAGCCAGAGCAGCGCGCAGGTGGTGCCGGTGCAGGGCTTTGTGCTACCCTGGCAGGCGCTCGCGGCGGCGCTACGCAGCCTGGGAGACGCAGGCAACTACACCACGGGGATCGATCTGCTGCTGGGGGGCAGCTTTCTTTGGCTGCTGGCGCTCGGCGGGCGGACCCTGGCGCGGCTGCGCGGTTCCTACCTGCTCTACACCCTGCTCATCCTCTGGGTGAGCTTCAGCTATTACACCGGCCCGCGCTACCCGTACATGGGGCTGCCGCGCCACTGCCTGCTCGCCTTCCCGCTCTTCCTCACCGTGGGGGTATGGCGCGAGCCTCGGCCCCTGAGGATCGGGCTCCTGCTCGCGAGCGTCGTGGCGATGCTGCTGCTCGTTCTGTTTTACAGCTTGCAGAGTTGGGTGCCGTGAGGAGCGGGACGGATTTTACCACGGAGGCACGGGGGACACGGAGAACGGCGGGGAGGAGTTTGCAGGCTCGCCAAACGAGGGAGAGGCAAAGAAAAAGCCCTGCGTTTCCACAGGGCTTTTTTTCGAGAAAAGAACGGGTCAGTTAGTTGCTGAGACCGCTGGTGACGCTGGAGAAGACGCCGCCGATCTGGGGACCGAGAACGGTCAGGATGGCGATGACGACGACAGCTACAAGAACGAGAATCAGAGCGTACTCTACGAGACCTTGGCCTTCTTCGCGGGGCAGATACATAAGGATAATCCTCCAGATGAGAACGTGTGGGCGCTTGATGAATAAGGGGCGACCACAAAAGAATAAATTTCAGTCTCATATCCGAGACTGACCTTACTATACAGTAGTGCATGCTTCGTGCCAATAGTCTGGGGGTACTACATTCAGGGGGACGAACGCGGCTACAATGGGAAAGAATTTTGGCTTGCTGGAGAGGGTAGCGCTTTGCAACGCTTTATGTGGCCGCGCCGCGATCGTCAATATGGGCTCGTCGCAGGGATCGTGCTCTCGCTTTACTTTCTTTTTAGTGAGATGAACCAGGGTACGGACACAGCGGATTACATGGTGCTGCTGCGCTCGGTCTGGTTGGATGGCGACCTTTTTCTTGCAAACGAGTTTGCCCACCTGGGCCTGCCCATTTTTGTCACGACTACTGGCTACCCCGTAGACATCGCCAACTTTGGTATTGTCTTTTTTTGGATGCCTTTTTACTTGGTGGGCTACCTTCTGCTGCATTTGGGGTCTTTGTTCCCTGGAAACGCGGCGTTGCTGCCCGTCAGCGGGCTGGAGCCGTCGCTGCTCCTTTGGCTGAAGGTGGCTGATTGGTTTTACGGCATGCTGGCGCTGGGGCTCATCTTTTTGACGGCGCGGCGCTTGTTTGGGGTAGACGCGGCGCGCTTTGGGAGCCTCGCTGCCCTGCTGGCAACCCCTTTCGCCTATTACATGGGGCCGATTACCCCGAGCACCCATGCGGTTTCTATCTTTCTTTCCTCGCTCTTCGTCTACCAATTTCTTGTGGCGCGCGACAGCGATGGGCTATGGGGGTGGGCGGTGCTCGGCTGGGTAGGTGGCACGGCGCTGATGGTAGCCAACACCAACCTCGGTTTGATCATGCTTCCTGCTATCCATTTTTTGCTCGGGCACCCTTCGGTGCGCTGGTTGCGGCAGGGAGTGGTCTTTGGGTTGAGCTGGATCATTGGCTTTTTGCCGCAGCTGCTCGTGCTGGGGCTCTTCATGGGTAATCCTTTCCGCAGCCCCTACGGGGCCTTTCTTTCGTGGCGCACCCCTCACCTGATTGAAATTTTCTTTTCCAGCTACCACGGCCTTTATTTTTACGCTCCCGTATTGCTGCTCGCCACCGCGGGCCTGTTCCTGCTGCTGCGACAGGAGCGGGTGCTTGCGCTGGGCGGGCTGTTGATGATCCTTCTGACCGCCTATCTTGGCAGCATCAACATTGCCTGGTGGGCCGGGGGCGCATTTGGCGCGCGCTACCTGCTGGGCGCAACGCCGATCTTCGCCATGGGTCTGGCATCCATCAGCGCCCGCGCCAGGCGCGGCTGGCAGCGCCGCGCCTGGTGCGGCCTTGTCGCGCTTGGCTCTCTGTGGACCCTGCTCCTCTATCTCCCCTACAAGCTGGCGGAAGCTACCCTGTCCGCCTATTATCCGCCAAGGGAACAACTCGCGCTGATGGGGGAAGCGGGCAGTCGGGCACTCCTTCTGGTGCAGCACCTCCCTGCTCCCCTTATTGGGCTATGGCTCGTGCTGTTGCTTCCCCTTACCCTGCTGGCACTACTGCTGCGCCCGCTGCTGGCGCGGGTGATCTCGGGGTTGCCTGCACTGCTAGCGCGGCGCGGGCTGCTGGGGGTGCCGCTCCTGCTCCTCCTCTTTACCCTGCTTCTGCTGGCGCGCAGCGAGCAGGCGCGGGCAAGCTGCCAGCGGGCAGCCTGTGACCAGGGGTGGATTGCTTCGGATTTTGATCGCTCCGAGCTGGCCTACAATTATGTGGAGCGCGCCTTCTACCACTCCAAGCGGGACGAGTGGGGGGCGGCCATCGATGACATGCAGCAGGCTGCCGCTTTGTCGCCAACGGATCAGGCTCTACAGCAGATTCTTGACCAGTTCAAAGCAAAGCAGGAAGCGGCTGGCGGACAGTAGCAGGAAGAGCGGGTTGCCAATTCATCAGGGAGATCGCGCGAAAAGGTGAAGAATGCTTGAGCTTGCAACGAATGGTTTTAAACAGCATGGCGGGCAGCGGGCGAGAGGGGGTACCCGCTATCAAAAGCTCTCGATCGTCATCCCCGTCTACAACGAGCAGTCCACCATCGCCCAGGTGATCGACCGCGTCCACGCGGTCCGCTTGCCGGACTCGCTAGAAAAAGAAATCGTGGTGGCCGACGATGGCTCCTCCGACCATAGCCCCAACATCATCTCGGACAAGTGCCAGCAGTACCCCACCATCGTCAAGGCCCACACCTCCCTGATCAACCTTGGTAAAGGGGCAGCGATTCGTTTTGGGTTGGAGTTCGCCACAGGGGACATCATCCTGATCCAGGATGCTGATCTGGAGTTGTACCCCGAGGAGTACCCACGCCTGCTCGCGCCGATCCTGGCGGGCGAGGCGGATGTGGTGTACGGGTCGCGCTTCTTGAAGCCGACTCAGGGTGTGCCGCGCAAAACCTTTCTGGCAAACCGCTTCCTTACCTCGCTTACCAACCTGCTCTACGGCAGCCGCCTGACCGACATGGCGACCGCGTACAAAGTCTTTCGGCGCGACACCATCAAGGGCCTGCGCCTACGCTCCGCTGGCTTTGAGTTTGAGCCCGAGGTGACAGCCAAATTGCTGCTGAGAGGGTACCGTATCCAGGAGGTGCCGATCTCGTACAACCCGCGCACGGCAGATGAAGGAAAGAAAATTGGCTGGAGCGATGGGGTCGAATATATCTACACGCTCCTGAAATACCGCTACTTCCGGTGACGATGATGGCGGGTGCGCTCTTTTTCTGGGGAGACAGCCATAGCCGCGCGACCGTGCGGGGGGGCGTCCTGCGGGTCGGAGCGCGGTTTTGGCAGCGCCCCGCACACCGATCTCAGCCTGCGTCGCCCCCATGAGCGCTTCCGACTTCTACCGCTACTTCTACCCCGCCGCGCGCGCCTGGCTGAGCGGGGGCAGCCCCTATGCCTTGGAGGGAGTCTACAACCCGCTGTGGGCGTGGTGGGTGCTGGGGCCGCTGGCGGCGTGGCCGCTCGATGCGGCGTGGTGGGGATGGATGCTGCTTGCCGTGGCGCTGTTGCTTCTCTCGCTCCTGCTGCTGCGCCGCCCGCACCCGCTGGCCCTGCTGGCCCTGCTGCTCTCGCCCGCCGCCCTGGTACACCTGGCGATGGGGCAGTGGGCGGTCTGGGCGCTGCTCGGGGTGCTCCTGCTCCAGCGGCGGCAGCCGATGGTGCAGGGGGCCGGGCTTTTTTTGCTCTCGCTCAAGCCGCACCTGGGCTGGCCCTTTTTGTTGCTGACAGCGCCCCGCGCGTGGCCCCTCCCGCTGGCCGCCTTGCTGCTCTCGCTGCTGGTGCAGCCGCGTTGGGTGCCGGAGTTCCTGGCGGGGCTTCAGGCAGAGCCGCCTGTGGGCTACCAGAACCTGCTGCTGGCGCGCTCCCTCACGCTTGGCACACCGTTCCTGGTGGCGCTGGCGCTGGCGGCGGTGGGAATGGTGCTCTGGGCCATCGTCCACTTTCGCCCTGATCGCCGCTGGCAGCTCGCGCTGCTCTGCTGCGTCGTGCTCTTTTTGACCCCCTACCATCGCGTGTACGATAACGTGCTGCTTTTTCACCCGATCCTCCTTCTCACCGAAAAACACCCGTGGGCCTGGCTGCCCATCGTCGGCCTGCTCTGGCTGCCGCTGCTCCTCATCGTTTATCCCTGGGCGGTTTTTGTGGATTGGCTCCCCCCCTTTGTCGTGCTGCTGATGCTGCTGCGGGCCATTGCGGTGAGCGAGCGCAGGCTACCCCCCTCCCTTCAGCCGCTGCCGGAACGTTCTGGTATGAGCCCCTTGCCGGTCAGCCGTCGCGAGTGGCAACTTGCCGCGCTCCTGACCCTGCTCGTGCTGCTGCTCGCCCTGCTGCCCACCTGGTACGGCTTTCACGCGGCACCGGAGGGCAAGGTGTTTTCCGGCTTGCTCGTCAATCCCGTTGATGGGCACAGCTACCTCGCGAAGATGCGGCAGGGCTGGCGCGGGCAGTGGCTTTTCACCCTGCCCTACACCTCGGAAACCCATGCGGGGGCCTTTATCTACCCCCTCTACCTTGCCCTGGGGCACGTGGCGCGCTGGGCGTCGCTCCCCTTGGTGGGGCTCTACCACGCGGCGCGCCTCCTGTTTGGGGGCATGTTGCTGGGGATGATCTTCTGCCTGCTCGCGCGGGTGGCGGAGGACCGCGTGGTGCGCTGGGCGGGGTGGGCGCTGGCGGTGCTGGCGAGCGGCTGGGGGCTCTTCGCGGCGGCGCTCGGCATCGTGACGATTGACCTTTGGGTGCCGGAAGCGTTCACCTTTTACAGCCTCCTCACCAACCCGCATTTCCCCCTCAGCACCGCGCTCGAAATCGCGCTCCTGCTCCTCGTTTTCCGCGATGCCCCTTGGCGAAACGACTGGCAAACCCTCGCGCTGCTTGCGGCGAGCGTCGCCCTGCCGCTCAGCGCGCCCTTTCTGGTGCCGCTGCTGTGGGGGGCGCTGCTCTGCGGGGTGGCGGGGCAGCGCTGGCGCGGTGGCGGCTGGCATCGGGGTCAGGTGGCACGCATCATCCTCTCGATGGCAGCGACGAGCACGGTGATGGCCTATTACTTCTACCTGCTGCTCGCCAATCCCATCATCGCGGGCTGGGGCAGCCAGGACGACGCGGGGGCGTCTTCCGCGCAGGCAACCGTGCTGGGCCTTGGCCTGCTGCTGCCGCTCGCGCTGGCGGGGATGTGGCGCTGGCGGCGACGGGTCGAGCCGCTCGTCTGGGCGCTGGCGGGCTGGTTGCTGCTCGCGCTGCTGGTGCAGCTTGTCCCCTTCAGCCTGTCGCGCCGCCTGCTGGGCGGGGTGCAGGTGCCGCTAGGGGTGTTCGGCGGGGCGGCGGTGGCGTGGCTGCTCGCGCGGCTGCCGCGTGCGCGCTACCCGCTTGCGCTGACAGCGCTTGCCCTGCTGACCCTCTCCACCCCCCTCTTCCTGTATCGCTCGCTTTTCGCCGCGACGGAGCGCGGGGCGGAGTTCGCCTTTTACTCGGCGGATGAGGCGGCGGCGCTCGACTGGCTGGCGGCGCACAGCACGCGGCAGGACGTGGTGCTCGCCTCGATCCCTTTCAGCAACTGGGTGCCGGTGTACAGCGATGCCCGCGTGGTCCACGGGCACACCTCCGAGGTGATCGACGGGCCCGCCAAGGAAAAAGCCATTGCTGGCTTCTACGGGAACACCCTGGGGGCCGAGGCCCGCTCCGCTTTTCTGAGCCGCGAGGGGGTGTCGCTGATCGTCTACGGCCCGCGCGAGCAGGCGCTGGCGGGGCAACGTGCCCCGCCGCTCGCTTCTTTTCCCCCGATTTTTTCGACGACGCAGGTTGTCATCTATCATCTACCCTCCGATAACGAGTAGCCAAGCCGATGTCAAACACTCGGGTGCGTCAAGGGGTGTTGTCCCTGCTCCTGCTAGCCTTCGCGAGCGTCAGTGTGCTGTGGCTTGCCAAAATTCCCCTGTCAGGGGATTTTTTGGCCTACTGGTCAGGCAGCGTGTTGGCCGCGCGGGGTGAGAATGCCTACGATGCGGAGGCTCTCTACCGCTTGCAGGTCGAGACGGGCCGCGCCTATGACGAGACCATTCACGTCTGGAACCCGCCCTGGCTGCTGCCGATGCTGCTGCCGCTGGCCCTGCTTCCCTTTGCGCTGGCGCGGGCGATCTGGCTTGTGGGCAGCATCGCCCTGCTTGCCCTGTCCGGCTACTGGCTGGGCCGTGTCTTTTGGCGCAGCGACGAGCGCCGCGCGCGGCTGATATCTGCCATAATCCCCTTTCTTCTGTTTCAAAGCTGGGTCGCGCTGCTGATTGGACAGGTGAACGTGCTTGTCCTGTTTGGTATTTCCGGCGCGCTTTTCCTCTTTGAAAAGCATCCGGCGGCCAGTGGGGCGCTGCTCGTTCTCGCGACGATCAAGCCCCAGATGAGCATCGGTGCCCTGCTCCTCTTCGGGTTGTGGGCGCTGGTGGAGCGGCGCTGGTCCTTTTTTGGCGGAGCGCTGGCAACCTTGGGGTTGCTCCTGCTCCTGCTCACCGCCCTGCGCCCAATGTGGCCCCTCGATTATCAGGCGGTGCTCAACACCCCGCTGCTGCTTTGGCGCACCCCTACCCTCGCTACCGTGGCGCGCGAGCAGTGGCCGACCCTGCCGGTGCCCACGATAGCCCTCAGCCTCGCAGCTGTCGCGCTGCTGGCGCTTAGCCTGTGGAGCTATGTCACACGGCGCTGGCAGGCCGGGATCGCGAGCGCCCTCGTGATTACCATGCTTTTCACGCTTTTCAACTGGAGTTACGACCAGATCATCCTGCTGGTGCCGGTTTACTTTCTTTTAGGGGAAACCCAACACCGCCCGCTGCTTTTCCGGCAGGTTGTTTTTCTGTTGGGGCTGGTGAGCGCGCTCACCTTTGTGACCCGTTGGGCCGCGGCACAGGACGATTTCGTCTTTTTTTGGGTGGTGCCCGCCTTTGCGCTGCTCTACGCGGGGGCGCTTTGGCTCGTGGCGCGGCGGGGGGGCAGGATGACCGTTCAAGCCCCATCACGTTAGAAAGTTATCTGTCAGGGCTCAATCGTTGATGGTCAACCTGCCATGCCACACTTTGGAAGAACCATGTACTCCGAAGAATTTCCCATGAATCATAAACGCTGGTTGATTGCCGCGCTGATCGGCGGGCTGCTGCTGTTGGGGGCCTACTATCGCTTCGACATGCGCTGGCTCGACTTCGGCACGGGGGATCGGCTGGCCTACTGGAGCGTGCCGCGCGCGGCCCTGCTCGGCCATGGCTTCTATGACATGGCGTGGCTGCGCGCAACGCAGGTGGCGCACGGATATGACCCGGCCTTGTTGGGGTGGATCGACTACCCTGTGGATGCTTCTGTGGACCCCCGCGCCCTTTCTTTTGTGGTTGCTCCCCCTCTCCGCCCTTCCCTTCGGCGTGTCGACGCTCGTCTGGATAGCGTTTTCCACCCTCTTGTACGCTCATGCGGCGTGGCTCTACAACCGGACCTTGGCGAGACCTCTGCCATCCCGCTCTGGTCCTGGCCCTACCGTTCTGCTCCTTCCCTTTTTCTCCGCGATGAACTGGGGGCAAATTGGGCCGGTGCTGGGGGCATTCTTGATCTATGTCTGGCTCGCCCTGCGCCGCGACAAACAGGTGGCCGCGGGCTTCCTGATGGTTCCACTGCTGCTGAAGCCGCACCTCCTTTTTGTTGCGGCGCTGCTACTGGCTCGGAGCGCGTGGAACAGGCGACAGGGAACGGCTGCTGATAATGGGGGGTGCTGTCGTCCTGTTGCTTCTTCTGCTGGCTTTCGTTTTGGACCCTCACTGGCTCAGCGGGCTGGCTCAGCCAGGGCACCCCTAACCATTGGCCGAGCGTTGCCCTGTTTGACATCGCACGCGCGGTGAGTGATCTACCGGCACCGTATCGGTTGCTCGGCGTGCCCATTGCTGCGAGCGTTGCTTTCTGGCGCTACCGCCACGTGCAGCGTGGTACCGCCCCATCTTCTGGGGGAGGCAACCATTGCCTCGATTTTCTTCGGCCCCTACGTTTGGCTACATGACCTATCTGTGCTCCTGCCCGCCGCGCTCTGGATCGCTGGGGTCTTTTGGTCCCACAGCCGCCTGCGCCCCCTGTTGCTCCTCTTGATTGGTGTCAATGGGTGGACCATCGTGCTGCATGAGGGGTGGGGGCGGCGGCAGCGATGATGCCCTATCTCCTGTATTGCTCCCTTTTCGTCCTGTTTTGGATCATCGCCACCCGATGGCAAACCTATTGGATGCCCCGTTCCTTGGCCGCGCCGCGGATCGTTCCCCATAAGGAACAGGTACTGTGAGAACGTTCACTGTCGGGGCTCGCCCCGACCGCACCATGAAACACCAGAACTGGCTGATCGCGGCGCTCGTCGCTGCGTTGCTGCTGCTCGGGGCCTACTATCGCTTCGACATGCGCTGGATGGACTTTGGCACGGGGGATCGCCTGGCCTACTGGAGCGTGCCGCGCGCGGCCCTGCTCGGCTATGGTTTCTACGACATGGCCTGGCTGGCCGAGGCACAGCGCGACGCGGGCTATGTAGACCCCCTCCCGCAAGGGAAACCGTATCCGGTCCAGCTCATTTGGTCCCCCGCGCCTGTTTATCTCTGGCTGCTTCCCTTGAGCGCTCTTTCCTTCACCGCCTCCTGCCTGCTGTGGATTGGATTGTCGGTACTCGTCGTGGCGCTTGCCGCCCTCCACTTTAACCGCTTTTTACCCCGTCCCCTGCCGCAGGGGGTAGCGCTCCTCACGCCCGCCCTGGGGCTTCCGCTCGTTGGAGCGATGTTCTGGGGGCAGTTTAGTCCTGTAATGGGGGCCGTTCTCATCTTTTCGTGGCTGGCATACAGGCGCAACAGGGACGTCGCCACCGGCATCCTGCTTTTTGTGCTGCTGATCAAGCCTCATCTGGTAGCCCTCTCGCTGCTACTCTTTGCTGTTGTCGTGATCCGCCAGCGACGGTGGCGGGTGGCGCTCTCCTTTGGGGGCATGGCTGCCCTGCAAGGGGTGGGAGCCTTTCTCCTTGATCCATCTTGGCTCGCAGGATGGGCTTCCCAGGGTACCCCGACCCGCTGGTACACCTTTTCCCTGGTGGATATGCTCGCGCTTCGGACAGATAGCGGCGACGAGGTGCGATACCTTGTGGTGCTTCTTGGGGTTGCCTGGGCGCTCTGGCACTTTCGCAGGGCACGCACCCTGGAGCCGCGCGTCCTTGGCGAGTCGGTGCTGCTTTCTATCCTGTTCGGCCCGTACGTGTGGCACCATGACCTTGCCCTGCTCCTAATACCCGCCTTGTGGATTGTGGGGCGCTTCTGGAACCCCGTGCGCCACCGGCTCCTGCTCTTGCTCCCCGCTCTCGCTGTGGGCGTGGAAGGATGGAGCCAACTCACCTATGGCCCCCCGGCAGCGGTCACCCCTTATCTGCTCTATCTCTGCCTTTTTGTGTTATTCTGGATTATCGGGGAGCGCTGGGCTGATCCGGCAGCGGGTCACCCGCTTCGCCCACCCAGCACGCATCGGCTGGGGCGTGTGCCTTCGTGAACCACGTCAGTCGCTCACGGCTCCTGTTATCGCTTGGGGTGGGGGTAGCGGCGGGGCTGCTCGCCCTCTATCTTCCCCACCCCATCGTCTTCCAGGGGGTCGGGGTCGGGGACATCGGCGCGCCGCTCCTGGCGATGCGCCGCTTTCTGGAGGGCACTCCCCCCTACGGCATCGCCACGGACCGTGGCGCGCTGGCCGCCTACCCCTTCACGACATCGCTTCTCTTGTCGCCCTTGCTGCTTGTACCGCTGTGGATGGTTGCCCCGCTCTTCTGTGCGCTCTCCTCGGCGCTGCTCGCCTACGGGTTGCTGAAGGAGGGCGAGCGGTGGCGCTTGTTGCTCTTTGCGTCGGTCCCCTTTTTATCATCGCTGCACTCGGTGCAGTGGCCCCCGCTCTTTGCGGCGGCGCTGCTGATGCCAACGATACTGCCGCTCGCGGTGGTGAAGCCTCAACTCGGGGTGGTGCTGCTGGCAGCCGCGCGATGGAATCGGTACGCGGTCGTGGGAGCGGGGGCGCTCCTGCTCCTCTCGCTCGCCCTTTACCCCACGTGGCCGCTTGACTGGTGGCGCGATGGGATGATGGGGAACTACACAGGGCGGATACCGCTTTTGGTGGGGCCGGGCTTCCTTTTGCTGCTCGCGGCCCCTTTCTGGCGCACGCGCAGCGCCCGCCTCCTGCTGGCGATGGCGTTGGTGCCGCAGCGGATCTGGTACGACCAATTGCTCCTTTTTGCTCCCCCGCTCCTGGCAGGGCCTGCTCTTGTTGGTAACCTGTTCGTGGCTCGCGGTGGCGGTTACCCCTGATGCGGGCTGGTTGGCAACGACCGGGGAGCAAGCGCCCCATGCATGGCTCGCCGTGGTAAACTGGGTGTATCTGCCCGCTTTGGGGCTGCTTGTATGGGACAAGCGGCAAGCGCTGCGACACCGATGGGACACGTGGCGTGCGATCGTCTGAGGGAGCGTACTCACACCAGGGCCTGGATGGAACAATGGATTTGGATGGCTTCGTGGCACGCGTGCGTCGCTTTCTGGCCCGCCTGGAGCGCGCTTTCAAAGCGATCCCTGGCTGGTTCTGGGTGCTCACGCTGCTGGTCGCGGTCTACCCGATTGGCCCCGCCAACGACCTGCGCCAATATTTCAACGCGGCTGCCTCGTGGCCGGAGCCATTCCTGGGGTCGCCGCTGGAAGGAGGGGGCGGTGAAAGCTCCTACGGAATCTTCTTGCCCTGGGCGATCCCGTTTTTCCTGCCACTCGCCTTGATCCCGCCCTCCATCGCGACCGCGCTGCTGCGCGCGGGCACCCTTGTTGCGCTCTACCTGCTGACGGGGCGCGTCTTTTGGAAGGCCCTGCTGGTTTGCCTGTCGGCTCCGGGGCTGGTGCTGCTCTGGCAGGGCAACCTGGACGCACTTGTCGCGTTGGGGCTGCTACTACCCGCGTCGGGCGGGCTGCTGCTCCTCTCGATCAAGCCGCAGGTGGCCGCGCTCGCCGCGCTGCCCCTCCTCCAGCGCGCGGGGTGGAAGCACGCGCTTTTTCCCGCCCTGGTGGTTCTGCTCTCGACCCTGCTCTGGCCGGAGTGGCTGATGCGCGTTCGGTTGGCGGGGGTGGCGTTTGGCCCCTGGGACTGGAACCTTTTTCCGTGGGGGGTTCCGTTCGGGTTCGCCCTGCTCGTCTGGGGGATCAGGCGGCGTGACCCGCTGCTCGCGGCGCTGGCTACCCCGCTGGTATCGCCTTTTCTTCCCGCCTACACGCTCGCGCCCGATCCTTGCCCTGCTCTTTCGTCGGTGGTCGCGCGTGGCAGGGGTATTGTGGGGGCTAACGTGGATCGCGGCATGGTGGAGCATCCAACAACTCGCATGAGAACAGCTGCCAACGGGGGGCGGGTCAGCCGTGCCGAGTGGCGATGGGTGCTGCTGCTGGGCGGGCTGCTGCTGCTCCTCACGGCGCTGCCCCTCTGGGTGGTATCGAGTCGCACACCCGAGGGGTGGGCGTTCTCGGGGCTGCTCCTCAACGGGGAAGATTCGCACAGCTACCTGGCGAAGATGCGGCAGGGCTATCGCGGCGAGTTGTTCACCCTGCCCTACTCGGGCGAGGCGCAACGGGGGGTGTTGATCTACCCTCTCTACCTCGGGGTGGGGGCGCTGGGGCGCTGGCTGCCCGTCTCCCTTCTCTTCCTGTATCACGCCACGCGGCTGCTCGCGGGCGCGCTGCTCCTCGGGCTCAGCTACTACCTTATAGCCTGCGTGATCTCCGATGTGGCGACGCGGCGCTGGGCGTGGCTGCTGGTAGCTGCCGGGAGCGGGCTCGGTCTTTTTGCGGCGATCTGGGGGATCGGAAGCGTGGACCTGTGGCTGCAAGAGGCGTTCACGCTGCTCGGGATTCTGGCAAACCCCCATTTCTCGCTGAGTATCGTGCTACAAATCGCGCTGCTCCTGCTCCTCTTCGCGCCCGATCTGCCGCGCCCCCCGCTGCGTGCCCTTGCCCTTTTTGCCGTGAGCCTCTTTCTGGCGCTCACCGCTCCCTTTCTGATCCCGCCCATGGCGGGGGCGCTGCTGGGCGGGTTCCTGGCACAACTCAGGCAACGGGGCGGGCGGTGGGGTTGGGGGTGGCTCTGGCAGTACGGGTTGGTGGCGGCGGGCTTCGGGCTGGTGGCGGCTTATGATCTGTACCTGCTGCGCACCAACCCCTCCGTCGCGGCGTGGAGCGCGCAAAATGTGTCGCTTTCCCCGCCGCCCCGCGAGTTGCTGCTGGGGTTGGGGGCGTTGTTTCCCCTGGCGCTGCTGGGCGCGTGGACGTGGCGCAGGCGCACCGAGCCGCTCGTCTGGGCGCTGTGGGGCTGGCTCCTGATGGCTGCCCTGCTCGTGTATGCACCCATCAACCTGCAAAGGCGCGTGCTGGGCGGGGTGCAGGTGCCGCTCGGCATCCTGGCGGGGGTGGGCGTTACCACGCTGCTAGCCTGGGTTCCCCGTCGCCGACATCTGTTGGTAGTGGCGGTGCTGATGCTCTTGCTGCTCCCGACCGATTTGTTGCTGCTCCAGCGCGCTTTTACGCTGACCCCCCTCTCCGAGCCGATGCTCTTCTACAGCGACGACGAGTCGGCAGCGCTGGAATGGCTGCGCTTGAATGCGGGGCGGCAGGATGTGCTCCTCGCCTCGGCAGAGTTCAGCAACTTTGTTCCGGCCCTTAGCGACGTGCGCGTGGTGCACGGCCACCTCTCGGAAGTGATCCGTGTCCAAGACAAAGATGCGTGGGTGCTTGCCTACTATCGGGGGGAGCTTTCCCTTGGACGACTTGGTGGCGCGGCTTGGGCACCCCATTAACCTGCTGGCGATTGGCCCACGCGAGCGGGCGCTCGGCGCGACCGATTCGTTAGCGGAGGGGCTGGAGTTGCGTTTCCAGAGCGGGTCGCTCTCGATCTACGAAGTGCCCGAAGGCCGTTAGGCCGTAAAGCAGCGTGATCCCCACCACGATCCAGAAGCCGTCCGAGATGGGCCGCTCCCACAGGGGAACGCTCAGCGTGGCGAGCAGGAGGAGCGCCGCCACGCGCCTGGCGCGCGTGCTCTGCCTGCTCGTCCCCTGCAAAGCGGCAAACAGGGGAATCGCCAGCGGCGGGAAGTCGTACTGGAGGGCGTAGGGAGCCACCCAGTAGGAGGCCAGCAGGGCGACCGAGAGGAGCGACAGCAGCGAGGTAGCGCGGCTCACCGCCCACAGGGTGAGCCCGACACCGACGAGCAGCGCGAGGCCCTGCATCGTTGTGATCAGGCGCGGCGGGGCGCTGAAGCTCATGGCGAGCCAGTGGGGTAGGGTTGTGGTGAGGCGGAAGGAGCCGACCTGCCCTGGCCCATCCATCTCCCGCACCAACCCTTGCCCCACCCCTGGGCTCTGTAGTTGGTCGAGCATCCCCGGCAGCAGGGGCGCGGAGAGCAGCAGCGAGGCGAACAGGGTCACAGCAAAGCCTTGCAGCGCGCGCCCCTGACGGCGGCGCAGCCACCAGAGTAAGACCGCTAGCACGGGCAGTACCGTGATCGTTGGCTTGCTCAGCGCCAGGGCGAGCAGGGCACCGCTCCAGCGGGGGCGATGGCTGCGCGCGGTCCACAGCGTAAGGGCGAGGCAGAAAAACAGAAAGACCCCAAGCTGCTCGAAGCGCCAGGTCATCCAGGCAAACAGATAGGTGGCAGCGAGAAAGGCGAGCGAGCGCTGCCAGCCACGGTGCGGCCAGCCTAGTGTGTGGGATAGCGCCGCCACTCCCGCTACCCAAAAAGCCACGTTGCCAGCCAGCCAGAGCGCCCGTGCGAGGCGAAAGGGCAGCAGGGTGAGGGGTGTCAGGGCTATCGCGAACCAGGGGGGATAGTAGTAGGGGAAGTTACCGACCTCGCCCGTGACCTCGCGGAGCACAGCCGCAACCTGCGCGTAGTCATAGGGGTTCCCGCCGCGCCGGACGACAAGGGCCGCCGCGAAGTACCCCCGGAAGTCGTGCCCATCCAGCCCAAAGTAGCTGAAGGAACTCGCGGCCATAAAAAGCAGCGCGACAACCCAGAAGGTCAGGCTCCCCACGCGGAGCCGCCAGGGCCACCCCATCGCGTTACGCCCTCACCGGCGCAGCATCCGTCGCACTGCTGCCATTTCCTGTGCCGTGGCCTCGCGCCACTCGCCGGGCGGGAGCGCGCCCAACGCGAGCGGACCGATGGCGACGCGCACGAGGCGCAGCGTGGGGAAGCCGATAGCGGCAGTCATGCGGCGCACCTGGCGCTTTTTCCCCTCGGTCAGCGTCAGTTCGAGCCACGTGTCAGGGATGCTGGCCCGCTCGCGGATGGGCGGGTCGCGCGGCCAAAGGTCGGGCGGCGCGGGCAGGACGCGTGCCTGCGCGGGGGCAGTACGATAGGTTTTGATAGCGAGCCCCCCACGCCGCAGCGGCTCCAGGTCGCTCTCGGTCGGCGCGCCCTCCACCTGCACGAGGTAGGTTTTGGGGTGATCGTAGCGCGGATGGGTCATCTGGTGCGCCAACTGCCCATCGTCGGTCAGGAACATCAGCCCCTCCGAGTCGTAATCCAGCCGCCCCGCCGGATACACGTCGGGCACCTCCACAAATTCTCGCAGCGTGGCACGCGGCTCCCCCAACACCCCGCGCTCAAAATCCGGGTCGGTGAAGGAGGGCAGCACAAGGTAGGGTTTGTTGAGGAGAAGATAGCGAGGCATAGTCCGAGGTCCGACGGATGGTTGCAGGTTACAGGTTGCAGATTGCAGATTGTACGTCTTGTTCTGCCCTCTGCGTCTCCGCGCCTTTGCGCCTTTGCGTTACGCTGTTTTCGTTGTGCGTTGTGCGTTGTGCGTTCAGCGTTGCCGTTCGTTACCGCTGCCGCCTGCTGCCGCCGCGCCGCTCCTTGGGTTTGGGGCGGGCCCACCCCTTCTTGTACTTGGGCCGCGTCGGGGCTTCCTTTTCTTTGGGAGCATTGTCCAGGTAGATCGGCTCGTTGCTGCCCGCGCGCAGCGCCTCCACCTCGCGCTTGGTGAGCGTGCGCCACTCGCCCGGCTTGAGCGCGCCAAGGGTGACTGGCCCGACGCGCACGCGCATCAGTTGGTGCACCTCGTGGCTGAACGCATCTACCATGCGGCGAATCTGCCGATTTTTCCCCTCGCGCAGCACAAAGCGCAGCCAGGTGGAGCCGCCGGTGCTCGACTCGATAGTGACCTCGGCGGGCAGGGTGCGCCCCTCCTCCAGCCATACCCCCTCGCGCCACTTCTGGAGCGTGGTTTCCAGCGGGGTCCCTGAAATCTTGACGCGGTACTCCTTTTCGTGCTCGTAGCGCGGGTGCATCAGCTGGTTGGCAAGCTCGCCATCGTTGGTCAGCAGGATCAACCCCTCGCTGTCCGCGTCGAGCCGCCCGACGGGGAAGAGGCGCACGTTGGGGTCCACCACGTCGATCACCGTCGCGCGGTCGAAGGGATCGCTGGCAGTGCTGATGACGTGGCGCGGCTTGTACAGCGCGATGTAGCGATCCGGCACCTGCTCCGGGTGGATCAGCTCGCCATCCACGCGAATCTCGTCCGCCTCCGGCTCGACCTGCGTGCCCATTCCCGCTATCTGCCCGTTCACCGTCACCCGTCGCTGCTCGATCAGCTCGTCCGCGCCGCGCCGCGACGCCACCCCCGCGCGGGCAATTACCTTGTTTAATCGTTCTGCCATGGTTCGTTGTCCCCTCTTCCTAATAATTGCCCGTGCTGCGGCGGCCTCATCTCCCCGCATTATAGGGGAGAAGCGGGCGGCTGGCATCTCTTGACGGGCCCTGCTCTTTCTTGAATCATAGCAAGACACTCTCCAAACCCCGCCTTACCCTTGGCGGGTTTCTTGCCGAGGGGGTTGGGTGAGGGAGGTGATGAAGGTGAGGGGGTGAGGGGGTGATGAAGGTGAGAGGGTGAGGGGGTGAGTTTCAATGAGTTCCAATGAGTTTCAATGAGTTTCCTTGTCTGTTACAGGCGCGGGAACCGATCAAGAAGATGAGTTGATGAGAAGGAGAGAGCAACATGGCATGGGGCATGGCTAGCGACATTGTGCGGATCGTGCGTGAGATGAATTTATCGACCATCAAAAAGGAAACCGAGAAGCCTTTCTCGATCTTGCTGGCCGGGAGTGCGCCCCTTGCGACGGAACTGGCGGAGCGGCTCAGCGCCACCGAGGGGCGGAGCGGGGTACATCCCTGGCTGGACGTGCAGGCGGTGCCGCTCCCGCTGGACCGGCACGACCTGAGCGGCTACGACCTGGCGCTCCTCGTGACCGACGCGGTGGAGATGCAGGAGGCGGAGGCGAGCACGCTGCGCCGCCTGCGCGAGGACAAGGTGCCGGTGGTGGTCGTCGTGGTGAGTGCGGCGGCGGCATCCCAAGTAGGGGCCGAGCTGGCGCGGCGCGACGAGACGGCGCGCGTGCTGCTTGCCCCGCCGCTGAGCGATCAGGCGCTGCGTGACAAGCTAGCCCCCGCCCTGCTGGATGCCGCGCGCGACGAGCTGCGACTGCCCCTGGCGCGCCAGCTTCCGCCGCTGCGCGCCCCCGTGATCCAGGAGTTGGTGGAAACGACCTCGCGCGCCAACGCGCTGTACGCCGCCTCGACGGGGCTGGCGGAGGTGGTGCCGATACTGAATATCCCGCTCAACGCGGCAGACATCTTCGTGCTTACCAAAAACCAGTTGGTCATGGCCTACAAAGTGGCGCTCGCCGCTGGCAAGGAGGGCACGCCGCGCGAGATCATGGGGGAGGTGATCAGCGTGCTGGGCGGCGGCTTTTTGTTCCGCCAGATCGCGCGCGAGTTGGTGGGGCTGATTCCGGTGGTGGGGGTCATCCCGAAGGTGGCGATTGCCTACGGCGGCACTTGGGTCATCGGGCGCACGGTGATGCTCTGGGCGCTGGAGGGCGAGCACCTCAACACCGGCGAGATGCGCCGCTTATACGACGAGGCGATGGCGCGCGGCATGGCGCTCGCCTCGAAGGTGGTGGGCAAGGTGCGCGACACCCTGCCCGCCCTGCCCGCGCCGAGCGACGCCGCCCCCACCGACGCGACCGACGAGGGGCCAGGGCTGTTGCAGCGCGTGCGGGCGCGGCTCCCCTTTTGATGGCAGCCTCCCAATGGGAATCGCTGAGCCCTCCTGATGAAGCCGCGCCCCGACCCCCGCTTTGTGCGGTTGCTCGCCCTCGTCGTGGGGGCGGCGATCCTGCTGGTGCTGCTGCGCCTGTGGGCCACCGCCCCGCGCTGGAGCGATTTTTTGGCGTTCTACAACGGCGGGCAGATGGCGGCAGAGGGCAAGCTGGCCTCGCTCTACGATCAGGCGGTGCTGAACCAGCGCGGGGCCCCGCACTTCCTGTATGCCCCGCTCTACACCGCCCTTTTTTTACCCCTGAGCGTTCTCCCCTTTGCCCTCGCCCGCATCGCGTGGGGGCTGCTGAGCGTGGCATCGCTTCTGTGGGCCGCGTGGATCAGCCAGCGCTGGTCGCGCGTGCCGCTCGTGCTCGTGCTGCTGGCGCTGGCGCTCTGCTTTCCGAGCTACATCGCGCTGATCATCGGTCAGACCTCGCCGCTCACGCTGCTCCTGTTCGCGGCGCTCGCGCTGCTCGTCTGGCGCGGCGAGGTTGGTGTGCTGGCGGGGCTGCTGGCGGGCGCGAATTTGTACAAGCCGCAACTGCTCGCCCCGCTGCTGCTGCTCTGGCTTTTGCAGCGGCAGTGGCGGGCGCTGGGGGGCGTGGCGCTCGCGGCGCTGCTCGTCGGGCTCGGCTCGCTGCTGCTCAGCCCCGCCGCGACGCTGGCCTTCCCCGCCGCGCGTGGCACCATCGGCGATGTGGTGATGGCAGCGGTCGTCGCGCGCGGCATCAACCCGACCCTGTACACCGTGGCGGGGCCGCTCGTCGCGCTGCTCGCCTCGGTGGGGAGCACGGTGGCGCTGCTCGTCGCGTGGCGTCGCCCGATGACGCCGTACCACCACGCGCTGCTCTGGCTCGCGCCGCTGGTGATCACCCCCTACCTGGGAAGCTACGACCTGCTGCTCCTGCTGCTCCCGCTCTCCTTCCTCGCGCCGGTGCTGCGCCGCGACCGCCCCGTGCTGCTCGCCGCGCTGCTGCTCTGGCTCCTGCTCGGCGCGATGCTCTGGCCCCCTGCGCGCTTTGCGATCCCCTGGGCGATGCTCCTCCTCTTCGCGCTCTGCTTCTGGCGCGCGATGACGGGGGAAGCGCCACCAACGGTAGGTGCTCTAGGCGAGACGCCAAGGACGCCAAGGGCTGACTCTGTCTTGACACCGTAGTCCCACGAAATTCCACTGCTTCTCACCCCCTCACCTTCATCACCCCCTCACCCCCTCACCCCGCGTCGCTGGCATGGTCCATGCACCGTTTGGAGCAGAGAACAGAATTGATAGAGGAGTTAAACCCATGACCGATTACCAGAAACCGCCGATGCAGGCCAGCGACGAGGCCACCTCGGAGCAGCTTGACCTAGCGCGGAAGCAGGGCGATGCCTACGTCGAGGCGCTGAACACGATGGTCAAAAAAGAAGCGGACGACGGCGGCGAGACGAAGGCGGGCAACTATGTGGTGGCCTACGCGGTCGAGAAGGCCGAGGGGATGTACATGTTAAAGGATGGTTCGCTGGAGTGGGTCGAGCCCACTGACGAGAACCTCCATGTCGAGGTATCGGTGCGCGACGGGGCCGACAATCGCTTTATCCCCGGTCTGTATGTGAAAGCCACGCTGATTGACGCGGAGGGCAACGAGGTTGGCACGCACCAGCAGCCCTTCATCTGGCACCCGTGGCTCTTCCATTATGGGCGCAACTGGAAGGTGCCGGGCGATGGAAGTTACACGCTGCGCGTCCACATTGACCCCGCCGATTACATGCGCCACGACAAAAAGAACGGGAAACGCTATGCGGAGCCGGTCGAGGTAGAGTTTAGCGACGTTCAGGTCAAAACCGGGCAAAAGTAAGTCAGTACCCACAACGCTACAAGGAGGGGCGCACTAAGAGTGCGCCCCTCCTTTTTTGCGGGGCTGTGCAACGCGAACGTTAGACGGGGCGTCTGTCTTGGGTTACACTTGAGTAGCGGATAGTCTTTGCCCTTGCTGATAGGAGTGTTCCCATGCTAAACATGATGAATCGCCTCATCACCGTCCTGGCGCTGCTGGGGTTGATCGCGTGCGCGGTCCTGACGGCGATCGGGGTGTACCTGCCCCCCTCCCTGCGCGAGCGCGCCGCCCTCACCGTCTCCACCTTCTTCGAGTTGCCCGCTACGATGGCGATGAGCCAGCGCGCCATCGTCTTTGGCGTGGCGGTTCTCGTGGCGCTCATCGCCTTTGTCCTGCTCGTGCTCGAACTGCAACCGCACAAGGAAGCAGACGTGGTGCCGGTGCAGGCGAGCGAGGGGGGAACCACCTCGGTGGCGCGCAGCGCGATTCACCAGCGCATCCAGTTTGCGGTGGATCGGCTGGACGATGTGATCCAGGTGACCCCGACCGTCAAGGGGGGCGGGCGCGGGCTCATCGTTCACCTGGACGTGACCACCGCGCCCTACATCGATGTGCCGATGAAGACCGAGGAGATTCGCGCGGTGACGCGCGACGTGCTCGAAAAACAGATGGGGCTCGTCCTCAAAAAGCTCACCGTCACCATCGACCACGAAGCCTACCGCGAGCTGGTTGGCGAGGCGGAGGTGGTGTGAGGGGGTGAGGGGGTGATGAAGGTGAGGGGGTGATGAAGGTGAGAAGAGGGGACAAGGGGACAGGGAGAAGGGGAGAAACGGACAACATTTTCGTTCGTGGAAAGTTCGCCGTTCTCCGTGTTCTCCGTGTCTCCGTGGTTCAAGTCGTTGGTCGTTGTCTACGGCGCTCGTTGCCCTTGCAGCGTGAGGGTGCCCTGCTGGACGCTCACCGCGTCGAGTCGTGCGTAATCCTGCGCGGAAAGGATGGCGTCGGCGAGCAGCCCCTCGGTTTGGTCCAGGATGATGCCCGGCACCGGCACTGGCCCGATGCTCCCCTCCGTGACGTCCACCTGGAGGGCACCGTCCACCGCCGTGGGCCGCGCCGCGACGCGTAGCGGCTGGCTGCGCCCCTGAAATTCCAGGTTGCCGCGCAGCACCAACTCGCCGCTCTCTTTGAAGTAAATTTGCGGCTCGCTGATCGGCAAGGGGACAGTGCTATTGTCCTGGGCCGCCGTCAACAGGCGCAGCGCCACGTAGGAGGTGATCTCCTCCTGCGTGACGGTAATGCTGGAGCTGCCACCTGCCTGTGCCTCCTGCCCCGCCGCTATCGCCTTTTGCTCCAAACTCGCCGCTGCCTCTTCCGTGATCGGGATCGGCGGCCCATCGTCCACCGTCCCCGCCCCGAAACCGGGCAGGCTGCACGCGCTGAGCAGCACGCCCGCGAGCAGGACAAGTACCCATCCATGGATAGTCCGCATAGTGTTGCCTCTCATGAGTGACTCCTACCTCTTTTTCGTTGATTGAGAACCCCGACCGGCTCGTCCAGGTGCTGGAAGCGATCCTTTTTGTGGCGGACGGGCCAGTGGAAGTCAGCGCGCTGACCCAGGCGACCGGGATCAACAGCACCCTCATCGAGGGGGCGCTGGCCCAGTTGGCCGAGACACTCGCCGAACGCGGCGTGCGGCTGCATCGCCCACGCGGCGCGGCGCAGCTTGTCACCGCGCCGGAGCACGCGGCCTGGATCGAGCGCTTTTTGGGGCTGGAGCTGTCTAGCAAGCTTTCTGCCGCCGCGCTGGAAACCCTGGCGATCATCGCCTATCGCCAGCCCATCACCCGCGCCGAGGTGGACACGATTCGCGGCGTGAACAGCAGCGGTACGCTGCGCACCCTCATCCAGCGCGAGCTGGTGGAGGAGGCGGGGCGGCTGGAAACGGTGGGGAACCCCTACCTGTATGCCACCACCCCCGCCTTCCTTCACTATTTTGGGCTGCCCTCGCTCGACCACCTGCCCCCGCTGCCGCCCGATCAGGCGGCGAAGCTGCTGACGGAGTTGGCAGAGACGACTTAACGCGCCTCAGCGCGCCAGCGCTTCTAGCAGCTGATCGATGTCCGCCTCGTTGTTGTAAAAATGGGGCGAGACGCGCACGAAGGGGCCGCGCGCCGAGACAACGATCTCGCGCTTGTCGAGGTAGGTGGCAATATCCTGCGAGGGTCGGTCTGGGGTGCTGAATACGACGATCCCGCCGCGATCCTTGCGGTTGGGCAGCGCCACCGTGTAACCCATCGCCTGCAACCCCTCGACGAGCCGATCCCCCAAGGCCAGCACGTGCTGCTCGATGGCGGGCACCCCCACCTCCAGCAACGTTTCCACGCTCGCCGCCAGCCCCGTGAGGCTGGGCCAGGGCAGGGTGCCCGCCTCGAAGCGCGCGGCCCGCTCCGCCCACGGCGCGTCAAAGCGGAAGAAATCCAGGATGTCGGTGGTGCTCAGCCAGCCGTGGTGCCCCGGCTGAAGCACGTCAAGCAGCTCGCGGCGGCAGTAAAAGAGCCCCGCCCCAATCGGCCCCATCAGCCACTTGGGGCCACCCGACGCCAAAAAGTCGATGTTCATCGCTTCCACGTCGATGGGCAGCGCGCCCGCCCCCTGAATCGCATCCACGCAGAAGCGCACGTCGTACTCGCGGCACAGCTCGCCCAGCGCCGTCAGGTCGTTGCGGTAGCCGGTCGCAAACTCCACAAAGGAGAGAGCGAGCAGCCGGATATTGGGGTGGGCGCGTAGTGCCTCCTCCACCGATTCCAGCGGGATGCAATGGTCGTATTCCGGCAGGCGGATGATTTCCACCCCCTTTTCCTGCACGGACAGCCACGGGTAGACGTTGGCGGTGAACTCGCTCTGGCTCGTCAGCAGCGCGTCCCCCTGCTGAAAGGGGAAGCCCTGCGCGACCAGCAGCAGCCCCTCGCTCGTGTTTGGCACAATCGCCACCTCGTCCGCGTGCGCCCCGATGAGGCGCGCCAGCAGCGTGCGGTACTCTTCCAGCGGCGCGGGCATCCCATCGCGCCCGCCGTTGGCCTGCCACCACGCGATCCACTCGGTCATCGCCCGCACCACGCGCGTGCTCAGCGGCGAGGCGGCTGCATGGTTCAGGAACACGGTGCGCTCGGTGAGGGGATAAAGCGCGCGGGCGGCAGCACTGCCAGGGGTAATCGGGGAAGGGGTCATGGTGGGGGTTCCTTTATCGGGCTATAGAGCGATTTGGATGAGAAGAGAAAAGAGAGACGAGAAAAGAGAGAACTGAGACGAGAAGGTATGGCCGTTCGTTCTGCGTTCTGCGTTCTGCGTTGCCGTTTACACGTCGAGGCGGAAGCCGTAGCCGCGCACGGTCACTACCAGTTCTTTGGAGGGCTCCGCTTCTTCCAGGCGGCGGCGCAGGCGGCGCACCAGCGCGTCGATGGCCTGCTCGGTGACCCCCTCGGTGCTGCCCCACACGCTCGCGGCGATCTGGTCGCGCTCGACGATGCCGCCGTGCGCATCGAGCAGCAGGGTCAGCAGGTCGAATTGGGCGGGCGAGAGGGGCGGCTCTAGCTCCTGCCCGCGCACCCAGACCACCTTTTTTTCGGGGTCCACGCGCAGCGCGAAGCTCTTTTTGGCGTCAAAGGGCAGCGGCACCGTGCCCTCCGCCCCGACAAAGGCCAGCCGGAACGCGAGCCCGACCTGGAGCACGTCCCCATCGTGCAGGCGCGTCGGCTCGGCGACCGGCTCGCCATTGACGTATGTGCCGTTTTTGCTGTCCAGGTCCTCGACAAAGTAGCCCTTCGCGGTGTGGAAGATGCGCGCGTGCTCCCGCGAGACCTGACGGTCGGGCAGACAGATCTCGCAGGAAGGGTTGCGGCCCAGGATGACCGGCGTGCGTTCGAGCCGCCAGCGGCTCGCCACCTGCGCGCCTGGGGGAATCGTTACGGTGATCAGGATGGCCTCATCTTGGGACATGGCGCTCTCCAAATGGGTGCTGTGGGCGCGGGAGCGACGTGCTCACTCCTGCGGCTGTTTGACAGGAGGCAGGGTGTGGGATACGCTCTTCCCATTGTAGAAGGAGGATGATTTATTAGCGTGGCCCGCCTGTTAACCCCGGGGACAGTGCTGCGTGGACGGTATTCCATTACCGGGTTAGTTGGACAAGGCGGCATGGGGGCCGTCTATCTGGCAGATGATTTGCGACTGGAAGGCCGCAAAACTGCCATCAAGGAGATCGCTCTTGATGCTTATGGCGCTCCCGGCGATCCAATGGCCCAACAGGCACGCGACCAATTTCATCGCGAAGCCAGTATCCTCGCACGCCTCGATCACCCCAATCTCCCAAAAGTTTCAGATTTTTTCTATGAAGAGGGTCGAGATTACCTCGTCATGGACTATGTCCCTGGCCGCGACCTCCGCGAGATTTTGGAGGAGGCGCGGGTGGAGGGCAAATTTCTGCCTGAGGCCAAAGTACTTGGCTGGTCGCAGCAGATAGCGGAGGCGCTCACCTACCTGCATCACCAGTCGCCGCCGGTGCTGCACCGCGACGTCAAGCCGGGCAACATCAAGTTGACGCCGGAGGGGCGCATCAAGCTTGTGGATTTTGGCCTGGTGAAGGTGATGATCTCGGACGATGACCGTACCGTGACGGTGCTTCAGGGGCGAGGCACCGTGGCTTACACCCCGCTGGAGCAGTACGGGGGCGACGCGGGGCACACCGATGTCCGCTCCGATGTGTACTCCTTCGCCGCGACCCTCTACCACCTGCTGACAAAGGAACTGCCGCCCGACGCGAAGGAGCGCTTTTTGCGCCCTCAGGTGCTGCGCCGCCCCCGCGAGGTTAACCCCGCCATTTCCCCCGAGACCGACGAGGCGCTGCTTTGGGCGCTGGAGATCCACCCCACCGCGCGCCCCTCGGCGGTCAGCGAGTTTATGAGTGCGCTCACCCACGGGGTCAGCCGCGAGGGGGGGCGGCGCAGCGCATCCAGCAGTTGGCAGATGGCGCTCTTGCAGAACCAGCAGCTGATCCGCTGGCTGCTGCTGCTCTTCTTCCTCGCGTTGCTCCTCACGTGGCAGTTGAGTTGAATAGAACAGGATGGGCAGGATAGGCGGATTACGACAGAGCCGTTGATCCGCCCATCCTGCCCATCCTGTTCTACTCCCGCTCGTGCACCAGCGCCACGAAGCCGCTGAGCACGGCAAAGGCAATCGCCCCCCACCCGTTGAAATCGCTCGGCAGCAGGCGCAGGGCGTAGAGCAGCAGGTAGGCCAGGTAGGCCCCGACCCCGAAGAGACCCACCAGGAGCAGGCGGCGCACGAGCAGCGCGCGTCCGCTAGAGCCGGTTGTGGCAAAGCCGAGGCTCCCCACCCCGAGCAGCCCGATGATGGTGCCCATAAAGACCCACCAGCCGAAGCCCTCGTTCGGCTGGCCGAAGCGCGTCACAGGCAGGGGCGTGGCGGTCGGCGTGGCTGGCGGGCGCAGGGTGCGCGTGGCGCGCAACGTGGGCAGGGGCGATGTGGTGGGTGAGGGTTGCGGCGTGACGGAGGGGCTGGGGGTGCTCGTCGGGGTGGGTACCTCGGTCACCACCACGACCGGCTCTGCGCCCTGCACGGAAATGATCACCTCCGCGCTGTTGAAGGGGGCCGAATCGGTGGGCACCGCCACGATGGAAAGCTGGCCGTCGCGCGCCAGGTTGATCGTGGTGTGGGCCACCCCGTCCACCGTCTCGACATTTTGCGGGGTTAGCGAGACCCCCTCGTTGGGGTAGCGCAGCAAAAAGCTGATGCGCGTGCCATCGGGTACCGGGTTCCCCTTGTGGTCAAGGATGATCCCCGTGCGCAGGTCGATCTCGCGGTTCTCCGCCTCCGACAGGTCGAGCAGCGGGTCGGGTGGCATGCAGCTGTCCAGCGGAATCTCGGGCGCGTCCTTGCACAGGTTGACCGTCTGGTTCGGGTTCGGCTCCAGCCGCACCTCGACGCTGTAGTTTAGCGGATACAGGGAAACCGGCGCGGCACCGGTCGCGGGGAGCGCCTGGAAGAGCAGCGAGGCTGCCGCTTCCACAAAGCGCGGGGTCGCGGTGTAGAGCGCGTAGTAAGCGGTTACCTTGCTCACCTCGGTGGCGTCCAGGTAGTAGGGCGAGCCGAAGGTGAAGACGACGAGCCGCTGGCCGCGCAACTGCGGGTTGTACACGCGCAGAAACTCGCTGAGCGCGTCGCCCTCGGGGTAGCTCGCATCCTTGTCCTGCACCAGAAAGATCAGCCACTCCGCTTCCTCTACCACGCTCTGCGTCCGCGCAACCTCCGCACTTGCCGGGCTCTCCGCCGTCAAAAATGCGTCCAATTCGTCGAAGCTCAGGCTGCTGATGCGCTCCGGTACCAGCTCGCCGCTGCCAGCAGGCCCATAGCGCTGGAGAAGCTGATTTTCGAATTCCAGCGGGTCGAGCAGCGGGCGCGTCGGGCAGGTCGCGCAGTCGCGAATCAGGCGTATGTCGGTGAAGATAGTGATATCCTCGTCGCCGCGCGGTGGCGCGGGCAGCACGCCGGAGAGCTCCTCGCTGCTGGGGTAGAGGAGGGTGGCCGCCTCCTGCGCGATGCGGGCCACCGTGCTCAGGTTGTCGGGCGATTGCAGCGGAGCGGGCTCGACGGTGCTGGGCAGCGGGAGCGGGGCGGACGCCGCCTGGAAATCGCCGCCGTACAGGCGCAGCTTCAGCGCGAGCAGGCGGCGCAGCGACTCGTCAACGCGGCCCGCAAAGACTGGGTCGCTGTTGTACTGCTCCGTAAAAAATTGAATCGTCTGCTCGATGTTTTGTAGGCGCGCGCTCCAGTCGTCGTCCAGCGCAAAATCGCCCAAAAAGAGCAGGTCGTTGCCCGCGTTGAAAGCGTCGCGGGCCACCGTGCGCGCGGGGAAGCTCCCCGTCTGCTCCTGGTAAAAGCGGCGCAGCGCGGGCGCGCCCAGTTCCTCACTGACGAGGATGCCGCCCGCCGCGCGCCACGGCTGAAGCTTCGGCTCGCTCAGCAGCATCGGCAGCGACTGCGCGTCAAGGGAGATGGGGCGCGTGGTTTGGCGGATGTTGCCCTGCAGGCCACGGTAGCGCACGTTGGTGGTCATCAGCCCATCCACAGTAAGGGTGTTGCTTACCGTGCTGCTGCTGGTGACAGCGTAGAAGGGGGGCAGGTCCTGCTGCTGGAGGGTGGAAAGCGGCTTCTGGACGGTGGCGATCTCCTGATCGGGGCGGCGATCGCTGCTGCCCACCCCCGGGAAATGGCTGGCGATGGTCGCCACCTGCCCCTCGCTGCCGATGGCTACCCCCCGCACGAACGCCTTGCCCATCTGCCCCACCCAGTAGGGGTTGCTGCCAAAGGTGGAGGTGCCAAGGTTGTTTTGCTGCTCTACCCCCTGCGTGTCCTCCACATCGAGCAGCGGGCCGAGCAGCAGGTTCACCCCTACCGCTGACAGCTCCTGCCCCACGATGCGCCCGGTGCTTTCCGCGTTCTGCTTGCTCCAGGTAGCGCCCAGCGCCATCTCCGAGGGGATGCGCGTGAAGCCGTTGGTGGGCAGCCCGTCCGCGTACGACGCGCTCGGTGGGTAAAGGTCCAGCGCGATGAAGAGTGGTACGAAAGGGCTTTCCGCATCCTGGCGGCTCGCGTCGAGCCCGAGCGCTTGCAGGGCATTGCTCAGGTCGGCAAGGTCGTCGGGGGTGTTGCCGCTGTTGGCGTAGTTGCCATGGGTTGCCCGCAGCACCACGCCCCCCACATGCAAATCGCGCACGAGGGTGGCTACCACGCTCTCCGCCTCGATGGTGCTACCGGGGAAGGTGACCAGGAAAAGCTGGCCGACGCGCTCCTGCGGCGTCATGCCCGCGATGAGGCTCTCGACCTCGGGCGGCGCGGCAGGGGGCTCGCCCTGCCCCCACACGTAGGAAACGGGGAGCAGGCTTTGGAGCATGCAAAGGAGGAGGAGCAGCGCCACGCGCTCAGGGCGCGGGCGTTGCCCTCTCAGGCGAAAAGACATAGCAGGTTGCTTAGCTTCCACGGCTCACAAGAAGACTGTCCCGCGCCTGGTCAAGAGCGTAGGAAAGTCGTAGGGTTGGCGTCGTGTGAAGGGCGAGGGTGTGGGATACTATACGTACAAGCAACAGCAAATCTTTCTCCTCCTTCTGTGAAACACCCCAGGCCCGCGACACCTGGGGTGTTTTTCATGTCCCCGAAACAGTCAGAACGAAGACGGCTGCGCCGCTTTTTTTTCTGACCCTCAAGTATAGCACAGCTGGCAAGGCGCGTTAGCTTCACGCCTGCGTGTCCGCCACCCCCTCGACCCACGCCACCGCTGCCCGCGCGACCTCCTCGCTGTCAAAATCTTCTGTGATGATGTGGTCACTTTTTTCCAGCCAGAGCAGCGCTTTGCGCTCGCTCGTTGCATGCTCGTAGATCCACTCCGCGTTGTCCGGGGCGATGACGCTGTCCTGGCGCGCGTGCATGACGAGCAGGGGGGCGGTGATGTCGGGCAGGCGGGCCTTGAGCTGGCGCGTGAGGGCGCGCATCTCGGCGATGGCGTGCAGCGAGGTTTTGGGGTAGCTGGGGTGGCGCGCGCGCGCCGCGTCGTCGAAGATGGCGCTGCCCTGCGGGCGCTTGGCCTGAAAGGGTCGCACGAGCGCGACGAGGCGCGCCCAGCGGGCGGTCGGGTGCAGCCAGACCGCGCCTCCCATACTCACGATGGCAGCGGGGGCGCGCGTCACGCCGAGCCAGAGCGCGAGGGTGCCGCCCAGCGAGGTGCCGAGCACCGTAACAGTGCCATGCTCGCGCTGCATCGCATCAAAGCGCTGCTCCACCGCCTCGGCCCACTCCTGCCAGCGCACGCGGGCAAGCTCCTCCGGGCTGGTGCCGTGGCCGGGCAGCCACAAACTTTCCGCGTGGAAGCCCGCGTCGCGCAGCGCGAGCCCGACGGGCCGCACCTCCCACGGGGTGGAGG
Source organism: uncultured Chloroflexia bacterium (assembly GCA_963845765.1). GTDB lineage: Bacteria > Chloroflexota > Anaerolineae > Ardenticatenales > Ardenticatenaceae > CAWJTI01. Next base: position 183,395 of record CAWJTI010000024.1, read on the forward strand.
TCAGCCCGTGGATGAGCAGGCAGGCAGGCGCGCGCCCCTCCCACCGGAAGGGTTGGGCGTCAGGATGGGTGAGGGGAGTTTTCATGGGTGGAGATTGGGGATTAGAGATTAGAGATTGGAGATTGTGGTGCTCTTGTGGTCGTCGCGCGGGTCGTCGGTCGTCGGTCGTCGGTCGTCGGTCGTCGGTCGTCGCGGCTAGCGCGCGTGGGCGAGCGCGACATCGTGCAATTCCTGAAGCACCCATTCGGGCGCGACGGTGAGGGGGAGGCTGACTTCGATGCGTGCGCCCTGGCCGGGGGCGGCTGAGACCTCGAACTTGCCACCAAACAGGTTAGCGCGCTCCTGGATTCCCATCAGGCCGAAGGAGCCACGGCGGGCAAGCTCGTCGGTCTCGGCGAGGGAAAAGCCCATGCCATTGTCCCGTACCGCCAGGCGCACGCGCGACGGCTCGTAGACGAGGGTCAGTTCGACCTGGGTCGCGTTGGCGTGCTTGCGGATGTTGTTCAGCGCTTCCTGCGCGATGCGGTACAGCGTAACCTCCAACTCGTCGTCCAGCCCGCCCGCTGGCACTTCCCCCGCAATCGTCAGGCTGGCCGACAGCAGATCGCGCCGCTCCATCTCGCGCAGCATTTGGCGGATGGCGGCTTCCAGCCCCAGGTCTTCGAGCAGCAGGGGGCGCAGGTCGCGGCTGAACTGGCGCACCTCCGCCACCGTCTGCGAGAGCATCTGCTCCAACTGGTAGATCTGCTTGGCGGCGTCCATCGGGTTTTCCAGCGATTGGCCCAGTAGTTCCAGGCGGCGGCCCAGGGCGATCAGCGATTGTACCGTGTCGTCGTGCAGCTCGCGCGCGATGCGCTTGCGTTCCTCTTCCTGCGACTGGGTGATGGCGGCCACGTAGCTTTGCAGGCCGGAGCGGTAGCGCGCGAGTCGATCCGCCATCGTGTTGAAGGCGTCGGAGAGGGCGCGCATCTCGTCAATCGCGCCGCCGCCCACGTTGCCCACAAACTCGCCCTGCGAGAGCTGCTGCGCCTGCGCGACAAGGTCCTGGATCGGCTCGGTCACGCGGCTCGTGCCGGAAGAGATGATGACCATGACGAGCAGCAGCCCCACAAAAAGCGAGCCGAACATGATCCATTGAAAGTAGCGCACCGGGCTGATGAGTGTGTCCCACTGCTCCTGAATCACCAGCCCCCACCCCGTTTCCGCGACCGGCGCGGTGCCAAAGACCACGTCGTTGCCCTGCTCGTCGCTGGCGCGGTAGTTGGCAACGCGCCGCGCGGGCGCGAGGAGCGCCTGCACCGGCGCGCGGTCGTTGAACGAGGCCCCGATAAATTGGGGGTCGGTGTGCCAGATCACGCGCCCCGTTTGATCTACCAGGTACGCCTGCCCCACCCCCAGGCGGCGAATCTCGTCGCCCAGCGTCTCGTTTTCGAGCAGGAAGGAGCCCGCAAGCACCCCCGCAAAGTGCCCCTCCTCGTTGAAGATGGGGTAGGAGACGATGATACGGGGCGCGAGCACGTCATCCAGAATGTTGCTGAAAAAGGGAAAGGGAAGCCCCGCGTCGCGCGGTACCTGGAAAAAAGGCTCGTCGCGGAAGCTGCGCTGCGGAAAGTCGAGAAGCGCCATCTCGTACTTGTTGATGTCCACCTGCACGCTGCCCACCGTGATCTGCGGCGTGCCCGCCCCGTTGAGCAGCGTGATCCCCCCGTCAAAGCGCGTCACCAGCCCATTCTCGATGGACGCCTGGAGGATCGTCTTTTGCGAGCTGAAGTTGTCGCTGCGCATGAACGGGTGGCTCGCGAGCGCGCCCAGGTCAGCGGCGTAGCGCTGCATCGTGTCGCTCAGGCGGGCGGCGTTCGTCGCGGCCAGCTCGCGGTCACGGTCGTAGACGAGGCGGCTGACCACCTCGCTGTAGGCATAAAAGCCGACCGAGGCGACTATAAAGAAGATGATAGCAAGGGGAACCAGGGTCCAAAGGATGGCCTGGCTGCGGAGGCTGGTGAGGGAAAAGCGGTTCATGGTAAGGGGGTATCGGATAGCCAGGGCGGGCGGCGCGGCTCTGCCCGCTGGCTAATCAATGGTAAGCCACCCGCGCCGGATCGCTTCCAGCACCGCCTCGGTGCGGCTGCCCACCCCCATCTTGCTGAAAATGTTGCTCAGGTGTGTTTGGACGGTGCGGTCGCTGATGATCAGAGACTCGGCGATTTCCTTGTTCGTCTTGCCCTCGGCCAGAAGCTCCAGCACTTCCTGCTCGCGCTCGGTCAGGCTCTCGTAGGCTTCCTGCTGCTTTTGGCGGGTCGAGCCGCCGGAAAACTGACGCAGCACCTTGCGCGCGATCACCGGATCGAGCGCCGACTGCCCTTCCGCCACCTCGTGAATCGCCTTGATCAGATCCTTGACCTGCGCGGTTTTGAGCAGGTAGCCGCTCGCCCCCGCTTCCAGTAGGGTGAAGACGAACTCGTCGTCCTCGAAGGCCGTCATCACCAAAACCTCCACCTGGGGGAAGCGTTCCTTGATCTGCTTGGTGGCCTCGATGCCGCCCATGCCGGGCATGCGCACATCCATCACCACCACATCGGGCAGGAACGCTTCCACCAAGCGGATGGTAGCTGCCCCATCGCTCGCCTCGCCGATCACCGAGATGTCCGCTTCTTTTTCCAGCAGCTGCCGCGTGCCCTCGCGCACCACCGCATGGTCATCGGCCAGTACGACACGAATGGGTTTCATCAGAGTTTTCCTTCCAGCTCAAGTACTTTGCGGATACCGGCCACGCGCAGCCCGTCTTTGCGCTCCAGGTGCACGATGTATTTCAGTAGCTCCAGGTCATCGTTGAAATAAACCCGGCGATTGCCCGCTACTCGTGTTGGCTTGATGAGGCCAGCGCGCTCCCAATTGCGCAGGGTCTGCGGATGCACGTCTAGCTCAGTTGCAACGTCGCCAATCGAGTAGGCTTGATTTTTCATGCTATGAATCTCCTTGGCAAGATATCTGTCAGAAAGCGGAGTAGCCACGTTTTATTCAAGCCAATTATAATCTTAGGGTAAATCCTGTCAATCACTTGACAGGGTAGCTGGTAATGGGCGCGGCGGGTGCGGCATTGACGTGCCATGCAAAGGGCAATGGTAGCGCGGCGAGCCGGGGAGCACATCGGCCACGTCCCCGATTCGCCCCCCGCCGAAAACAGAAGCGCGCCTACGCGGGATGGCGTAGGCGCGCTGTCGTGCATCGGACGACGCTTGGGGAGGGCGCTTTTTGGCGTTCTCCCCCTTGTTGTTACTCCTCTGCCTGCTCCTCGTCGGCATCTTCCGGGGCGGGGGTAGGGCGCAGGCTACGGATCACCACATCTTCCAAAAAGGGGCTGAGGGGGGCGGTGGGGTCGAGCGCGCGCTGCGCGCAGCTGTCCACCACGTAGGCCGCCTTGATGTTTCCTTCCTCGATCAGGTCGGGCAGCAGGGCGAGCAGCGCCTTGTTGAACATGTCGCGGTCCGACTCGTCCAGCGAGAGGGCGATGGCCTCGGTCGTGTAGGCGCGCAGCGCGGCGGGGTCCGCCTCGTCGGGCAGGGGGCCAAGCTGGCTGCTCACCTTTTTCACGTTCTGCGGTAGCAACTCGTACTGGTCGAAGAAGGGGTCGCGCGCGATCTCCGTGGCGATCTCCTCGAACTCCTCAGGATGGCCCTCGAAGTACTCGGCCCACTGCGCGCGCTCCGGCTCCAGCGCGCCACGCGCCTGCTCCGCCAGCTTTTCCTGCTGCCACATCTCCACGATGGCCTCGTGCGCCTGCGTGGGGAGCGGCCCCGGGGGCGCGGCGCGGCCCGTCAGGGTTTCAAAGCGCGCGCGCAGCTCGGCATCGTTGGGGTGGCCGAGCGCGTCAAGCTGCGCCTGGCGCGCCTTGGCCTTGGCCGCGCGCTCCGCCGCCGCCTGTTGGTCTGCCTGCCAATGGCACTTTTTGTACTTTTTCCCGCTGCCACACCAGCAGGGGTCATTTCGTTTGGTTGGGATAGGGGTTGCCATGAGTCACTTCGCTTGTTTTCTTTGTTTTTATAGAAATAGAGTTACTCAGTTGACCGGGGACCGGGGACCGGAGACCGTTGTCGCAAGCTGGGGGTATCCCTCGCTCGTCGCACCCAAAGGGTACCCGTCGGTCGTCGGTCGTCGCACCCAAAGGGTACCTGTCCGTCGTCCGTCGTCGGTCGTCGGTCGTCCGTCGTCGGTCGTCGGTCGTCCGTCATCACGCAAACAGCCCCTCCACGTACTCGCGCGCGTTGAAGGGGCGCAGGTCCTCGATCTTTTCGCCGGTGCCGACCCACTTGATGGGCAGCCCAAATTCGTTGGCGATGGCTAGCGCCATGCCGCCCTTGGACGCGCCATCCAGTTTTGTCAGGATCACGCCTGACAGCTCGGCACTTTTCGTGAAATGCTTCGCCTGGGAGAGGGCGTTTTGCCCGCTGGTCGCGTCCAGCGTGAGCAGTACCTCGTGCGGGGCGTCGTGAACCTGGCGCTCGGCGATGCTCTTGATCTTCGTAAGCTCGGCCATCAGGTTGAACTGCGTTTGCAGGCGGCCCGCCGTGTCGATGATGACCACGCTCGCCTCGCGCCGCCCGTAGGCCGCCTGGAGCGCGTCGTAGACCACCGCGCCGGGGTCGCTGCCCTGCTGGTGCGCGATCACATCCACCCCCGAGCGCTCGCCCCAAATCTTCAGCTGCTCGATGGCGGCGGCGCGGAAGGTGTCGGCAGCGGCCAGGATCACCTTGTCGCCGCGCTGGCGGTGGTAGGCGGAAAGCTTGCCGATGCTGGTCGTCTTGCCCGAGCCATTCACGCCCGCGACCAGAACCACGCTCAGCAGGCGGCGGCCCGGGCAGATACTCGCCCTCGGCACGCTCCAAAATTTCGACCATGCGCCGCTTCAGCAAGTCGCGCACCTGGTCGCGGCGGCGAAGCGCCTGCTCGTCCACCTGCACCTGAAGCCAGTCCACCAACTCGACAGTCGTTTTCACCCCGATGTCGCCCTGGATGAGCAGCATCTCCAAATCTTCCCAAAATTCGTCATCGATATCGCTCGGCCCCAGCAAATCCCCGATCTGCGTGAAGACCGACTCGCGCGTCTTTTTTAAGCTGTCCGCCAAGCTTTTTGCCCGTCCAAAAATCACAGTACTTCCTCCTTGTGCTGGTTCCACCCGTTATGATACATGGGGCGAGCAGCGGAACCAAACCTGCTTGCGGCTCACACCCTGCCCGTGCCCCCCTTTATTTTACCCCGGGGGCATGGCGGAGAGGGCGAGACAGCGCAAAAAAGTGCTCATTCTCCCACCACCAGCGGGCGGCGCTCCGCCCGGATGTTGATCCAATTGCCCCACAGCATCAGCCCCGCCCCGAGCAGCACCCCCCACTGGATCGCCTCGCCGTAAAAGGCGAAGCCCACCAGCGCAATCAGGGGCAGGCGCAGAAAGTCCATCGGCACGACCACCGTGGCATCGGCGAGGGTGAGCGCGCGGGTCAGGCAGTAGTGCGCGCTGAGGGCGGCAGCGCCCACGATCAGCAGCCAGGGCCACATGGCGCGCGAGGGGATTACCCAGTCGGTCAGGGCGGGGAAGAGGGCGAGCGGCAGCTGGATGAGGGTCATGTAAAAGAGGATCGTGAGCGGGGTGTCGGTGGTTGACAGCTTTTTGGTGAAAACGTGGGTGGTGGCATAGCCCATCGCCGCCCCGAGCACCGCCAGTGCTGCCGGGTTGACCCCCGCCGCGCCGGGGCGCAGGATCACGAGCAGCCCCGCGATGCCGAGCGCAATCGCCGCGAGCCGCGCCTGGGTCAGCCGCTCGCCCAAAAAGAGGCTTGCCAGAAGCGCGGTCCATATCGGAACGGTAAACTCGATGGCGAAGACCTCGGCCAGGGGGATAAAGGCCAGCCCGTAGAACCAGCCAAACTGGCCGCCAAAGTGTGCCAGGTTGCGCAGCAGGTGCAGCCACGGGCGGCGCGTGCGGGTCTGCCGCCAGCCTGCGCGCTGCAGCAGCACGCTCACCACCAGCAGGCCGATCACGCTGCGGAAAAAGAGAATTTGAAAGGTGCCCAACTCGGCGGACAGCTCGCGCCCACCGAGCGCGAGCGCGATAAAAGAGGCAAGCGCGCCTGCCATCCAGAAGGAAGCGGCAACGATGGGGCTTTGTGGGACACTGGGTTTCAAGGATGGCTCACGGTATGCTAGGGGAAAGGAAGAAGTGGGGCGCGGTCTGCCTTGCTGTGACATGCGCGCAGTGTACTGCAAATCCAGCCGCGTGAAAAAGCCGCATCGTCCGCGCGGCGGCTGCTTGTCACCCCTCGCACTTTCCCATACGCTACGCAGAAGGCAGAAGGCAGAACGAACGGCGTAACGCAAAGGCGCAGAGGCGCAGAGACGCAGAGGCACAGAGGCGCAGAGGGTGCAACGCGGGGCACTTTGTCACTCCTACGAACATGAGAATGGACAGCAAGTGGAACGACCAAAAGTGGTGCTTATCACGGGCGCGTCGAGCGGGATCGGGCGCGCGACGGCGATTGAGATGCGGGGGCGCGGTTGGCGCGTCTTTGCGACGGTGCGTCATCAAAATGATGTGGTGGCGCTGACGCAGCTGGGGCGCGGGCTGATCGAGCCATTGATGATGGATGTGACCGACGATGCGAGTGTCGAGCGTGCCATCGCGACGATCCGCGAGCGAGCGGGCAGGCTGGATGCGCTGGTCAACAACGCGGGGATCGCCGTCGCGGGGCCGCTGGAGCTACTGCCTGTGGAGGCGCTCCAGCAGCAGTTCGAGGTCAACGTGATCGGCCTGCACCGTGTCACGCGGGCCGCGTTGCCCCTGCTGCGCGCGGCGCGCGGGCGCATCGTGAACATCTCCAGCGTCCAGGGGGAGGAGGTTTTCCCCTTTTCAGGGGCGTACGCCGCATCCAAACACGCGGTCGAGGCGCTGTCCGACGCGCTGCGGATGGAAGTGCAGGGTGCGGTCAAGGTGATAGTGCTTCAGCCCGGCTCGGTCAAAACGCCGATCTGGGACAAGGGGGTGCGGCAAGAGCGCAGCGGCTTCGCCAGCCCGCACTACCCCGAGGCGGAACTGGAGCGGATCGCGCGCCTGTACTGGGAGATTGGGCAGCGCGGCATCGACCCCAAAGAGGTTGCCATCGCCGTGGGCAACGCCCTCGAACTGCCCTGGCCGCTCCCGCGCTGGCTCGTGCTCTCGCGCGAGCGCTGGTCGATGCTGCTGTTGCGCCTGCTGCCCACCCCCGTAGCGGATTGGGTGAAGCGCCGGATGCTCCGCTGGCCGCCCCGGTAGGGGAGAATGGAGAATGGAGAATGGAACGGCCCCTGGTTTTGGCAATTTGGAACGAATCCGAATGGGGCGCGAGGTGACAACAATCCGTGTCATGTGCAAAGTTTTTTGTCTATTTTCCCTCTCTATCTATCACGTTCTATCCATTCACCATTCACCATTCACACCATACAATTGAGATCAAGGTTACTGCATGACCTCGCTTCTGCTGTGGCTTGATGACCCCGCGTGTACCGACGCGGCGCGGGTTGGCCCCAAGGCTGCCCGCCTCGCGTTCCTGCGCCAGGCGGGGTTGCCGGTCCCCAATGCCTTCGTCCTCACCGCCGAAGCCCTTCTCGCGGCCCTCCCCCCGGAGCTTGAAGCCGCACTTCTTAGCGCCTATCGGACGCTCGTGGCTGACGGGGCACCGGTGGCGGTTCGCTCCTCGGCGACCGCCGAGGACATGGAAGACGCCTCCTTTGCGGGGTTGCAGCAGAGCGTGTTGAACGTCCAGGGCGAGGCCGCCCTGCTCGACGCGGTGCGGCAGGTGTGGGGTTCCCTCGCCTCGCCGGAGGCGCGCGCCTACCGCGCGCGCATGGGGGTAGAGGGGGCGGCGATGGCGGTGCTGGTGCAGCAGCAGGTGGCCGCGCGCGTGGCGGGCATCGCCTTTGCGCGCGACCCGATCACCGACGAGGAGGTTATGGTGGTCGAGGCGGTCGCGGGGCTGGGGGACGTGCTCGCCAGCGGCGAGGCAGAGCCCCAGCGCTGGCGGTTGGTGGGCAGGGAGATCCAGGGCGCTGCGCCGCCCGAGCCGCTGCTGGACGAGGCGCAGTTGCGTGAGTTGGCGGCGCGCGTGGCAGCGGTGAGCCGGACATTTGGCGCGCCGCAGGATGTGGAGTGGGCGTGGGACGAGCGGCGGCTCTGGCTGCTGCAATCGCGCCCCATCACCACGCGGCGCGAGGATTGGTTTACCCACCACCTCCCCGACGACGATTTTTTGTGGACCGCTGCCTTTTTGAACGAGCGCTTCACCCAGCCGCTCTCGCCGCTTGGGTGGAACCTGGTGGCGCAGCCGCTGGAGCGGCTGGCCCTGCGCGGGCCGCTGGAACTGCTCGGCGTGCGGGGGGTGGAGGGGCCACTCTTGAAGCTGTGGCGCGGCCACCCGTACAGCCGCGTGGACGCCTGGCAGCGTATCTACAAACTGTTCCCCGACCCGCTCCTGCCGGAGGATGCTAGCCGCTACTTCCCCGAGGGGGATGTCTCGCTGCGCCACGCCCCGCGCCAGCCCACCCTCGGCCCGCACCTGCTCGCGAGCGCGCTGCGCCTGCTGCGCGGGAGCTTCCACGCGGTGTCGCCGCTGCACAACCCGCAGGCGTGGGCGCGCTACGAGCAGCGGCAGGCGGCGGCGCTGATCCGTTTTCGCTTCGAGGAGCGCCAACTGGCGCGCGCGCCGGAGCCGATTGCGGCGGGGCGCGCCCTGCTGCGCCAGGTAGCCACCCTCACCGACGAGCTACTCGACCTGCACCGCTGGAGCCTGCTGTACGCCGAGTTTTTTTACTCGCTGCTGCGCCGCCTGCTCGTGCTGCGCTACGGGCGCGAGCGCGGGGCTGAGATGGCGGTCCACCTCACAGCCCATGTGGAAACGGTGACGAGCCGCATGAACGGCGAACTCCAGGCGCTTGCCGCGCAGGTGACGCAGCAGGCGGGCGCGGAGGGGAGCGACTGGCCGGAGCGGGTGGCGGCGCACCCCGCGCTTCAGGCGGCGGTGGAAGATTTTTTGGCGAAGTACGGGCATCGTTCCTTCACCCTGGACCTCCTCGAAGCGCCCTGGGAAGCCGATGTTCCCGCCTTTGTAAGCTTCCTTGCTACCCTGACCCCGCGCGCGGAGCGGCCCGCCGCGCGCGCTTCCACGCGGGCCACGCTGCGGCCCGACGCGTCGTTCCACTGGCTGCTCGCCCCGCTGTTGCAGCTGACACGCGCGTACCTGAAGCTGCGCGAGGCGCAGCGCTTCCACTGGCAGCAACTCCTCGCGCTCCAGCGGCGTGTGGTGCTGCGGATGGGGCAGGAGTGGGCGGCCTGCGGCAAATTGGACGTGGCGGAGGACGTGTTCGGCATGACGTGGGACGCGCTGATGGAGGGGGAGCCGGAGCGCGAGCGCGTCGCGGCGCGCCTGGCGCACCTGCGGCGGCTGCGCGCGCAATCGCGGCAGGCCCCAGGCTGGCACCACCCGGATTTTTTGCGGGGCAACATCCCCATCCGCACGACCGCCCAGGGAACGGAACTGGCGGGGCGCGCGGTGAGCCCCGGCATCGCGCGCGGCCCTGCGCGCCTCATCGCGCACCCGGGCGACTTCGAGCGCCTGCGCGCGGGGGACATCCTCGTCACCACCAGCCCCGACCCTGGCTGGACCCCGATCTTCGGCACCGTAGCAGGCATGGTGACGGAGCGGGGCGGCCAACTTTCGCACGGCGCGGTCGTGGCGCGGGAATACGCCCTGCCCGCCGTGTCCGGCATCGCCGGTGCTCTCAGCCTCATCCAAGAGGGGGAGATCCTCCTGGTGGATGGCACGCAGGGGGTGGTGGTGCGGGAGGATCAATGAGCGATGAATGATGAGTGATGAGCGATGAGTTGTGCGTCGTAGAACCCGCGCAGCGGGTGGCGACAACAAGGAGCCGGGGGTGGAGCGTAGCGCAACCCCCGGCGGGCGCGGGAGCGCAGAACGCAGAACGTAGAACGAACCGCGTAGCTCTCGGCGCGTAGCCCTTGGCTTTGGACTTTGCCCTTCTCCGAAAGGTATACTTTGGGGATGGCTGTGGATAGCATGTGAATAGAGTGGGGAAAATATGATAGGCAGATGGGTGCGTTGGTTGCTGCCGGCCGTGCTGCTGCTGGGCACTTTGGCGCTTGGGGGCTGCGCGGGCTCGTCCTCATCCTCGTCCGGGGGCGAGTTGGAGCCGCCCACGCTCGGGGAGGGGGCGTCTGTGGCGGCGTCGGAGCCGGAAGCGAGGGCACCCTCGGAGCCCACGGCGGCAACAGAGGAAGCAACGGAGGAGGAACCCCTGGCGGGCCGCGTGCCCGCCCCTCCCTTTCCCACCGATATAGAGTGGCTCAACACGGAGCGGCCCCTCGCGCTGGAGCAGCTGCGCGGCAAGGTGGTGCTGCTGGATTTCTGGACCTATGGCTGCATCAACTGCATGCACATCATCCCCGATTTGCAGCGGCTGGAAGCCAAGTATGAGCAAGAATTGGTGGTGATTGGGGTCCATTCCGCCAAGTTTGACACCGAAAAAGAGACCGACAACATCCGCCAGATCATCCTGCGCTACGGGCTGGAACACCCCGTCATCAACGATCGCCGCTTTGAGGTGTGGCGGCAGTATGGGGCGGAGGCGTGGCCCACCCTGGTGCTGATCGACCCGGCGGGCAACCTGGTGGGCAAGCACAGCGGCGAGCAAATCTTCGATCTGTTTGATCGCGTGATCGGCGATCTGGTGGACGCCTTCGACGCGCGCGACCGGATGGACCGCACCCCGCTCGACCTCAAGCTGGAGCGGGAAGGGCTGCCGGAAACGGTGCTATCCTTCCCCGGCAAGGTGCTGGCGGACGCCGAGAGCAATCGGCTCTTTATCGCCGACACGAACCACAACCGCATTGTGGTGGCCGACGCGCAGAGCGGCGAGGTGCAGCAGCTGATTGGCAGCGGGGCGCGCGGCTTTGACGATGGCGCGCTGGCGGAGGCGAGCTTTGCCCAGCCGCAGGGGCTTGCGCTGGACCGCGCGGCGGGGCTGCTGTACGTGGCGGACACTGGCAACCACGCCTTGCGCCGCGTCGCGCTGGACAGCGGCACCGTCGAGACGATTGCGGGCACGGGCGCGCAGCCGGAGCGCTACCCGGGCCAGCGCGGCCCCGGCAAGACAACCGCGCTGAACTCGCCCTGGGATGTGCAGCTGATCGGTGACTACCTGTACATCGCGATGGCGGGCTCCCACCAATTGTGGCGGATGGAACTTGCCAGTGGCGAGGTTGGCCCTTTTCTTGGCTCCGGGCGCGAGGCGCTGATCAACGGGGCGAACCCCTACGGTGCGCTGAACCAGCCGAGTGGCCTGACCGTCAATGACGATCAGAGCCGCCTCTTCGTGGCGGACTCGGAGGCGAGCGCGATCCGCTGGGCCAGCCTGGGCGCGTCGCCGGAGGTGGGGACGATAGTCGGCACCGGGCTTTTTGATTTTGGGGATGTGGACGGGGTGGGGAGCGCGGCGCGCTTGCAGCATCCGCTCGGCATCGCCTTTCGTGACGGGCTGCTCTACGTGGCCGATACCTACAACCACAAGCTCAAGACGGTCAACCCCGAGACGCGCGAGGTTGCAACCCTGCTCGGCGGCGGGGCGGGCTGGCGCGACGGCGCGGAGCCGCTGTTTTACGAGCCGGGCGGCCTGTCCATCGCGGGCGATACCCTTTATGTGGCCGATACCAACAACCACAGCATCCGCGTGGTGGATTTGGAAACGCTGGAAACCCGTACCCTGACGCTCAAGGGGATGGAGCGCTTTCTGGCGAAGGGGGACGAGGCGGCGTTTCGGGGCGATCTGGTCACGCTGGAGCCGCTCACGGTGGGCGCGGGGCAGGGCGAGCTGGTGCTGGACGTGCAGCTGCCAGCGGGCTACAAGATCAACGATCTTGCCCCGTTCGGGATGGCGTGGCAGGTCGAGGGCGGCGCGATCACCCTCGCGCCTGACGCGGATCGCTCCATCGTGGCTCCCACCTTCCCGCTCACCATCCCTGCCTCCTTTGCGGAGGGCGCGGGCACGCTGATCGGCGATCTGACCCTCTACTATTGCGAGGACGAAACCGCGCAAATCTGCCTGATCCAGCAGGTGCGCCTTCAGGTGCCGCTGCGGGTGCAGGGGTCGGGGGAGCGGTCGCTCCGCGTGGGCTATGCGATCCCCGTGCCCGATCTGGATGACTGACTTTCGTAGGACTTACGCACTTGGAATGACGACGGACGACCGACGACCGACGACCGACAACGACCCGCGACCGACAACGACCCACGCGTACGCTGTCTTCGGCCTTCGGTCTTCGGTCCTCGCACCCAGAGGGCACCCGTCGGTCAACTGCGTAAGTCCTATTTCGTTCCCCGTTGGGGCAGACAAAAGCCCGCCGTGATGGTCACGGCGGGCTTTTGTCTGCGTTTCACGGGCTCGGTAGGGATAAAGGGGGGAGGTCACTACCTGCCGCTAGGAAGACGCAAGAGTTGCCTTTTTGAGTGCTGCTGCTCCGCATCGCGAGCAACAAGGTGCCGTCTCAAGCAAAAGAAACGGGGGGGACGTCTCGCTCCGCTTCGGCTCCGAGGGCGTGTAGGGGCGGGGCTCCTGTGTGAGCCGTGCCCAATCGGCCTCCAGGCCATCACGGCAGCGCTGGCACAGCCAATCGTCCTTGACAGCGATACGGGTACTGCAGCGCCCACACAATCGGTCCGCGTCCGTCCAAATAGGGATGGTTCGTTTGACTGTCTGGCCCATCTTAAACTGTCCTTTCCTGTATACGAACGGTGCCCTCACGCCAATCTGAGAAGGGTGATCAAACGATGGTTGCGAACTCGATCATGGGTGGAACGGTTGGCGAGAATTCAAGGGGGAACGCGGCTAGCAGACAGTGCACACGCTCTGGGTTACGGGGGCTACGATGCGACTGGGGTGAGTTGCGCATATAGTAGTTATGGTAACTTGCAAAGTCAATCGACTTTAGCCCCTTGCGCAAAAGTTGGCCTGAGTGGGTAATGGGCGGTTGGCCTAATCACCCACAAAACAGCAAAGCGCGGGCCAAAAATTTACGCTCAAAGGTGGCGGGGCATCCGCTGGCGCGGCGGTTGCTGGTCACCCTCGTGCCCGCATTTCTCACCACTGATGCTATTGTTTGCGCAACGAACGGGTCGCTGGGTGGGTGCTTGGATAAACCACGGTCGTCGCATCCAGAGGATACCCGTCGCGCCCAAAAAGTTACTCAAATAGTTAGGACCTTCCATGAGTAGGAAACTTTTTTTGTCCGCCCTGTTCTTCTTGTTGCTAGGGTGCCGAAACCCTGGCCCGCAGGTGAGCCTGCCCACCCCGACACCCCCGCGCGAGGCCACCGCCACCGTGGCCCCCTCGCCCGTGGCGACGCTGCCTGCGCCGCCGTCGCGGGATCCAATCCTGGCTGCCTGCCCCGCTGAGCAGCAGCGCCTGCCTTTCCGCGATGATATGGAAATAGATTTGGAAACCCTGGGGCTGGATAGCTGCTATGATCTGACGCTGGAGCTGGACGAGAGCGGCGAGAGCTTCGAGGCGCGGGCCAAGGTGACGCTGCGGAATGGCAGCGAGGACCCCTGGCCCACGCTGCTTTTCCGCCTGTACCCGGCCTCCCCCCTCCTGTTTGGCGGTAACATCGAGATAGAGTACGTTACCGTGTCGGGCATCGCGGTGGAGGGGACGCGCCGCCTGGCCGACCAGACCGCCCTGGAGGTGCCGCTCAGTAACCCAATCGCGCCGGGCAAGACGGTAAGCGTGGAGATCGCCTATCGCGCGCAGCTTGCGGACCTGACGCAGAACTCTGAGGGGGTCTACGGGATCTTCGCCCGCGCCGAGCATAGCGTGACCCTGGCGTCCTGGTTCCCGCTGCTGGCGGTCTGGGATGAGGTGGCGGATAGCTGGTACGAGGTGCCGGTGCTGGGGCAGGGCGACGCGGTTTTCTCCGACAGCGCGCTGATCCAGGCCACGCTCAGTGCGCCGGAGCGCTACCGCCTGGCCGCGAGCGGCTTGATCGTGGACGAGCAGAGCGCTGAGGGGCGCACGCGCTACCGCGTGGTGACCGGCCCCTCCCGCGACCTGACCCTGGTATGGGTCGAGGGCTACGAGGTGGAGGAGGCGGAGGTAGACGGGACCCTGCTGCGCCACTGGTACCGAACGGGTGACGAGGCCGGGGCCGAGATCGCCTTTGTCGCCGCGCGCGAGGCGCTCCCCCTCTACAACGAAACCTTCGGTCCCTACCCGTTTGAAGAGTTGGACCTTGTGGAAATTCCGCTCAACGGCGCGGGCGGGGTGGAATACCCGCAGCTTTACTTGCTCGACGAGTTTTTGTACGAGGACAGCAACAACCACGAGTTTCTGGCGTTTGCCAGTGCCCACGAGATGGCGCACCAATGGTGGTATTATGTAGTCGGCAACGATGTCAACGCCGCGCCCTGGCAGGATGAGGCGCTGACCAACTGGAGCGCGGTTTTCTGGCTGGAGCAGGCGCGGGGTGCGGACGTGGCGTCCTCCTACGTGCGCAGCTATGAGCAGGCGGTGGACAATTTCGAGTCGCAGCAGGGCGAGGAAGCAGTGGGGGAGCCGCTCGACGCGTTTCGCGAGCGCGACGCGGCCTACGGAACGATTGTGTACCTGAAAGGGACCCTGTTCTTCGAGGCGCTGCGCGAGCGAATCGGCGATGACGCGTTTTTCGCGGCACTGCGCGCTTACTACGCCGATCACCGCTTCCAAATCGCTCGCCCCGCCCAGCTGCTGGATGCCTTCGAGACCGCGAGCGGCGAAACCCTCGATGACCTTTACGCCGAGTGGGGCGTGGCGGAGTAAAGGAAAGGCAAAAGGCAAAAACGGAAAGGCAAAAGGCAAAAACGGAAAGGCAAAAGGCAGGTATCAGGGTTTAAAATGTAGACGAAAGAAGGCAGCCGCCTTACCCACTCCGTGGGAACCCACTGCCGCCTTACCCACTTCGTGGGAACCCACTGCCGCCTGCCCACTCCGTGGGCCCCTGCCGCCTGCCGCCTGCCGCCTGCTGCCTGCTGCCTGCTGCCTGCTGCCTGCTGCCGTTTACCGCCCAACTTGCCAAATTAGGGGAGTCTGGGAAGATAGCGTTATAGGTTTGAGCCACCTCCCAGGATAGACGACGCGAGAAAGAGATGGATGATTTGACGACCACGCTAGCGGTTTGGCGGCCTTCGCGCCAGTGGACGATTCTGTTTGAACATGATCCCTATGCGCCTGCTCTGTGGGCATTGCTGTTTGACCCAAGCGAGACGTTGAAGGCCAGCGAGCGCTTCGGCGCGGAGTGGCCGCGTATCTCCGCCGAGTCGGTGATCGCGGACCATGTGGTGGGCTACCGCACCACGGCGGGGCTGGGGCGGGAGCGGCTCGTGAGCCGCCTGGGGCCGCTACGCGCCTTTGGCGAGGCGTGGCGCGCGTTTTCGCTGACCAGCGCGCTGGCGCTCTCGCTGGCGGCGATTCCCGCCGACTGGCCGTTGCGCTTCGATGGCAGCAAGGCGACGCTGCGCCACGGGGCGCGCTACAGCGACCTGATGGGAAGCGCGATCAAGGTGGCCGCCGCCTTGGGGAGCAGCCCCCCGCCGAGCGACGCGGACGCCCTGCGCGCCCTGGTCGATATCGCGCATGGCATGAACCCCGAGACCCTGCTTCGTGCCCCCGACCCCAGCGCTACCCCGACGCTGGAAGGGGCATGGCCCAAGGAGGGAACCACTGTCAGCCGCGCCCTGCTCGGCACCCCGGTCGATTGCCCCACGAGCCACGTCGAGGCGATGACCCGCGCCCGCCGCCGCTGGGAAGCCCGCTGGTAGCCGCGTGACCCCACGCCGCAACTGCGTGCCGCGCGGGCGCGTAATGTGGCAGTGCGGCAGGGTGCCAACTCTACATAAAGTTTGTGGGGACGCGGGCACCCTGTGCTAAAATTCCTGGGTGTTGCTGCAAAGAAAAGAGAAACGAGACGATGAAACAAAAATGGTATGGTGGGGACATCGGTCTCCAGCTACGCATGTTTATCACGATGGGGCTGCTGGCACTGCTCTACCTGGGCTTCATGGCGGTCCTGTTTGCCTACAATGTGAACGGGATCATGATTCTGTTCATCGCGGCGATCCTGCTGGGCGCGCAGTATTTCCTCAGCGACAAGCTCGTGTTGATGTCATCGGGCGCGAAGGTGGTGGAGCCCAACCAGGCCCCCGAGCTGCACGCCATGATTGACCGCCTGGTGCAGGCAGCGGACCTGCCCAAGCCGAAAGTGGCCCTGATCCAATCGCGCGTGCCCAACGCCTTCGCGACCGGACGGAGCCCCAACCACGCTGCCGTCGCGGTGACGACCGGCCTGCTGGACACATTGGACCACGCCGAGTTGGAAGCGGTGCTCGCCCACGAGCTGACGCACATCAAAAACCGTGACGTGATGGTGATCACCATCGCCTCCTTCTTTGCCACCGTCGCGCAGTTTGCGCTGCGCTGGGGCATGTGGGGCGGCATGGGCCGCCGGCGCGGGCGTGACGGCGAGGGGGGCTTTGCTATCTTCTTCGTCGCGTCCATCGCGGTGTGGATCATCAGCTTTTTCCTGATTCGGGCGCTGTCCCGCTACCGCGAGTTTGCGGCGGACCGTGGGGCCGCACTGCTCACCGGCTCGCCCGCCGCGCTGCAAAGCGCGCTCGTCAAGATTTCGGGCACCATGACGCGCGTGCCGGAGCGTGACCTGCGCGAGATGGAGGGGCTCAACGCTTTCTTCATCATCCCGGCGGACGCCAAGAAGAGCGTTTTGGAGCTGTTCAGCACGCACCCCAACATGGAAAAGCGTATCGCCTACCTGGACCGCATCAGCGCCGAGATGAACGTTTACCGCTAGGTGCTGATCCTGCTGTAATCAAGGGCACAAAGCGCGTCGGGCCCATCGCCCCGCCTTTGTGCCCTTGCTATGTCTGGAAACTGCCGCCGTCGGGCGGAAGGGACGAGCAACCATGCTAAAAGCGATTCGTGAGTTTTTTGATGCACTGCTGGGGCGCAATACCGCCCCGGCTCCTTCCATCACCCAGCCGATCTTCGCCATCAACAACGCGGTGGTGGAGCAGGAGGCCCGCCTGGGCATGCTGCCGACCGGCTTTGCTGCCCTCTCGTTCCGCAATGTGGACTCCTCCATGTTCGGGCGGCTCGAAAAAGAAATCGAGGAGTTGGTGCGGATCGGGGCGGAAACTACCGGCACGCGTGTCGAGCGGGTTAAGGATCAGTACAACTATTTTTGGCTGCTGCTCTACGACCCGGACTTTGAAGATTTGGTAGCGACGATGCACCTGGCGAGCAGCACCCTGGAAGAGCAGGGCTTTGGCCGCTCGCTGCTGGCCGCGGCGTTCCAGTTCAGCGGCGAGCAGGGCGCGTTTTTCTGGCTGTACAACTTCAAGCGCGGCCTGTTTTACCCCTTTGCCCCGCGCGCCAACCGCACGCGCGAGCAGACGCTGGAAATGCGCCTCAAAAGCATGATGGCGGATTACCTCCCGCTGGAGGGGGACCACGCGCGCTGGTACCCGCTCTGGGACATCCCGGGCGACCCGGAGGCCCCGCGCACGCAGTTGGGCGGGGGGCACGAGGCGCGCGGGCCACTGGATGGGAGCTAGCGCGTCATAAATCGACCCCACACAAAAGCGGCACCTTGCCCCAAGGTGCCGCTTTTGTGTGGGCCGCCGCTCGCTACTCGTTCGCGCCAGTCTCGCGGGCGGGCAGCGATTGCAGGTAGCTCCAGATTGCGCTGAGTTCCGCGTCGGTCATGTTGCGATACTCCATCCACGGCATTTCCGGCGACAACTCGCGGCCCGTCGGGGTTTGGCCGGTGCGGAGCGCGTTGACAAAATCCGCCTCCGTCCAGCCCGCCATCTCGCCGCCTGGGGTCAGGTTGGGGCCGGGCGGCGGCCCGTTCTCGTCGGTGAGCCCGGCCAGATTCTCGCCGTGGCACTCGCGGCACGCGCCGATCTGCGTGAGGTAGTGCCCGACCTGGAGCGGGTCGCCCTCGGCGGGGGCGGGGCGCGCTAGGTCACTTGGGATCAGGTCGGGCATGAGCGGGAGCGCGCCGACCCCTGCCAGCACCTTGGGGAGAAAAGCCACCGCGCGCGCGGGAAGAGGGTTGTCCACCGGCGGGATGCTTTTCAGGTAGGCGATCATGGCCCCCAGATCCTCGTCGCTCAGATAGGTGTACTGCGAGGAAGGCATCCCAAACAGACCGTGCCCGTCGTTCCCGATCCCGTAGCGAATGGCGTGCACCCACTGCTCATCCGTGTTCGTCGCCCCGACCCCGCCCGCGCCAGCGGTCAGGTTGGGCGCGGCGATGGTGGCAAATCCCTCCTCCTCTATGAACATGGCCCCGCCGAGGCTCTCCCCGTGGCAGGCCTGGCAGGCACTCAGCGCCGTGACGATGTGCTCGCCCCGCTCGATGGCCGCCTCATCGGTGGGGACCACCACGCTGCTCGCGGGGGCCTGATAGCTCTGCGCCCATTTGTTGCTCCCCGTGGCGTACAGCGCGCCGACCCCCACCCCCAGCACGACGAGCAGGACACCCAGGACGATCCCGATCCACTTCAAGGCTCTTCGCATCGCAAGCTCTCCTCATTGACCCTTATAAACTCGGCACTTTAAGATGGTTTAGCCAGGAGGCAGCGGCTAAAGTCGCTTCTCCGTGATGAGCCCGCCACTCACGAAACAACGCAATGTGGCCCCCTTTTAGCACGCCCGCTGGCGGGAGCTTTTTATTCTGTGTCCGCCGCCGCGCCACTGGGCAGCGGCATCAGGGGGGTGTTCTGGAAGGCGGCGATCTGCCACGCCCCGTTTTCCTTGGTCATCACGAAAAGCGGCGTAACCCCGTCCCCTAACTGGTTCCCTGCTGCGTCGGAAAGGTGCCCGTGGCCCCGCACCAGGGCCACGTCGTCGCGCAGAAAGCGAATCCCTGTGACGCGCAAGTGGTTTTTGGTGTTGCGGTAAAAGGTATCGAAGATATGCTGGTGCCCCTGCGCGATGGCGTCGCGCCCCTTCATATAATGCCCGTTCCACACTGTGTAGTCGGCATCGGCGGCGAAGGGGGCCCCAAAGGCAGCGCCATCCCCGACATCCCAGGCGTGGCGAATCGCATCTACCAGCGAGCGCAGCGCCTGTTCGTCAGCGTCGCGGTCAACCATGAGTGGATCAGCAAGGGGGTACATGAGTGAACTCCTTTCCGGTGCGAAGTAAGATCAGGTGGCGGTATCGGCTAGGCGAACCCTCATCAGGATAGCCTCGGAGCGTCTTGAAAACGTCTCGACAGACGCTGAATCGACGCGGCACGGGGGTGTGTGGGTCGCGGGAGCAAAGAAACCGCTTCCCCCTACCGCTGAGGCGCGTTGCGCTCCGAGTAGGGATTCTGGCTTGTGGGCCTTATCAGGTTAAAAATTGCGCCTTGCCGAAATTGTGTCACTTGCTATACTACCTTCCAGTGTTGCGAGACGCCATGGAAGGGGGTGACTGTAGCGCTGTAACAACCAAGCCTCTTACTCGGTGCTGTCGTGCTGTATAACAGATATATTTTCAGGAGGAGAAGGAAGAAATGCGACGCTATCTAGCGGTTGTACTGTTGTTGCTGGCCCTGGTGCTAGTCGCCTGCGGTGGGGATGATGGGGATGCTGGTACAGAAACCGGCGAAAGCTCCGATAACCCCGTCGAGGTGGTGGCGACCGAGGCGACCGACGCCACGGTGGATGAGTCCAGCGAAGATGCCGAAGGCGAGATGACCGAAGAGGAAACCACTGACGAAGAGATGGCTGGTCCCTTCGAGTGTACCGATGCGATCGGTTGTGTGGACGTAGCCGCGGGCGATCCGATTCGCCTGGGCTACATGCTGGTAGTCTCCGGCCCCAACGCCTCGCTCGGTGGGGACTCGGTGACCGGCATCGAAATCGCCGTGGAGCGCTACGGTGAGGTAATGGGCCACGAGGTCGAGATCGTGGGTGAGGACGAGGGTTGTAGCGCGGAAGGCGGCCAGACCGCTGCCACGCGTATGGCGGCGAACACCGATGTGGCGGCCCTGATCGGCACCAGCTGCTCCAGCGCGGCCCGCGTTGCCATCCCCCTCATCACCGAGGCGGGCATGACCATGCTTTCGCCCTCCAACACCGGCCCGGACCTGACCGCTGAGGATCGCGGTCCCGAGTACGCGGGCTACCTCCGCACCGCCCACAACGACCTGTTCCAGGGCGCGCTGGCGGCGGAATTTGCTTACAACGAGCTGGGCCTGCGCAGCGCTGCCACGATCCACGATGGTAGCATCTACGCCGAGAGCCTCCAGCAGGTCTTCGCGGATCGCTTCGCCGAGTTGGGTGGCGACGTGGTTGCGCAGGAAGCGATCAACGTCGGTGACACCGACATGCGCCCCGTGCTGACCCGCATCGCCGCGCTGGAGCCGGAAATCATCTACTACCCGGTCTTCGTGGCCGAGGCGGGCTTCATCACCTCGCAGATCCGGGAAGTATCGGGCCTGGAAGAGGTGGCGTTGATGTCGGCGGACGGCGCGGCCTCGCCGGACTTTATCGAGGCGGCGGGTGACGCGGTGAATGGCCTGTACCTGTCCAGCCCGCTCGTGGCGGAGAACCCCGACTACGCGGATTTCCTCGCGGCGTACGAGGAAAAGACCGGTGGCGGCCCGACCGCTGGCTTCCACGCGCATGCTTACGACGCGGCCAACATCATCCTGAATGCCATGGAGTCGGTGGCAGTCGAGGATGCGGATGGTGGCCTGCACATCCCCCGCCAGGCGCTGCGGGATGCCATCTACGCGACCAAGGATTACGCGGGCCTGACCGGCTCGCTGACCTGCGGCGCGTCGGGCGACTGCGCGACCGGCGAGGCGCTGGCGATCTACCAAGTGAACCAGGCAGTTATCGACAGCCCGGGCGATCTGTTCTCCGCGTCCGACGTCGTATTCCAGCCGTAACCGTACGGAGCTAGAAGGGGCGGCCCACAAGGCCGCCCCTTTTCTCACATCTTCCGGCCTCGTACCCCATAAAGCAGCCGTATAACGAGATGCACAACTGTGGTGCCGTGCAGGTACCGACGATGGGTGGCATCGCTATCCCTCTCCATGGCCTGTCCCCCGCATCTTCAGCAAGGATGCTGCCTTGCGTTCCCCACTGTCCGACCCGATTACCTAACCGACAGGAACCCGCCTATGCGCAGCTGGACTTCCAAAGTCTCGTGGACGACCCTCTTCATGTGGATTATCGGCGGCATCTTCGTGTTTTTCGTGGTGCTCGGCTCCATCCGCTCGATTGCCGCGGGCCGCTATCCGCTTGAGATCTGGATCGACTTTATCATCTTCGGCATCGCCCAGGGTAGCATCTACGCGCTAATCGCGCTGGGGTACACGATGGTCTACGGCATCCTGCGCATGATCAACTTTGCCCATGGCGAGATTTTCATGAGCGGGGCGTTCACCGCCTACTTTCTGGCAGACTACCTGGACGGGAAAGAGCTGTTCGACACCCACCCCATCATCGCGATCTTGATAGTGATGGTCTTTGCCGCGCTGATCTCCATGCTCGTGGCGGTGCTGCTCGAACGAATCGCCTATCGTCCGCTGCGTGGCGCGCCGCGCCTGGTGCCGCTGATCACCGCGATCGGGGCCTCCTTCTTTTTGCAGTACACCTTTCGCGGGCTGTACGGCTCCGGCTCGGAGGCATACCCCACGATCAGCACCCTCAGCGGCGAGTTTCAGCTTGGCCCGATTGGCATCCTGAAAACGCAGCTGGTCGTCATCATCGCCGCGTTCGCGCTGATGGTGGCGCTTTACACCTTCGTCCAGCGCACCAAGACCGGCAAGGCGATGCGTGCGGTGGCCGAGGACAAGGCGGCGGCGTCGCTGATGGGGGTGGATGTGGACCGCACCATCGTGATCACCTTCGCGCTGGGCGGCGGGCTAGCGGGTGCGGCGGGGGTGCTCTACGCGCTGATGTTCCGCCAGGTCCACTTTTTCATGGGCTTCATCCCCGGTATCAAGGCGTTTACCGCCGCGGTGCTGGGCGGCATCGGCAGCATTCCCGGCGCGATGCTCGGTGGCCTCTTCCTGGGCATCTTCGAGTCGCTCGGCCCCGCCCTCTTTCTGGAGGGTCTCAACATCTCCTCCCCCAACCAGCTCAAGGACGTGATAGCCTTTACGATGCTGGTGCTCATTCTCATCTTCCGCCCGACCGGCATCGTCGGCGAGCGGTTGGCCGAGAAGAAGGCGTAGCGGCGCAACCCATGATTTCTACTTTATCCCGAGCGAGGTTCAAGCCATGAGTGCCACCCCAAGCATCCGCTACAACCGGAAAAGTGAGTCGCCGCTGGTGGGCGCGCTCAAAATAGGGGGGTATGGCAGCGTTTTGGCGCTGCTTGTGTCGATGGTGGGGATGGTGGTCTCCTTCAATGGTCGCTTCATCATCAGCGGCATCCTGACCACCGGCCAGGCGTTGCTGCTGCTCATCGCCATGGGTACCGGTTACTTTGCCGCGAGCCGCGCCAACAAAGAGAGCGCCTCGCCTGCCACCATCGGGCTGTACGGCGCGCTGGCCGGGCTGGTCGTCGGCGGCATGTTGGCGCTGCTGGTCCTGATCGGCAGCGCGGTCAACCTGCGCGACATCTTCACCAACGCCTCGCCGCAATTGTACGAGGTGCTCACCTTTGATCGCCCGCTGGCCACGGGCGCAGGGCTGCTGCTGGGCTTCGGGCTGCTTTTCGGCTTTCTGGGCTCGCTCTTCTACATCATGCCCGACCGCATAGAGGAAGCGCTGCTCCTCGGTTTTGCGGTGGTGGTGCTGGTGGGGATGTTGCAAGACCTGATTCGCCTGATCCTGAATCGCCCCAGCGTGCGCGGCTTCTATGACTTTGTTTTTGCCAGCAAGGGGCTGACGCTGACCGGCGCGCTCGTCCTCTTCGCGATTCCCTTCCTTGCCAAACTGGGCTGGAGTGCCTACGGATCGCAGACGCGCGCGCGCGTGGAGCGCATGCCCGCCACTACCCAGAAGGGGCTACGCTGGGGCGCGCTGGCGCTGGGCACGCTCTTCCTCCTCTTCCTGCCGCAAATTTTCGGCACCTTCCCCTCGGAAGTCATGAACAACGTGGCGCTGCTGGGCGTGCTGATGGGCCTGGGGTTGAACATCGTGGTCGGCTTCGCCGGGCTGCTGGACCTGGGCTACGTCGGCTTCTTTGCCATCGGCGCGTACACCATGGCGCTGCTCACCTCGCCGGAAGTGGGCGCGTTCCAATTTACTTTCTGGCAGGCGCTCCCTTTCTCCATTCTGGTGTCGGTACTGGCGGGCATCATCCTCGGCATCCCCGTGCTCAAGATGCGCGGCGACTACCTCGCCATCGTCACCCTCGGCTTTGGCGAGATTATTCGCATCCTGGTGCTTTCCGACGCGCTGCGCCCGACCTTCAATGGGGCGCAGGGCATCGTCAACATCCCCAACCCGCGCGTATTGGGGAACCCGCTGAACACCCCGGAAGAGCTGTACTACCTGATCCTGGCCGTGGTAGTGCTCTCTTGGTTCATTTCCGTGCGCCTGCGCGACTCGCGCATGGGGCGCGCGTGGATGGCGATCCGCGAGGATGAGGACGTGGCCGAGGCGATGGGCATCGACCTGGTGGTGACCAAGCTGCTCGCTTTTGGCACCGGCGCGGCGATGGCGGGGCTGGGCGGCGCGATCTTCGCCTCCAAGCTTCAGTCCATCGTGCCGCAGACCTTCAACCTGCTGATCTCGGTCAACGCGCTCTCGATCATCATCATCGGCGGGCTGGGCAGCATTCCGGGGGTCGTCGTCGGCGCGCTGCTGCTCATCGGGCTGCCGGAGCTGCTGCGCGAGTTCAACGAGTATCGCCTGTGGCTCTACGGCGCGCTACTCGTGGTGATGATGCTCTACAAACCGGAAGGGTTCTGGCCCGAGGAGACGCACAAGCGCGAGCTTCACGGTCACGAGAACCCCGAACTCCCCGACTCGGCGACTATCGAGGGCGACCTGCTGGTCAACCGCGCCACGCCAGGCATCAACGACCCCGTTGTGTCGGGCGGGGGCGCGTCTACCGATGGGATGAAGGAATAGCGGGACTAGATATGGGGTATTAGGTATTGGATATTGGGTATTGGATATTAGGGAGAGGCTGCAAGCACCCAATACCCAATATCTAATACCCATTACCCAATACTTAGATTCAGGAACCATGACGAGGGAAGAAGGAGGTGCTGCTTGTCGCTTTTAGTGTGTGAGTCCGTCACCAAACGCTTTGGCGGGCTGGTCGCCATCGATGCGTTCAGCATCGACATTCCCGAGCAGTCCATCTTCGCGATCATCGGGCCGAACGGCGCGGGCAAATCCACGCTGTTCAACTGTATCACCGGCTTCTACAAGCCGGAAGAAGGGCGAATCCTTTTTCGCGGCGACGACATCCAGGGCCTCTCGCCCGATGTGATCGCGCGGCGCGGCATCAGCCGCACCTACCAGAACATTCGCCTCTTCGCGAACCTGACGGCGCTGGACAATGTAATGATTGGCATGCACAGCCGCCTCAAGGCGGGGCTGTTCGGCGCGATTATCCGCCCCGCGCGCGTGCGCGAGGAGGAGCGCTGGGCGGTGGAGGAGGGGCTGCGCCTGCTGCGCTTTGTGGGCCTGCGCGGCAAGGGCGACGTGCTCGCCACCAACCTCGCCTACGGCGACCAGCGTCGCCTGGAAATCGCCCGCGCGCTCGCCAGCGACCCGAAGCTGCTCTTTCTGGACGAGCCGACGGCGGGGAT
This sequence comes from uncultured Chloroflexia bacterium, assembly GCA_963845765.1. Classification (GTDB taxonomy): domain Bacteria; phylum Chloroflexota; class Anaerolineae; order Ardenticatenales; family Ardenticatenaceae; genus CAWJTI01. The sequence continues at coordinate 208,255 of CAWJTI010000024.1, forward strand.
GAACCCCATGGAAACCGCCTCGCTCACCGATTTCATGCGGCGGCTGCGCGACGAGTTGGGTATCACCGTCGTCCTGATCGAACACGACATGCGCGTCGTCATGGGCATCTCCGAGCGCGTCTCCGTGCTGGACCACGGCAAAAAGATAGCCGAGGGCACCCCGCGCGAGATTCAAAGCGACCAGCACGTCATCGAGGCGTACCTGGGCACCAGCGGGGTCGAGAGCGCCGAGGCGGGCTCTGCCGCCCGCGAGATGGCGTGAACGGCGTAGTTTCAGGTTTGAAGGTTACAGGTTGCAGGTTTACAGATGTCGTTGGCGAAAAAGCCTTAAAGCGTGTACCAGAGCCGCCTCCGATTACCTGCTTTCCGTAATCCATTAGCCGTAACCTGCAACCTGCAACTTGCAACCTGCAACCCAAACACTATCGCAAGGCGAACACCATGGCACTTCTGGAAGTTGAAGAGTTACACACCTACTACGGCAACATTCACGCGCTCAAGGGCATCTCGCTCGTGGTGAATGAGGGAGAGGTCGTCAGCCTGATCGGCTCGAATGGCGCGGGCAAGAGCACCACGCTCAAGACGATTAGCGGGCTGTTGCGCCCCCTCCACGGCTCCGTGCGCCTCGCCGGTGAGGAGATCACCGACCACCCGCCGCACAGCATCACCGCGATGGGGGTGGTGCACGTGCCGGAGGGCCGCCGCTGCTTTGCCCAGCTGACCGTAGAAGAAAACCTGGAAATGGGCGCGTACACGCGCAACGACAAGGCGGGCATCCGGTCGGACTTGGAAAGTATGTATGAGATGTTCCCGCGCCTGCGCGAGCGGCGCAAGCAGGTATCCGGCACGCTCAGCGGCGGCGAGCAGCAGATGCTCGCCATGGCGCGCGGCCTGATGGGACGCCCGCGCGTGCTGCTGCTCGACGAGCCCTCAATGGGGCTCGCGCCGGTGCTGGTGGATCAAATCTTCCAGGTGATCCGGCGGCTGCACGCCGAGGGGACCACGATCCTGCTGGTCGAGCAGAACGCGCACATGGCGCTCCAGGTCGCCGACCGAGGCTACGTGCTCCAAACCGGCGAGATCGTGCTCAAGGATGATGCCAAAAATCTGCAGAAGAACTCGATGGTGCAGCAGGTCTACCTGGGGATCGCCTAGCGCGCCGCGCCGGAGATGGGCGAAGTTGTTGCTCGCAAGGTAATCTGCACTATACTCGTACCAATCAATGCGAAAGGGGTGATGTTTTCCAATAGAACGATAAGCGTTGCAAATGTCGCCGTCTTGTAATCAATTCAGAGGAGGAGAAGAAGTATGCGACGATATCTAGTCGCTCTGTTGTTGATCCTGGCCTTGTTGCTGGCCGCGTGTGGTGGCGGGGCCACCCCCAACGAGGGCACCGATGAGCCGGAAACCGCTGTGGACGTAGCGACCGAGGTCGTGGTCGAGGAAGAGCCGACCGAGGAGATGGTCGAGGAAGAGCCGACCGAGGAGATGGTTGAGGAAGAGCCGACCGAAGAGATGGTCGAGGAAGAGCCCACCGAAGAGGCCGCTGGTGGCGACATGGGCATGGGTGCCCTCGCCATGGAAAACGATCTGCTTTACATCGATGCGGGTGGCTGTGAGTACGGTGGCTACTTCGAGCGCATCGAGGCGGTGGACCCACTAACGGTAGTCTTCACGATGTGCAAGCCGGACCCCGCCTTCCAGGCGAAGATCGCCTTTGAAGGCTTCGGCATCCATCCCTCCGAGCACCTGATGGCAGGGGCCGAGGGCGCGCTGCTGGAAACCCCGATCGGCACCGGCCCCTACAAGTTGGATAGCTGGAACCGTGGCGAGAGCGTCATCCTGACCGCCAACGAGGATTACTGGGGCGAGCAGCCGCTCGACCCGACTATGGTGTTCCGCTGGGCCACCGAGGGTGCGGCCCGCCTGCTGGAGCTTCAAAGCGGCCAGGTGGACCAGATTGCCTTTGTTAGCCCCGACGACTTCGAGACGGTGGAGAGTGATGCCGATCTCCAGTTGATCCCGAACCCCAACCCCAACATCTTCTATGTGGGGATGACCGACACCTTCGAGAACTTCAAGGACGCGAAGGTGCGCCAGGCCATTGCGATGGGCATTGATCGCCAGCGCATCGTGGACAACTTCTACCCGACCGGCTCGGAAGTAGCCTCGCACTTCACGCCCTGCTCCATCCCGGGCGGCTGCGAGGGGGACGAGTGGTACGAGTTCGACCCTGAGGCCGCCAAGGCGCTGTTGGCTGAGGCAGGTTTCGCGGACGGCTTCGAGACCTCGATCTTCTACCGCGACGTGTTCCGTGTCTACCTGCCGGAACCCTCCCTGATTGCCCAGGAAATCCAGGCACAGCTTGAAGAGAACCTGGGGATCACGGCTGAGATCATGCCGATGGAGTCGGGCCCCTTCCTGGAAGCGGCCTCGGCAGGCGAGTTGGACGGCCTGTACCTGCTTGGCTGGGGCGCGGACTACCCGCACCCTACCAACTTCCTGGACTACCACTTCGGCAAGGACAACCTTCAGTTTGGTGCCCCGCACGCCGAGATCTACGAGCCGCTGTCTGAGGCCGCGCAGCTGGCCGACGCAGTTGAAGCCGCCCCGATCTACGAGGGGGCTAACAACGCCATCCGCGAGTTGGTCCCGATGATCCCCATCGCGCACGGCGCGGCGGCGGATGCGGCGCGTGCCGATGTCGAGAACGCCCACTCCCGCCCCTTCGGTGGCGTGATCGGCTCGATAGTTGATACGCCGGACGACACCTTCGTCTACATGCAGAGCGCCGAGCCGATCAGCCTCTACTGTGCGGACGAGACCGATGGCGAGACCTTCCGCGTTTGTGGTCAGATCGTCGAGTCGCTGCTGGCCTACGGGCTGGACAGCGGTGACACGGAGCCTGCCCTCGCGACGGAATGTGTGGGCAGCGAGGACGCCACCGAGTGGACCTGTAACCTCCGCGAGGGGGTCACCTTCCACGACGGCTCCGAGTTTGACGCCAACGACGTGGTGGCGACCTATGCCATCGGCGTGGACGCCTCGAACCCGCTTCACGCCTCGGCGGAAGAGGGCGGCGCGGGCAACAGCGGTGCCTTCGAGTACTGGTCCTACCTGTGGGGCCTGATGAACGCCCCTGAGCCTACCGAGTAAGCGCTTACCCTTGTGCCCCCTCTCCTCATTCGGGGAGAGGGGGTTTCTCTTGCCCCACCCACAATCGAAAATCCCAAATCCGAAATTGACAATCCGATGATCCAATACACCGTACGCCGCCTGCTCGCCTCCATTCCCGTCCTTTTCGGTATCATCCTCATCACCTTTGTGATGGGGCGCATGGTGCCGGGCGACCCGTGCAAGGCGATCCTGGGCGAGCGCGCCTCAGCAGCCACCTGCGAGCAATTTATCAAGGCGCGTGGGTTGGATCAGCCCATCCCGGTCCAGTTCGGCATCTACATGCGCAACGTGATGAAGGGCGACCTGGGCAACTCTATCAAATTTAGCCGCCCCGTGACGACCCTCATCCTCGAGCGGATGCCGCTGACCGTCGAGCTGGCACTGGCCTCGCTCTTTCTCGCGGTTCTGGTGGGCATCCCGCTGGGCATCCTGGCGTCCACCCGCCGCAACTCCCCCGCCGATGTGGTGACGATGCTCTTTGCCAACATCGGTGTCTCGATCCCTGTTTTCTTTTTGGGCTTGATGCTCGCCTACCTGTTCGCGCTCGTCTTGCGCGACACCCCGTTCCAGCTGCCGCCCTCCGGTCGCCTGCCCGCGGGTATCACCTCGACCCCCTTCTATGAGGTCTACGGCTGGGAGATCGGCGAGGTCGGCATCCGCCACGCCTTGGGCACCTTTATTTCCAACATGTATATTTTTAACGCGCTGATTACCGGCCAGTGGGAACTGCTCGGCGCGGCGATCAAGCACATGATCCTGCCCGCTGTCGCGCTGAGCACCATCCCGATGGCGATCATCGCGCGCATGACGCGCTCCAGCATGCTGGAGGTGCTCGGGCTCGACTACATCCGCACCGCGCGGGCCAAGGGGCTGGAGTACCGCAACGTCGTCATCAAACACGCGCTGCGCAACGCCCTGCTGCCGGTCGTGACGATCATTGGCCTGCAACTCGGGGGCCTGCTGGGCGGCGCGGTGCTGACCGAGACGATCTTTGGGCTGACCGGCGTCGGGCGCACCCTCTTCGAGGCGATCACGGCGCGCGACTACCCCATCGTGCAGGCGTTCACGCTCGTCATTGCCGTGGTCTTTGTCTTTGCGAATCTGCTCGTTGACCTGTCGTACGCTTACCTTGACCCACGCATCAAGCTGGATTAGCTGCGCGTCACAGTTTCAAGCGATTTTCACCCACTCGACCCCGATCAAGCGAGATAGAATCTGACAGGATGACGACACTCACGCAGGACCCTCCCGCCGTCGCCAATTTTGAAGACACCTACGAGCCGGAAAGCTTGTGGCGCTCCACGCTGCGCCGCCTTTTCAAGCAGCAAAACGCTATCATCGGGATGGTCATCCTGGGCATCCTGATCTTTGCTGCCCTTTTCGCCCCGCTGATCGCGCCCTACGACCCCATCGAGGTGCTGATTGGCAAGGAGGAGGTGTCGCGCCGCGACAAACCCTGCGTGCACATGCTCGGTTGCGACCCCGCCCTGCCGCAGCACATCATGGGGGTCGATGGCAACGTGCGCGACCAGTTCAGCCGCATCGTGTACGGGGCGCGCTACTCGCTCTTTATCGGCTTTACCACCGTGATCTTTGCGGTCGTGATCGGCACGCTGTTGGGCGCGGTCGCGGGCTATGGCGGCGGCTGGATCGACGATGTCATCATGCGCACGATGGATGTGCTGCTGGCCTTCCCCTCGCTGCTGCTGGCGATTGCCATCGTCGCCGTGCTCGGCCCCGGCCTGCAAAACACCCTGCTCGCCGTGGGCATCGTGACGATCCCGCAGTACGCGCGCATCGTGCGCGGCAGCGTGCTCTCGATCAAGGAGCAGGAATACGTGGACGCCTCGCGCGCCCTGGGCGCGAGCAGCACGCACATCCTGTTCCGGCGCATCCTGCCCAACTCCCTCACCCCGCTGATCGTCGCGGCGACGCTCGGCATCGCGACGGCCATCCTGGACGCGGCGGCGCTCTCCTTCTTGGGCTTTGGCGCGCAGCCGCCCGCGCCGGAGTGGGGCGCGATGCTCGGCAGCGAGCGAAACCAGCTTTTCAGCGCGCCGCACCTGGTCTTCTTCCCCGGCATCGCCATCTCGCTGACCGTCCTCGCCTTCAACCTGCTCGGCGACGGCCTGCGCGACGCCCTGGACCCGCGCCTGAAAGGCACCTGAGCGGCGCAGACAACGCCATTTTGCGAAGAGGCCCGACCGCCAAACGGTTGGGCCTCTTTTTGCTTGTTTTTCTGGCACCTTCCCTGCCATTGTCGCCCCGTGATGGTAAAATAAACCCATCTCAACCCTTGATGTTTCAATCACCAATCTCCAATACCCCATTCGGGGCACATAGTCTCCAATCTCCAATCTCAATCTCTAATCTCTCGCAAGGAGCCGCATCATGTGTGGACGATTTACCCTGACCGCCGACGTCACCACCCTGAAAGAAGCGCTGGATCTCGGTGAGGTGCCGCCGCTGGAGCCGCGCTACAACATCGCCCCGACACAGCCGGTCGCCGTCGTCACCGACCCGGTCGCGCGCGATGTGGAGCTGTTTCGCTGGGGCTCGTCCCCTTCTGGGCCAAAGACCCCGCCATCGGCAGCCGCATGATCAACGCGCGCTGCGAGACCGTCTCCGAGACCCCCGCGTTCCGCGCCGCCTTTGCGCGCCGCCGCTGCTTGGTGCTCGCCGATGGCTTTTACGAGTGGCGCAAGGGCGAGGGGAAAAAAGCGCCCTCGCAACCTTTCTACTTTCGCCTGGAATCCGGCGAGCCCTTCGCCTTTGCGGGGCTGTGGGAGGTATGGGGCAAGGGGGAGGAAGAGAAGCTCTACACCTGCACCATCGTGACCGGCCCCGCCAACGAGCGCGTCGCCCCGATCCACGGTCGCCAACCGGTCATCCTCCCCCCCGACGCGCTCTGGTCCTGGCTGGACCCCGATGCCACCCCGGAGCAACTGCGCGCCCTCCTCCAACCGCTCCCGGCGGACGAGCTGGCCGCCTACCCCGTCTCCACCCTCGTCAACAGCCCCGCCAACGACCGCGCCGAACTGCTGGCGTCGGTCACCATCTGACCGGAGCGGCTCACTGGGGAGAACGCAGAACGAACGGCAGCAGGCGGCAGGCGGCAGAACGAACGACAGCAGGCGGCAGGCGGCAGGCGGCAGGCGGCAGGCGGCAGGCAGCAGGCGGCAGAACACAGAACGCACAACCCACAACGCACAACAATAATTGGTAACAACCTGCCGTGAACCTGCGAAGCGGGTGGCGACTAAGGTAGCCGTGAGTAGAGCGTAGCGTAACCCACGACGGTCGCTTTCCGCCCCGCACCGACCCGAAGGGTTTAACCACCACCCCCATACCCCCATGAGGTGCTTCGACACAACCGCCACCGCGCCCCACGACGGGTGTTAAACCCTTTGGGTCTTCCACCCTCGCGACCCGACCTCCCGACCCGAAGGGTTTGACCACCACCCCCACATCCCACTTTGGTACTTCGACACAACCGCCATCGCACCCCACGACGGTAGTTAAACCCTTCGGGTCTCGCCACTCCTGCGCCACGCGCGTAGCGGCGGCTCTGGCAAAATATGCTATGATCGCGTCGGGGTGAGCGGCGTGGCGCTTCGATGCGCCGCGAGGGGTGTCGGGAGCAGGGGCGGGGAGCGCATGGCGGAGCAGAGCGGCGAGCCAATCAGCGACGAGCGCGGGTCAGGGGCGACGGTGCGCCTCGCCTCGCGCCTGCCGGTGGCGGTTGTGCTGCTGCTCCTGCTGCTCCAACTGGTTTACCCCTGGCGCGGCTGGATGATGCTGCTCGTGGCGCTTGGCGGCGCGTGGGGGGTTGGCTGGGCGTGGGCGCGCTCCCTCGCCAGTGGCCTCTCGCTCCGGCGCGAGCGGCGCTTTGGCTGGGCGCAGGTGGGCGACCGCCTGGAGGAGCGCTTTACCCTGCACAACCACGGCTGGGCCTCCGCGCTTTGGGTCGAGGTGATCGACCATTCCACCCTGCCGGGCTACCATGTCAGCCAGGTGCGCGCGGCGGGCTCGCTCGCTCCGCAGCAGTGGCGCACGGCGGGCACCTGCACGCAGCGCGGGCTCTTCACCCTCGGGCCTGCCACGCTTCGCAGCAGCGACCCGTTTGGGCTCTACACCGTCACGATCCACCATCCCGCCACGACCAGCCTCCTCGTCACCCCGCCCATCCTTTCCCTTCCCGCTATCGAGATCGCGCCCGGCGGGAGCGCGGGCGAGGGGCGGCCCCGCCCCTACGCCCTGGAGCAGACCATCGCCTCGGCGGCGGTGCGCGAGTACCAACCCGGCGACAGCCGAAGCTGGATTCACTGGCCGACTACCGCGCGGCGCAACGCGCTTCACGTGCGCCTCTTCGACAGCACCCCGGTCGGCGATTGGTGGCTCTTTCTGGACATGGCGCGCGACGTGCAGGTGGGGGAGGGGCAAGGGTCCACCGAGGAGCACAGCGTCATCCTCGCCGCCTCGCTGATGGAGCGCGGGCTGCGCGCGGGGCGGAACGTGGGGCTGGTGGCGAGCGGCGCGGACACCGTCTGGCTGCCGCCGCGCGACGATCCGGCGCAGCGCCTCAAGATTTTGCGCGCGCTGGCCCTGCTCGCGCCCGGCCCCCTCCCCTTTGAAGAGCTGTTGGAGCGCGCGCGGCCTGCCCTGGGCCGCCACGCGAGCGTCGTCCTCATCACCCCGGATGTGCGGGGGCGCTGGGTGGAGCGGCTGCTGCTCATGCAGCGGCGCGGCATCGTGCCCACGGTCCTGCTGCTGGACCCGCGCACGTTCGGGGGCGAGCAGGGGCCGGAGGCCACCCTCGCGCTGCTCGCGCGGCAGGGGATCGCGCACCATCTGATCCCCCGCGAGCTGCTGGACCGCCCCGAGGCGCAGCCGGGCCAGCGCGGCAGTTGGGAGTGGAAGGTGCTGGGCACGGGGCGCGTGATCGCCACGCGCAAGCCGCGCGATCTAAATTGGAAGGCGGTTGAGTGAGTGACGTGGGGGAGCGCCTCGTGTGGGCGCTGCTGGCCCGCCTCCACGCGAGGGTTAGCCGCCACACGCAGCTGAGCCTGCTCTTGCTTGCCAGCGCGCTGGGCAGCGTTGCGTTGGGGCTCGCCGAGGTGGTGCGCGGGCTGGATGGCGGGTGGGCGCTGGGGCTGGCAGGCGCGGGGATGCTGCTTGGCTGGCTGCTCGCCTGCCGCGCGATGCCCGCGTGGGCGGGGCTCGGCGTGGCGGGGGTGGCGGGGGTGGCGGCAAGCCTGATAGGGGTCGGTGGGCTGGGCCGCGCGCTGCTTGGCGTGGCGGGGTCCTGGCAGCGTCCCTGGGCGGAGCACCCCCTGGCGCGCTACTGGGCGGCGCTTGCCACGCTGCTGGGCCGCGTGCAGGGGTGGCTGGCGGCGCTCGCGGCGCGCGAGCCGGGCTACGACCCAATCGTGGTGATTCTGCTGTGGAGTGTGGCTCTGTGGGGGGTCGCTGTCTGGGCAGGCTGGTGCATCGCTCGCCGCGAGCGCCCGCTCGACGCCCTGCTGCCCGCTGGCGCGCTGCTGCTCCTTCCCCTTTTCCTGTCCGGTGGCACCCCTATTTTTTTGCTCCCCTTTCTCGCGGCAACCCTCGCGCTGATGGTGCAGGTGGGGCACGCCGCCCGCGAGGCGCGCTGGGAGCGGGACGGGTTGGACTACTCGCTGGAGCTTCGCCCCGAAATCTTCCTCACCGCCCTCTATCTCACCCTGCTGCTGACCCTGCTAGCGGCGCTCGTGCCCTCCCTGTCTGTGCGGGAGGTGGCGCTCGCCGCGCAGCGGCTTGTCACGGGGCGGGTGGGCGAGGTCGAGCCCATGTCGGATTCCCTGGGCCTGGATCGCCCGGAACCGCCGCGCTCGCCGCTGGCAGCGTGGAGCAGCACGCGGCTGCCGCGCAGCCACCTGCTTGGCTCCGGCCCGGAGCTGTCCGACCGCGTCGTGATGCGCATCATGGTGGAGGGGGCCAACCCGTCGCCGCTGGCGCAGCGCTGGCGCGGGCTCACCTATGATCGCTACTCCGGGCGCGGCTGGTCCACCAGCCCGACCCAAGCCGAGTTTTACAAGGCGGGCGAACTCGCCATGGAGCCCACGCTGCCCGCGCAAGGGAGCCTCCGCCAGCATGTGACGCGGGCAGCGGAGGGGGTCACCCTGTACGCGGCGGGGGAGGTGCGTCGGGTGGATGCAGGGGTACAGCGTGAGCTGGCGGCGCGGCGCGGACAGCTTCGGGGCTGCCACCGAGGCGGCGAGCTACACCGTTGACTCGGCAGTGCCGGTGGTGAGCAGCGCGCAGCTGCGCGGCGCGGGTAATCGCTACCCGACCTGGATCGCGCGCCGCTACCTGCCCCTGCCCGCGAGCGTGTCGGAGCGCGTGCTTGCCCAGGCGCGGGCGCTGACGGCCACCGAGCCCACCCCCTACGATCGCGCCCTCGCCATCGAGCGCTTTTTGCGCGCCTTCCCCTACACCCTCGATTTGCCCGCGCCCCCGCCCGACCGCGAGATCGCCGACTTTCTGCTTTTTGACCTGCGGCGCGGCTACTGCGACTACTTTGCCACGACGATGGTCGTCCTCGCGCGGGCGGCGGGCATCCCCGCGCGCCTGGTGGTGGGCTACGCCAGCGGCAGCTATGACGAGGGCCAGCAGCGCTACCTTGTCACCGAGGCGGAGGCGCACAGCTGGCCCGAATTGTACTTTCCCGATTATGGGTGGATTCCCTTCGAGCCGACCCCCGCCCGCGCCGTGGCCGCGCTGCCGGGCACCGTGCCGCTCATCGAGCCGCCGTCCTCGGCGGGGGCTGGACCCTTTGCCTTGCCCCAACTTGATGCGCGGTGGGGCTTGGCCCTGCTGGGCATCGCGCTCGTCGCCACAGCGGGCGGCGCGTTGTGGCTGCTGTGGGATGGCTGGCGGCTGCGCCACCTGCCGCCCCCGCTCGCCATTGCCCTGCTCTACCGCCGCCTCCATCGCCTTGCGGCGCGCCTCGGCGTGGGCGCGGGGAGCGCGGCCACCCCCTACGAGTTTTCCGAGGCGTTCCAGCGGCACCTCGCCGCACTCCCCGGCGCGGGCAAGGCGATACAGCAACTCACCGCGCTGTATGTGGGCAGCGCCTACGCGCCGCGCCCGCTCACCCGCGCGCAGCAGGCCCAGGCGCTCCACCTGTGGCAGCAGCTTCGCCCGCGCCTCTGGCGGCTCTGGCTCCGCAAGCGAGTGAGCGACGAGCGACGACCGACGACCGACGACGGACGACGGACGACGGACGACCGACGACGGACGACCGACGACGGATGACGAAGGACGAAAGCCCTACGGGTACCGATTGGGTGTGGCAGTCCAGTTGGTTAGCTGTCCGAATCTGAAATCCGAAATCCGAAATCGAAATCCGAAATACCCATAGGGCACGATGTCCGAAATCCGAAATCCCCTAATCCAGCCAGTCGCCTCCCGGGCCACCCATGCCGCCCGGCCCGCCTGGGCCACCCATGCCGCCCATGCCCATGTCGGGCAAATCCGCCTCGATGGCTTCCGGGTCCTCGCCCGATTCGAGGCGCTCGACCACTTCGCCAAACTCGTCGCCCAGATCCTCGCCCATTTCCTGGCCCATCTTGCGCATCATGCGCCCCAGCGAGCGCGGGTCATTCTCGTCAAAATCCCCCCACGCTGACGGGTCGGCGAGCTTTTCCATGCGCGCCTCCTCGCCCGTCAGCAGGGCTACCTTGCTGATCTGCTTTTCCATGCGCGTGCCGCAGCGCGGGCAATCCGGCACGGAGGGGTCGCTCATTTTTTGCAGGCGGCTACCGCGCTTGCCACAGTCGGGACAGCGATATTCATAGATTGGCATAGGGATGCTCCTTTGGCTCCTTCAACGTTCTATTTTTCTATGGTATGATTCAGAGGAATTATATCAAAACCGCCCATGTTCGCACCTTTAGGAGGCGACAACCTATGGCCGCCGATTTTTTGCACGTTGGTTTTAGTGGGTATGTGGATGCCAACAGCATCGTCGCGGTGCTGAGCCCAGATTCGGCCCCCGTGCGCCGCATGATCCGCGAGGCAGAGGGGCAGAATCGCGTCATCAACATGACCTATGGCCGCAAGACGAAAGCCGTCATCGTCCACCAGAGCGGCCATGTAACCCTGGCTGCCCTGCAACCGGAAACGATCATTAACCGCTGGCGTAACCAGCAGGCGGAGGCGCAAAGCGAGGCATGAATTCAGCAGACAACGTCTACGGACGACAAACCGAACCTCTCCTGATCGTGCTGTCCGGCCCGTCGGGAGTTGGAAAGGATGCGGTGGTTAGGCGCATCCAGGAGCGGAGCGACGCCTTCCACTTTGTGATCACCGCCACCACGCGCGCCATTCGCCCTGGCGAGGAGCATGGCAAGGATTACTTCTTCGTGGATGTGGCAGGGTTCGAGCGCATGATCCAGGAAAATGAACTGCTGGAGTATGCCACCGTGTACGGCGAGTACAAGGGCATCCCCAAGCAGCAGGTGCGCGAGGCGTTCGCCAGCGGCAAGGATGTGATTTTGCGGCTGGACGTGCAGGGCGCGGAAACGGTGCGCAACACGGTGCCCGAGGTGGTGAGCATCTTCCTGATGGCGGAGGACGAGGAAACCCTCGTCGAGCGCCTCACGCAGCGCAAGACCGACACGGGCGCGCAGCTTGAAAAGCGCATCCCCACCGCGCGCAAGGAAATTCAGCGCCTCCACGAGTTCGATTACGTGGTGGTCAACGCGGCGGGCAAACTGGACGAGACGGTGCACAAGATTTTCTGCATCATCACCGCTGAAAAATGTCGCGTCCACCAGCGCGAGGTGATCCTTTGATCCAGGAGCAGCCGGTTCCGAGCGCTCCCACCAACCCGCAGCAGCTTTCCTTTAGTCTCCCGCTGCACCAGAGTTGGCTGACGCGGGTGATCCTGGTGCTCAACATACTCATGTTTGCGCTGCTCACCGTGGCGGTTTCGTCTGGCTCACCGAGCGCAGAGAGCTATTGGGGAGGCGCTGCTGGGCGGGCTCGCCAGCGGTCCTCGTGCTTTTCGGCGCGAAAGCGAACGCTGCGATCAAGGCGGGCGAGTATTGGCGCTTGCTGACCCCCATCTTTCTTCACATCGGGGTGCTGCACCTGATTTTCAACCAGTACGCCCTTTCCATCTTCGGGCGCGAGATGGAAACGATCTTTGGCACCGCGCGTTTCGCCGCCATCTACCTGCTGTCTGGCCTTTTCGGCAGTTTGGCGAGCTTCGCCTTCAACCCCGTCATTTCCGCCGGGGCGAGCGGGGCGATCTTTGGGATCATCGGCGCGATGGCCGCGTTTTTTCTGCGCAACCGCCAGACCCTGGGCCAGATGGGGCGCGATCAATTGCGCAGCCTGCTCGTCCTGATCGGCTTCAACCTTTTTTTGGGTACTGCCGTGTCCGGCATCGACAATTGGGGGCACATTGGTGGCCTGATCTCGGGCATCGTGCTGGGGCTACTGCTCGCCCCAACCTACACCTTCGAGCGGCTGCCCGCGCCCCCCTTCGCCCGGTCGTGGAAGCCCCAACCCGGCTCGGGACGCCTGCTCGGTTTTTCTGGGTGGGTTGCTCGTCCTCTTTGTTGCTACCTACCTCGCGCTCCCGCTCGCCCCGTAACGGGTAATGGGTGCAGCGTCCATTGTTATGCTAACCGTGCGCCCCCTTCCTTTGTCTGCGCGTCGTCTCCCTGAGCCGCCGCCAGCCGACTTACCCGCTTTGCGGGAACCCACTGCTGCGTGCCCCTGCCATCCGTTGCCGCCTTACCCGCTTTGCGGGAACCCACTGCCGCCTGCCGTCTGCCGCCTGCCGCCTGCTGCCGTTCGCTGCCTGCTGCCTGCCGCCTGCTGCCTGCTATCCGTTCGCTGCCTGCCGCCTTACCCGCTTTGCGGGAACCCACTGCTACCCTGATCTTCCCCATGTCTGACACCCTGTACGCCGTCGTCGCTGTCAATATGAGCACGCGGCAAAAGCTTGGCATGCTGGCGCGCTTCGCGAGCGAGGCGGAGCAGGCGGTGGGCCATCTCGCGCCGAACCCGCTTTTCCGCGCCTACCACTACGCCATCCCGCCCGAACTGTCCGAGCAACTGCTGCCCGGCCAACTGCTCTGGGTGCCTTTCGGCTCCGACCAGCGGCAGGGGGTGCTGCTCGGCTTTGACGAGCACGCGCCGGTGGCGCACGTTCGCCCCCTGCACGCGGTCGTGCAGGCGCAACCGTTCCTCCAGCCGCACGGCATCGCCCTGGCGCACTGGATGAGCGAGCGCTACCTTGCCCCGCTCTGGGACACCCTGCTGCTGATGCTCCCGCCCGGCGTCCTCCAGAGCACGGAGCGCGTGCTGCGCCGCACGGGGCGAAGCATCGCCTCGCCGCTCTCGCGGGACGCGCGCAAGGTGCTGGGCTGGATGGAGACGCAGGCGGGTGAAAGCACCCTCAAGCTGGTGGCGGAGGTGCTCGGCAGCGAGAAGCGGGCGCGCGTGGCGATCAGCGACCTGCTGCGCGAGGGGTTGCTGCGCGACGAGATTGTCGCCAAGCCGCCGGGGGTGCGCCCGCGCATGGAGCGCTTCGTGGCGCTGCTGGACGAGAAAACCCTACCGGAGCGCTTCCGCACCCTGGGCCGCGCCTCCAAACAAGCCGACGTGATCGAACTGCTGGCGCGCGCGCGGCGGCACACTGGCGCTGTGACGCGCTCCTCGCCGAGGCGGAGACCCCCGAAAGCACCATCGAGGCGCTGGCGGAGAAGGGGCTGGTCGAGTGGGAGTCGGGCACCTTCGTGCAGCGCCAGTGGAGCGAGGAGGCGGCGGAGCTGTCGCCCACGCAGCGCGACGCGCTTGGCTGGCTGGACAGTTGGCCGGAAAACGAGCCGCTCCCCCTGCGTATGATGCGCGCGGCGGGCATCTCGCTCGCCACGATCCAGGCGCTGGAGGCGCGCGGCAGGCTGCGCGTGCTGAGCGTCGCGCCGGAGCGGGTGCGGCTGCGCGTGCCCGCCTACCGCGTCAGCCGCACGGTGGACGCGATGCGCGGCAGCGAGACGTACCGCATGGTAGTCAACTTCCTTCATCGGCAGCCGGTCGAGATGACGGTGAGCGAGGTGTACGAGGCGACCGAGGCGAAATCGCACCACCTGGCGACGCTCGCCGAGCGCGGCATCCTCCGCATCGAGCCGCGCGAGGTGCGGCGCAACCCGCTGGCCGAGCGCACCTTCCACGCCCACCGAGCCGCCCCCCTTCACCCCCGAGCAGGCGGCGGTGTGGGCCGAGTTGGAACGCGCCATCGTGGCGGAGCAGCCACAGGGCAAGGTCTTCCTGCTGCATGGGGTCACCGGCTCCGGCAAGACCGAATTGTACCTGCGCGCCGTCGCCGAGACATTGGCGCGCGGCAAGCAGGCCATCGTGCTCGTGCCGGAAATCGCGCTCACGCCGCAGACCATCGCCCGCTTTGGGGCGCGCTTCGGCGAGCGGATCGCGCTCCAGCACTCGCAGCTTTCCGAGGGGGAGCGCTACGACGAGTGGCGTCGCCTGCGCGACGGGGAGGCGCAGATCGCCATCGGCTCGCGCTCGGCCATCTTTGCCCCCGTGCCCAACCTGGGGCTGATCGTGGTGGACGAGGAGCACGAGTGGACCTACAAGCAGGGGCACCTGCCGGGCTACCGCTTCCCGCAGTATCACGTGCGCGACGTGGCGGAAAAGCTCGCCGCGCTGACCGGCGCGACGGTTATCCTCGGCTCCGCCACCCCCGCCCTCGAAAGCTACCACCGCGCCACGCGGGGGCGCTACCAGCTTTTGGAGATGCGCGCGCGGGTGGGGGCGATTTCAGATTTCAGATTTCAGATTTCAGATTTCACGGACCCTCGCGCAATCGAAAATCGAAAATCACAAATCGAAAATGGAACCGGCCTCTCGCCCGTGGCGATTGTGGACATGCGGCAGGAGCTACGTGTGCGCAACCTGTCGATTTTTTCGCGCGAGTTGCAGCAGGCGATGGGCGAGACGCTGGCAGCGCAGCAGCAGGCGATCCTTTTCCTGAACCGGCGCGGCGCGCACTCGTTTGTGATGTGCCGCGACTGTGGCTGGGTGCAGGAGTGTGAGCAGTGCGACGTGCCGATGTCCTCGCACCGTGGCCTGGACTTTTTGATCTGCCACCAGTGCAACGCCACGCAGCCGCTACCCACCCATTGCCCAGTCTGTTTCAGCCCGCGCGTGAAGCATTTTGGAGTGGGCACGCAGCAGGTGGAGGAGGTGGCGCGCGAGTTGTTCCCCGAGGCGCGCGTGCTGCGCTGGGACCGCGACACCTCGCGCAGCAAGGGCGCGCACGAGCGGCTGCTGACGCGCTTCGCGTCGGGCCAGGCGGACATCTTGGTAGGGACGCAGATGATCGCCAAGGGGCTGGATTTGCCGCTCGTGACCCTCGTCGGGATCATCTCCGCCGACACCGCGCTGCACCTGCCCGATTTTCGCAGCGGCGAGCGCACCTTCCAACTGCTCACCCAGGTGGCGGGGCGGGCGGGGCGCAGCACGCTGGGCGGGCGCGTGATCCTGCAAACCTACACCCCGCTCCACTACGCCATCCAGAGCGCGAGCCGCCACGATTTCCACGAGTTCTACGCGCGCGAGATCGCCTTCCGCCGCGAGCACGCCTACCCGCCGCTCGCCCCACTCGTCAAGCTCGTCTTCAGCGATGCCTCCGCCCGCGCCGCCGAGGAGCAGGCGCAGGTCATGGCGCACCGGCTCCGCCAGCGCTGCGCCCAGCTTGGCCTGCCCGGCACCGAGGTGCTCGGCCCCGCGCCCAGCTTCTTTGGCAGGCTGCGCGGCAAATACCGCTGGCAACTCCTCGTGCGCGGGGCCCACGCCCGCACCCTCGTCCGCGAAACCCCGCCCGGCATCGGCTGGGAGGTGGATGTCGACCCCGCGTCGGTGTTGTAAGGGGGTATTAGGTATTAGGTATTGGGTAGTAGGTATTGGATATTGGGAATCAATGACCAAGAACTGTAGTTGTCGTTAATATCTAATACCCAATATCCAATATCCAATCACCCCCTGACCCGCCCCGTCTCCCAGTCGAGGACGAGCGGCGCTTCCAGCGGGTGGGCGCTGGCGTGCAGGGTTTTGCCATCGCTGGCGATGTGATGGTAGCCCCAGGGGCGCACCGTTTCTGTCATCTCCGCGCGCCACTCTTCGGCTCCGTCGAGGGTGAGGCGCAGCACGTTGGAGATGCCGCGCCACGCCGCGCTTGGCGCGAAGCGCAGCACCAGCCCGTTGCGGTCGGGCGTGAGGATAAGGGTCTCGATCAGGCCGCCGCGAATCTGCTCCTGCACCATCTCCTCCCCGCTCGCGAGGTCGGTGGCGCGCAGGTGTTGCCCCGCGCGACGTAGAGCCGCTCGCCGATGAGCAGGGTGCGGCCCCAACGCGCCACCGTGGCCTGCCGCGCGATGGCCCGCGCCCGTTCCGGCGCGTCCCCGACGTAGGCGCTGGCATCCAGCAGGCTGCGCGCCCGCTCGGTTGACAGGAAGCGTGTCACCTCGGGGTCATGGAGCAGCCCGCTCACGAGCGGGTTCGGCTGCCCCGCGCTGATCGCCGCCCAGGCGGAAAGCGCGTGGCGGCGGATCAACTCGTGGAAAAGTTGGCGGTCCGCGCCCGCCTTGACCGCCTCCATCAGCAGCCGCTCCGTGGCGGCGAAGGGACCGTAGCGCTCCAGGTTGCGCCGGATTTCGTCCTCGCGCACCTGCAGGTCGCGCACCAGCCGCGTGCCGACGCGCAGCATCTCATCCACGGCAAGGAACCCTTCCGGCAGCACGACGCGGCGGTTGGCGCTGTCGTCCAGCGTGCGCTCCAGCAGGCTGTGCGCCGCGTTGTGCCAGAGCACGTCCGGCAGCGAGGCGACGTAGCGACCCAGGCTGTCGATCTTTTCGGCGTTGATGGGGTTGCGCTTGAAGGGCATCGCGGACGAGCCGATCTGCTTCGCGCCGAAGGGCTCCGCCCACTCGCCGAGTGGCGGGGATTGAAGCAGGCGCAGGTCGAAGGCGAACTTGTAAAGGGTGCCTGCCACCCCCGCCAGCGCGGTCGCTACCATCCAATCCACCTTGCGCGGGTAGGTCTGCGTTGTCGCCTCCCACGCGGGCAGGTCGAGCGCCTCCATGATGCGCGCTTCGAGCTGCCGCGCGCTCAGCGGGCTGTCACTGAGTAGCTGCTCGTAGGAGGCACTGCTGCCCACCGCTCCCTTGAAGCCCTTGCCGCGCACCGTGCGCCGCACGTGGCGCAGCGCCGCCAGATCAAGCATCAAATCCTGCGCGTACTGCGCGAGCCGGTAGCCGACCGTGGTCGGCTCGGCGGGCTGGAGGTGGGTGAAGGCCATGGCGGGCACGTCGGCCCAGCGCTCGATCTGCTCCGCAAAGTGGCTCAGCAGCTGCTCGCTCTTGCCGATGATCAGGTCGAGCGCGCTGCGCAGCCGCAGCGCCTCCGCGTTGTCCTCGATGTCCATCGAGGTCGCGCCCAGGTGGATGATACCACCGCCGATTTTCGCCTGCTCCGCAAAGGTGTGGACCTCGGCCATCAGATCGTGCTGGATCTCCGCCTCGATCTCGTGCGCGCGGGCGATGTTTACCTGATCCGCGTGCTTGCGCAGGTCGGCCACCTGCTCCTGGCTGACCAGCCCTGCCTCTTCCTGCGCCTCGGCCAGGGCTACCCAGATGTGCCGCCACAGCCAGCGCTTGTGCGACTCGCTCCAGATGCGGCGCATCGCCTCCGTGCCGTAGCGCCAGGTAAAGGGGGACAGATAGGTGTCGTGGGTGAAATGCTCGTCCTTTGCCATCGTTCCTCTGAGGGATATTAGGTATTAAGGGTTGGGGGTTGGGGGTTGGGGGTTAGGGGTTAGGGATTGTTACAGACGTATTAGCGTTTCTATCCAATATCCAATACCCAATATCTTTTTACCAAGCATATACGGCAGCGTGGAAAGGTAAAATCACGCGGCTACATGCGGCGCACCAGGAAGCCTTTCAGGTAGGCCCCCTCGGGGAAGGTGAGGAGGGTGGGGTGGTCGCTCGCCTGGGAGAGCGGGCGGATCAGCTGCGCGTCTACCCCCGCGTCCAGCGCTGCGCCGAACAGCACCTTTTGGAACAGGTCGGCGGAAACAAGGCCGGAGCAGGAAAAGGTGAAGAGCAGGCCGCCGGGCTTCAACAGTTGGAGCGCGTGCAGGTTGATGTCCTTGTAGCCGCGACAGGCGGGCTGGACGTCGCGCTGGCTGTGCGCGAACTTGGGCGGGTCGAGCACGATCAGGTCGAAGGTGCGTCCCTCTTCCTGATAGTCGCGCAGCAGTTGAAAGACGTTCGCGACGATAAACTCGTGTGCCTCGGGGTCCAGCCCGTTGCGCTCGAAGTTTTGCACGGCTACTTCCAGCGCGGGCTGGCTCGTGTCCACGCTCGTCGTGTGCGTGGCCCCGCCGACCGCCGCGTAGATCGAGAACGCGCCGGTGTAGGCGAAGCAGTTGAGCACCGTTTTCCCCGCCGCGAGCGCGCCGAGCAGTGCGCGGTTGTCCCGCTGGTCGAGGTAGAAGCCGGTTTTGTGCCCCGACTCGAAGTTGACGAGGAAGCGCACCCCGTTTTCCAGCACCTCGGTCGTGCCGGGTGGCGTCTCGCCCGCGAGCGGCCCCGCCGTTTCGGGGAGCCCTTCTAGCTTGCGCACCGGCTCGTCGGAGCGCTCCCACACGCCCCGCGCCCCTGTGATTTCGAGGAGCAGCTCGGCCAGCCACCCTTTGCGCTGCTCGATGCCGAGGGTCAGTGCCTGCAACACGAGCCACTCCCCGTAGCGATCCACGACCAGGCCCGGCAGCCCATCGCTTTCCGCGTTGATCAGGCGCAGCGCCGTGGTGAGATTGGGGTTCCAGGTCGGGGCGCGCAGGGCCACCGCGCGCTCGATCTGTTCCCGCCACCACCCCTCGTCCGGTGGCACGTCGCCCCAGCGGAGCATCCGCACCTGAATCTGCGAGTGCGCGTTGTAGTAGCCCCAGCCGAGCAGCTTGCCCTGCGCCGCGCGCACCGCCACGATCTCGCCCGGCTCCGCTTCTGCCTTCGCGATGGCACCGGAAAAGAGCCAGGGATGGCGGTTCTGCACCGAATGCTCGCGCTTTGCTTTCAAGATAACGTCTGGCATGACACCTCGCTGGAGAATGGAGACGACGGTGGACGGACGACGGACGACCGACGACCGACGACCGACGACCGACGACGGACGACGGAGGACGAAGGACGGACGACGGATATGGACAAAACATTTTCGTTATACCGGGTGACTCAATCCGAAATCTGAAATACCAAAGGGGCACTATGTCTGAACTACTCGAACTCTGAACTCTGAACTCTGAACTCTGAACTCTCAACTCTGAACTCTGAACTCTGCAACTCTCACAGCAACTCTGTTGCCGCCGAGTTGCCCCACGTTTTGGGGTGGGCGTTTGCCAATTCCTGCGCTCCTCGCTACGCTACGGAAAAGTGCTGGCTCAATGAGGAGGGCAAGATGGACGAGCACATGGACGCCGCGACGGCGGCGAAGCTTCATCAGGCACAAGTGTACCAGGGACGACCCCCAGAGGACCAACTTGGCTTTGCGGGGACCCTTGGCGACCTGCTGAACGAGCGGGCGGCGTCGTATCCTGACAAGGACTACCTGATTTATTATGATGAGAACGACGAGCGAAGCCGCTACACCTACGCGCGCTTTCGTGACGAGGTTCACCGCACGGCTCGCTACATGGCAGAGGCGCTTGGCCTGCGGCGCGGGGAGCGCATCGCGACGGTGGCGCACAACCACGCCGAGACGCTGATCCTCTACTTTGCTGCCTGGTCGCTCGGCTTGACGGTGGTGCCGGTCAACGTGGGGGAGGACGAGCCCCGCATCGCCTTTATCATGCACAACGCGGAGTGCAAGGTGGCCTTCGTGCGCCCCGACTACCTGCCGCGCATCGCCGCCCTGCGCGAGCAGGTGCCGACGCTGGGCAGCATCGTTCAGGTGGGTGGCGCGGAAAGGCGGTCAGGGGCGGATCGCTACCTTCAGGGCGAGGTGGCCTCGTTCGAGGGCGAGTTCGTCCCGCCAGAGCCGGTCGCCAACACGCAGGAGGCGCTGATCGTCTACACCTCCGGCACGACCGGCGCGCCCAAGGGGGTGATGCTCAACCAGTACAACCTGCTGGTGGACGCGCGCGGCATCCTGCAATGGCACGAGTTCACCCCCGACCAGCGGACCATGTGCGTGCTGCCGATCCACCACGTGAACGGCATCGTCGTCACCCTGCTGACCCCCATGCTCTTCGGCGGCAGCACGGTGCTGAACCGCGCCTTTAGCCCCCGCTGGTTCTGGCAGCGCGCGGCGGCGGAGGGCATCCAGGTGGTGAGCGTCGTCCCGACCCTGCTCGCCTACCTGCTGGATCGCGAGCAGGCGCAGGGCGATTTTGCCGAGTACGATCTGTCGCGCTTCCGCCACTTCGTTTGCGGCGCGGGGCCGCTCACCGTGCAGCTTGGTCGGGCGTTCGAGGAGACCTTTGGTATCCCGATTATCCACGGCTACGGCCTCTCCGAGACCACCTGCTACTCCTGCTTCCTGCCGATCCATGAAGACGCGAGCGCGCACGCCCACTGGATGCGCGACTTTGGCTACCCTTCCATCGGTATCCCCATCGAGCCAAACGAGATGGCGATCCACGACGCAGAGGGCAACGCCGCTACCGCCCGGCCCCGAGCAACAAGGGGGAGATCGTGGTGCGCGGCCACAACGTGATGCAGGGCTACTTCCGCCGCCCCGACGCCAACGAGAGCACCTTCAAGCACGGCTGGTTCCGCTCCGGCGACGAGGGCTTCATGGTGGAGGACGAGCAGGGGCGACCCTACTTCTTCATCACCGGTCGCCTTAAGGAGCTAATTATTCGCGGCGGGGTTAATTACTCCACCTTCGAGATCGACGAGGTGCTGACCGCCATCCCAGGGGTGCGGGTGGGGCTCGCGGTCGGCTTTCCCCAACAAGTACTATGGGGAGGAGGTCGGTGCCTACATCGTGCTGGAGGAGGGGGCGGAGCTCGGCCCGGACGAGATCATGCGCCGCGCGCGCGAACGTTTGCCCTTTTCCAAGAGCCCCAAAGTTGTGGTCTTCGGCGAGGAGATTCCGGTGACGAGCACCGGCAAATACCAGCGCCTCAAGCTCATCCCGCTCTTCGCCCCCTACGCGAACGAGCAGTTCCGCGACTGATACTCGTCCTTTTGCGAGCAAAAGAGGCAACCTTGCGTTGCCTCTTTTTGTTTGGGCGCACTCTGTGTAGGCTGCGCGTCACTTTTGAGATGTGGCACAACCTGCTGCGCTCAGGGCGCGTAGAGCGCTTGCAGAAAGCGCCGCCACCCACGAAGTTCCCTTGAATCCCTCAGTTAATCCCCAGGCAATCAACGTTCATCAACAAAACCCCCTTGCACTTGCAAGAAACCTCTGTTATACTGCCGTTACTGATCAACACTCACTTCTACAGGACCGACTCCACCATGATCTCCGAAGATATAACCATACGGGAGGCGTTGTAGCTCTACTCTCAACCCGATAGCTACTTGTTCATCCGTGCGAGAGCCGCTACGACGCCACCTTGAGAATCTACCCTATCCACGCTGCGTCAATATCTGTCGCAGCTATCAGGTATACTGAGCCTACCTAAGTAAGCTCCCCTCAACCACCGTCGTTCGCTTCGCCGCCGTTTGTGCGATCCCCTTAACCAGAGAGGCGCGGGATGAACAAGCAGAGCCAAAAAGTTGTAACTGTCCTGGCATGGTCGCTCTTTTTTACCGTCCTCCTTTTTCTTCTGATGAGCGTCGGCGGGGCCTCCGTCGCGGCCAACGGGGTGCTTGTGCCCCTTGTAACGCCGACGGTGCTCCCTGAAGAGGAAGAAAAGGAGGATGTCTTCCGCAAGACGAAGGTTGTGATAGCCCCCGATGGGGTGGTGGACGTGCGCGACATCCCATGCGGTACGAAGCGCTTCACGGTGCCCGCCGGAACCCTGGTTCGCACCCTGAGCCGCGCGACGGCGTGCGGGTCAACCTGGTATCTCGTCGAGAATCTGGACGGGGTTGGCAGTGGGTGGGTGCCCGCGTCAACCCTGCTCGATCCGGGGACACAGGGACCGACCTTCGGCAACTGCCGCTTCGCGACCGGCAATGCGGCAGGGCCAGGCGCGTTCAGCGCCGCGCCTCTGCCTATCATGGCAGAGGCGCTCTGGATGCGCTGCGATTTCAGCGGCTTGCACTGGGGCGACAAGGTGCAGCAGGTGCTGGTCGTGGGCAACGAGCGCTACGCGTCGCCGCCCGCCGAGTGGCGCGGGGTCGCCACCGGGCAGCTGTGGAGCAACCTGCTCCTCCATCAGCCGCGCAAGGGAGCGGGGCAGTGGGTGGTCTGGTTCTTCGTCAACGATGAGTTCGTAGGGCAGGGGAGCGTGACGGTACGCTGAAGAACGAACGGCGGCAGGCAGCAGGCGCAGGCAGGCGGCAAACGGATGGCAGGCAGCAGGCGGCAGGCGGCAGAGCGGCAGCAGTGGGCAGGAAGCGGGTAAGGCGGCAGGCAGCAAACGGATGGCAGGCAGCAGTGGGTTCCCACGAAGTGGGTAAGGCGGCAGGCGGCCAACGACAGCAGGCAGCAGTGGGTTCCCACGAAGTGGGTAAGGTGGCAGGCAGCAAACGGATGGCAGGCAGCAGTGGGTTCCCACGAAGTGGGTAAGGCGGCAAACGAATGGCAGGCGGCAGCAGGCAGTACGAACGGCAACGAAGAGTTTAGCGCTTATAGGTGTCCAGTCTGTTCTTGGTTAGGGCACTTGGCACTACCCGCACTTCACCCATCAAAAAGACCCGCAGGCACAACAGCCTTGCGGGTCTTTTTATCTATCGAGGAACGAAGCTTGATGGCGTTAGGGAGCTTCAGGGCGGGGTCTTCTTAGACTTCATGATGCCTGTCGCTCTGACTGCCTGCCGCCTGCCGCCTGCCATCCGTTTGCCGCCTGCCGCCGTTTACCGCTTGGTCCCGGGTTTACATAAACTCGCTGAGCATCTCGTCAAACTTGGCGCGCGAGGGGACCAACTGCTCCTCGGCGAGCGAGGCCAGCGGCTCCTCGACAGTGTCGAGCAGGGCGTTGAGCGTCTGCCGCGACTCGTCGAAGTAGAGTAAGCCCCGTGACGAGCTTCTGGTTGTACTTGGCCTCGTTCAGCAGGCGGATCGCCGCAAAGCGGTCGGTGGGGTCGTACGCCTCATCCAGCTTTTGCGAGCAGGATCGTCGAGCCGTCGTGCATCTGCACCTCGGTGGTACTGCCCGGCTCGTACTCGACCGTGATCTCTTCGAAGCTGGGCACAAAGTGAATGTCGTGGATGCGGCTGCTCGTGCTCCTTGCCGTAGGGGTAGCGACTTGGTGCTTTCCGGGTGGTTGTTGAAGGTGACGCAGGGGCTGATGATGTCGAGCACGGCCGTGCCCTCGTAGCTCAGCGCCGCCTTGAGCAGGGCGCGCACCTGCTTGGCATCGCCCGCGAAGGAGCGGGCCACAAAGCCGCAGTCGGCGACGAGTGGCCTCCATGCACAGGTCGAGCGGCAGGAACTCGTTGGTGCCCGCGTACTTCAGCTTCTGGTCCATGTCGGCGGTGGCGGAAAACTGGCCCTTGGTCAGCCCGTACACGCCGTTGTTCTCGATGATGTAGACCATGCGCACGTTGCGGCGCACGATGTGCTTGAACTGGCCGAGGCCGATCGAGCCGGTATCGCCGTCGCCGATGACGGCAATCGCCTGCAGCGTGCGGTTGGCCATCAGTCGCGCCGGTGGTCACCGAGGGCATGCGCCCATGGACCGAGTTGAAGCCGTGCGAGCGGTTCATAAAGTAGGCCGGGCTCTTGGACGAGCAGCCGATGCCGCTCATCTTGATCACGCTGGTGGGGCGGCAGCGACATCTCGAAGGCGGCCATGATGATGCCCGCCGAGATCGAGTCGTGGCCGCAGCCCTGGCAGAGCGTGGACGGGTTGCCCTTGTAGTCGGTCCGCTCCAGGCCGATCAATTGGTTGTTACGTGCCATGATCACTCCTTGTAGGTAAGCGATGGCGCGCTGACGATGGATGTTCATGTCTGCCGTGGCCATCTCATTCTGAAATCTAGCCGACGTTACCTGCGCTGCGGACGCCTCGACGATCCACCGCGCCGTCAGCGGCAGGCCGTCGTTGTGGTTCAGCGGGCGGAAGCGGGTTGCCAAGTCCGGGATAGTCCATGTTGGAGCAGCTGGCACAGCTGCGCATCGCTGTTCAGTTCGACCACGTAGACGCGCTCGTAGTCGCTCCGCGAAGGCGCGCACCTCGGGCGTGAAGGGCAGGGCACGCACGCGCAGGTAGCTGCTCGCTGACGCCCTGCGCGCGCCAACCGGTCGCGGGCCTCCTGGACGGCGGGATCGGTCGAGCCGAGCGACGATGAAGGCGACCGTCGCGCCCTCCGCCTCGTCGACGATGGGCGCGGGGACCAGGGTGCGCGCCGTCTCGAGCTTGCGGCTCAGCCGCTCCATGTTCTGCTCCCAGTCGTCGGGGCGCTCGGAATAGACTGCCCATTCGTTGTGGCCCGTGCCGCGCGCGAAGTAGGCGGCCAGCGGGTGCTCGGTGCCGGGCAGGGTGCGGTAGCCGATGCCGTCGCCGTCCACATCGTGGTAGCGGCCCCAGCGCCCATCCTGCGCGATCAGCGCCCAGGCCTTCCGTCGAGAGCACCTTGCCGCGCTCCAGCGGCTCGGTCGGGTAGTCGAAGGGCTCGGTCATCCACTGGTTCATGCCCAGGTCCAGGTCGGAGAGGACGAGCACCAGGGTTTGAAGCTGCTCGGCCAGGTCGAACGCCGTCTAGCCGAACTCGAAGCACTCCTTGCATCGTGGCAGGGAAGAGCACGACCTGCTTGGTGTCGCCGTGGCTGAGGGTGTAGGCGGACAGGATGTCGCCCTGCGAGACGCGGGTGGGCAGGCCGGTGCTCGGCCCCATGCGCTGGATATCCCAGATGACCGACGGGGATCTCGGCGAAGTAGGCGAGGCCCGGCAAACTCGGCCATGAGCGAGATGCCCGGGCCGGAGGTGCTGGTCAGCGCGCGCGCGCCCGCCCAGCCCGCGCCGACCACCATGCCAATCGCGGCCAGTTCGTCTTCGGCCTGGACGATGGCGTAGGTGTGTCTTGCCCTCCTCGGTCGGGCGAAGCTTCGGGAGCCACTCGTTCAGCGCGTCGGCGAAGGAGGTGGCGGGGGTGATCGGGTACCACGCCGACGACGGTGACGCCGCCGAAGATGGAGCCGAGCGCGCCGGCGGTGTTGCCGTCGATCAGCATCAGCCCCTCGGTCAGGTTGCGCCGCTCGACGCGGAAGGGGTCGCGCTTGGCGAGGTTTTCCTGCGCCCACTCGGATGCCATGTCGACCACGCCCATGTTCAGGGCGACCGGCTTCGGCTTGCCGCCAAAGTGACGGTTAGCAGCGCGGCCTCGATCTCCTCACGCTCGATGCCGAGCAGGAAGCCGAGCGCGCCGACATAGGTCATGTTCGCCACGTAGTCGCGCAGGTTGAAGGGGGCCTCCGACGCCTTGACGAACTCCTTGACGGGGATCGCATAGTAAACGATGTCGTCGCGCGACTCCTCGAAATTGCTCCAATCCAGAGGATAGATGCAAACCCCCCCTGCGGGCAGGGCCGCCACATCCTCTTTCTGGGTCTTCTCGTTGAAGGCAACCAGAATCTCGGTTTTTTCGCGGCGCGCGGTGTAGCCCTGCTCGGACACGCGGATGGTGTACCAGGTGGGAAGGCCCGCGATGTTAGAGGGGAAGAGGTTCTTTCCGGTGATGGGGAGCCCCATCTGGAAGAGGGCACGGATAATAGCGAGGTTCGCGGTCTGGCTCCCCGTGCCGTTGACGGTGGCGACAACGAGCGCAAAGTCGTTGACGACCTCGTCCTGGGTGCGGAGCTGCGGATCGCTTTGAACGTCAATCACGCTCATGCGGAGTTCCTCCTTTGTTGTGACGGCGAGCGGTGGCGTCACAAATCGCAATAATGGGTGGCTTCTGCGTTGCCAGAAGGCCACAGGCTGGTCAGAAAGGGTGCGCGGTAGCGTGCATGCCGCAGCGTTAGGGCGGGTAGAACAAAAAAAAGCCGGACACCCTTCAGCGACCGACCTCGTTCGTGTTCTA
This sequence comes from uncultured Chloroflexia bacterium, assembly GCA_963845765.1. GTDB lineage: Bacteria > Chloroflexota > Anaerolineae > Ardenticatenales > Ardenticatenaceae > CAWJTI01. The sequence continues at coordinate 234,644 of CAWJTI010000024.1, forward strand.
GCCGAGGGCACTTTGTTAGGGTGTCGCGCCAGGCTCACACCCGTATAGTCTGCTTTCATCTAGCCCTCACAGGACCCCAGTGCCGCATTGCACAAGGCGAAAGTATACCACCTGCCCCCACGCGCGGCAAGCCTTTTTTGTGAGCCCTGCCACGGTTTGCGGCGTGGCAGGGGCCGGGCGCTACGCGGGCGGCTTACCCGCCGTGCAACTCCTCGCGTGGATCGATATCTACATCGTCCAGCGTGCCCTGCGTGACCTGGGAGGGGCCATCCATGGGCGGGGTGACGGGGGTTGGCTCCATCTCGGTAGCGCCGAGGTGGCTGCTCATCGGCTCGTCCCCTGCCTCGCGCGCCTCGCCCTCGTGGGTGATCTCGTCCTGCTCCAACTCCTCGCGCACGGCCGCCGGGTATTCTTCGGGTGACTGGGGCACAGCATCGGTGGGCATGGTGTCTCCTGTTGCGGTGGAAAACGACTTTTGACGCTTCCTCCATCATGTGGCGCTCGACTTGGTGGCGCGCCCTCCTGGTAGATATCCCTAGGGGCTAGCAAGTTGGGTGCCTCTGCGGTAGGGCGCGGCTGGAACCGGACTTGGACTTGCCACAGGTGGGAAACGGTTTGACAACCCTTTCAAACTCCCTACCCTCTACCCTTCGTAGAAAAGCCGCGTGTACCACCGCAACGCATAGCCGAGACTTGCAGGAGAGGGGACGCGCGATAAACCAGCTATGGAGGCAAGCCGAAGATGTTTGAGGACTTTCTGGAGTTTTTAAAGGAATGGGGCATCGTGGGCCTCGCCGTGGCGGTCATCATCGGCGGCAAGCTCAACGAGTGGGTGAGCGCCCTGGTGAGTGACATCATGATGCCGCTCATCGGCGTGCTTCTGCCCGGCGGCTCGTGGCGGGAGTTTGTGCTGGAGTTGCCAGGCGAGGGGGAGTTGCTGATCGGTCACTTTCTGGGTGCGACGCTCGACTTTATCATCATCGCGTTCGTCATCTACTTTATTTTCACCCGCCTTTTCAAGAGCGAGCAGGCCCTTAAGGCGCTCGAAGCCAAAAAAACGCAGTAGGACCGGCGCGGCGCTAGGCGCGGCGGCTCGCCTCCAGCAGGTAGGCATCGGCCCACCAGTAGGGGCAGATGAGCGTGCGGCGCTCGATGGCAAAGCCCGCATCGTGCAAATCTGTTTCCCAGCCCGCGATCGGCTGCTCGTAGGTGCTGCGCTTGCCATCGCGGGCAAAGTAGCCGTACAGCACCGGCATCAGGAAGTCGTGGCGCACGCGCCGCCCCTCCTCGCCCGCGTACTCCTGCACGCCGCGCTGGTAGCGGTCGTGGATGTAGCGGATGCGCTCTGGGGCAAGCGGCCCCTCCCCCTGCGCGCTCAGGTCGTCGAACTCCGCTAGCAGGAGGTGGGTCACGCGCTCGCTCAACTGGCTGAGCACCTTGCCGCGCACGCGGCGTGGCAGGTTGTGCAGGCTCCATGTCGCGATGGCAACCTCCCACTGATCGGTTGTGTGGGGGAGCATGTCCTCGATGGGGTAGGGGTACGCCTCGGGGCGCAGGCCACAATCCCACGCAAAATCGAGCGCACGATCCAGCAGCGCCACCGACGGCTCGCACAGGGTGAGCGCGGGCTGCTCGTCCAACTGGCTGAGCACCGGCACGATGGTGGTCCCCTCGCCGCTGCCGATGTCGAGCAGGCTTTGGGGGTGCAGGGCGCGCAACCGTTCTAAAAGCAGGGCGCGCGCGTTGTCATAAAGGGGCAGGTTGCTGCCGCTGCTCACAAACGCCGAAAAGGCGTCAGGCTCCGAATAAAGGCTCTGAGAGCGTTTGCGCTCCTGCAACTTTTCCAGGTAGCGTGCCGCATCGGCGTACAGCAGCTCGTCCGGTGCGCTTTTTTGGGCGCGCCACGCGGACATCAACGCATCGGCAAATTCCTGGGCGGCAAAGTGCTGGATACTTTCTACAAAGTGCTCATAGGCGTTCATGTGCAACATCCTGCTTCAGGGCGAGGGTTTGAGCTGTTGCCCCAGTATATCGCAAACCGCCTCTTGCCGTAAATGGTTGAGGCGTGGTCATAAATATACGAGGAGGGGAGTGATACTGATTCGGCGTGCTGGTTGTGCCTCCCACCGATGCAAAAAGCAAAGGGGTAGGGGCGGACCTTACATCACGCCGAGGGTCCTCATGCACGGGTACCAACCCAACTTGGTATATGCAAGGCCATGGGGTGGCATCGGGGTCTGGGAAGATGTCTCATTGACTCAAGTACGAGTTTGGTAGTACGCTCGAAGGGGGTGGTGGGATAGGGGCACTACCGCCAACTGGCCCGCGATGGGTGCCTTGCTCATGTCCCTCTCGACGATCATCGTCGCCCTCAACGCACAGCTTCTGCGCCGCACGACCCTTGCAGGGACGTGAGAGCTATCAGAAGAGGGTAGCTTCCAGATGCTCCAACAGGCGACGGTCGAGCCATGCCGCATCGAGGGGCAAGCGCCTGTGAAAATTTTCCATTCGCCCAAGGCGCTTCATGGCCTCGCGCGTGGGGTCATCCAGAACGCCCGTGGGTGCGCCTGTGTAGTAGCCGCGGTGGGTCAACAGCGTTTGCAGGCGGCGCACCGATGACGCATTGAGGGGCAGGCGCTCGGCAGGGGTTGTCGGGTAATACAACAATTCGTACAAATCAAGCAGGCGCGAGAGCTCGGCAAAGGGGTTGGCGTGGTCGTCAACCCGCAGGTCAATCGTCGGCTCGTTGAAGACATCAAACGGCGTCTCTTCCCTGGGGCGCACCACCCGAAGCGCCGCCGCCTGCCGACCCCGACTGTCCCCGCCGACTGCGTCCCCGATTGCCAGGGCGTCTACGAGGCGGCGCGCGAGCGGGCCCTGGCTCTGGGTGAAGTGTTCAACCATGGCCTGGCACCCTTCCCCACTCAGCAGCATGTTGCCCTGCGCCGTGCAATGGGTCCCCATGATATGCCCGGCCCAGGGCGCGCATCCCTCACCAGTATAGGCCGCCACCCGACCGCTACGATCAATAACAGCCATCTGGCGCAACTCGTGATGCGGGTCCGCCGCCATCAGCCGCTCGATCACCTGCGAGGCACTGTGCCCCTCGCGGAGGAGCTCCACCCCCTGCACCCCATTTTGAGCGTTCAGGTACGCCTGGATCACCAGCACGCCCGTAGTGCCCTCACCCCAGCAGGTCTGCGCGCCCACCGCCAGAAAGCGCGAGGCAATCGCGATGCCCCAGGCGCGCTCCTGGGGATCGTAGCCGACAATCGAGAAAGTGCTCACTAGGGGTCCAGTGTCAAGCATGGTTATCCATCGCTTTTTGGGTAGGGATAGTTCAATGGCCCCGACCTATAAAGGGCAGGGGCCATGACGAAGCAAATGAGGCTAGAACGCACTGTGGCAGACAACGGGTGGCTCAATCCCAGATCAACCATTGCAGCAACTCGTGCCAGGTGGATTCCTTGATAGGGGGCGGGGCCATGGGCTGCCCTCGGGCGGCAGGGGCGGCCAGGGGCGAGCTTTGGGGCGCAGGCATAGCGCGTTTTTCGGGCTGTCTTGCTGTCGTCCGTGCTGGCTTTCGAGCGTCCATTGTCTCGTCCATCGCACCCTTTCTTTTTCACCCCGTTTCAGAGAGGCCCTCGCTCGCTACAGGGCGTCGCTCTTCCCGCCATCAACAAGGGTTGCGGTGCCCGTGATGTAGCTAGCCGCCTCGGAGGCAAGAAAGACGGCAAGATTGGCTAGCTCTTCCGGTTTGCCCAAGCGACCCAGCGGGATCGTCGCAACCGATCCCTGCCGCACCTCTTCGGCCGTGCGGCCGCTTCGCTTGGCCTGCGCCTCATCCAACTCGTCAATCCGCTCCGTGGCGATCCGCCCTGGTGCTATAACATTCACCAGAATCCCGTCCGGCGCTAACTCGCGAGCGAGCGTCTTGGCCACCCCGAGCACGCCCGTGCGGGTGGCATTGGAGAGCACAAGATTCGGGATGGGCTGCTTGATGGAGGAGGAGGCGATGGCCAGGATGCGCCCGTATCCGCTCCGCCGCATCTCGGCACCGCCGCCTGCACCGCCCAGACAAAGCTCATCAGATTCTGATCGAACGCCTGATACCACTGCTCGACGGTCACAGCCTGAAAGCCGCCCGAAGGGGGGCCGCCCGCATTATGGATAAGGATGTCCAGCCCCCCCAACTTTTCAACTGCCGTCGCAACGAGCCCTGCTACCGACGCTTCCTGACTCACATCGCAGGTAACGCCGTAGACACGGACGCCGGTTGCCTGGCGGATCTGCTCGGCCGCCCCGTCAATGTGCGCCTGATCGCGGCTGCAGATCAGCAGGTCGCAGCCTTCCTCCGCCAGCCCCATCGCGCAGGCAAAGCCCAGCCCGCGGCTGGCCGCCATGACCAATGCCCGTTTACCTTTCAGACCTAGTTGCATATCAAGCCACCTCCGCCAAGTTGAGTCGAGTCAGAATGTCCCTGAGATCGTCCAGGGTGCCCGCATCCACCCGTGCGTACGGTTCCCGCACGCGAGGGGAGGCAATCACGCCACGGAGCGCATACACCTCTTTGCGAAGGGCGAGGTTGATCCCAGGCTGGTTTTCGAAGCGGATCAGCGGGAGGTAGCGATAAAAGGTTTCCGCCGCCCCCTCTTTGTCACCGCGCTGAAATGCCTCGTAAATCGCGACGAGAATTTCTGGGAAAGCGAAGCCGGTCATGGTGCCAACGGCTCCGTGACGCAACTCCTCCAGAAACATGATCCCCCCCAACCCCCCAAACACCTGAATTTGGGGGTTGGCCGCGAGCACCTTGCTCACCTTGGGGGGGAAGGCTGCGTCCTCCAGTTTCAAGTAGCGGCACTGGGGGCACTCCTCTGCCAGGGCCGCGATGAACTCGACGCTCATGGGCACGCCGCTGCTGGTCGGGTGATCCTGCACCACGACTGGAATGCTCACCGCCTCGGCCACGCTCAGATAGTGGCGGCGCAGCGCCTCGTTGTTCGGCCTTGCCAGCTTCGGGGGGGCCACCATGATGGCTTTGGCCCCCAACGCCTCCGCGCGACGGCTGTAGGTCACGCACGGGTAGGTCGCGGCGTGGCTTGTCCCCGAGCAGATTGGGAGCCGCCCCTGGCCGCCTCGACCACAATTTCCACGACCGTGTCGCGCTCGGCATCCAGAAGCTTACCCGCCTCGCCCAGCACGCCAAGAATCGTCATACCGTTGACCCCCTGCGCGAGGGTGAAATCGGTCAGCTTGCGCAGGCTCGGCTCGTCGAGCGAGCCGTCGGGATGAAGGGGGTCGGCGTTATATTGTAGACACCAGTTAGGTAACTCGAATCGCTCACAATGGTTCCTTTTGGTACAAATCAGGCCGGTACGCGATGGGCGGCGATGACCTGCTCCATGCGTGCTACTGCCTCCTGGATCTGCTCCAGGGGCTGCACGTAGCCGATACGGATGTAGCGCTCATCCTCGTCCCCGAAGAGGGTACCGGGGAAGATCATCGCTCGCCCCTCGCGCAGGAGCGTCTCGCAGAACTCCGGCGCGCCCATGCCCGTGCTCGAAGAACGTTCGCATAGAGGTAGAAGGCGCCGCCGGGGTGGCCGTAGCTCAGCCCCATCCGGTCGAGCGCTTCCATCAAAAACTTGCGCCGCTCGTCGTAGGCCTGGCGCATCGCCTCCACCGCATCCTGCGGGCCAGTCAGCGCCGCAAGCGCCGCAAACGGGAGGGGGTGCAGGCGTTGATGCTGAGCGTGTGGCGAGGCTCGGTGACGAGGCCACGGAAGGGCGCGGGGGCCGCCAGGTCAGCCAACGCGCCACCCCGTCATCGCATAGGCTTTCGAGAAACCGTTGAGCGTGATGGTGCGCTCCTTCATGCCGGGCAGGCTGCCGATCGAGAGATGCTCGGAGCCCTCGTAGATCAGCTTCTCGTAGATCTCGTCGCTCAGCACGATCAGGTTGTAGCGCTTGGCCAGCTCGGCTATCTCCCGGACCACCGCGGGGGGCGTGACCGCCCCCGTGGGGTTGTTCGGCGTGACGAGCACCAGCACCTTGGTCCGGTCGGTGATGCGCTTTTCCAGCTCGGCAGGCATCAGCGCAAAGTCGTCTTCCTCGTAGGTGGGCACCGGCACGGGCACGCCACCGCACATGCGTACCGCCGTGTCGTAGGTGGTGAAGCGGGGCGAGGGCAACAGCACCTCGTCCCCTGGGTTGACGAGCGCCAGGATGCAGAGCATCAGCGCTTCCTGCGCGCCCGCCGTCACCACGATCTCGTCCTTGCTATAGTCGAGGTCGTTCTCAAGTCGCAGCTTTTCCGCAATCGCCGCGCGCAGTTGGGGCAGCCCGGTGGGGTGGGTGTAGTGGTGCTGATTGGCGTCAATGGCTGCCTGGCCGCGTCGGCGATAAAAGCCGGGTGTCTGAAAATCCGGGTCCCCGCGCCCCATCGCGATCACGTCGGTGAGCCCCGCCGCGATTTCCAGCATCTTCGTGCGGAAGGACACATCGTTTTCCTGGATGCGCTCCGCTAGCGCAGCCAACAGGGGTGAGTCACTCATCGTTTCCTCCTATACCATCCGCTTGCCAGCCAGAAAGGTCATTCGGACCTGACTGAGCGCATCCAGATCATCGAGAGGGTTCCCCTCGACCACGACGACATCCGCCACGTTGCCGGCCTTCAGGGTGCCAAGCTTTTCTTCCAGGCGGTTGATCTGGGCCGCCACGCTGGTCGCGCTACGAAGGGCCCCGTAGTTGTCATCCACGACCCCAAGTTGCACCATGAACTTCAGTTCCGGCGTGACGACGCGGTGCCTGACCACCGGGCTGCCCGCGTCGGTCCCAAAGCCGATCTTGACCCCCGCCCTGGCCGCGTTGACCAGCCCCTTGTAGCGGCTGCGCTGGGCCACGGCCCGCTGCCGCTCTTCGATCTTCCACTCGGGGATGTTGAACTGGCGGGCCAGTTCGGGCTGGCCTGCATCAGGATGGGGGCGGAAGGTGGTGACGATTGGAATCTGCTTGTCGAGCAGCAGTTGGATCGTCTCGTCGCTCATGCTGCCACCGTGCTCCACGCAATCCACGCCGAAGCGGGCGACCCGCTCGATGCAGTCGTTGTAGGTCGCATGGGCCGTG